>JAWXTD010000009.1:0-49451 GCA_044433805.1 Rikenellaceae bacterium
ATATTTTTCACTATTAAATTTCAGTATAGAACCACTATATTTTCAATTCAATAGCAAAAAATCTCATCTCCAATAGCACTCTTAAAAACACACCAATAATTATTTTACCCTACTTACAACCCTAAATTTGAATAAAAGCAACTTATCCAAAACACCACTAGCTTCGCCCGTTTAATCGTTTAATTAGCCTCTCGATACGAGAGACCGCCTGATCAAGCGTTTCCATAGATATTGCTCCCGACGCTATGCCCGATTCTATTACCGAAATGAACTTATCGACCACATTATAATTTTCGCGTTTGATATTCCCTCCTATAATAAATAGGTCGACCCCGGCATTGAGCCCAAGGGTTACCGCCTCATCGAAGCCGTAGTGGTCGGTTATCGCACGCATCTGCATGTCGTCGCTCACAACCACTCCATCCCAACCCAACTGCTCGCGCAGGATGCCTTGCAGAGTTTTGCGCGATAGGGTCGCAGGGTAATCCTTATCGAAATTTGCATTATAGAGGTGGCTCACCATAACCGCGTCGCACAATCCTCGCTCCATCAAACTCTGGTATGGATATAGCTCGCGCTCACTCCACGTCGATGTGATATCGGTAAGTCCAAAGTGGCTATCGGCCAATGAATTACCATGCCCAGGGAAGTGCTTCAGCGAAGTCAATACACCCCGCTTGCGATGCTCCCAGACGTAGATCGATGCACACATCGCCACATGTTTTTCGTCGCTCGAGAATGAGCGCTGCACCTTGCCAATTACCGGACAATCGGGATTAACATCGACATCGACACAGGGGGCAAAGTTAAAATTCACACCAATACTAGCCACCTCACTGGCGATGTTGGCAGCAGCTTCATAGACCTGTGTAAGGCTTTCACTTTCACCAACACTCTTCTGCGAGGGCATAGGGTTGAATCCACTGCGCTCCTTCAACCTGTTGACCAAACCACCCTCTTGGTCGATCGAGACGATAAGTGGTTCTGTGCGGATAGCATGCATATCGGCGATAAACTGCGTGAGCTGCCCACGCGGATCCTCACACGTCTCGAAAGTCGCGACATTGTGGCCAAAGAGGATAATTCCCGTAACACCCTTCTGGCCAATATCTTCGATGATTGGGTTATTTGGCGCAAGGCTTTGACCATTGACCCCAACAATCAACAGCTTTGCCGCCTTTTGCGCTACACTTAGCTCTGAACGAGCGCACCCCTGCTCTGCTAGTGAAAGCAGCAACAGGAGTGCAAGTAAACCTCTATACATAATAGGTATCGATTATTTAACGATCTCCATCTCGTCGAGCAACCAACCAGCCTCAGCAAACTTGTCAAGAACCAAGAGTAGGTAGCGAACATCAACCGAGATTGTGCGTTGCAACTCTGGCTCGAAGGCCACATCGCCCGACATTGCCTCCCAGTTGCCATCAAAAGCGAGTCCGATTAGCTCACCTCGCGAGTTCATAATTGGCGATCCTGAGTTACCTCCGGTGATATCCAAGTTTGAAAGGAATCCAACAGGCATGTTACCATCTTTGTCGGCATATGGGCCATAATCCTTTGTTGCGTAGATCTCCTTGAGGCGATCATCAACGGTGAACTCAACTGGGTTTGTTGGATCCTCTTTATCCATTACACCCTTAAGGGTTGTCATGTGCTCATACAAAACACCATCTGCTGGCGAGTATGGCAATACTTGACCATAGGTCAAACGGATAGTGAAGTTTGCATCCGATGCCCACGCCTTGTCGGGCTGTTGCATCATCAAACCTGCAATATATAGACGGTGACCCTCGGCGATTTTCGCTTGGTGCGCCTTACGCTGCTCGCCCAATTCACGCATCTTTGCCATTACCGATTTTGAGAAGATGACTGCAGGATCTGCCTCCAACACCTCGCGGCTAAAGTTAGCAGCAAAAGCCTCTGCCGTTTGAGCATTTGCAAACACCGAGTTATTATATAGGTAATCAACATATGCTGCGATATCGCCCTTGAACTCGCTCTCGATTACATCCTCGAAGATCGAAGGAAGCTCCTTTGAATTTTCGCGAACCATCTCCAACATACGCTTTGTAACTTTGCGATCTGTCGACTCGTTGTAATCTTTGTAGAAGCTGTTGAATGCTGTCTCAAAGGCATCTGCCTTAACTTTTTTCTTGTCGCCAGCAATTCTAGAAGCTGAGTTGGCAATAGAGTTGATCTCAACGGCACGCATGATAGCCTCGCCCAAATACTCATACGAAGCACCTGCATCCCAGCTATCTTTAATACCACTCTCGATAAGTGACAAAGCGTCGACCAATCGTTCTTGCGGAAGGGTGTTCACCGCTGCCCACGCTTGGTACGAGGACTCTTGCTCCTCTTTTTGAGCCTTGACGTTTAGCTTCTTAAGCGCTGTAGACATTCCTTGGGCATTCTTCCAGTAGTTCGACGATGATGCATATTTCGAAGCATATTGGATACGAACTTTATCGCTTGCCAACATATCTTCCATCAAAATATCTTGACGCTCACCACGGATCGAGATGCGTTGTGGGTTAGTCACCTCCAACATATAATCGATCTCGAATGATGTCATAAAACGTTGCGTAGAGCCAGGGAATCCCATAATCATCGCAAAGTCACCAACCTCAACGCCGGCTGTAGAGATCTTCAAGAACTCATCGGCAGCATATGGAACATTCTCGGGTGAGAAGTCTGCAGGGCGGTTATTTTTGTCGGCATAGACGCGGAAGATCGAGAAATCACCCGTGTGACGTGGCCACATCCAGTTGTCGGTCTCACCACCAAACTTACCAATCGAAGTTGGAGGGGTTCCCACCAAACGGATATCGCGATACTCCTCCATCACAAACAGGAAGTATTGATTTCCACCAAAGAATGGAGTGATGCCCACAACCATGCCCTTGTTTTTCTTTTGATACTCCTTTTTGAGTGCTGCGATATTCTTCGCTACAATCTCTGTGCGCTCAGCCTCGGCTGCAATCGATGGAACATTTCCAACAACATCGGGGGTAACATCGACAATTTGACGAATAAACTTCACAGTCAAGCCCTTAGCTGGCAACTCCTCGGAGTTATCCATAGCCCAATATCCATCCTGAAGATAGTCGGCACCAACCGACGAAAGCGCCTGGATAGCACCATAACCGCAGTGGTGGTTAGTGAATAGCAGTCCATTTGGCGATACGATCTCGCCGGTGCAACCATTACCAAAAATTACGATCGCATCCTTCAGAGAACTTTGGTCAACCGAATAAATATCCTCTGCGGTGAGCTCCAAGCCCATCTTTTGCATATCCTCGATGTTCATCTTCCTAAGGTATGGCAATAGCCACATTCCCTCATCAGCTACGGCTGCCAGCGACACAGCTGCAGCGCATAGTGTTAAAAATAGTTTTCTCATTTAAATATTTGTAAATTAATATGTTCCAAATTTAAAGACAATCTTCTGGCAGAACGTCTCACCCGCCTTAAGCTCAACGCTTGGGAACGAAGGTGTGTTTGCTGCATTTGGGTGAATTTGGCACTCTAGAGCCACACCCTGGTAGTCGCAGAACCCTTTACCATTTTTGGTAGTTGGCGAACCGCCTGCAAGCCAGTTGCCAGTGTATACCATCAAACCAGGAGCCGACGAAAGGACGGTCATCGTACGGCCACTCTTAGGGTCGCGCAAAACGCCATTCTCGGCCAAGATCGAAGGCTTCCAGCCATCAACCACAAAGAAATGATCCAAACCGCGGAATAATTTAGAGTGGTTGAAGTCGTTCTCCACAGCACCACCCAAGCGCGCAAATGATGTGAAATCCATTGGAGTGCCAGCCATCTCTAGCTCTTTGCCCGTTGGAATTTGAACATCGTTCATCTCCAAAACCTTTGTTGCACAAAGCTTTAGCTCGTGCTCCAAAACCGAAGGTTCGTCTACACCTGCAAGGTTGAAGTAAGCGTGGTTGGTGAGGTTAACAACAGTCGTTTGGTCGCTGCAAGCGCGATAGGTCACCTCCAAAGAGTACTCATCGTCGAAGTCGAAGATCGCCTCAACATCCACCGATCCGGGGTATCCTTGGTCGCCATCTGGCGAGTGAAGTGTCATAACCACACGGTTAGTCTCCACACGCGACTCCCAGATTCTCACACCAAAACCATCTAAACCGCCATGAAGGTGGTTCGGGCCATTATTGATTGCCAATTGATAATCTTTGCCCTCGATAGTCATTTTG
Organism: Rikenellaceae bacterium; assembly: GCA_044433805.1. Lineage (GTDB taxonomy): Bacteria > Bacteroidota > Bacteroidia > Bacteroidales > Rikenellaceae > Alistipes. The sequence goes on from JAWXTD010000009.1 coordinate 4,218, forward strand.
CCACCAGCCAAGCGATTTGCCACACGACCAATCGAACGACCAACCGCTGCGCAATCACGAGCCATATTTTCGTAATCGGGATAGCCCAACGCCACATCGGCAATCTTGCCATCACGATCGGGCACATTCACCGATAAGATTGTTGCTCCAAGGTTGCACACCTCAACTGAGCTACCGTTATCCGAGGTCATTGTGTAGGCGATAATTGCATCTCCTGCCTCGGTCATTCCGAAGACTTTTTGTTCAATGGTAATCATAGTTATTCTGTTTTTAGGTTTGTTAAAATGTAGTCTATTCTGCGCAAACACTCCTCACGACCTATGAAGGCCGTAACGTCGTACATGCCCGGACCTTTGCCCGCTCCAACAAGCGCCAAGCGAAGGGTGTTCATCACTTGACCCATGCCATAGCCCTTTTCGATGATCCATGCATGGACTATCGATTCGGTATTCTCGAGCGAGAAATCATCGATCGAAGCCAATACCTCGCGCAATTCGCCCAAGATTCTGGGGTTATCGCCCTTCCAATACTTCTTGGTCTGCTTAGCCTCGAACTGGGTTGGCGCAACAAAGAAGTATGATGTTAAATCCCAAAGGTCGGTCGAGAATGTTGCACGCTCCTTCATAATGCCTGCTGCACGACCGGCAAGCTCGTCGCTCACCTCGATGCCATGCTCACGCAAAATTGGTTGGTACAACTCGGCAAGTTGCTCATCGCTCTTGTGGTGCATATATTGAGCATTGAACCACTGCGCCTTCTCGGGTTGAAAACGCGCTCCCGACTTCGATACTCGCTCCAATGAGAAGCTCTCGATAAGCTGCTCGAGCGAGAAGATCTCTTGCTCGGTTCCGGGGTTCCAGCCTAGTAATGCCAACATATTTATAAATGCCTCGGCAAAGTAACCATCCTCGCGATAGCCCTTTGCGGTATCACCATTTGGAGCTTGCCAGAATAGTGGAAAGACAGGGAAGCCCATCTTATCACCATCGCGCTTAGATAGCTTTCCACCTCCGGTAGGTTTCAACAGCAGCGGCAAGTGAGCAAACTGGGGTTTCGATGACTCCCACCCAAATGCTTTATATAATAGGTAGTGCAGTGGCAGTGATGGCAACCACTCCTCGCCACGTATCACATGCGAAATGCGCATAAGTTTATCGTCGACAATATTTGCAAGGTGGTAGGTTGGCAGTGAATCCACCGACTTATACAACACTTTATCGTCGAGTGTCGAGGTATTTACAACCACGTGACCACGGATCAAGTCGTCCATCTCGACAACCTCGTTCTCGGGCATTTTAAAGCGGATAACCCACTTATCGCCACGCGCTTTACGCTGTTCAACCTCCTCCGCGGTTAGACTCAACGAAGTTGGCAAAGATGTGCGCACCGAGTAGTTATAGGCAAATGCCGAACCAGCCTCCTCGGCCTCTTTACGCTTTGCATCAAGCTCTTCGGCTGTATCGAATGCGTAGTATGCCCAGCCACTATCCACCAGCTGCATCGCATATTTTAGGTATATCTCGCGACGCTCACTTTGGCGATATGGAGCATCGGGACCACCTACGCCCACCCCCTCATCGATTTCGATTCCGCACCACTTGAGTGACTCGATGATATACTCCTCGGCACCCTCGACAAAGCGCTGAGAGTCGGTATCTTCAATGCGAAGGATCATCTTACCTGCATTGCGACGTGCAAAGAGGTAGTTGTAAAGGGCAGTGCGAACACCACCAATATGTAGAGGCCCCGTTGGGCTTGGCGCAAAACGCACTCTAACTTCTTGACTCATATCTATTTATACATTAAATAAGAAATGCATTATATCTCCATCCTGCACAACATACTCCTTACCCTCGACGCCAATTTTACCGGCATCACGGCACGCTTTCTCGGAGCCTAGTTCTACATAGTCGGCATACTTCATAACCTCGGCACGGATGAATCCACGCTCGAAATCGGTGTGGATAACTCCTGCAGCCTGAGGAGCCTTCATGCCTTTGGTATATGTCCAAGCGTGAGTCTCCTGCACTCCTGTGGTGAAGTATGTCTCGAGCTCCAACAGAGCATATGCCGCCTTGATTAGGCGAGCTACTCCCGACTCTTTCAATCCTATATCCTCGAGGAACATTTGGCGCTCCTCGTAGCTCTCCAACTCGGCGATATCGGCCTCGGTTGCTGCGGCCACAATTAGCATTTGCGCATGCTCCTCGGCGATTGCAGCAGCTAGAGCCTCGGTGTGCTCATTGCCATTTACGGCACCCTTCTCGTCGACGTTGCATAGGTACAACACTGGCTTGTTGGTTAGAAGGTTCATCTCGTCGGCAACCTTTTGATCCTCTTTATCTAGCACCAAGGTACGGGCACTTTTTCCCTGCTCCAAAAGCGCTTTGTATTGGGTGAGAAGATCGTATTGACGCTTTGCCACCTTGTCGCCACTTGCCGCCTGCTTTTGGCACTTGCTCATGCGCGATTCAACAGTCTCCAAATCTTTTAGCTGAAGCTCAGTATCGATAACCTCCTTGTCGCGAACCGGATCAACCGAGCCATCGACATGGGTGATGTTGCCATTCTCAAAGCAACGAAGCACGTGGATAATTGCATTGGTATTGCGAATATTAGCCAAGAACTTATTTCCCAAGCCCTCACCCTTCGAGGCTCCTTTAACCAACCCTGCGATGTCGACAATTTCGATGGTCGTAGGGATAATCTTCTTTGGTTTATCTATTGAGGCGAGTGCCACCAAACGCTCGTCGGGCACAGTGATAACGCCCACATTGGGTTCGATAGTACAGAAAGGGAAGTTTGCCGCTTGCGCCTTAGCGTTCGACAAACAGTTAAAAAGTGTCGATTTGCCAACGTTGGGCAGACCAACAATACCGCATTGTAAAGCCATATATTATTGTGTTGTATTTTGTTTCATTAAAGTTTCAGCGCAAAGATAATAATTTTCTACGACATTTTGAATTTGAGTCTCACATAATTATTGATTGCCGAAAAAATATACTACCTTTACACTACTTAAAAATAAAACGACAAAGATAAACCCCATGAAAAAGCTACTTATTGCTACACTTTGCACCCTACTACTATTGCCTGGATTCGCGGCAAAGAAAACTATCAAAGTAAATTCACTCTCAGAGTTTGCTCAGCTAATCGCCCAAGATAATCAACACATTAAGCTCGAGCCGGGAGTATACAAAATGCGCGATTATATCAACGCCGACACAATCAGCAGCCGCATTGAGCGCAAGGATTACCAATATATAAAATTCTCGGGCAACAACAATATCATCGAGATGAAGGGGGTAACCTTCGAGATCGACACAGAGCTCAGGGCACTACTCAAGCACCCTATCCACACCGACGAAATATCGGTTACAGGCAACAACAACCACATCAAAGGATTAGAGATCAACCACATAGGAAACACAACCTCTCATGGCGGATGCGCCTTTACGGTCAAAGGCACAGGCAACACCATCGAAAACTTCACGCTTAAGGTGCAGGGCTCATCGCCATACGGCTATGGAGATCTTTTTGGCAAAGGAAAAGATTTGGTGATCAGGCACCAAAAGCATAGTGGCTTCTTGATTACTGGCAGCGGGACAACAGTCATCAAGTGCAACCTCTACATCAAATCGTTTGGCCATGGATTCTTCATCCAGCAGCAGCCCGAAGATGTCACACTTATCGACTGCTACGTCGAGGGAGAAGTGCGAACTACCGACGACATGTTGACCGAGACAAGCGGACCCGCCTTTGATGTGAACTTCAGAACCTTAAGTCCCAACAGAGAGGGTGAATATGTAGTGACGAAGGGGTATATTAAGGCTCTTTGCGAGGAGGGTTTCCGCACATATGGCCCCTGCAAAAACCTTCGACTCATAGGCTGCACGGCAAAAAATACTCGTGGTGGATTTGAGCTTCGTTCGCAAACCGAAAGCATGTATCTTGAGAACTGCACCACCATTGGCACCGAGAGAGCATATTGGGTTGGGCAGGGTGCAATTGTTAAAAACTGCAAGGGCGATGCTAGCTATGGCCCACTTTTGTATGTCGAAGGGGATTCATGCGATATTGAGCTTGAGCTTATCCCAAGCCAAGAGCACTACGAGGTGAACTCACTTGCCACAATCCACGGCAAAGACAACCGCATCACATTCAAGCCATATAAAGGTAAAGAGCAGCAGCGCGAACTTCCAATTCTAGTAGGCTACACCCAGCCCGAACATGGCGAGCCAATGTCGCCATATGGCCAAGCAGCATGCAGCAACCTCACACTGCAAAACATGACAAATATGCCGATTGTCATCGGTGCAGAGTGCGATAGCAAGAGTTGCGATATTCAGAGTAAAGGGGAGATTCGCTAGGGCAAATTAGCGGTTCCAGCTCTCCCATTTTGACTTGCGGAAAGAGGTTTTATCCTGCCACTTTTCGCGAATTGCCTTCATTTCGGACTGATACTTACGTAGGTTGTTATAGTTATAGTATGAGGGGTCTGTACTCATCTTTGATATAGAGCTCTCCAATTTATTGTAAACCTCCCTATCCCTATTTAGCGCCATTCTCATTGAGACCGAAGTGTGCAGATTCTCATCATTTGACGATGAACTTCTGCTCGACGATGACGAGCTTCTGGCAGCAGTGCCTTCCGACCTAGTTTGGGTTGAAGAGCTGCTGTTGTACCCCGCAGGGTGTGTTATTGCATAGGCGTCGTTGGCAATACTCACCGCAGCCGAAGCAAAATTCAACCAAACAAGCAACTTATCCCAAAAGCTACCGCCACTTCTGACTCGCACACTGGGGTATCCAAAAGCGGCTGTTGTACCAAACTCAAATTGTAATCCGAAGCTAAATTGAACGGGGAGTTGAACGGTGCCACAATCGTAGAATATGGTGTCGTCCTCTACGGTTTTGCTATTGTACGTACCACTATAATAGGCCGTATATTCATTGTTAACATAGGTGTAAGTGCCATATGTTGCACCTAGATATGCCGAAAGATTAGAACCACAACGGCTTGAGTATAACGACATTCCAACCTTGACATCACCCATTAATCGCGAAGCAGCGACATTATTCACATTGCTGACATTCATAGCTTGCTCATTATTGAATACCCCCACATTATTATTGGCAAGACCCCAATACAACGAGGCATTTACAAAAGGCATAAACTTATCGCCAAGTGATAAATTTGTAAAGTTATACTTAACTGATGCCATCTGCAAAACGGGATCGAACTGGCGACCAGAAACATCACGCAACTTCACATCGGTAATAGCGAAGTTGGAGTACTTACTATAGTTTATCACCTCACTGGCCGACCTAAACACATCATCATAGCTCGATTGATAACTTAGGTTTTGCCCTCCCAAACCAAATAAACCCACCTGGAGAGCGGGCCCAATTTGCAATTTCATAGGAGAGACCATAATACCATATCCACTTCCAATAAATCCAGCATCGATACCGAAGCGATAGCTCACAGGCGTCGAGGCATACGACCAGTGTGCCGCAAAGAGCAGTAGTAGTAAACAGTAAAATTTCTTCATATATTATATTTTGGTATTCAATTTTGCAAAAATAGAGCAAGCAACAAGGTTAAAATCACCCACTTGGCTTCACAAAAATAATACTAATATTGCTAAATTCCAAATTTTACACTCGGCAAACCAGGTAAATGCACAAAAATTATTACATTTGCAGATATTAATTTAACACGCAAGCAAATGAACGGCGAAGCATTAAAATATTACACTCAGCAAAAGGAGCACTTAGAATCTAGCTTACAGCAACTTAAGAGGCAAACCTCGAGGCTGTATTTGGTGCGTTTTGTTCTTTTTTTGCTCTTTGGCGCCTCTTTTCTTATGCTCTTTTCGGGTGCTTTGTTGTTGCTATATGGGCTTCTCTCCCTCCTTTGGCTATTTGCATTTATAAGTGTTACAATCTATGATTTGCGTGCCTCGGAGCGCAAGCGGGAGCTACGGTGCAGGATTCAGTTTAATGAAAACGAGCTCAGATCGCTCAACTACGACTTTCACTTTCGCCAGGATGGAGCGCACTTTTCGCAGTGCAATCCGCACCTAAGTGCCGACTTTGATATCTTTGGAAAAGGATCACTATATCAATACCTTAACCGCTCGGTAAGCCAGGGCGGAAGGAGTCGCTTTGCCGCAGCGCTGGTTGCCTGTGAGCAGAGTCGCGAAGTGATTAAAAAGCGTCAAGAGGCAATCAAGGAGCTTGGGGGAAAGCAGTCGTTTTTGGAGTCATTCCAAGCTGTAGGTTCGCAAATCCAGGAGAGTGGCTCCGAGGTTGAGAACCTAGTCAGATGGCTGCGCGAGGATAGCTCGAAGGAGAGATTTATTGGCCTTGCGCGCTTTGTGATGCCACTCTTAACACTTGCCTCGCTGGTGCTTGCGATATTTGGGGTGGTGCCATATACACTCTTGACACTCATGTTTTTAGCATCTCTTGCAGCTGTTTTCTCGGCCAATGCGAAGCTCAATCGTGCCCACGCTCTGCTGGGGCGCAGCGCCAAGATTTTCGATAAATATGCTGTGCTAATCAAGTTGATCGAGGGGGAGAAGTTCGAGGGGGAGTTGCTTGCCGCGCAGCGTGCAAAGTTGTCAACGGGTGAGCATTGGGCAAGTGAGTCGATTCTGCAGCTCAAGGGGTTACTCAATAGGTTCGATTACCGCTGCAATGTATATGTCTCCCTGGTTCTCAACGGCTTTTTGAGCTTTGACTTCCACACCTACATGGCTCTTCTAGTTTGGAAGAGAGAGCATCGTGACTATGTCGAGAGTTGGTTCGATGCCCTCTATAGCGTCGATTCGCTGCTTGGGCTTGGACTTTATGCCTATAACTGTGGCGATGCCACCTCTTACGCTACTGCTCACCAGGGTGATTTCAGCATTGCGGCTCACAATATGGGCCACCCGCTTATCTCGGCAGATGTTCGCGTGAATAACTCGATTGAGATTGCTGGCAAGCCATCGGTTGTGATCATTACCGGGGCCAATATGGCGGGAAAGAGTACCTTTTTGAGGACCCTGGCTGTGAACCTGATCCTTGCGATGAATGGCGCTCCGGTGCCCTCCGATAGGTTTTCGTTCACCCCTACGCATCTATTTTCGAGCATTAAGATTCAAGATTCGCTGATGAACCGCGAGTCATATTTTTATGCCGAACTTTTGCGCCTAAGTGCAATTTTGGAGAGTGTGGAGAGTGAGCCCAACTCGATGATAATCCTCGATGAGATCCTGCGCGGAACAAATACGCGCGACAAACAGCAGGGTTCGATAGGGCTGCTAAAGAAGATTATCGAAAAGCGCGGAGTTGCGATAATCGCCACACACGACCTTGTGATTGGCAGAATGGAGGAGGACTATCCCCAGAATGTCGCTAACTACTGCTTCGAAGTCGAGATCGATGGCGACCAACTTTCGTTCGACTATAAGCTCAAGGAGGGTATCAGTAGCAAGCTCAATGCCTCGTTCCTTATGCGCCGAATGGGGATTATTGATTAATTGGGGCTTATTTTCGTACATTTACCTTATGTTTTTATCCTAAAAATTTGATAGTTGCGTTTAAAAAAGCTATATTTGTCACACCTAAAGAGTTAGATACTAATCAAAACATAAAGTAAATGATGATGAAAAATTTTCTAACAAGTACGTCTAAACTATTCTTGTGCCTTGCCGTTAGTCTTATTGGCTATAGTGCTACTGCTGCAAATAGTTCTCAGGCGCCAAAAGATGATCAGAAGGTGGTTTATGAAACTACATTCTATTTCCAACGTGGACATGGTCAATGGATCGATTCTTCGGATTATGACAAGGCTGATACTCTGGTTGAGTTCGCAAAGGCAAATCCCGAGGCTTTGATCAACATCGAAGGCTATGGTGATAACAGCGGAAGTCAGGAGGTTACCGTAGATCTATCTCTGAAACGTGCGCGTGCTATCAACAACTTCCTTGTGCAGAATGGTGTGGATGCATCGCGCATCACCTTCGAGGGAAAGGGTATCGATTATAACTCGTCGGCAGATAAGGCTCGTCGTGCAGAGGTTGTGATATTTGTAACGGTACAGGGTGCTAATCAGGCCTACGACAGCGCAGAGGCAGCAGCTCAAAAGGCAGCAGCAGCTAAAGCAGCAGCAGCACAAGCTCAGGTGGATGCTGAAGCTCAGGCAGCAGCTCAAAAGGCGGCGGCTCAAAGGGCAGAGGCTGACGCAGCAGCAGCTCAAGAGACAGCAGCTCTAGCCGCAGCACAAGCTAAGGCGGATGCAGCAGCGGCAGCAGCCCAAGAGGCTCAGGCAGCAGCGGCAGCTAAGGCGGCTACAGTTCAAGAGTTTACACTTCGCACAAACTTACTTTATTGGTTAGGAGGTTTGGCGAATGTTGGTGTTGAGTGGAATCCAAATCTTGGTCACTGGAGTGGAGTCCTCAATGCTGGTTTCGATCCATTCTCATCTAGCAACTGGAAATACAATCTTGGTGGTTGGTTCGTATCACCAGAGATTCGCTACTACATTGGCGATGAGAAGCAGTGGTTCGTAGGTGCTCAATATCTATTGGCAGGTGTTAATATTAGACCTTGGGATTCGATCTACACAACTTGTGGACGCAAGGGAACACTCAATGCCGGAGGTCTCTTGGGAGGTTATAAAATGGCTCTTTCCGACTCATTCGACATGGACTTCACCCTTGGTCTTGGCTATGGCGTGTTGAACTTCGAGGCTTACTACGACGTCTCAGGCAACTCATTTGGCGACTTTACAAACAAGTCAATTATGCCAGTACAACTAGGTGTAAACTTGATCTGGAAGTTGTAGACCATTAAGCAGATATATTTAAAGCGACCCTAAGTGTACACTTAGGGTCGCTTTTGTTTTGCACCTCCTGTAAGCCGAGTTCTGTACCCTCTCTTGCGAGCGGGCCTCTATCATTTATCTACGACTACAGTCACCTGCAGCCTCTAGCAACCTACCCCTCGACAACGGGCGAGTAACCCTTAAATGCCGATATACATGGTCTTGCAACCTGCCAGACGTACGGACCGGTGAATATCACTATCACCGCGGTGAGCTCTTACCTCGCCTTTTCACCCTTACCTTGATCACCCCTCAGCGAGTAAACCCACTTAAGTAAGCCAATCAAGGCGGTTATTCTCTGTTACGCTACTATACCCTCACGAGCATCAAGCCGTTAACTTGGGCAGCACTCTGCGTTGCTCGGACTTTCCTCTCCCACCTTGCGGCGGCAGCGATAGAGCGGAGATGCAGGGACAAAGATAGTGATAATAAGTGGTAAAAAAAAGAGTGCCTCTTATAAAGGGGCACTCAATTGATATATCAGTATAGTATTAGAATGTAATACGAAGACCTAGTTGCATTCTCCAACGAGAGTAAATATCCATAATGTCATTCTCTTCACCAGCAAATGAATATGTTGCTGTAGTAACACCATTAGTTGTGTCAATGCTTTCAACATCTAGGATTGCAATACCTGGATATGCTTGGTAGTAGTACATTCCCCACTCACGGTTAAACATATTACCAAGGTTAAGAACATCTAGAGATAGTTGGATCTTGCTATTCTTAGCTTGGTTGTACACGAAGTACTCTGATACGTGAAGATTGAAGTGATGCTCGAATGGATTTTGTGCACCATATCGCTCAGACCACTGACCTCTGTTATTTTTAGCGTACGAGTCGGTTGAACACCACTCAGCAAAAGCAGTTTTGTCAGCATCTGATGCCCAGCTCATCTCGTTGATCTCAGAGTCTGTTGGGATATAAAGAAGAGTTGTCTCCTCTTCGCTTGTACCGTTAAGAACAGTGCTCCATGAGTCACCATATCCAACTGAGTAACGAGATCCTGAGTAACCCTGATAAGTAAGAGCAACAACAGTATTGAAACGGTTGCTAGAACCATATTGAGGAGATGTGTATGTTGCAGTCATGTTGATACGGTGAGGAACATCATAACGTGAGAAACTAACCTCATCAAGAGAGTTGATATCTACCGACATATTTTTCTTCCAGTTTGAGTTTGCAACAGAAGATGCAGCATCGTTAAGCGAATATGAGTGTCCAAAAGAGTATGATGCTGATAGATCAAGACCAAAATCAAAGCTCTTTGTCAACATTGCGCTAAGGTCATATGTATAACCTTTGTTTGTGTTTTGAAGACTAATTACAGTGTCGTAATCACTGTTAATTTGACTGTAGTATGTAGTTGATACATCGCTAGAAGCTGATACTGGATTGAAAGTGTCACCATTATCCTCGAATGCTACGTTCACAAATGCTACATTATTGATAGTCTTAGAGTATAACGCCTCGAGAGTCATTGCCCAACCATCACCAAAGTTTTTCTCCCACGCTACGTTAGCACGGAATACTTGAGGCATCTTGAAGTCAGATGATACAACATTGATAGTACTACTAGGTGTACCTGAAGTAGGGACATAAGTGCTAGTAAGATCTGTTGGGATATCTGATGATGAATATGTCTTAGCCTCCATGCCTGTGTTGCTATAGATATTAGATAGCCATACGAAAGGAACACGACCAGTAAAGATACCAACACCTCCACGGATAAGTGATGTTTCATCAAGGTTATAACGGAAACCTACGCGAGGAGACCAAAGAATTTTAGTAGACACTGCCTCTCCAACAACATACTGACCATTATTAGCAACATCGCTTGCATTGAAGTCTGCGTTTTCGGTTGGCTCGGTAAACATAACTGGGATATCTGCACGAATACCATATGTCAAAGAGAATACGTCGCTAGGTTTCCACTCGTCTTGAACGTAGAATCCGAATTGAGCAGCGTTAAAACTTGCCATCCAACGATCTGTTCCTGCGATTGATTCATCAGAATAACCAATGCGATATCTTGAAGCATTACCATTCTCAAAATCGTCGATAGTATCGTAGTAGAAACAGCCATTAGCATATTGAGTATAACCATTCATCATTGAATAGAACTCATTGTGAGTACCTACAGTAATGGTGTGGTTACCCTTGAAGATAGATACATTGTCAGTAAGTGTGATGATATCTTGATCAAGTTGATTGATACCAGATGAATACTCAGTACCTAGACATATTGTACCAGAATAATTATCATCATCTGTGATATACATTGTTGGAAGAGTAGTGTCTGGAGTACGGATATCGCGAACACGAGAGTAGTTTATGTGGAACTCATTAGATACATCATTTGAGAAACGAGAGTTCAACTCAAGAACGAAAGCGTTAGTGCTATGGTCACGAGTGAAACCACTATTATTGAATGTTGCATACCATTGGCTTGCTGTACCATCAACAGCCGATGCGTCTTTAAATTGGTAGCGGAACATTAACTTGTGATCTTTGTTGATATTCCAGTCCAAACGAGCAGTGATATCGATAGACTCTGTAGTTACGTCGATCTGATCTAGTTGATCTGTAACGCCTGTAAGGTCATAATATCTATCAGAAACTCTTTGCGCATCAGCCTCAGATAGGTAGCCATCAAGACCAGCATAGTATGAAGATGGATAAGACTCAGTATAGTACTCACCATTAACAAATAAGAATAACTTATCTTTCTTAAGCGCGCCACCAGCAGTGAAACCAGTTGTTGAAGTAAGTTGTTGGCCAAGTTTCTCGCGAGTCTCACCCTCCTCGATTGGGCCCGGAGTAGATCCATAGAAATCTTGATTGTTGAAGTATGTGTATACAGATCCCTTGAAATCATTAGTACCAGACTTAGTGATAGCGTTGATAGCACCACCTGTAAAGCCACTTTGACGAACATCGAAAGGAGCAACTACAACCTGAATAGCCTCAAGAGCATCAAGTGACAATGGGTTGGTTGTAACGCTACCACCATTAGTACCTGTGTCAGTAAGACCAAATACGTCATTGTTCATCGCGCCGTCAACTTGGAATGAGTTGTAACGGTTGCTAGCTCCAGCGAAGATGACACCTCCATCTTTACTAACACTTGCTTGCGGGGTCATTTTAACCACATCAAACACGCTGCGATCAGTTGTTGGAGTTGCAGCAATAGCATCAGAGTTAAAGCTGCTAGCAGCACCTGTTTTGCTTTGATTAAAACGATCGGCAGCTGTTGAAATTACTACAACATCGTCCAATTGTTGACCTTCAACCATCTTTGGGCTGAAAGTGAAATTTTCACCAAGGCTGAGTGTAATACCACTTGCTTCAACCGTTTGGTAACCAATGTAAGAGACGGTCACTGTGTATGGACCACCTGCACGCATACCGCGGATTGTGTAACGACCCTCGGAGTTAGTTGCTACGCCATACTCACTACCTGATGGAGTGTGAATAGCAATTACAGTTGCACCAACCAACGACTCACCTTTTGTATCGGTGATTTGGCCGGTGATACCAGATGTTGTTACCTGTGCAAATGATGCTACAGATACGAACATCGCCACTAAAAAAAGAAGAATTTTCTTCATGCAATTAAATTTAGTTAATAAAAAGTGTTTTATTAGTTTGCTAAATGTCTTTTTAGACGATACAAAAATACAAAAAAAAATATAAATGTGTACCCTTTTGTGTTATAGTTTTGTTAAAAAATGAACATTCCTTAATTATATGCTGTTTAGCGCAGATTTTTATTGTAAAAAATATTGTAAAAATGATATTTTCAAACGATAAAGTAGCTATCTTTGTCTAGTTTTTACGATATCCTCTAGAGAATAATGAGACGTATACATATATTAATAGCTCTTTTACTAGTAGTTTTTTTGGTGAGTTTTACGGTGATAACCAGGTGCACAGGCTCGTCGGAAGATCTTGCACCCACCTCCGTGAACTCGCTGCTCGACAACAGCATGAGTACCTTCGACGCGACCGAAGGTTTCGATCGCTCGATCGAGAAATTTATGCAGCGCTGGGAGCTCAAGGGGGCTTCGTTTGCCCTGATGCGCAACGATAGTTTGATCTACGCCAAGGGCTACGGTGCGGCCAACGACTCGATGGCGTGCAACGTAAACAACCTCTTTCGTATCGCCTCGGCATCGAAACTAATCACCGCAGTGGCAATCATGAAGCTCGTCGAGGGCGACCGCTTATCTCTTGATGATCAGGTCTTTGGCGAGCAGGGGATTCTCAACGACTCGATCTTTTTAAACCTCTACTCTCGACGGATGGAGCGTATAAGAGTGAGGCACCTGCTGCAACATACCGCCGGTTTTTCGTCGTCGTATGGCGATCCTGCATTTGCCAATTTCACCGTTGCGCGGGTGCTCGATAAACCTCTGCCCATCAGCGAGGATGATATCATAGAATTTACCACAATCAATAAAATGCGAGCTGAGCCCGGAGAGCGCTACGACTACTCCAATGTGGGCTACATAATCTTGGGTAAGATCGTCGAAAAGGTCACCTCGATGAGTTACCAGGCCTATGTGCGCGACTCGATACTCTGGCCAATTGGCTGCTACGATATGCATATTGGTCGCAACTTTAGCCGCAATCGCCACCCCGCGGAGGTGCAATATTACGAGGTGAAGGAGGCTACGCCCGTCGAGGCCTACGATGGCAGTGGCGTGATGACATCGAAGAGCGACGGGGGGAATAATGTCACCGCTCTGGGTGGTGCCGGAGGTTGGATCGCCTCGGCAACCGAGCTGCTTCTCTTTGTCGCCTCGATCAACGACTGCCCGGTGAAGCCCGATATCTTGTCGAGCGCAACCATTAAGATGATGGTGGGCGATGAGCGCAATCGACCAATGGGCTGGGCCGAAGTGCGTGGCCACGAATGGCTGCGCAGCGGATCAATGGCTGGAACCTCGGCACTCATCAAGCGCCAGAAGGATGGCTACACATGGGTCTTTATCTCGAACAGCTCGGCCTGGATTAGCCATAAACTATCAAACTATATCTCCTCGCACATCTCGCGAGCAATCTCGCAAGTCGAGGAGTGGCCCGAGCGCGATTTGTTTGTGATTCAGGAGTTGGGTAGCTAGTTTTTCTTGCTGCCTTTCTTGCTGCCTTTCTTGCCGTCTTGCTTACTGCCTCCGGCGGGCGGGGATAGCACCCCCGCGGGTGCGTACTTTTGCGATGATTTGCTCTTCGCTGGCGCTCGTACGATACAAAATAATAGATGTGATTTTACGAAAACAAGTTTTCAACAATCACATCTATTATTTTGTATCTATGTCAACCTACGGTTGTCATGAGCAAATCCCCGAGGTTAAAACCTGTCGTAAGTTATAACCTGAGTTTTGGATCTCTAAAACTGACGTTTCCATGAGATGCTGAATGTAGTCTCTGAGATCAATTATTTTTTTGTTCATATTTCGATAACCACATGACCCCTCCAAACCGATGGAGGGGAATACTAATAGGTGCTGCCGCTACTGGATGTTTTTTTTGGTTCAAGGTATTGTTAAAATATAATTATTAAAGTTTAGGTATGAATAATATGGTTGTAAGCGAGCTTATAACCTCGCTATTGGGTTTAAATGCCAAAGGCATTTAACAAATTTTAGTCTCCATAAAGTTGCGCAAATTCATTTGTGGCAACTTTATGGAGACTAAAATCTAAAAACTGCAAAGTTTTTAGCCCAATAGCGCAACAGAGCACGCACCCGCGGGGGTGCTATCTGCGCCCGCCCACGGGCAGTAAGAGAGTAAGTTTCTCATACAATAAAGCCCCACCCCGATTATAATTAAATTTTGATTTTCGAGAGAAAATGTGTAAGTTTGCACTTATTGTGGCCTTGTGTTGTGCATAGGCTACTATTTTAAATAAAACCAACTAAACCAACCCGACTATGAAGTTTTTCCTTAAGTCTCTATTTATGAGCGTGTTGTTGCTCTCTGCGGTGTCGTCTGTCACTGCGCAGGGGGTCGATATTATTCGCAACAGATTAATCGACGAGGCTCTTTCGCAGGGGCGTATTAACGACGCTGAGATCAAGAAACTCGTCACAACTTTCAACGACCAGGAGTCCATTTGGCCTGGCATTAACTACCAAGATACCACAAGTGTAGCCTTTGAGCATACTCGTCACCTATCGAATATGGTGAGTCTTGCACGTGCCTACAATCGCGAATCTTCGTCGTGGTATAAAAATAGCGATGTGAAGAGGGTCTTCGATAAGTCGTTGGGCTTCTGGATCGAGAATAACTTCCTGTGTCAAAACTGGTGGCATAATGAAATTGGCACCCCTGAGCGTATGTTGTCGATCCTCTACACTATGAATGACGATCTCTCGGCAGAGCAGGAGGATGGAATCTTGGCAATTGCTGGCCGTGCGCACCTAAATGCGTGGGGAGCTCGCCAGAGTGGAGATAGGATTCACATTGCCAGCCTCGAGATCAAGCAACATATCTACCGTCGCGACCTTGATAAAATCAGGGAGTTGATGGCAGTGATTGGGGGTGAAGTTGTTATGCGCAATGGCGAGCGTGGGCTTCAAGCGGACTATAGCTTTCACCATCGACTCGACAGGGTGAATAATACCGTTTCCTATGGTTTGAACTTCGTGAACTCCTTTGCCGAGTGGGTTGAGTTGGTCAATGGTACAGAGTTCCAATTTAGTGAAGAGGCGATGAAATTGGCTATCGACTACTACTTAGATGGAGTCTGCAAGCACATGGTATTCGGAAGAATGATCGACATGAACACCGAGAATAGGGGCATCGCGCGACCCACCTCCGCCCATGTGATGGATGCAAAGACCCCAAGTGCCTTTATGCATGCAACAACCTACCGCAAGGAGGAGCTACAAAATATTGTCGCAGCAAGGCAAGGTGATAAATATACGCCCTCCTCGTTTGCGAAATTCTATTGGGAGACCGAGCATTTTGCATTTCAGAGAGCGGGCTATTTCACCTCGGTGAGGATGTACTCAACGCGTAATGCCAATATGGAGGAACCATATAATGGAGAGGGGTTGCTCAACCACTTTAAGAGCGATGGCGCCAACTACCTAGCCCTCGAGGGTGGCGAGCATGTGGGAATCACCCCCTACAACGACTGGCAGAAGATTCCGGGAACCACCGTGCTGCAGCTCGAGACGATGCCTGCGAGCAAAGAGATCCAGAAATTCAGCACAAAAACATTCGTGGGTGGAGTCGACGATGGCGAGTATGGAGCTGCGGCATTCGACTTCCTATCGCCCATAAGTGGCATCACGGCAAAGAAATCGTGGTTCTTCTTCGACGATGAGTATGTATGCCTTGGAGCCGACATTAACTCCTCGTCGCAACTCCCCCTAGTGACCACAATAGAGCAGGTTGGACTCGATGGCAAGGTGATCATCAAGGCAAAGAAAGATGCTAGCGAGCTGCGCCGCAATAAGTGCTTAGATGAGAAAAAGGTGGAGTGGGTGCACCACAATAATATTGGTTACTACTTCCCCGAGCATCAAAATGTAGTGGTCTCGAACCAGGAGCAGAGTGGCAGCTGGCGACTGATAAATGCCCAAACATCGGTGCCCTCAGGCGAGGTAAAGGGCGATGTCTTTAAGATGTGGATCGACCATGGTGCGCAGGCGCAAGGGGCTACATATAGCTATATTGTACTGCCACAAATTAAGTCTAAGCAACTGGAAAAGAGAAAGATGGATTATATCGATATCATCCGAAATGACTCAAGCGCTCAGGCGGTTATGCATAAGCAGCTTAATATTTTATATGTTGTTTTCTACGATGCAGGCACACTTGCGCTCGACAAGAAGAGCTCGATATCGGTCGATGTTCCATCTATGCTGATGGTGAAATTTGATAAGAAGGGTGGGGTAGAAAAGATCCTCGCATCAGACCCAAATCGCCAGGAGCAGAGCATCTCGGTAGATGTTACCCTTAAGGGCCAAAGCGAGAATTACTCCGTGGAGCTGCCTCAAGGCGACTATTGCGGCTCTTCTGTTGTGGTTAAGTAGTTGCTTTATAGCTTTATTACTGCGCTCATGCCGCGCTTATCACCAAGCTAAGCCTGGATCCAAAAACTGTCGTTTTTGACTTTTTGTATTGCACTGATTTACAGCGCTTGAAAGCGCTAACGATATAAAATAATAGATGAGATCTTTTGAAAGTAAACTTTCAACTATCTCATCTATTATTTTATATCTATGTCAACCTAACGGTTGCCATGAGCAAATCAGTGAGGCGAACCTCGACGTTAGCTGCACCCGCGCGGGTGCTATCTGCGCCCGCCGGAGGCATAAAAAAGGCAGCAAAAACTACATCTGGTTCTCCGAAAGGATATAATTCACAGTGAAGAGCAGTTTTCGGTAGTGTGCGCGGTCGTCGGCATGTCCATATTTAGCCTTTGTCTCGAGCAGTTTTTTGCACTTTAACACGTAGTCGTAGTAGTATGCTGGCGACTCGTCGATGGCTGCGGTCTTAACAAATGGCTGCCAAGCGTAGTCGTAGCCGAACTGTCTCTGCAGGTACTCGTACATTGGGGCTTTACCTTGCGTGCGCTCTAACTCCTCGAATGCCGATTGATAGCGCTCAACTAGGCCGTGAGGGTCTAATCCATAGGCAACAACCTCGCTCACAGATGGGGCAAATGCCTCGGTGTAACTCATTGGGGCAGCATCATCCATAAACGAATCGATCTTGCGCAGGCCGATTTTGTTAGATAGGAATGCACCCATTGTCATAAGCGAATTCTGGAGTGAGATCTCGCCATTTGTTAGCTTTCTATTCTTTATTGTCGACTCCCATGCGGCATCGTAGAGGTCGGCGAAGAACTCCTCAGTCGCATAGGCATCAGCACCAGCAACATATGCCGATAGTGCAACGTTCGAGAAGACCTTGCTGATCGATGCGCTAAGGTTGTAATTGATCAGAGATGAGTATCCATAGCCGAGCGATTGACGTCCATAAACCTCTGGGTCGTCGAGCCAGCTATTTGTGCGAAGTTGATCTACCACCCACTTGAGCGAAGCTTCTTGACGCTTACTTGACACCGACTCGAAGCGCTTTGCTGCGGTGCCATCTTTCACCTCCGAAAGGTAGATACCACCTACATTTAGCAGCACATTGCTCAAGTAGCGCGAATATTGCGTTGCGATCTCCTTGTATAGCGCCGAGCGGTGTGTATAGTCAGCATCGTCGTCGATCCACTCGTTGAGATGTGCCAAGATGTAACGAAGGTTTGCAATACCATACTCAGCAGCTTTTAGTGGGTCATCGCCCAAATCCTCCTCGATTGCCGAAGGGTCGTAGCGGCTAGCCATCTGCTGCTTTCCGTAGCGGTAAACCGGGTCACCAACGTGAGCGTCAACAAACTTCTCGAGCTCGACTGCCTCATCTTTGGCGCAATCTACATCGGGGAAGATGCGGTAGAGCCACTCGATAGCATAATAGTCGTAGCGACCAAGGTGTGGAGGAGTAAAGCTAACACCCTCATCGCCCGGTTGTGCTACGTAGTTAAAACGCGCATAATCCATGATCGAGGGTGTTGTACCATACTTTTTTGTATATGTTGCCGAGCGAAGTGAGTCGACCGGAACAGCTGCCGAAGCGGCCATATTGTGCATCAAGCCTAGGCAGTGACCCACCTCGTGCGAAACCACATAAGCCAACGATTCGTGGCGAATTTCGTCAGACATCTTCTTGGAACGCACGCGAGGATCGACGGCTGCAGTCTGCACAAAACGCCAATTGTTGACACCCATTGCGATATCGTTGTAGACGTATACCGAGGCATTGATAATCTCGCCCGAGCGGGGATCAACCCACGAGGGTCCCATCGCATTTACCTTCGATGTTGGCACGTAACGCACGCATGAATACTTCAAGTTATCGGGATCGAAGTTAGGATCATCCTCAGGGAATGGCACCACTTGCACCACATCGCGAAATCCGATAGCCTCGAAGGCCTTGTTCCAACGCAGGATTCCCTCCTCTAAAGCTGGCTTCCACTCTTCGGGGAAGAGGTTGTCGATATAGAATACAATTGGTTTCACCGGCTCCGAGAGCTCGCCATTCATATATGCAACGGTATCTTTTGGCACGACATTCCAACGGTTGGCTACCGAATATGAGGTCAATTTATCCTCGCGCGTCGATAGCTCTTGACGGTTCGAAAGGAAGATTCCGATGCGAGAGTCCGAGATTCTCTCGCGTGCAGGCTCCTCGGGCAAGAGCAAAAGAGTACGCGTTGCCTCGACATCCACAGGGTTATCTGTAAACATTGTTCGAGTACCCACCTTTAGGCTCACCTTGTAGCTGAAGGCCGAATGCACCGACACATTGTCCTCGAAAGCCTTGATTCCCATAATCTTAGTTAGGTCGGATGTAGCCGTTGCGCTAAGGGTCATCGTGGGGGTGCTCACCGCCCCAATTGGCGCAAGCTCCTTGCGAGCTGTTCCAAAGAGCTTCGAGACATCGATAACCACAGTCAAACTATCCTTGCCATAGGCCTCGACTTTGTACTTCTCCAAAATTGGATTGCTGTAGTTCTGCTCTGCTAGGCGGCTAAGGCGCTCATCGTTTTTGTCGTAGGCAATCGAGCTGCCCACTTGGTGCATATATACCAAACTGTCGCTCAGCGAGAATTGGATATGCATTGGGTCGTTACCCTTCTCGCCATTCGATGTGATATCGGGATCGGTGGTCTTGGTGGTGGTCGATGCCAACAACATATCGCGACCCATCATCTCTACGGGAAGCTCAAAGTAGAGTTTGCTTTTCACCCAGTGGAGCGTTACAAAGTCGCTTTCGGCCTTCTGATGGCTTTTATCTTTGAATAGCTTGTCGTACTTTGCATTTGAGGTTTTATTCACCTTTGTGCTGTCGGAGCTCTCGATGGTTTTAACCTCCTCCTTCTTGCTCCAAAACTTCACCCAAGTTGGCAAAGCGTGACTCTGGAGAGTTGCTCCACAAAAGAGCAGCACCATCACTAGGTGACAAAGAATCTTCTTTTTCATCTGAATTTTATTTTATTTTTTAATTTAATTGCAATGTTTTCTCGATACTGATCATCAGCGCCTGGTAGTAGACTCTATCGGCCACTACCCCACTTTTTGCTCGCTGGCTCACCACAGGCAAGATCTTTAGGAGCTGATCAATATATTGTTGCTGCGCGCTAATGGCCATAGGCATTTTGATTGCGCTATCGATAACTGTTGCGTTATCGATAATCTCGACGAACTTTGCGAATTCTGCTGCCTCCTCCGTAGAGAGTGCTGCGATCTCTTGGCCGGTGGATTGTGTTAGCCCAAATAGCGGAGAGCTCTGCAAAACTCTCTTATCAGCTTTATCTTTCACTGCCGTTTGAGCAGCCGAAATCAGGGCCTCCTGCATCGTTTTATCGTTGACTCGCAGCGGTTTATTCTCCACAGTTGGTCTGAACACCTCCGAGAAGATATCGTCGAAAAAGTCGCTAACGCTATAAGGGTCATCCGAAAGCGACGAGCACAAAGCCACATTGGAAGCATAGCCCAACAAAACGTTTGTAATGTATGTCGAAGGGAGGTTGTACGACGAAGGGAAGGAGAGCGCAATCTTGCTATAGATCTCCGTATTGGCCAACCAAGCGCAGCTGCGCATCATATCGATTGACCAGATCACAGATTCACGTTGCAGCTGCGCGCTAACACACTCGATCGCATGACTCTGCATGTCGCCACCCACTTTATCTACCAAATTTATGCCGCCGATATTGCGCATAACGTTTGTCAGATAGAAGGCAAAAGCCTTGTTGGCCGTGAGCATCAAAAGGCGTTTGCGCTCACCGGTTGGGTCCTGCGAGCTATCGAGCCATTGAGACATATTCTCGATGGTGTAGCTCAAATTCGCCACTCCATAAGTCGATGATTTAATTGCATCATCGCCCAAATCCACAGCTACAGCACTTGGCTCATAAACCTTTGCTCCCCTGCGGCTTGCCACTCTATATTCTTGACTGGCAATGCTTTGAGCAATCCTGCGTTTTAGCTCTTCTGTGCGCTCAGCTTTAGTGAAAGAGGCTGGCATTGGTCGGTATAACCAATCGATATTCATATAGTCGTAAGGGCCGATTTTGCTAAGCTGCATCACGCCCATATCATCTCCCGCCTGCGCCACATAGTTAAACGTCACAGGATCCATCACCGAGGGCGAGAGTCCATGCTCGGCAACGAATGCTCTTGAGCGCAACGAGTCGGTTGCAAATGCTGCCGAGGCTGCATAGTTGTACTCAAGACCCAAAATGCGTCCCATCTCGCGCATTGCAAGGTTGCGCAACGAGGCTTGAAGGTTCTCAAGCGTAGGCTCAACGGTGCGAACCGAGGCATCTACGGCTGCAGTTTGGATAAATTGATTGTTATATATGTCGTTTACGTGGTGGTTATTGATCACCAAATTTGCCGAGATAATCTCACCGGTGAGAGGATCTGTGTTGATTGTAGCGCAATCGAGTGGGTTCTTCGAGATCGCATAACGAATGCAAGAGTAGCGATACGATGCAGGATCAAAATCGGGGTCATCCTGCGGAAAATCAACTACTTGAATTACATCCTTAAGGCCAATTGCCTCGAATGTTTTATTCCACGCCAGCACACCCTCGCTAATTGGTTGAGCCCAACCTTCGGGGAATTCTGGATCAAGATATAGCGCAAGTGGCTCTTTGGGTTTTGTGAGCTCACCTGCGCTCCACGCATCGAAATCCTCGGGCTCAATCGACCAGCGACAAAGTATCGATTCGGTGGTAACGGCGCTGCCATCCTCGGGGATAACTTCGCGATTAATGGTAGCTGCTGCCACACGTCTATCAGCCACTAGCACAGCCATTTTCTCCTCGGGCAAGAGCATCAGCGTATGTGCCAAATCGACTCTGGCAACACCTTGGCTCATCGGGAAGATAATGAACGAGACCATGACATTAAACTGCAAATCGGCATTAACAACAATATTATCCGCGCGAGAGCTAACCGCTTTGATTTGCGAGATGGCACTATCCTTTCGCGATTTTACCGAGAGCATGCCCGAACCTCTCCAGGCTGGCGACATATCCTCGCGATCGCACTTAAATAGATCTGTGGTTTCGATAACAAGAGCCGTGCTGTCGCTATTATATGCCTTGATCGGATAGCTATAGAGTGTTGTGGCTCCATAAAAGTTTCTGCCGATTGCTCGCGAGCGCTCATCGTCTGATTCGGTGATATACCTGCTAGGGATCTGATTCACCAGGATCGTACTATCGCGCTGCTCGAAGGTCAGGTAGAGAGGCGTGGTGGTGTGTACTCCCAGTGGCACCATGCTTGGCTCGCCTGTTTGTGAGGCCATTGTGGCAAGCATCATTGGTCGACCAAGCAGATCGAAGGGAAGCTCCAAGTGCAACTTTCCATCGATGATATGCAGATCCATCATTCCGCCTGTGGATGATACAACGCTCTTATCTTTAAATAACTTTTCGTATTTTGTTGGCTCCGAAGGCTTATCATCATCCTTTTTCGACCTCTTAGCAGATGCTTGCACGCAGATGCTCAAAAGAAGGGTAAGTATCAACAATTGTCTTATCAGTAGACTCTTAGCCATGATGTTAATTTTCATATTGGAACATATTTTTTATTGCGTCTCTATCACGAGTAATTCTACCTAACGAGAAGATAATTGAGTTATAGTGAGCTCTTTGCGACTGGTCGATAGCTGCGCTACGCTCCTCGATAAGCTCTTTAATTCGCTGCGCAAAGGCTAAATATTGTGCGTAGCTCTGCGAAATTGCGGTGATATTAACACTGCGCTGCCAATTGTAGCCCGAACCAAGCGAAGTGGCTGTAGGATCGTTGTGGCAATTGCATGTGTAGTTAACAAAACCATACTCCTGCTCCAGGGCAGAAGGGGCTAGATCGCCATGGTTTAACTCGCGGGCGTAGCTCTGCTGAGACTCCGAGATGCTGAACACCTTTAACTTTTTGAGCGCCTCGTACGACAAGCGTGGAGTCACCTTTTGGAAGATCGCAACAGCTTCAGGCAGCTCTCCACGACCAACGTATGGCTCCCACAAATTGGTGTAGAGGTCGTCCAAATACTCCTCGAGGGTGTATGGGTTCTCGGAAAGTTGCTCACTGAGCACCACTCGCAACGAGTTGTTGTAGAACATATCCGAAAGTAACTCGACTACCATATCTGAGTTTAGGCGATCGATATCTAGCTTTTCGACAACATCGCCGCTCTCGATCCAATCGCAATTTTTCATCTCCTCGATGGTCCACAACATCGATCGCTTCTGCACATCTCGATCAATCGACTCAAAGCGACGTCCATCCTGGCGAACGCCCACATCTGTGAGTTTTATACCTCCCACGTTGTAGACCACATTGCGGATATAACGGTAATATTGACGAACCAGTTGAGCATAAAGATCATTCTTTCGCTCTGCGCTCTGCTCCCCCGAGCCTAGCCACTGATCCATATTTGCCAGAATATATTTCAAGTTGGTGATTCCATAGTCGGAAGCCTTCATTGGGTCGTCACCAAGATCCTCCTCGAATGCTGTGGGGTCGTAGCGGCTCATCACCTGCTGGCGACCATAACGCAACATTGGCTCTTTTTGAGCAGCGTCGACCATCTTCTCCAATTCGCGCTCTTGATCTTGCCCCGTGGGGTACCAACGATACAACCACTCGATGGCGTAATAGTCGTAAACGCCCAACTCTGCAGGGGTCAAGCGAACACCCTTGTCGCCCACCTGTGCCACGTAATTAAATCGTGCGTAGTCCATAATCGAAGGTGCGGTGCCATACTTTTGGGTGAATGTTGCCGAGCGCAGTGAGTCGACCGGGAACGACGACGATGCCCCCATGTTGTGCATAAGTCCCAAGCAGTGACCCACCTCGTGGGCGGTGATATAGGCTATCGTCTCCTCGATGTGGCTCTGTGGAAGCTTGCCCGAGCGGATAAGGGTATCTACGGCCGAAGTTTGGATAAAGCGCCAATCTTCGATAAGTTTCGAGATGTTGTTATAGATGTAGACCGAAGCCGAAATAACCTCGCCCGTACGCTCATCGCACCACGAAGGGCCCATAGCATTCTCAACGGGCGTGGGGATATAACGAATGCAGGAGTAGCGCAGGTTGTCGGCATCGAACTGATCGTCATCTGTAGGATAGTCGCGCACCTCGATCGCATTGCTAAAACCAGCCTTGCGCAGCGCGTCGTTCCACAATAAAACGCCATTTTTGATAGGTTCGCGCCATAGGGCTGGGAACAGCGTATCAACGTAGAAGAGGATAGGTTTCACTGGATCAGAGAGCTCGCCACGCATATATGCAGCACTATCCTTGGGGATAAGGTTCCAACGACGTGCCACAGTGTAATCCTCGAGGTTATCGTTGCGGTTTGAGACCATAGTTTTTTGCGAAAGGAACGCACCGATTCTCACATCAGATATGCGGCTACGCATTGGCTCCCGGGGCAGAAGCACCATGCTAAAGAGAGCATCGGCAGTGAAGTTTTTGGCGCCTGGGGCATCCCAGCCACCACCCGTCGCCTTGAAGAGTCCCGAGTAATTGACCTTCACAGAGATATTGTCGTCAGCAGCTTTGATCTGTGTTATGCCTGTTTTTTTTGTATCTGGAGTGAATTCAATATCCGAGCCACTACTTTTGGCCGGAAATGGATTCATCGATTTATCGATTTTTAGGAATAGGTCCGAGAGCTCGATGACCACAGCGCAGCTATCGGGAGTATAGGCCAAGATATTGAATTTCGCCTTTGCTGGAGCTCCAAAATTTTGATCTCTAAGGGCATCGGTGCGTGGCGATTTGCCGTCGACCTCCACTTGCGTTGGAGTTAAATGCATAAGGATCGAGGAGTCGCGACGAGAAAATTTGATGAGTTGTGGATCCGCTTCGCGCGCGCCTGCGTGGCAGAGGTCACCCACACTCGAGGCTCCCGCAGTCACCCCAAAGAGGATATCGCGATCGAGCGAGGTCAAGGGTAGCTCGGCGTAAAGCTTCTGGCCAACGAGCTTCAAAGTGACAAACTCACCCTGGGCCGAAATCACATTTTTATCTTTGTATAACTTTTCATATTTGGTTGGAGCAGGAGTGCTGACAACCGTCTTTTTAGGGAATTTCTTTTTACCTTTCACCAAAGTAATAAAGCTGTCAGAAGCTCCAAAAAGCGGCATTCCAAACAACAACAGCGTGGCGATCGACAATATTAGTTTCTTCATTTATTTAAAAAAAATGTCTATTTAAGTATCAATTCGTAATTATATAGCACACAAATTTAATCAAAATATTCGTTTTTTGCAACTATATGTTCTATTAAATCTAGAAAAATAATTATCTCTGACACGCAAATAAACTTTTCAGAACATTATGTACAACAAAAAAAATCCTAAACCCCGCATTAATAAGGGTTTAGGATTTTTAATACAATTAGAATCTATTTAAACCAAACAAACTCTAAAGTTTTTAACCTAGAATATCTCAGCCTGAACAAAGTCGTAACCAAAACCAGTGAAGGCGATATCCTCGTAGAACTCACGAAGCACAATCTTCATAGCCTCATACTTCGCCAAGATTGAGTCATACGCGGCATAAGTTGTGTAGAACGTCTCGTCGTCGCCTTGCAGGATTGCTTTTACATACTCCGTAACGTCTAACTCTGCTGTTGGACATTGGTAGTAAGTTGTTGACTTAGAGCTACTACTCCAGCTTTCGTTATCCTTCAAGAAACCATTGTCGAAATAGGTAACACCTGTGTTATAGACATAATCGCCATAAACATCCTCCGAGAAGGTGTAGAATGTAGCCAATTGAGTGTTATAGTTCTCTACCAAGTATGAACCATACTCTTCAGAGATCATCTCTAGCTTATACTCCAACTTCTCCTCGTCGGTCAATGTTGCATAAGATGAAGCATTACCAATAACTGTACACATCATACCTTCGGCAACCACAGTGGTGTTACACTTAACGTAAGTACCTTGTTTTGTGTATGGATACAATTTCTCAACAACCAAATAACAACGTGGATAGAGTACCGTTGGCAAATCTGCAATAACCTCGTCGGTAAGGAAGTTGACTGCATCGGTGATACTATCCTCATCGTAAGCTACGCCATACTTAATCTCGGTAGTGCCATCGGCATAAATGCAGCGAAGCACACCGTTGCTATTGTTGTACATTGTAGTTGAGTTGATAGCGCTACTGCTATAGTTAGTCGAACCATCAGCATTTACACCATAATCGTAGTACTCAGTACCATTCTCGAAGCCATAAGCCACAGAGATAACACCATCAGCATCGGTTGAAACAGCAACCAAACCATCCTCCTGGTCGTAGGTAACATTCTCGATATTACCATCCTCATCATAGGCTACTTTTACATATACAGTACCTGCCTCATCAACCAAAGTGTCATTACCATCAGAATCTGATGTTAGGTAATATGTGTCGTAGATAAAGGCCTTGATAAATTGGATATTGCCTGTATTCGATATAATCGCATAGTTAGGATCAAGAACCTCCTCATAAATGATAGGGTTGCCACTAAAGTCAGTACCACGCTCTTGAGTTCCAATCACATCGTTATAGAAGATTGTAACACCCATTGCTGAATATATCTGGTATCTAAGCTGATCCAAAGCGTTGTCAGACTCCTCCAATGCATACCAGTTAAGGTCATAACCCGATGGCGACAACTCCTCCTCTTTATTACAAGCGACAAAGAGCGCAATTGAAATTGCAAAATATAATATTTTCTTATACATAATAAATCTTTATTAATCGTTATACAAATCTATTATTCGTCACCCGCTCCTGAATCAGCATCTTGCAACAATGGACGATCTGGGCGAATGTTATCCTCTAGCAAACCATCGTTAGAACGAATTGCGTAGTAAGGGAATGGCAACCACCATCCACCATCCTCGGGATAGGTTCCAAGTTCGTAGCAACCAGTTTGGATGCTTGTACCAGCAGCCTCGTCCCACACGTTAAAGTATCGCTTGATAGTTGTTTTCACAGGATACTTCGAGTGGATAGCGTAGCGACGAAGGTCACCCCAACGGTGTCCGCGGAACGCTAGCTCACGACGACGCTCATCACGAATAAATTGCATAAACTCTGCATCGCCAGAGATAGTTGTGTAGGCAGCCTCATAATCGGTTCCGGTTGTGTAGCGATTTGAGCGAAGTGCTGCAAGAGCGGTCTCAGCTGACGAACGGTCGCCTAGAAGGAACATCGCCTCAGCATAGTTCAAGTAAGCCTCAGGCATGAAGATTCCGTAAGCGTTTACGAAACCAGCACTAGCTACAGCCGTTCCTTTATATCCACCAGTGTATGAATCCTTGTACATATAGAGACTCTTCCGCTTATCATTGCTTTCATAAAGATCGTACAACTCATCTGCCACATTAAACTGGATAGCGTGAGAAGTCGTTCTCATCATATATGGAGCTGTGGTATAACACGACAAGAATACATTCTCACTCCAATTTTGGTAATTTGATACTATTGTCGAATAACCATTAGCAGCATAGTTATAGTAGGTAAATGTTAGAGCTATTTGATAAGTAGCTGTCATCCAAATCTTATCATTAAAATTGAATAACGATAAAGAACCCGAATCATTAATTGCATTTAAAGCGTGCTCGGCACACTTATCCCAATTCTCCATGTGGAGATATATTCTACTTAGGAGAATACGTGCAGCAGTTTGATTGATACGACGATTGTGAAGTTGTACGATATTATCCAACAATATAATAGACTCTTCCAGGTCACTAATCATTTGAGCGTAAACCTCGGCTACAGTATTGCGAGCAAAACCTTCGGTCGAGATCTCAGCATCTGTTTTAACTGGTACACCAAGGTCGGTGTCAGCAGTCTCAGCGCAATACGCAGCTCCCCAATATTGGTTCAAGTGGAAGTACCACAATGCACGCAACGCTAGAGCCTCACCCTTGACCTTTGAGTAAAGAGCATCATCTGGATAATCCTCAATCTCCTCGAGGATTACGTTACAGCCCGAGATTAAGCCGTAAAGACCAGACCACATGTTGTCTCCACCAGCACCACCAGTTACAGAAGTCGAACCCGACTCACCATAGTATGGGTATGGCTGCCAAGTGTAGAAACCTTCGAGATACTCACCAGTATAATATGTAGAGGTTGCTTTGTAGACGTATTGTTGCATATCATCGTCCAGTACAGCAATAGAGTTGATTGCGGCAGCATAATCAGTAAAGTTACCACTAGCGGAACCCATAGTTGGCATATACGACTCACAGATAAGAAGCTCGTTAAGATCTTCTGCACATGTGATATATGACAAGTTTTGAGAGTATTCTGATAAGAAATCACTACATGAACTTAAGCCTAATGTAGCAACTAATATTATTAAATATCTTTTCATTTTATACAATAATTAATTAGAATGAAACACTAAATGCGAAAGAGTAGGCGGGAAGTACTGGAATAACATATGAACCCGATGTAGATGTTGTTGGGTCTTGTCCATTAAGATCCTTACTACAGAATGTATAGAGGTTAGTTCCTGTGAAGCTTACGTAAGCCGAACTAAAGAATGTCTTAGCACAAACTTTATTTGGAAGGTTGTAACGCAATGAAATACTTTGGATC
Organism: Rikenellaceae bacterium; assembly: GCA_044433805.1. GTDB lineage: Bacteria > Bacteroidota > Bacteroidia > Bacteroidales > Rikenellaceae > Alistipes. The sequence goes on from JAWXTD010000009.1 coordinate 32,793, forward strand.
TTAAGGTAGTTACCACTTACAACACGAAGGTCAGAGTAGTCGTACATCTCCCAAAGGCTTCCTGAAAGTGCATTACCTGAAGACTTAAGGTCAGTGTCGGTTAACCACCACATTTCGTCCATTGTAGAGTCGAAGTAAGAGTAGTCGATAATCGCAGGGATGTCGGTATACTTCTCATCACCTGATTGTTGCCAACGGTCGATAAACGACTTGCTAACGTTTTGTGTTGGCTGAGGTGCGATAGTTCCGCTAGTTGATGAGATATCCGAGTAGAGCTGGATCAAACGGATCTTTGAACCAAGACCATATGTTAGGTTGATACCAAGCGAGAGGTTGTTATATGTGAATGTATTGTTCAAGCTACCTTGGATAATTGGGGTACGAGAACCCGAGTAATCCATGATAGAGAGCATTCTCTCTTCATTGGTTGCCATCGCTAGCAATAGACTTGCAGTCGATACCTCAACGCCCTCGATTGTTACATACTCGTCGAGATTCTTGAAAGTTGGGATACCTAGGTCGCTGCTCAAACCGTTGTATTGGTATGACCAAAAGCTGTTTACTGAATATCCCTTAACTACTGCCGAACCGTTTAGGTATGATGAGTAGTAGATATCATCGTCGTCAAGAAGTGTGTTACTGTCAGATGTTGTTGCAGCGTCCAAAACTTGGTTGATGATTTGACCAAGTTGCGGGTCGAAGCGCCATCTGAAACCTTTAACCTCACCGTCAACACTTGTCATATTGTTGATTGGCACGAAGTTAAGAGTAAGATCCCAACCATGGTTCTCAAGGTTACCTTTGTTTACTGTGTAGTTGGTGATACCGTTAACTTCAGATACTGTTTCGGTAACGTAAGCGTCGGTTGTCAAACGATAGTAGTACTCAATGGTACCATTGATTTTATTTCCAAACAGCGAGAAGTCAACTCCAAGGTTGGTAGATGCTGTTTTCTCCCACATCAAATCTGGGTTAGCGTAGCTATAGATGCTCGAGTATGCCTCGCCACCGAAGTATTGATCATAACCACCAGTTTGGATTACAACCTCGGTTGAAGTCGAAGGAACGTTACCTTGGTAACCGAACGATGCTCTAAGTGCCAAAGAGTTAACCCAATCTACATCTTTCACTACGTCGTTGTGCATATTCCAACGTCCTGCAACCGCCCAAATTGGGAAGAATTTCTCGTTAGCGCGAGAACCGAACTCATTTGAGTACTCTACACGACCATTGATACTTGCGTAGTAGCGATCCTCGTAGCCGTAGCCCATAGAGAAGTATGCTGCAACGTCGTTATCTTTCTTGAGAGTGTAAACTCCCAATGCATCTTGAGTTTGAGTCCACTCAGCATAAGAAGAATATGAACTAAGGTCATCAACACCAATCATAACCGAACCACGATCTGGGTCAAAACCACGAGCCGTTAGGCTGAAAGTGTCGTATGAAGTTGACGAAAGCTCACCTCCCAAGGTTGCAGTAATTTTGTGCTCTTTGTTAGATCCGAAGTAATCCTCGTAGCTAGCAGACAAACGAGCCGAGTATGTATCACGATCTGTTGTGCTTGTCGATAGCTCACCTCCTACTGGCATAAGGGTATATTGTTGATATTTAGCCGTTGGGTCGGTATATGAATCCCATCCATAGTCATTCTTAAGCATACGTCCATAAGAAGTATCTGCGCTATAATATGTTGCACTAGTTGTATTTGACAAAGAGTAAGATAGAGTTCCGTTGACAGCAAGTTTCTTATTGATGTCATAAGTTGCATTCATCGACATTGTAACACCCGAACCATCAACTTTATAGTAGCTATTCTCGATATCCTCCATAATGTTGAATGGATATACCGAGCTACCTTGATCTGAAGTCAATGTTGAAGTTGGCTCGCGATCGTAGTACCAGTAGCTACCATCTGCATTTGTTGCAGGGATTGCACGGCTAGTGGTGTAAGCGTACTCCATAACATCTAGATCAGATGGAGCGTAGTCTTTGTTCGATACGTAACCGTTCATTCCGAAGCGGATAGTGAATTTGTCATACGACGCTGTGATGTTAGTAGATGCTGTATATTGACGATACTCATCACCAATAATGTTACCACTTGTTTGGTCAACTCCCAAAGATGCGTAGTAACGGATATTATCGCTACCTCCCGACACGTTAATATTGTGTTTTGTCGAAACAGAATTTTGAAGCAACAGATCGCACCAGTCAGTGTTCAAAGTCTCGTAGTAAGCTGCTTGGCTGCTGAAATCTTCGTACGAGATAGAACCTTTTGTATAGTCACGGTACAAAGACTCGTAACCAACCCAGCTAGTAACGTTTGGATAAACCTGACGGCTATCGATAAGGTCACGCGAAAGCTCAACTCGCTCGAGCGAGTTCATCATATTAAGGTCATCGATATCTGCCGCTTGAGTGATACTTACCGAGTGAGAGTAAGTTACAACTGGGCGTCCCGCCTTACCAGTTTTTGTGGTGATAACGATTACACCATTTGCAGCGCTAGATCCGTAGATTGCAGTTGCTGCGGCATCCTTCAAGACGTCGATCTGCTCGATGTCGTCTGGGTTGATTCCCGAGATTGCATTTCCTAGAAGGTTAACAAAATCAAGGTCGTTGATAAGAGAAGGGTCAATATCAACTGGATCTTGCATAACAACCCCATCGACAACCCAAAGTGGCTCTTGAGAACCCAAGATTGTGGTTGTACCACGGATACGAAGTTTTGGCGCAGCTCCAACCTGACCACTACTCTGAAGGAAGGTCATACCTGCTACGGCACCCTCCAACATCTGGTCGATAGATTGAAACGATGGATTAACAACATCCTCAGCCTTTACGGTTGCAATAGATGCACCCATCTCGCGAGGAGATAGAGCTTGATAACCAGTGTATACCACCTCAACATCGTTGATAGAGTAGTTATCGTCCTCCAATACAATTGTCATATAATCGTCTTTGTAGTCCAGTGTGTGTGAAAGCATACCTATATAAGATGCTTCGATTCTTGGGGTGATGCTCTTTGCCAACAAACCGTTGAGTTTGAACTCTCCATCACCATCGGTAGAGGTACCATATGAAGTTCCACGGATGATAACTGTTGCTCCAACCAATGGTTGTTTTGACTTATCGATCACACGACCGCGAACAGCAAGCTTGTTGAAGTTATCAACGTTAGACTTAGCTACATCAACTTTTCTGCTGATTGTAACTCTATCGCCATTAGCAACAAAACCATATCCTGAACTTTGGAATAGTGTGGTAAGTGCCTCGCGTGTTGTTACACCTGATACATTTATTGAGAAATTACCCAAAGCAGATGAGCTCAAACCGCTTGCATACTCGAAAGTAATGCCTGTTTGTTTGCTGATATCACGAAGGATATTGTTGATTGGGCTGTTTGTGTGTTTCAATGTCACCTTCTTGACATTTACTGTTTGTTGCTGCTGTGCGGCAACTTCTGATGTTTCACTATTAGAATCGGAAGCCGAGTAACCTTTCTGAATTCCACCAATAGAAAGGAGCGATACCGCTACCAAAAAAATAGATATAGACTTTAACTTTTGTAAAAAAATATCCATATTCTTCATTTTATATATTACGATTGCTTTATTTAATCCCATAAGCGATGATGTGTGGTTATCTATAAATTAGCCCTAAAGCTAATCGTGCATCTGTCGCCTGTATGCCAATTGTATATGACTTCAACTCCTTGAGTCTACATCCCCTTAATCTCTACTATTTTCCCTTTAATTCATGCACTAAATCTCGTTTTATTATTACATTATACTATGTTACTTTTGATACTGTATTTGTTGCATACTTGCATAAAACATATGCATATCTCTTACAAAGAGATATAAATATATTGACAAAGGTATAAAATTTATTACAAAAAACCTAAAGATATAACACTTTATTATAAATTTATAAAAAACGTTTTAATATTATAACAAAACGCAATATTCGCTAAAATATATAAATAGTTAATTTATAACAATTTACACTCATATGCATATCTCTTTGTAAGAGATATAGAGATTATCTTTAGTAAAACATTAAAAAAAGCCTAATAATCTATTAACATAGAATTATTAGGCTTAACATAATTTTAATTTAACAGCTCGTCTACCCGACTATCGAGGCGATAACGATGGACTTTCTGTTCAATGATCACGCCAGCACTATCGACAAAGAACATATCCAAAGGATACTCCGCCATATAATGATTTATAACCTCATCTCTATTTGAACCCAACTGCGAGATCAACATCCACGGATAATCACCCTCAACCAAAGGAGCCAGATCATCTTCACACCACACCCCAAAGATCTCCAGACCCTCAGATTTATACTTCTGGTAACACTCCTCGATGAGCGGAAGATACTTTCCACTATCGTAATCATTGCCAAAAAATAGCAACATGGTCAGCTTGTTGGCCTTATAAACGTCGCTCAACTTCATAGCACCTCCGTCGAGCGCAACACCTTCAACATCGATAACCGATTGACCATTGGCGATCTTTGCCAGACGACCCTTTTTGATCACAAATTTGTTGTACTGATCATCCATCTGCGCAACCCAATCGATATGCCCCAAAGCCTTAACTACCGCAGGAACTGCCTCGAAGTTATACTCATTGACACCCATCTTTTTGATTGCGAAGGCTCTCATATACACATCTTTACTCTTCAATTGAGGCTCGAGGTATGTGTTGACAACATTTTGTGCAACGCGCGACAGGCTATCGTATACAATACGAATCTCCATCTTGCGAGCCATAGAGGTCTGCTTATCGAAATACTCAGCAGTATTAGCCACTCTATGCTCCATGAAAGCTTCGAACTTCTCTTTCATCTCATCACATCGCTCCCAATCGTTGTTTATCTGATCGTTGTAACCTCCATTGTCTATCATTCGGTAGGCCAAACCACTGGGGGTATGCGTCTCAATCATCTTATATTCAGCCTCACAGGGATGCACAATAAAATCATAACGTTTGGTGTCTTTCGAACGAACTACGCTCAATTGAGCAAAATGAGGCTCATCGCCACACGGGATGGTCAATGTAAACGAACCATTAACAACCTCAACAGAGTCGATAATAACTTTGTTGGAGTCTTTTACAAATGCCACCTTAGCTGGATTCTGTTCATCGTCGCTAACGACACCCGTAATAACCATATCTTTGGCACCACAGCTAACCATCAACAACAATAACGCGAAGAGGCTAAATAACATTCTTTTCATAATAAATCTTCTTTAAGTTTAATAACGTTAGCAAATTTACGAAAAATATTTAACACTTTCATATTTTGATGTCAATATATTTCAAAATATAAGAATTTAATAGTATCACAATTATATTGTACTTTTTAAAATATACTCTCTTACTGCCTCCGGCGGGCGGGGATAGCACCCCCGCGGGTGCATATTCTCTTGCGCTATTGGGCTAAAAACTTTGCAGTTTTTAGATTTTGCAAGGTAATATCTTGCCACAAATAAATTTGCGCAAGATATTACCTTGCAAAATTTGTTAAATGCCCTTCAGGCATTTAAACCCAATAGCGAGGTTCACCTCGGTGATTTACTCATGGCAACCGCAGGTTGACATAGATATATATATCGTAAAAGCGCAGCGAAGAGCAAATCATCGCATAAACAAAAAAAGTCAAAAACGAAAGTTTTTGGATCCAAGCATGCTTGGTGCCCGCGCGGCATGAGCGCGATGAGCAAGTCATATTTCATACATTTACCCCAATCCCAGATGCATAAAATCGCCCTATTCTTCGATAAAATATGGCTGTTCGTCTATTTTGTTTGACCCGCCCATACCATATATATATATTTGTCACATAGAACAAAAATGAAGATGTATGATAAATTTAAGATTTTTGAGAGTCGCAGCGCTTCTGCTATCTAGCACTCTCGCACTACAGAGCTACGCTCAAAACGACTCCCAGCCAACTTCGATGAGTCTGGAGGAGTGTTTGGAGTATGCCAAAGAGAATAATATCACGCTCAAAAAAGCGCAGCTCGAGATCGAAAACAGCGCCTCGGAGCAGATAAGCGCTAAGGGTGCATTCCTGCCAACGATCTCAGGCTCGGTGAGCCAAGGTTTGAGCAGCTACCCTTTCAATGAATCCTCGTCGCTTAGCGCAGCCAACTACTCGGGCTCGTATGGCGTCGACCTTTCGATGACACTCTACAACGGAGGCAGCAACCGCGCTCAACTACAAAAGAGCACATTGGGTGGCGATATCGCCTCGCTCGAGATGGAGGAGATCTCAAACTCGCTCGAGGTAGCAATCACGGAGCTCTACGTCGAGATTCTCTACGCCATCGAGCAGATCGAAGTTGCCAAAAGCAGCCTCGAGTTGAGCGAAAAAAGTCAAGAGCGTGGCGAGGCATTCTTGGAGGTTGGAAGCATCAACCAAGCCGATTACGCACAGTTGGAGAGCGCAACAGCATCGAGCAAATACGACATTGTAGTAGCCGAAACTCAGCTCAGTAGCCTATATATCGCACTCAAGCAGCTACTCGAGATCTCGGGCGAGGCAGAGTTTTCTATCAAAGAGATAGAACTCTCCGACGATCTTCTTTTGTCGCAGATTCCAACCACCGCTCAGATCTACGAAGTAGCTTTAGATATGCGTCCCGAGATTCAATCATCGAAGCTCTATATCGAATCGGCTGAATTGGACCAGACAATTGCCCAGGCTGGATTCTTGCCTAGATTGAGCCTCACGGCAGGAACTGGAGTTAACCACAGCAGCTCTAGCAGCTACGCCTTCTCGAGCCAGATGCGCAATAATTTTAGCACTTCGGCTGGTCTAAACCTATCAATTCCAATCTTTAGCGGCTACGCTAATCGCACCAATGTTGCCATTGCAAAGAACAACGTCAAATCGGCAGAACTTTCGCTCACAGAGAGTGAGAAGGATCTATACCAGACCATCGAAACGCTCCGCAATAACGCCGCAAATGCCCAAGCAATCTACTCAGTATCGGAGTATCTGCTGCAGGCAAACCTAAAGAGCTTGGAACTCACAACCGAGCAATATAACGTTGGTCAGAAGAGCATAATCGAGCTTCTAACCGAACAAGATAACTACAACCAAACTTGCCAGAATTACCTGATCAACAAATACCAATTGGTGCTCAACAAAGCCCTACTCAACTACTACAAGACGAATATAATTAAATTATAATAAACATGATGAAAAAGAAAATTATAATTAGCGCCATTATCGTAGCGGTAGCGGCCACAGCGGCTATACTCTTGATGCCCAAGAAGATGAAGCTAAGCGACACAAAATGGATCACAACCACCGTAAGCTCTCAGAGCATCGTTCAAAGCATCACGGCTACAGGTACCGTAGAACCGGTAACTCTGGTAGATGTCGGTACTCAGGTTTCGGGTATCTTGACCAATCTATACGTCGATTACAATAGTGAGGTAAAGAAGGGTCAAGTGATTGCCGAGCTCGACAAGAGCACCCTGCTACTCGACCGCAATAGCAGTCGCAACAGCGTAGCGGTGGCACAAAGCACACTCACATACCAAGAGTCGAATTTCAAACGCGTAGAGGCACTATACAAAAAAGGCCTTATTGCCGATAGCGAATACGACCTTGCTCTATTCGACTATGAGTGCGCAAAAAATAACTTATCAATTGCACAAAACACACTAGCTAGAGCCGAGATCAACCTTGGATATGCAACGATCTACTCGCCAATCGATGGTGTAATCATCTCGAGAAGTGTCGAGGAGGGTCAAACCGTAGCTTCGAGTTTCAGCACTCCAACGCTCTTCACTGTGGCTGCCGACCTAAAAGATATGCGCGTTATTGTCGATGTCGACGAGGCTGATATAGGCAATATCGAGGTGGGTCAAAGAGCACAATTCACTGTCGACGCATTCCCCTTGGATACGTTCGAGGGCGAGGTTACCGAGGTGCGCCAAGAGGCAATTGTCGAGAGCAATGTAACTACATATGAGGTAGTTGTATCGGCTGCAAACCCAGACCTTAAGCTTAAACCCGGCCTAACGGCTAGTATCGAGATATTCACGCTCGACGTCGAGTGTCAAAGAGTTGTTTCGGCTGCAGCCCTCACATTCACCCCTCCAATGCCACAAGAGACTCCCGAGCAAGGTGAAGAGACAGATAGAGTGCCAATGGAGCAGATATTAGAGGGAGATGTAGTTTGGATATACAATGGCCAAGGGCGCCCTGAACCATGCGCGGTAACCGTGGGTGTGAGCAACGGAATCCTAACAGAGATTATAGCAGATATCGCCGTTGGCACCGAGTTGGTCACCGGAATGGATACAGCGGCGATGCCATCGGGAGCACCTTCAGCATCGTCTGGCGAGTCAAATCCCTTCCTACCACAACGCCCCGGCAAATAATAATAAATAACGTGAGTTCGATAATTATCGAACTCATAAATACCTCTGGGGGAGCAATTTGTAAAATTGCGACCAAGCCCCCTCTTTACAAAGAGGGGGTAAGGGGGAGATTTTAAATACGCTGCGTTGTTTTCAAACAACGCTTAATGTGTGGTCGAGAATAGCCCCACCGCACAAGTTAAACATTTTCAGAGAGTTCGGAGGTGGGGCTATTTTCGAACTCACGTTAAATAATAGGTCGCTATGAGCAAAACAGTAATTGAATTAAAGGATGTCAGAAGACACTTCCAAGTTGGCGAGGAGACGGTCAAGGCCCTTCGAGGGGTGACGTTTTCGATCCAAGAGGGAGAGTTTGTGACAATCATGGGAACCTCGGGAAGTGGTAAGAGTACGCTGCTCAACATCTTGGGATGTTTGGATATGCCCACTTCGGGAAACTTCTTCCTCGATGGAATCTCGGTGGCCGGCATGAGTAAGAACCAAAGCGCAGGGCTTCGCAACCAGAAAATTGGATTTATCTTCCAAAACTATAACCTCTTGGCAAAGACCACAGCTCTAGCTAATGTCGAGCTGCCACTGCTATACTCTCCCGGAATTTCAGCATCGGAGCGTCAGCAGAGAGCCATCGAGGCGCTTGAAGCCGTAGGCCTGGGCGACCGAATGTATCACAAGAGCAACCAGATGAGTGGAGGACAGATGCAGCGCGTAGCCATCGCCAGAGCCTTGGTCAATCGCCCTGCGGTAATCTTGGCGGATGAGGCTACCGGTAACCTCGATACACGCACCTCGTTCGAGATTTTGGTACTTATGCAGAGGTTGCACCGCGAGGGACGCACAATTATTTTTGTGACCCACAACCCCGAAGTTGCCGAGTTCTCGAGTCGCAATATTATGTTGCGCGACGGAAAGATCAAGAGCGACACAATCAACCCCACCGTGAGCGATGCTGCCGAGGCTTTGGCGGCACTGCCTGCGAGCGAGGATTAAAACAAAATGATTATGAGAATTGCAAATTTAACATCAATAGCAATAAAAGCCTTAGGCAATAACAAGATGCGAGCATTTTTAACGATGCTCGGAATCATCATCGGAGTTGCCTCGGTGATCACAATGCTTGCCATTGGTCAAGGCTCTAAGGCGAGCATAAATGCCCAGATCTCGGAGATGGGCTCCAATATGATCATGATTCAACCTGGCGAAGATAGGCGAGGAGGAGTAACTCAAGATGCCTCGTCGATGCAGACCCTCAAGATTGCCGATTATGAGTCGCTAACGCAAATGACCGACTTTGTCGCTGCGGTGAGCCCAGTGGTTTCGGCATCGGGACAATTCGTATATGCCGGTAATAATTACCCCTCGTCAATTACGGGTGTGACTAGCGACTACCTCACCATTCGTCAACTAAAACTCGAGAGCGGAACGATGTTCACCGATATGGACATCCGCACTGCGGCCAAAGTTTGCGTGATCGGAAAGACCATTCAAGAGAATCTCTTTCCCGATGGCGAGGATCCTGTAGGCAAGGTTATTCGTTACAAGACCATCCCAATGCGAATCATTGGAGTGCTTGCCGAAAAGGGTTACAACACCATGGGTATGGACCAAGATGCTATAGTTTTGGCACCATATACATGCGTAATGAAGCGCATTTTGGCCGTTACATACCTCAGCCAGATCTACGCCAGCGCAATCGACGAGGATCAAACCGAAGAGGTGATCGAGCAGATCACAGCTCAGTTACGCGAGAATCACAAGCTCTCGGCCTATGCCGACGACGATTTCAATATCCGCTCGCAGCAGGAGCTAGCAACGATGCTCAACTCGACAAGTGGATTGATGACCACCCTGCTGGCGTGTGTGGCAGCGATTTCGCTTATCGTTGGAGGTATCGGAATTATGAATATTATGTATGTATCGGTTACCGAGCGCACCAAGGAGATTGGTCTGCGTATGTCGGTGGGAGGTCGAGGCGTAGATATCTTGGCACAGTTCCTTATCGAGGCTATCATCATCAGCGTGGCCGGTGGTCTGCTGGGTGTTATTCTGGGGTGCGTGGCCGCATGGGCGGTCAACTACTTCGCCTCGTGGCCGATTCAGGTCGAGAGCTGGACGATTCTGCTATCGTTTGCCGTTTGTAGCGTTACGGGAGTATTTTTTGGGTGGTATCCAGCCAAGAAAGCTGCAGCACTCAACCCTATCGATGCCATTCGTTACGAATAAAATTGTATCTTTGCGAATATGAAGAACGATATAATAAATAAGAAACATCGAATGATCGCACTCCAACTAATATGTTGGGGTGTGATCTTAGCAACTACCCTCTTCTGGAGTTTTGGTTCGAATGGAAATAACTTCGATGCTTTTGCCATTGCACAGCTCTCGATTAACATTGCCACATTTATTATTATATATCTTCTCAACTACCTGATAATCATTCCTCGATTCCTATTCTGCAATAAGCGAGGTGGCTACTTTGTGGCCAATTTGATCGTTATTGCACTTCTGCTGTGTGTCTCGTTTGGGATCAATAATTATGGTCTTTTGGATTCACTCAAGCCCGAAGGGATGCCTCCGCGACCCCTGGGTGGGCAGATATACCTTATTCGCGACTTAATTAATTTCATCCTAATGATCGGCTTGGTCACAGCAATGCGACTTGCCGACAGGTTGGAGATGAGCGAAACTGCGCTGCGCGAGGCTGAAAGTGCACGAATAAAGGCGGAACTGGCGAACCTCAGAAGCCAAATAAACCCCCACTTCCTGCTCAACACCCTCAACAACATCTACGCACTAACGGCCATCGATACAGACAAGGCACAAAAGACTATCAAAGAGCTGAGCGACCTTTTGCGATATATACTCTACGACAACCTCAACGAGCGTGTTTCGCTCAAAGGCGAGGTGAAGTTCCTGAAGAGTTACATCGAGCTAATGAGCATCCGCTTGCCACGCAAAGTTTTGGTTACCACGGAGTTTAGAGTCTCGGAGGGGTGCACCACGCAGATAGCTCCATTGATATTTATTTCGCTCATCGAGAATGCATTTAAGCACAGCGTAAGTGCCTCGGGCCAGGGCTTTATAGATATTCACTTCGAGGATGATGCGCAGCAGGGCCAAGTGATTTTATCGATCAAAAATAGTAATCACGCCAAGGCTGAGCAGGATAAGAGCGGACATGGAATTGGGCTGGAGCAGGTGCGACGTCGCTTGGAGTTGCTATATCCGAATTCTCACTGGTGGCAGGTCAGCAGCAACAAAGATGTGTACACCAGCAAATTAATACTAAAAACAACAACACGCCATGAAGCTTAAAACTGTAGTGATAGACGACGAGCCACTAGCGGCAATGCTGCTCGAAGGGTATGTTGCCAAGACTCCCTATTTAGAGCATTTGGCAACCTTCTCGACAGCCATCGAGGCGGCGAGCAGCGAAGAGTTGGCCCAGGCCGATCTGCTGCTGCTCGACATACAGATGCCTACGCTCACCGGCTTGGAGTTCAGCCGCATGGTCGATGCTCGCACAAGGATAATATTCACCACAGCCTTCAACCAATATGCGTTGGATGGCTACAAGGTCAATGCGTTGGATTACCTTCTCAAACCTATTTCATACCCCGATTTCTTAGCGGCAACACAAAAGGCTGTGGAGTGGTTTAAATTAAAGGAACAAGCCCAGCAAAGTGATATAAAACAGCCCGAGGAGATAGACTCAATCTACGTTAAATCGGAGTATAAACTTGTGCGCATAGAGCTCAACAAGATTCTATATATCGAAGGATTAAAGGATTACGTGAAATTTTTCGTCGAGTCGGAGCCCAAGCCAATCATATCACTAATGAACATGAAGCGAGTGGAGGAGATCTTGCCACAAGATCAATTTATCCGCATACACCGCTCGTTCACAGTGCGCAGAGACAAAATAAAAGTCATCGAGCGCAGTCACATAATATTCCCCGATCAGCGAGTGCCAATTGGCGAAAGTTATAAAGCGCAGCTTCAGGAGTATCTCAAGCTACGCAGTATTTGATCTTTTTCCTAGATAATATACTTTCTTACTGCCTCCGGCGGGTGGGGATAGATATAAAATAATAGATGAGAGAGTTGAAAGTTTACTTTCAAAATATCTCATCTATTATTTTATATCGTTAGCGCTTTTAAGCGCTGCAAATCAGTGCACGACAAAAGTCAAAAACGAAGTTTTTGGATCCAAGCTTGGTGCCGCGCGGCATGAGCGCAGGTGAGCAAGTTTTATGTGCGTGTACCATGCGCCCTATTTCTTATTTAAAAGCAGTTCGTCGATACTCTTTTGCAGCTCTGCCTTTGGCATTGCTCCTTGCGCCATCGAGGGCTTTCCCTCCATTGGGATAAAGAGTAGCGTGGGGATTGAGCGGATGTTGAACACCTGCGAGATCTTGCGCTCCTGCTCCGTGTCGACCTTATAAATGTAGATCTGGCCCTCGTACTCGGCAGCTAGCTCCTCGAGGATTGGGGCGATAGCCTTGCAGGGTCCGCACCACGAAGCGTAGAAATCTACCAAGGCTGGCTTGTCGCCCAGGTATATTAGCTCATCACTATTTTGCTCGTAGTTGTATACTTTCTCTAAAAATTCTGCCTCTGTTAAATGTATTGTTTTCATCTTTTTCTCATTTTTATCTCTGGCCGCCACTGGCAATAGTAGCATCAATGCAGCCAAAAAAGTTAATAATATTGTTCTCATAAAATCTCGATTTTTACAAAGTAAATGCAATTATCGCGCAAAACCAAATATTTGCTACTGTTAATATCTATAGCGTAATAGGTATAAACTATTTTGACCTATGGCAACCTGCGGTTGCCATGAGCAAATCACCGAGGTGAACCTCGATATTGGGTTTACTGCAAAGTTTTTAGCCCAATAGCGCAATACTAGTTGCACCCGCGGAGGTGCTATCTCCGCCCGCCGGAGGCAGTAAGAGAGCATATTTTCACATTATTACACCACTCTTAAAGCACCAAGGTCGCATTATCTTCAAATTTTTATCTATCTTTGCATAAAATAATTCAGCATGAAACAAGAAGATAATCAATTTCTCATAGAGTACGAGGAGCGTTTGACGCGTGCACTGCTCAACCAATTCACCGATGCGGGCTTTTTGGATGGCGAGTTGCTTGCTGCCGAGGAGCTTGAGCAGAAGTGGGATAGCTCAGCTGCGGAGTATATGGCTGCTGCGGTGCCACAACTCAATGAGTTCCCTGCGGCAGCGGTTGCTTGGGCGGGATACTTGGGCATCGGCATGTCGGTATTGTGGGACACGGCATGGGATGAGTACTCAGCGGTGGAGGATCTATACACCCCCATTGCATCACCTCGAGGATTCGACTTGATGGATGAATATGTCATGGAGGAGATGTTGGGCTACACCATTGAGAGTGAAGAGGCCACCAAGCTCGAGAGCTTGATGCGCAGTGGAGCATCTACGGCTCTGACGATGATCCGCAAGGAGAGCATCGAGGCGCAGAGCGTTATGGCCTTCTATATCTTTGCTCGCTCGGCCAAGGTATTCTTCCGACTTGGTGTGGCTATTGGGTTGCGATTGCTTGGCTATAGCTACCACAAAACCAACATGGAGATGAATTAACAAAAAAATGAAAAAATAGGCCGGAAAATATTTCATATTAAAATATTTTTTCCTATCTTTGCCAAGATAAAATTTTTGAAAATGCAACTCGATCACAACATAGGTATGATGCAATGGACTCCCGCTTGGATTCCTTCTGGATCACTATTTTTTGTTGTTTTGGATTATTGTTTATTATAATATGGTAGCTTATTTAAGCTACCTTTTTTTTGGATATATTATGAGTGAGATTATTAAAGGGGCGATGTGTTATGTTGCGGGCGAATTCACACGGCAAGATATCGCAATTAGCGAAGGGGTGATTGTGGCAATCGAGAGCGAGATTGAACCATCCGCTGACGATTGTGTGACTATGGCCGAGGGCAAATATCTACTTCCCGGTTTGGTCGATGTACATGTACATCTTCGCGAGCCAGGCTTCTCACGCAAAGAGAGTATCGCTTCGGGAACTGCTGCGGCTGCTCATGGAGGCATCACAACACTTTTCTCGATGCCAAATCTTTCGCCAGCACCCGACTCGGTGGAGCATCTTGGCGAGCAGCTCGCAATCATTGAGCGCGATGCCAAAGTTAAGGTAATCCCTTACGCTTCGATCACCCGCGGACAAAAGGGCGTGGGCGAATTGGTCGACTTCGCAGCTCTGGCTCCGCAGGTGGGAGGCTTCTCGGATGATGGCGTGGGAGTACAATCCGATGAGTTGATGGCCAGTGCGATGGAGGCTGCCAAGGAGGTTGGACGCCCAATCGTTGCGCACTGCGAGGTAAATGAGCTACTCAAAAAGGGTTATATCCACGATGGCGAATATTGCAAAGCCAATGGCCACAGAGGAATCTGCTCGCAGAGCGAGTGGGGGCAAGTAGAGCGCGACTTGAAGCTAGTCGAGCAGATCGGATGCCAATATCACATATGCCACATCTCGACAAAGGAGAGTGTAGAGTTACTGCGTGCAGCCAAGGCAAAGGGGCTGAAGGTGAGTGGCGAGACCGCTCCGCACTACCTACTTTTGACCGACAACGATTTGGAGGAGCACGGACGATTCAAGATGAATCCTCCACTTCGCTCGGCGGAGGATCAATTGGCACTAATAAATGGAGTAGCAGATGGCACAATAGAGTGCATCGCTACCGACCATGCGCCACACACCGACCAGGAAAAATCGCGCGGGTTGGCCATGAGCGCCTTTGGAATTGTTGGAATCGAGAATTCGTTTGCGCTGATCTATACTTACCTTGTGCGTCGAGGCGTTATATCACTTGAGAAGCTCGTGGAGCTCATGTCGCTCAATGCACGACGACTCTTTGGGATCGACGCAGGCGAAATCGCAGTTGGCAAGGTTGCCGATTTGGTACTCTTCGACCTTGAGAGCAAGTACACGATCGACCCAGATGAGTTCCTCTCGATGGGCCACGCAACACCTTTCGAGGGTTGGGAGGTATACGGAAAAACATTGCTCACCATCGCTAGCGGCAAAGAGGCCTACAGAGCTTAAAGGAGCCGAGAGTTAATAAGAAAATGAAGAAAAACAAAATATGACTATGAAACCATTTACTAAAAAAATCGTTCTCGAGAATGGCTGTGAGTTCTACGGCTATGGCTTCGGAGCAGACCGCGATGCAATCAATGAGATTGTATTCAACACCTCGATGGTGGGTTATCAGGAGATTCTTTCTGACCCTTCATACACCGACCAGATGGTAGTTATGACCTATCCACTTATCGGTAACTACGGAACTGCCGAGGAGGATTACGAGACTAAATTCCCAACAATCGGAGGAATGATCGTGCGTGAATACAACGACACGCCAAGTAACTTCCGCTACACAAAGACCCTAAACGAGGTATTCGAGGAGCACAACATCCCAGCAATCGAGGGAATTGACACTCGTATGCTCACGCGCATAATCCGCGAA
The DNA here is from genome assembly GCA_044433805.1 of Rikenellaceae bacterium. Taxonomy (GTDB): domain Bacteria; phylum Bacteroidota; class Bacteroidia; order Bacteroidales; family Rikenellaceae; genus Alistipes. The sequence continues at coordinate 48,738 of JAWXTD010000009.1, forward strand.
GAGGGTTCGCAGCGCGTCTTGATCACCGATGCCGACACCCCACTCTCGGAGGCTTTGGCACGCATCGCTGCCGAGCCAATTCGCACCGATATGGTTGCACGCGTAAGTAGCAAGAAGCGTTGGTTCTCGCGCACAGCAAACCACAAATTCGACGTGGTGGCTATCGATTGCGGAATCAAATACAACATCATCCGCAAATTCAACGAGAAGGGCTGCAACGTCACAATCGTACCCTTCGACACCTCGGCAGAGGAGATCTTGGCGCTTAAGCCCGACGGAATTTTCCTATCGAATGGCCCGGGTAACCCCGAGGATGTAACTCCTGTAATTGATCTAGTTAAGGAGCTGCGCGGAAAGTTGCCAATGTTTGGAATCTGCATGGGTCACCAAATGGTATGCTTGGCATATGGCGCCTCGACATTCAAACTAAAGTTTGGTCACCGCGGAGGTAACCATCCGGTTAAATGTTTGGAGTCGGGTAAAATCGAGATCACCTCGCAGAACCATAGCTATGCTGTAGATACAGAGTCATTGAAAGATACGAAGTTAACACTCACTCACATCAACCTTCTCGACAATACTGCCGAGGGTGTTGAGTCGAAAGAGGATATGATCTTCTCGGTTCAATACCACCCTGAGAGCGCACCGGGTCCACAAGATAGCGCCTACCTATTCGATAACTTTATTAAAATAATGGAGGAGAGAAAAAATGCC
>JAWXTD010000010.1:0-48533 GCA_044433805.1 Rikenellaceae bacterium
TTTGTCTCATGTACGACCACCACCCCCTAACCCCCTCCTCGTCAGCGCTATTCCACCTCTAAAGAGGTGGGCACTTCCTCAGTAGGAGGGGGAATTCTGGCGGTGCTCGCAGGCGCGGGTGAGTTATTTTTTCATGCGTTTGCCCTGCTCCCCAGCCGTTACATCTTCATCCTCCGACGATTCGCCAAGAATATATTTCTGGTAATAAGCAAGCAGTAACGAAGTGAGGGGCAGGGCGATAATCATTCCCATGACGCCCATCAATGTACCCCAAATTGAGAGGGAGAGTAGGATTACTGCGGGGTTCAACCCTGTCACCTTGCCCATAATTTTTGGTGTGACATAAATATCTTGTATCGACTGAACCACTGCAAAGACCACCATCGAGAGTCCAAAAAGGGTCCAGAAGCTCTGAGCGCCACTATATGAGCCCAAAAAGCAGAGCAGAACAGTGGGCACAATACCGATGATTTGAAGATATGGCACCAGGTTGAGCAGGCCAATAAAGAGCCCCAGCGGAATGGCGAGCGGCAGGCCAATTATCACAAAGCCAATACTAAACAACACACCAACGATAAGTGCGATGAGCGACTGCCCGCGGAAATAACGGTTCATTCCGTCCTCTACATCCTTGAAAATTGAGAGTGTAATATCGCGATATTGCTGCGGAATAAGGCGCTTAGCCCCCTGAATGATATTGTCGTAATCGATCATGATAAATACTAAATAGAGTAATACTATGAACCACCCTACAATCGCAAATATGTGATTCACAGAGCTTGAGAGAATCGTCCATGTGTGCGTAAGAGTGCTCTCGATAAGCGTCGCCCACTCCTCGGGATTCATCAACTTGCCGAGCTCCGAGAAGTCAATCTTATCGAGCAGCGACTGATACCACGCCTGCTCCACAAGGGGCGTTGCTTGCTGAGCGGAGGCCATATTTCGAAGAATCTCAACACTCTTTTCAACCTCGCTGGCGATCGAGGGAATCAGCAAAACACCAAGCATAGTAATGAGCAAAATAATTGATGATAAGGTAGTTATGATTGCTAAGAGTCGATTGCGGATACGAACCTTATTTTGAAAAAAAAGAACAATTGGATTTAGCAAATAGGCCAAGAGCCACGCCACAACAAATGGTAAAAGAGCACCCTTGAGCAGAGTGAGCACAAAAAATACTCCGACAATGGATAACACTGTAAATATTATACGGATCACCCGATCAAAGGTGTAGGGGCGCTGTTCTAACTTCATAATCAATAACTTTGAGACCAATTCTACAAATAAGATTCCAAACAAAGATATATAATTATTCGCAGAATTACAAATTGCAGAGGAGGATGGCTAGGGCAAACGCATGAAAAACTCAAAGAGCACGCACCCGCGGGGGTGCTATCCCCGCCCGCCGGAGGCAGTAAGAAAGTCTATTTTCGCTCTAAAATCCCCAAAAAGATTGCGAGTTATAATAAAAAGCACTATCTTTGCATGCTTTCACTCACCGAAGCGAAAAATTGGGGATGACCGGTTTTGACAGCAGGTAGAAGTTGATTGTAAGCACGTCGAGCGTTGTGTGGTGGCTCGTAAATCCCAATGCTCAAATTTCAAATGGCAATAATAGCTATGCACTCGCTGCCTAATTTTCAAGGAAAATTGGCTTAATTGCGAGGCCCTAGGAGGTCTTGCGACGAGTATCCCGACCAGCGGTTCCGCTCTTTAATCGTGGGTCATATGGGGTATCAATCATTTAGAGATAGTTTGGCGAGGTGTCTCGATCGTCGGGCGAAATTTAGAGACTGGGGCTTTAGTTCGGCAGTTCACAGCCAGGCCAAAGCAGAAGGATTAAGAGTGAACTAAACGTGTAGAAAGCTTTTGAGTTCCTTGTTTGGACGCGGGTTCGACTCCCGCCATCTCCACAATTCAAATGCATTGTGCCACAATTTTAGCAAGGTGGTAAACCAAAAAAAGATATGCTCTTGAAGAAGTTTTTACAACTTTTCGAGAGCATATCTTTTTTGAGAATTGTTATTTACCTACTCGGCCGTGCGAAGGATCTCGCTCACCTCCATGCGCTGTGTTGGCTCTGGGTGAGGGCCATTTTCGTAGCCGTATGTGATAATTGCTGCAACTGACTCATCTTGAGCGAGTCCGATGATCTTAGCGATTTGATCTTGGTCGATAATACCAAAGATGCATGTGCCGACCCCTTTTTCGTGTGCTGCAAGGCAGAAGGTTTGGCAAGCAATGCCAGCATCGAACATCTCCCAGCTAGCAGCTTTACCTTCGCTGGCTCCTTTGCCGTTGAGCGATCCGCTCTTGCCCATAACATAGCTCAGCACGATTAATCCTTTGGTGTTCTTAAGGGTCTTCATGTTGTATGTAAAGCCTTGAACACCAAGATCATATATTTTGTCAATCATCTCCTGGCTATCCACAATCGTATAGCGAGCGACTTGAAAGTTTGCCCATGATGGTGCCCAACGGCTCACCTCGACAATCTGCTCAATTACTGCTCTGTCGACCTTTTGGTCGGTGTATTTTCGAACGCTTCTACGCTCTTTGATCATCTTAATTGCATCCATAATTATTCAATTGTATTTGCGAATTCTATCTCTTTGAAGAAACTTGGAATATGGAAATTGGGCGTTTCAACCTCAATCGGATTCCAAGAAACAAAGTGTGGTACAGTTAGGTTGTCTCCACATTTATAGAAGTTCGCAGTTGCTTTGACTCCGTCGAGCGTTGCGAGTGACTCGTTGATAAAGAGCTCTTTGGGTAGCTTCAGCATAATGTTCCACTCCTCTACACATTGCTCGTCGAAGCTTGTGCGGTGAAGGCTAGGGTAGCGTTCGATCTTTGCCATCAGCTCGCTCGAGGCCGCTGTGGCAAACTCAGGTTCGCGACGAGTTCTGAAACTCGCCAGGCCATAACCAATCGAGTTGAACTCGATGTTGTAGTATCCCGTGCCGAACGATATGAAAAACTCAACGCAAGAATCGGTCCAAACCTCGCCAAAATCTTTGGTCACATGTGCTAAAGTGGCCTGCTCCTTGACCCAATATTTGATGTAGATATTATCGCCATCGTGCAGAATCGAGAATTCGACCTGCGGGCAGTACGAAGCTACGCTTGGCCAATTGACCACCTTGATCTGCTCCTTGGTCGCTGCATCGAGAAGTGCACTAAGTTTTTCAGGGCTTAGTGCAGTCTCTATTTTTTTGATTTTCATACTCTTGAAATTAAACGTTCTCTTTGATTATCGTGCACATCTGCTCGTATTGCTCCTCGATAGATTGCAATAGTTTGTATTGTGCGTGAGTACGAACCAAATTGTGGTTGTCGTAGGCAGTTCTGTAGTAGTTATCGCCATCGATGTAATCCATCAAGAAGCGAAGAACCTGCTCATAGGTGATATATTTTGCCGAGAATGCCAACCACTCAACCTCGCTTGGGGTGAGCGTTGCACCGCGTTGCGAGAGGAATCCTTTTGCATACGCCTCGAAGCGCTCGATGTTCATCGAAACGTTATCCAAATCTTTGTCGTCCTCAGCTCCAGTGTTGGTATATGAGCGGATTGCATCGCCAAAATCGTTGAGCGAAGTGCTGCTCATCACCGTATCCAAATCGATCATGCACAATACCGAGCCATCTTTGTCGAAGAGCACATTGCTCAATTTGGTGTCGTTGTGAGTCACGCGAGTTGGAATTTGGCCATTCTCAACCAAGCTCCAGAAATTGAGCATCTCCTCGCGACGGCTCTCAATCCACGAAATCTCCTCTGCAAGCTCCGCTACGCGACCAGCTTTGTCGGCTGCAATAGTCTCATCCCACTGCACAAAGCGCCAACGGATATTGTGGAAACCCTTGATTGTCTCGGCCAATTGAGGCTCGAAATCGACCAAATCAGTCTGGAAACTACCAATACCCACGCCACCTTTAAAGCAAAGGTCTAACGAGTCGGCAGTGTCGTAAGTAACTGAATCTTTGATGAATACGCACATTGTCCAGAAGTTGCCATCGCTATCCTTGTAGTAGCTATCGCCATCTTTGGTCTTGTTGATTGTCATCACCTCGCGCATTGTGTCGCCACCTCTAGCCTCCACCTTTTTCTTGAGGTGGGCAGTGATTAGATCGATGTTGTTCATCATCGCAGGAACGTCGGTGAAGATCATGTGGTTCTTGCGTTGAAGAATGTAATTTGGTGCCTCACCTTGAGTCTTCACGGTGAATGTATCGTTGATAAAGCCCTCTCCAAGTGGGGCGATGCTCTCTACGACTCCTTCGATGACGAATTGAGCAACTATTTGGCTGTAATCCTTCATTATTTCTCGATCTGTTTAAAATATCTATATGTTGAAACTTTTAGCTCTCCTGCGGCATCCTCGTCGCAAACCAGAATTCCTGCTGGGTGTACCTGTAGCCCTGTAATTGTCCATTTATGACTGTATGCACCCTCGACGCCTTGTTGTACTGCAACAGCTTTCGCAGCGCCTGTAGCCAAGATCAACACCTCTTTTGCCGATAGGATCGTTGCAACACCAACGGTAAGCGATGTTGTTGGAACCTGCGAAATGTCACCTCCAAAGAAACGAGAGTTTGCAATGATTGTATCCTCGGTGAGAGTCTTGATGCGAGTGCGCGAGTTGAGCGACGAGAATGGTTCGTTGAAGGCGATATGGCCATCGTTACCAACTCCACCCAAGAATAGGTCGATGCCTCCTGCAGCCACAATCTTAGCCTCATATGCCTCACACTCAGCCTTTAGGTCGGCAGCATTACCATTGAGAATGTTGATATTCTCGGGTTTAGCATCGACATATTGGAAGAAGTTGTTGTGCATAAAGCTGTGGTAGCTCTCTGGGTGATCTTCATCTAGCCCGATGTACTCATCCATGTTGAAGGTGATCACGTTTGCAAACGACACTTCGCCATTTTTGTAATACTCAATTAACTTTTTGTAGGTGCCAAGTGGTGTGGATCCTGTTGGAAGTCCCAACACAAATGGCTTGTCGCAACGCTCTTGGTGTGAGGTGATTGCATTGACAATGTAGGCAGCAGCCCATGCAGCAACATCGCTGCCATTCTCTTTGATGATTAGTCTCATTTTTTATTGGTTTGGTTATTTTATTTTTTAAAACATCTTTACAAACACCTCGATGGCTTGATACTCGGCCATACCTAGTTCATTGTATAATTTTGCTGTATTTTGGGTTCTATCCTCAGCACGTTGCCAGAATTCGCGGCTGTCATCGCCCGGGAATGGAACGATATCTTTCTGCGATAGGTGGCGATAGATTGCATGACGCTTTTGGATTAGCTCCTGAGGGCTCAAAGGTACTGCCATATCGACCATGCCAAGATCCCACTCCTGCCAAGCTCCGCGATACAACCACATGTTACACTCCTTGAACCACTCATCCTCTTGAACCACCTCCAATGCGCCAAGGATAGCCTCGATACATACGCGGTGAGTTCCATGAGGATCCGAAAGGTCGCCCGCAGCAAAGATCTGGTGAGGTTTCATTTCGCGAAGCAAGTTAACGATGATATCGGTATCGGCCTGTGATAGTTGACCCTTCTTGATTCCTCCTGTCTCGTAGAATGGAAGGTTTAGGAAGTGGCACTTGTTTGTTGCATCGAGCCCAAACGAGCGGCATGCAGCTTTAGCCTCTGCACGACGAATCGCACCCTTCATATTGAGCAATGCACGTGGCTCTGGCTCACCCTTTTTCTTTGATTTGATAATCTCTTTGATCTCATCGTAGCGATTCTCAAAACCGCACTCCAATGCTGTCTCGAAGTTTTGAAGAACAACGTCGTCGTGAACGGCAACATTTCCCGAGGTCTCGTATGCAACATGCACGTCGTGCCCCTGCTCAACCAGACGGATGAATGTTCCACCCATCGAAATCACATCGTCGTCGGGGTGTGGCGAGAAGATCAATACACGCTTTGGGAATGGCGATGATGCAACCGGACGCGTAGTGTCGTCGGCATTTGGTTTGCCTCCTGGCCATCCTGTGATTGTGTGTTGCAAATCGTTGAAGACCTTGATGTTGATCTCGTCATAAGCCATGCTGCTAGCCTCTAGAAGCGAACCCAACGAGTTCTCGATATAGTCGTTGTATGTGAGTTTAAGGATTGGTTTTCCAACCACGCCGCACAACCAAACGATCGCCTTGCGGATAAATTTAGGAGTCCAATCGCATTGACCTACCAACCATGGAGTCTGCTCGCGAGTAAGTGCCTCGCCGGCAGCCTTGTCGATCACGATCTCTATGTTGTGGTGGTTTTGTAGGTATGAAGCGGGAACTTGCGACGATACCTCTCCCTCGACTACTTGCTTTACTGCGCTGATTTTATCCTCGCCCCAAGCCAAAAGAATAACCTTGTTGGCCTTCATAACAGTGTTGATACCCATCGTAATAGCATAGCGAGGTACATTATCTCCGCCTAAAACCCCAGCTTGAACCTTGCGAGAGTTATACGATAGTTGAACCAAGCGTGTGCGTGACTTCTCAAACGATCCAGCCTCATTGAAGCCAATTTGACCCTGCTCACCCATTCCGATGATCAATAGATCGATGTTGTTTGCATGCTTGTCATACATCTCGCAATAGGCTGGCACATCCTCCTTTGCGATTGCGCCGTCGGGAACTAGACGATTCTCGGGAGCAATGTTGATGTGATCCAAGAACTCTTCGTGGATACGGCGGTTGCGACTATGCATGTCGTTTGGCGCAATAGGGTAGAACTCATCGAGCGAGAGAGTCTTAACATTCTCGAACGAAACTTCGCCCTTTTGGTAGCGACGCACCAACTCTTGGTACAATCCAATTGGTGTGCGTCCAGTGCTGAGGCCCAATACAAATGGCTCCTTGTCGAAATCCGATAGGATGTCACTGTTGGCTTTTAGCATTTGGTCATGATCTTTGATCATTTTAACAACTAAATCGGCTAGGTGTTGTACACCCTCCTGCTCGCTTTGAAAGATTGAAGTGGCGATCTTTTCGTAGCCACTCAAAACATCTTTTGGAGTCTCTGAAACTTTTAATCCACCCTCTGAGGGCAGAGAATACTTACTACTCATGGTTTGGTTTTTTTAGGAGTCAGGAGCTATTTTTTTAAAATAACCTCTAACGTTATTATTAGCCGGCAATATATGAAAAATATACCACAGAACCAAAAAAATAGTGACCATCTTTTATAAATTGAAGCAAAAAATAGATCTTTATTATAATACTGTAATTTTAGTCCGGAGAAAGGTACAGGGTAAAATGCTTATTGCGTTACGACAAATCAGTGAGGTGAACCTCGATATTGGGTTTAAATGCCAAAGGCATTTAACAAATTTTAGGCTGCATAAAGTTGCGCAAATTTATTTGTGGCAACTTTATGCATCCTAAAATCTAAAAACTGCAAAGTTTTTAGCCCAATAGCGCAAGAAGTAGCTGCACCCGCGGGGGTGCCATCCCCGCCCGCCGGAGGCAGTAAGAGAGTGTAAGTCCCAGAGAAAAGTCTATTTCTATATCTGCTTGCGCAGGCGTGCAACGGGAATATCCAACATCTCGCGATATTTGGCCACCGTGCGTCGAGCTATGCGGTAGCCCTTCGAATTGAGGATCTCCATAAGTGTCTCGTCGGTGAGTGGTTTGCGCTTATTCTCCTCGTCGATGCACTGCTGCAGAATGTTTTTTATCTCGTAGCTCGACACCTCCTCACCCGAATCGGTCTGCATAGCTTCGGAAAAGAGCGACTTGAGAAGGATTATTCCAAATTGAGTCTGCACATATTTGCTATTGACAACGCGCGAGATGGTCGATACATCCAGCTCCGTACGCTCGGCAATATCCTTTAAGATCATTGGGCGCAGTTTGCTCTTGTCGCCATCCTCGAAGTAGTCGTGTTGGTAATCCAAAATCGCCTGCATCGTGCGCATAAGTGTGTCGTGACGCTGCTTTATGGCCGATATGAACCACTTGGCCGAGTCGATTTTGCTCTTTACAAATTGAAGCGCTTCGCGATCCTTCTCCTTGATTGTTCCATCGGCTGATACCATATTGCGGATCATATCCATATACCTGCGGTTAACCTTTACCTCGGGAATATTGTATGAATTTAGCGACAGGTCGAAGACCCCGTCGTTGTTGTCCAGAATGAAATCGGGAGTGATGTATGGCGTTGTGTCGGTGCCACCTTCGTTATAAAGGTTGCCCGGTTTTGGGGATAATCGCTTGATCTCGTCGATAGCCTCGCGAAACTCATCCTCTCCGATCTGCAATCGCTGCATGAGTTTCTCGTAGTGCTTCTTGATGAATTCATCGTAGTGAGAATCGATAATTCGTCGTGCCAAACGTTGCGTTGCCGATGGATGGCTAAATTGATCTATTTGCAGCAGCAGGCACTCTTGAAGGTTGCGAGCTCCAACGCCCGTAGGCTCCAATTCGTGGATTATCGAGAGCACCCCCTCGAGCTCTGTGGCCGATACTTCGATGCCAACGGTAAAGGCAATATCGTCGCTAATTGACTCTAAATCACGTCTTAAGTAACCATCCTCATCAATGCTGCCCACCAAATAATTGGCTAGGCTCGCTTGGCGCTCCGAGAGATTCTTATACCCCAATTGCTCGGATAAGAACTCCTGGAGCGAACGGCCATTGGTCATGTAAATTGGTCGCTGCTTATCATCTTTTGAGTAGTTGTTTATGCGGCTTTTGTACGAAGGTGTGTCGTCCTCGCGCAGATACTCCTCCATCGATAATTGGCGTGGCTCCTCATCTTCGGATGTTGTCGAGCTTTCGTCGAGCACAACGTTATCCTCGATCTCCTTTTTTACGCGCTCTTCGAGTTGCATTGCCGGAAGCTCGAGAAGCTTGATCATCTGGATCTGTTGAGGCGATAGCTTCTGCTGTAGTGATATCTGTTGTCTTTGATTTAATGCCATACTCTCTCTTTTCGGAATTCGGTGGTTATTTTATAGTTTACATCTTTAGCCCACAAAGGGCACATTTTGCTGCGCCCTTTGTGATACGAACTCTTGTGGAATCGAGGTGTGTTGCAGCCTAAAACTCTGCGTTCTTTGGTGTGCGAGGGAATGGAATCACATCGCGGATGTTAGCCATACCTGTTACAAAGAGCAGCAATCGTTCGAATCCAAGTCCAAATCCAGAGTGAGGTGCCGAGCCCCAACGACGTGTGTCGAGGTACCACCATACATCCTCCTCCTTCATGCCAAGCTCTACTATGCGAGCAGAAAGTTTGCCAAAGTCGGCCTCGCGCTCCGAACCACCTATTATCTCGCCTATTTTTGGGAATAGGACATCCATAGCTCTAACGGTGCGGTTGTCGTCGTTCTGCTTCATGTAGAATGACTTGATCTCCTTGGGGTAGTTAATCAAGATAACTGGCTTCTTGAAGTGCTCCTCAACCAAGTAGCGCTCATGCTCCGATTGCAGATCAGCACCCCAATCAATAGGGAATTCGAATTTGCGTCCCGAAGCTTTCAAGATCTCGATACCCTCGGTGTAGTCCAAGCGGATGAAGTCGTTCTCTACCACAAAGTTAAGACGCTCCAAAAGCTCCTTGTCCCACATCTTGTTCATAAACTCAAGATCCTCACGGCAGTTGTCAAGAGCGTAGCGAATAAGGTATTTCAAGAAATCCTCGGCAAGCTCCATATTATCCTCCAAATCATAGAAGGCCATCTCGGGCTCGATCATCCAGAACTCTGCCAAGTGGCGAGGAGTATTCGAATTCTCAGCGCGGAATGTTGGTCCGAAAGTATAAATTTGACCCATCGATAGTGCGCCCAACTCACCCTCTAATTGGCCCGAAACTGTTAGGTTGCACGCCTTGCCAAAGAAATCTTGAGCGTAGTCCACTGCTCCCTCCTCGGTGCGAGGTGGGTTTGCAATATCGAGCGTAGTTACGTTGAACATCTGACCAGCACCCTCGCAGTCGGAACCCGTGATAAGCGGGGTGTGTAGGTAGAAGAATTTGCGTTCGTTGAAGTATTGGTGAATAGCAAAGGCCATGGCGTGACGAATGCGCAACACCGCACCAAAGGTGTTTGTGCGTGGACGCAAATATGCAATGTCGCGAAGGAACTCAAGCGAGTGCCCCTTCTTCTGAAGTGGGTAAGTGTCGGGGTCGGCAGTGCCGTAAATCTCGATTGCAGAGGCTTGAACCTCAACACCTTGGCCAGCACCCATCGATGCAACCAAAGTTCCATCTACACGGATGCATGCACCAGTGGTTACCCCCCTTAGCTCCTCCTCGCTGATCTTCGAAAGGTCAACGACAATCTGAATATTATTTTGACACGAGCCGTCGTTAAGCGCGATAAAAGCAACATTCTTATTGCCTCGTTTTGTGCGTACCCAACCTTTAACTACAACCTGCGTGTCGGTCGCCTTTGAGCTCAATAGCTCAGCAATTCTAGGAGTTCTCATTATATTGTTATGTTTTATTTTTTTATATAGTCCACAAAGATATTAAATTTGCTCTGTTGTTGCAAAATTTTAGTGGAAAATTCGGGTAACATGTGTAAATTTGCTCTTTTGCTGCTCTCTTACAGCTTTCTTACTGCCTCCGGCGGGTGGGGATAGCACCCCCACGGGTGCGTACTCTTTGCGCTATTGGGCTAAAAACTTTTTAAGTTTTTAGATTTTGCGAGGTAATATCTTGCCACAAATAAATTTGCGCAATATATTTCATGCTAAAATTCATTAAATGCCTAAAGGCATTTAAACCCAATATCGAGGTTACATGCCAACATGTAACGGTTAATTGATAACATTTGTCCTCGATGATTTGCTCATGGCAACCGTAGGTTGACATAGATACAAAATAATAAATGAGACCGTTGAAAGTTTACTTTCAAAAGATCTCATTTATTATTTTGTGTCGTCGTAGCGCCAGCGCAGAGCAAATCATCGCTATAAAAAGTCAAAAACGAAGTTTTTGGATCCAATCTCGCTTGGTGCCGCGCGGCATGAGCGCAGTAAGAGAGTGGCCCGTCTGTCTCCGCCTCCCACTCAAAAAAAATCACAACTTATCCACCTCGCTCAACCACAGGGCGGCCGAGGCGTCGCTAGCCATTCTCCAATCTCCGCGTGGAGATAGTGATACGCTACCGACCTTTGGGGCGTCGGGTGTTGCCGAGCGCTTGAATTGTTGGTTGAAGAAGCGGCGGATAAATATCTTGAGCCATTTTTTTATCGTTTCGGTGTCGTACTCGCCCACAAAGGCGCGTGCCGCCAGGTCGTATATCTTGCTCACCGAGAAGTTCATACGCACGAAGTTGTAGAGGAAGAAGTCGTGCAATTCATATGGCCCCACCAGATCCTCGGTCTTTTGAGCAATCTGGTCATTCTCATCGGCTGGAAGTAGCTCGGGACTAATTGGAGTTGCGGCAATGTCGCGCAGTGTGGCGGCTGTTGCCGAGCCATCTACAGTGTCGGCGAACCACTCAACAAGGTATCGAATTAGCGTCTTGGGCACCGATGCATTGACCCCATACATCGACATGTGGTCACCATTGTATGTGGCCCATCCCAGGGCAATTTCGCTCAAGTCACCTGTTCCAATGACTATTCCTCCCTCGATGTGCGTTAAGTCCATTAGTATCTGTGTGCGCTCGCGAGCCTGCGCGTTTTCGTATGCCACCGAGCGATCAGAAGGATCTAATCCAATGTCGCTAAAGTGCTGTATGCAAGCCTCTTTGATCGATATCTCGCGAATGGTAACCCCTAGCTCCTCCATCAAATTAATGGCGTTGCTGTAGGTGCGTCCTGTGGTGCCAAACCCCGGCATGGTCACTCCGATTATACCCTTGCGATCTAATCCTAGGCGGTCGAAAGTCTTCGCGGTAACGAGCAAAGCTAGCGTCGAATCCAACCCTCCCGATATCCCAATTATCGCCTTCTCGGCTCCTATGTGGTTCAATCGCTGAGCCAGACCATTTGTCTGTATCGAGAATATTTCGTTGCAGCGCTCCGAGCGTTTAGCCTTCGATTTAGGCACAAATGGCATCTTGTCGATAGGGCGCAGAAGGTCGATCTGCTCGCTCGCGTGGGTCGAAGAGGAGCGGATGATAAATTTTGAGCTACTCTCTCTGCAGAATGTGGTTGTCTGCATGCGTTTGTTGCGCAGTGCCTCGATGTCGATGTCGGCCAAGGTCATCTGCTCCTCGAGCGAGAAGCGATCGCTTGATGCTATCACACGGCCATTTTCGGCAACAATTCCATTGCCCGCAAATACCAAATCGGTCGACGATTCACCAAATCCGGCCGAGCAATATACATATGCCGCCAAGCATCGAGCCGACTGTTGGGAGATGAGCGACAGTAAATAGTCATGCTTGCCCACCACCTCGGGCGATGCCGAGAGGTTGAATATCACCTCGGCCATTTGACATAGGTGCGACGAGGGTGGCGAGGGTACCCACAAATCCTCGCAGATCTCGATTGCGCAGTTAACACCGTTGATTTGGAATATCAGATTGTGCGAAATTGGAACCTCCTGCTCACCTATAGTAATAGAGCCATGCTCGATAGCTGCGCCCGAGGCAAACCATCGAGCCTCGTAAAACTCCGAGTAGTTAGGGATGTGCCTCTTGGGAACAATGCCCAAAATCGATCCTTTTGAGATAACAACGGCGCAGTTGTATAGTGCTGTGTTAAAGGCGATTGGTGCACCTACGATCACCGTTATCTCTAAATCTCTGCTTCTTTGGGCGATTTGCTTAATTGCTTTAAAGGCAGCCTTTTGCAATTCGGATTGCAGGAAGAGATCGGCACATGTGTAGCCCGTAATGGAGAGCTCTGGCAACAAAAGCACCTCGGCACCTTCACTCTCAGCTCTACACATGGCTACCTCTGCCTGGTCGGCATTGTGCCACACATCGCCAATTTTTACAAATGGCGCAGCCGTAGCAACCCTAAAATAACTCCCTTTTCGCATGCTATAGATCTTAAATTTTATTTAGCCCAAAGTTGAGCGATATTGATAATAACCTGTTGCGCCTTCTGCATTGTGTCGAGCGAGCAGTACTCAAATTTACCGTGGAAGTTCATTCCTCCGGCAAAAATATTTGGACATGGAAGCCCCATAAATGACAATCTTGCACCATCGGTACCTCCGCGAATAGGCTTGATAAGTGGGGTGACTCCCGCCATCAACATCGCCTCGAATGCTTTGTCAATCACTTGAGGGTGAGGTTCAACCATCTTACGCATGTTGAAATATTGATCCTTTATGGTGAGTGTCAAGGCATGCTCCCCATAACGCTTTTGAAGCAGATCGACGCAGCTCCACATGAAAACTTTCTTAGCCTCGAATTTATCTGGGTCGTGGTCACGAATGATGTAGCTGATCTGGGCCTCTTCGACCGAGCCATTGATGCCCATGCAGTGAAAGAATCCCTCGTAACCGGTGGTGTGCTCTGGGCGTTGAGATGCTGGAAGCATTGCGTTTAATTCGCAGGCAACCTGAATTGCGTTGATCATCTTATTCTTTGCATATCCTGGGTGCACGTTGCGTCCTTGGATTGCGATTTTAGCCGATGCGGCGTTGAAATTCTCGAACTCCAACTCCCCCTCGACGCTGCCATCCATAGTATATGCATAGTCGGCACCAAAGGCAGCAACATCGAAGAAGTCAACTCCACGGCCCACCTCCTCGTCGGGGGTGAAGCCAATTCTAATCTTGCCGTGCTTAATCTCGGGGTGTGCCATCAAATACTCGGCAGCTGTCATAATTTCGGCAACTCCAGCTTTGTCGTCGGCTCCAAGTAGGGTAGTGCCATCGGTGTGTATTAGTGTGTGCCCCACGAAGTTAGCGAGCTCCGGAAAGTCGCTGACCTTCATGGTTAATTGCGCATTTAGCATAATGTCGCCACCCTGATAATTCTCGATCGTGCGAGGCTTGATATCCTTGCCACTCATATCGGGCGATGTATCCACATGGGCAATGAATCCAATGGTTGGCACACTCTCACAACCCTCGCTAGCAGGGATCGTACCCATTGTGTAGCCATATTTATCGGTCACAACATCGCTCAAGCCCAACGCCTTCATCTCCTCGTTGAGGTAGTTTAGTAGCACCAGCTGCTTGTCGGTTGATGGAAATGTCTCGCTCTCTTCAGAGCTCTGAGTGTCGAACGACACATATTTTAAAAAACGATCTTTTAACTCCATGATTTTAAATTTAATTTCTAATGTAGCAAAGATATAAAAAAAATAGCAAGGCTCAAAATATTGTGATTTGCCTCAGGGCAAACGCATGAAAAAAAGTTGCTCATCGCGCTCATGCCGTGCGGGCACCAAGCTAAGCTTGGATCCAAAAACTATCGTTTTTGACTTTATGTATTGCACTGATTTGCAGCGCTTAAAAGCGCTTACGATAAAAAAAATAGTAGATGCGATTTTATGAAAGCTGGGCTTTCAACATCACATCTACTATTTTATATCTATGTCAACCTATGGTTGCCATGAGCAAATCAGCGAGGTTACCTCGAGGTTGGGTTTAAATGCCTAAAAGGCATTTAATAAATTTTAGTAGCGAGTGAGTTGCGCAAATTTATTTGCTGGCAACTTGCTGGCTGCTTAAATCTTAGAACTGCAAAGTTCTAAGCCCAACATCGCAATACTAACTGCACCCCCGCAGGTGCTATCTGCGGCCGCCGGAGGCAGTAAGAGGGTGAATATATGTGCGTTTGCTTAAAATCAACCCTTAGCTCGGCGTTTGATATTGATGCCTATGGCGGCTACAAGAAGTGATATTAGGGGGCTTGCGATATTGAATATGCAGTAGGGTAGGTATGTGAATGTTGCCACGCCAAGTACTGTTGCTTGTGTCATGCCGCACGAATTCCATGGTATTAGCACCGAGGTGACTGTTGCTGAATCCTCTACCGAGCGGCTTAGGAGACGATCTTCGAGCCCTTGTTCTTCGTATAGGCGTTTGAAGAGGCGTCCGGTGAGGATTATCGAGATATATTGATCGCCTGTGCAGAGGTTGAAGAATATTCCCGAGCCGAGGGTCGAGGCGACGATAGATGATCTTCGGCGCACAATACGCACAAAGAAGCGGGTGATTGTCTCCAACATGCCACTGCCGGCCATCGCTCCACCGAAGCACATGGCGCAGATTATCAGCCAAATGGTGTTGAGCATTCCCGACATACCTCGAGTTGAGATAAGGTCGGTGACAGCCGCAACGGGAGTCTCAAGCGATGTGGAGCCATAGCAGCCCATAAATATGGCTTTGAACTTCGATGTAGCATCGAGCTGCGCGAGGCTTACTTCGGCCACTTCGGCCATCACCTCGGGCTGCACGAATAACATTATCAAAGCTGCCATAAAGGTCGAAACAAAGAGCGTGATGATAGCTGGCAGACGCAAGGCAATCAATACTCCGGTGAGCACAGGGACAGCAAATAGCCAAGGCGAAATATGAAACGTAGAGTGCAGAGTATTAGTATATTGACTCACGTCGCTCACATCTGCAGGAGAGCCCGAAATGCCAACAATGGCAAAGACGATCATAGCCACAATAAATGCCGGTAGACTTGTGTATAGCATATAATTAATGTGCGTGAATATTGGCACCCCAACGGTAGACGAGGCTAGCACGGTAGTGTCGGAGAGCACCGATATCTTATCACCAAAGTAGGCTCCCGAGATAATCGCTCCGGCAATCCACCCCTCCTGGAATCCTAGTGCCGAACCAATTCCCATAAAGGCTACACCGATAGTGGCAATGGTTGTCCACGAGCTACCCGTTAGCAGTGATACAAGTGCACAGATCATGCATGTAGCCACCAAAAAGATCTTTGGGTTGAGTAGCTCTAGGCCGTAGCAGATCATCGTTGGCACCACTCCACTGAGCATCCACGACCCAGATATAGCGCCTATCAGCAGCAAAATTATTATGGCCGACCCCGAAGCGCGTAGGTTGTCGGCAATAGCCGTGTCCAAGCTCTCCCACGAGCAGCCAAAACCAAATATTGCAACCATAGCGCACACAGCCGTAGAGGTCAAAAGTGCAATCTGGCTACCACCGACAATTGAATCGGCACCAAAAGCGCGTATGACCAAATAGAGCAGTAGCGTTAAAACGGCAAGTGGAATGAGTGAGGCCAAGAGTGTTGGCTGACGCTGGGGGTTACCTTTAGAATCTGTCATAGTCGATTTTAGTGATGTGGAAAGAAATTACTCCAAAAGGGAGAGGATAGCAGAGGCCTTCTCCACTACATGCTTAGCACCAGCCTCCGTGAGCTCCTCTTGTGTGCGGAAGCCCCATGTGACACCCACCGAATCGACCCTTGCGGCAGCAGCAGTCATCATATCGACTCCCGAGTCACCAACGAATAGAATCTTGTCGGGGGTGTATGATGTGCGTTGAATAATTTCGCGAATGATATATGGATCGGGCTTAAGCGCGATATTTGGACGTTGCCCTAAGACGGCTGCGAAGCGAATATTTGGGAAGTAGTGTTTTGCTAACTTCTCGCATCCGGCCTGGAATTTATTCGACGCTATGGCTATTGCCACTCCGCGCTCTTGGAGCGCTGTAAGTAGCTCTGCGATACCGGGATATGGCTTTGTGTGAACGGCAATATTTTCGGTGTATAGGGCCACAAAATCTTTACGTACAGCTCCAATTAGCTCTTCGGTGCGTAACTCCTCGGGGATCGCGCGTTCCACCAAGCGCAATATTCCGTTGCCAACAAATGAGCTGTAATCCTCGAGGGAGTGTGTGGGCAAATTATGCTGCTCGAGAGTTGCGTTGCAACATGCTGCCAAATCTCCAACGGTGTTTAGAAGTGTGCCGTCGAGGTCAAAAATTATGAGTTGTTTCATTCTTGTCTAAATTATATAATTGTTGGTATGTAATATATTGCGATGCCAGCTAGGGCCGACATTACGATTAATTTTATAGGGTTCACCTTCTTGAGTGATGCTGCAAAAGCAAGGGCAAATAGGCCCCAGCTCCAGGCGTCGATCATGCTGGCACCTTCGGGATCGTCAGGGAATATAAGTAGCATCGATGCTGCGGCGATCATTCCAATTACCGAGGGTCGCATGGCAACCATCACACACTCCATATATCGGCTATTTTTTAGTCGCAAAAAGAAGCGTGTAATAAGAACCATAATGGTGAGCGAGGGCAGGCAAACGGCAATAGTCGCCAATACCGAACCCCAAAAACCTGCCACTGTATAGCCGATGTAAGTTGCTGAATTTATTGCAATTGGCCCGGGCGTCATTTGCGAAATTGCGATTATGTCGCTCAGGGCTGCCGACGAAATCCACCCACGTTGCACAACCACCTCGTGATGAAGTAGCGACAGCATTGAGTAACCTCCGCCAAAGCCGAAGAAGCCAATTTTTAGGTAGCAATATAGAAGTTCTAGATATATCATTTCGAGCTCTTTTTAGTTGTAAAATATGCCCACACCACCCCAACAATTGCCGAGGCCAAAAGCAGATAGACAGGCGAGAATGCAAAGTACCACAGTGAGGCAGCAAGCACCGCAGCAAGGGCAATATGCCAATGTTTCATTGGTCGAACCAGCGAAATAACCGGAGCTATAATCAGGGCAATAACCACAGGTCGCATACCCTTGAATGCGGCATCAACGATCTTATTATCGCGCATATGTGAGAAGTATAGAGCGATGATCAGAAGTATTGTAAATGAGGGTATTACCACCCCCGCTAGCGCGGCCAAGGCTCCGCGATATCCGCGACTCTTATAACCAATAAAAACGGCAGTGTTGAGCGCAATTGGTCCGGGTGCCGATTGTGCAATTGTGAGCAGGTCGAGAAACTCTTTTTTGGGGATCCATGCTCTGCGCTCGATTATTTCGCGCTCGATGAGTGGAATCATTGCATACCCTCCGCCAAAGGTGAAAATTCCTATCTTGAGGAATGTCGAAAACAGATCTCTTAGTCGTACCTCTTGCATTATTTCATCTGGCTTTTAGTGGCTATTATGGTTGCAGCAACCACCGCAGCAGTCTCGGTGCGAAGGCGTTGCGAACCTAGCGATATCTCTCTGTAACCCATTGCGATAGCTGCTTTGATCTCCTCGGGCGAGAAGTCTCCTTCGGGGCCAATCAATATCTCGATCTCGCCGTTTTTTGGTGCTACATCGCCAAGGAATTGCTTTCCTTCGGCGCTTTGCGGCTCATCGCAGTGAGCGATAAACCGCTCACCCGTGAATGTGCGCTCGAGAACCTTTTTTAGTGGTGTGACGTCATGCAACGTTGGGTGATATGCCTTGAGCGATTGCTTCATTGCCGAAGTTATGACCTTCTGTTCGCGTTCGAATTTAATCGCTTTGCGCTCGCTGTGCGAGGTGAGTAGAGTGTATATTTCGCCCACTCCTATTTCGGTTACCTTCTCCAAAAACCACTCAAAGCGTTCGATATTTTTGGTTGGCGCCACACACATGGTCAGGTTGTAGGGTAGTGGCTCGAACTGCTCGATGCTCGAAGTAACCTCCACCGAGCAGCGCTTAGGGTTGGCATCGACGATGCTACACGAAAATAAAGAGCCTTTGCCATCCGTTATATCGATGTTGTCGCCCACATTTAGGCGCAACACGCGTACAACATGTTTCGACTCCTCTTCGCTTAGGGTGTAGTGCGGAGGGTTAATATTTGGTGCGTAAAATAATTGCATTAGACTTATATTATATATATCTTTGCAAAGATAAATAAAATTGTTTAAAAATATAAATTTATTATAATATTATGAAACGTTTTAATACTCTATTGATCGCTTTAGCTATTATGTTACTATCACATTCATGTTCCACAGCTCCTCAAGAAGGTAGCAATCCACTTCTTAGCGAGTGGGATACTCCATTTGGAGCTCCGCCATTCGAAGATATTAAACCTGAGCACTATATGCCAGCCTTCGAGGTGGCAATGCAGGAGCATAATGAGGAGATTGCAGCGATCGTCGAGAGCTCGGATGAACCCTCGTTCGAGAGTGTAATTTTGGCATACGACAATTCGGGAAAGCTGCTATCTGATATTTACAATATCTTTTCTATGCTTGTATCTGCCGAAGCCAATGATGAGTTGCAAGCAATCGACGAACAATTCTCGCCTATGCTCACCTCGCACCTGGGAGCTATCGATCTCAACGAGAAACTCTTCGAAAAGGTTAAAAGCGTATACGATAACCGCACAAAAGCTGGTCTTGACGATGAGCAGTTGCGTTTGGTCGAGAAGATCTACACAGGTTTCGTTCGTGGTGGTGCCTTGTTGGAGGGTGAGGATAAAGAGCGCATGATGGCCATTAACGAAGAGTTGTCGCTCTTGACCGTGCGTTTTGGGCAGAACCTTTTGGCCGAGAATAATAAATTTCGCTTGGAGCTAAATTCCGATCAACTCACGGGTCTGCCTACAGGAGTTCGCGCAGCCGCGGAGCAGAAGGCTAAGGAGTTGGGATTGGAGAAGCGTTGGGTCTTCACCCTTCAGGCCTCGAGCTGGATTCCATTTTTGACATACTCAAAAGATCGAGGCTTGCGCGAGACTTTGTATAAAGCTTACATCTCGCGTGGAAATAACGATGATGAGCTAGACAACAAGCAGATTATAGGCGATATGACCCGCTTGCGTGCCGAAAAGGCAAAGCTATTGGGCTACAGCAATTTTGCTGATTATGTGATCTCCGACCAGATGGCCAAAGAGACTTCGAAGGTCTACTCGCTGCTAAATGAGATCTGGGAGCCGGCACTTGAAAGCTCGAAAGCGGAGCTCGAAGAGATGAAGACGCTATTCAAAAAAGATAAGCACACAGGTGAGTTCGAATCGTGGGATTGGTGGTACTATGCCGAGGCGATCCGCAAGGATAAATATGACCTGGACGAGGAGACTTTGCGTCAATATTTCCCACTGCAAAATGTGCAGAATGGCATCTTCATGTTGGCAAATAGGTTGTATGGAATCACTTTCCGCCCTGTTGCGGTGCCTCACTATCACGAAGAGTGTAGCGCATTCGAGGTGTTGGATGTAGATAATTCACACATTGGATTGCTCTATTTCGACTATCATCCACGTGCCGGAAAGGGCCAAGGAGCATGGTGCGGAAACTATCGTGAGCAGCGCTACGAGGATGGTGAGCGTGTAGCCCCAATCGTATCGATCGTCTGCAACTTCACACGCCCTAATGGTAAAACCCCTGCGCTGCTCTCTTTAGACGAGACAGAGACCCTATTCCATGAATTTGGACACGCTCTGCACTTCCTTTTCCACGATGTTAAGTATCGCGGTCTGAGCGAGGTTGAGGGTGATTTTGTGGAGCTTCCATCGCAGATTATGGAGAATTGGGCATTCGAGCCTGAGCTACTCTCTAAGTATGCTTTCCACTATAAAACCAATAAGGTTATTCCCGATAACCTCGTTCAAAAGATCCGTCGCTCATCGCTCTTTAACCAAGGCTTTGCAACTACGGAGCTCACTGCAGCGGCACTTTCGGACCTCGATATTCACTCTATTGAGGAGTATGAACCATTCGATGTTGTCGAGTTTGAGACCAGCGCACTTACCCAAAAGCGTGGTTTGATCAGCCAGATCGAGCCTCGATATCACTACACCTATTTCGCCCATATCTTCGCTGGTGGCTACTCGGCAGGATACTACTTCTACCTTTGGGCAGAGGTGTTGGACAAGGATGCTTTCAGTGCATTTGGCCAGAGCGGAGACCTATTTAACAAAAAGATGGCCGATAGCTTCCGTCGCAATATCTTGGAGCGTGGCGGTTCGGAAGATGGAATGGCGATGTATACCAAATTCCGTGGTGCAGAGCCTTCGAAAGATGCGATGCTCATTGGGCGTGGTTTGATGGAACCTCCCGTAGAAGAGCAGGACGTTGTCGAGGTGAGCGAGGAAGAGAGCGCACAAGAAGAGGCGAAAACAGAAGAATAAACAATAGTAAAATGAAAAAATCAATTTTAATTATGGCACTATCCGCCCTTATGGTTGGATGTGGAGATCAATCAATTCCTGTGGCACAATACCCAGAGTTGGATCTGTCGAACCCACTTTTGGCTCCTTGGGAGACTCCACATCAAACACCACCATTCTCTCAAATCAAGTTGGAGCACTATATGCCAGCTTTCGAGGCAGCTATCGCATGCTCGCGTGCCGAGCTCGAGGCGATTATCTCGAACCCTGCCAAGCCAACATTTGGCAATACCATTGTAGCCCTGGAGCGTCAAGGCGAGTTGTTGGGCAAAATAAGCGGTGTCTTCTACCCACTTATGAGCGCATGTACATCGGACCAGATGCAGGAGATCGCAATGGCGATTCAGCCACAACTAACCGAACTCGGCAACGATATTTCGCTCAATCCAGAACTCTTCAAGCGTGTTGAAGCGGTATATAAGAACCCCGGTCGAGGGTTGTCGACTACCGATAAAACCCTATTGGAGAATACCTATAAAGGTTTTGCTCGCGGAGGCGCTGCACTTTCGGATGAGGATAAGGAGCTCTATCGCCAATACTCAACCGAGCTTTCGGCCTTGTCGCTTAAGTTTGGCCAGAACTCTTTGGCAGCGACAAATGCCTTTACGCTCAACCTAACCGACCCTAAGGATGTTGAGGGTCTGCCAGCAGCTGTTAAAGAGATGATGGCAATGGAGGCTAAGTCAAAGGGCCAAAAAGGTTGGACCGTTACTCTGCAATACCCTAGCTATCTGCCATATATGTTGTACTCAACTTCGCGTGAAAACAAAGAGAAGTTGTGGCGTGCTAGTAATTCTCAAGCGACAACTGGCGAGTTCGACAACTCGGAAAATGTGCGTAAGATCGCAGAATTGCGTCTAAAAATGGCCAACTTGTTGGGCTTTGATACCTATGCCGACTATGCGCTAGATAATCGTATGGCTAAAGGTTCTGCCGAGGTTAACGAATTTCTTACGCAGTTGCTGGAGCCAACCATCGACCAAGCAAAGGCCGATTACGCGGCAGTTGCGGATTATGCAAAATCAATTGGGTTCGAAGGTGAGCTCATGCCTTGGGACTTTTCGTACTACTCAGAGAAGTACAAAGATGCAAAGTTCGCGGTTAATGATGAGCTAATTAAACCATATTTGAAGCTCGAGAATGTGATCGATGGCGTCTTTATGCTCGCAACAAAATTGTATGGCGTGACCTTCGAGAAGGTGGATAATATCGATGTTTTTGATGATGAGATGACAACATATGAGGTTCGCGATGCCGACGGCGATTTCCTATCGGTACTATATTTAGACTTCTTCCCACGTGAGTCCAAACGTTCGGGAGCATGGATGACCGAGTTCCGCGCGGCATCTGTTAAAGATGGTAAAGTGGTTAATCCACTTATCACCCTGACAATGAACTTCACCAAGCCAACCGAGTCGACTCCTTCGCTCTTGACCTTCTCGGAGTTCGAAACATTCCTTCATGAGTTTGGCCATGGCCTGCACGGAATGTTGGCCGAGGGTCCATATGAGTCGTTAAATGGAACTAACGTATATCGTGATTTTGTGGAGCTCCCCTCGCAATTAATGGAGAACTGGGCGACAGAGCGCGAATACCTCGACATGTGGGCTGTGCACTATGAGACTGGCGAGCCAATTCCGCAAGATTTGATCGACAAGATCGTTGCTGCGGACAACTACAATGCCGCTTATGCTCATGTGCGTCAACTACAATTTGCAATGTTGGATATGGCTTGGCACTCAATCACTGAGCCCTACACGGGTGATATTGAGCAATTTGAGCGCAGTGTAACTACACGCACCCAGATTCAACCTCTTATCGATGGAATGGCGATGAGCCCTTCATTTGGACATATCTTTAGTGGTGGCTACGCTGCAGGATACTACAGCTACAAATGGGCCGAGGTTCTCGAGGCAGACGCCTTTGCAATCTTCAAGGAGAAGGGAATATTCAATCAAGAGCTAGCTGCCGAATTCCGCGAGAAACTACTCTCTCAAGGAGGCCAGAAGCACCCATTGGAGCTATACGTAGATTTCGCAGGCCACGAACCACAGCCACAAGCTTTGGTTGATCGTGTTTTGAAGTAGAGGTTTTTTAGCTTGCTCACCTGTGCTCATGCCGCTGATATGGAGTGATGGTAATCTTCCGAACACTCCTACCGCGTGGCAGGAGCGCGATGAGCAGGCTTTTTCATACATAGCCCCACTCCTATTAATAACCTGAGTTCCTATGTTTCACGGGTTAAACATAGGAACTCAGGTTATTAATTTACGCCTCGAAGTATTGATCAACAACTCGCTTTAAGGCGCGCCACTCGATCAAGAAGCCGTCGTGGCCAAACATTGATTGAATTTCGGTGTAGTGTGCCGACGGGATCTTCGATGCCATATACTGCATCTCGGATGGCGGGAAGAGTATATCGCTGCCTATAGCCACAACTAAGGTTTTAGCCTTGATGCTGCCCAGCGCCTTTGTTACGCCTCCGCGCGATCTGCCAACGTTGTGTGAATCAAGCATTAGAGTCATATAATAGTATGAATATGCATCGTAACGATCCGATAGTTTCATGCCTTGATACCGCTGATATGTAGCTGCTCGCTGCGCTTTTATGCAGTTATCATCCTCCTCGGTTTGTGTCGAGTTGTAGCCAACATATGAGCGATACGATATTAGCGCCATCGAGCGAGCCGCCTGCAGCCCTTTGGCTCCACCACTAAGCGATGCTTGCTGCTCGAAGGTTTGATCGGCCTCGATAGCCATGCGCTGCGACTCGTTAAAGGCTGTTGCCCAGGGGGTTATGCGTTCATTGCAGGCAATAAGGATCAACGTAGTCATCATCTCGGGCTCCATTATGGCCCACTCCAAAGCTTGGAATCCACCCACCGAGCTACCCACCATAAGGTCGATATTCTCGATACCCAAATATTTGCGCAGGGCGATGTGTGCCGATACGATATCGCGAACGGTTATGTGTGGGAAATCGAGAGGTGCTCCGTGCCAATTGGCTGGTCCCGACGAGCCGTAGCATGAGCCAATGGTGTTTGCGCAGATCACAATATCTTTTTGAGTATCAAAGTATTTGCCCACGCCAACAAGATCTGACCACCACTCCGCAGGGTTCGAATTTGCCGTTAAAGCATGGCATATCCAAACGACTCTGCGACCTTGCGCTATGGCCTCGGCAATAGCGCCGGGAGCCACAGATGAGTGAAATACCACCTCTATCGAGGGTAGTGTTGCGCCACTCTCTAATGTGAATTTTTCTTGATGATGAAACGTATATACCTCCATTTTCGCGCCTAGATATTGGTTAGTGCCTGTTCAATATCCGCTTTAATATCTTCGATGTTCTCAATTCCAAGCGAGAATCTCAACGCTGTTGGAGCGATTCCTACAGCAGCCAAGGCCTCGTCGTCGAGTTGCGAGTGAGTGGTGCTTGCAGGGTGGGTAATCAAGCTCTTGTTGTCGCCAACATTCGCTAGGAAGGTTATCATCTTGAGCGACTCAACAAAGGTCGAAGCCTGCTTCATAGTGCCCTTCAAGCAGAATGTGAGCACTCCACCAAATCCATTTTGCAGATATTTTTTTGCTGCCTGGTGGTTAGCATTACCCTCCAATCCAGGATAGTTTACCGACTCCACAGCGGGGTGTGCCTGCAACCATTTAGCCATCTCTAAGGTGTTCTGGCATATGCGATCCATGCGTAGCGATAGAGTCTCCACGCCATTGAGCAGCAACATCGCATTGAATGGGCTCAAGCAAGCACCATAGTCGCGCAAACCTTCGGCACGCAAGCGGACAGCTAGGGCCATCGAGCCAAAAGCATCGTGGAAGCTCAAACCCTTGTATGCGGGTGAGGGCTCTGTGAAAATTGGGAAGCGGCCCGAAGCCCAGTCGAAGTTTCCGCAATCTACAACCACTCCGGCGATAGAGTTGCCATGGCCACCAATCCATTTTGTAGCAGCATGAACTATAATGTTGGCTCCCAGCTCTTTAGGTCTGCAGACATATCCGGCAGCACCAAAGGTATTGTCGACAATAAATGGTATTGAATATTGGCGACAAAGCTCTGCAATCATCTCGAAATCAGGAATGTGGTAGTCGGAATTGCCGATGCTCTCCACATAGATGCCTTTAGTATTGTCGTCGATCAATTTTTCGTAATCTTCGCGCGTGCCACCCGAAACGAAACGCGCTTCAACGCCCAATCGAGGTAGGCTCACCTTGAATTGATTGTAACTTCCGCCATATAACGAGGGGCAAACAATAAAGTTGTCGCCAACACCAGCCAAGGCCTGAAATACCAGAAATTGAGCTGCCATGCCCGAAGCTGTTGCTACCGCAGCAACGCCATCCTCCAAAGCTGCAATCCTCTCCTCGAAGACCGAAACCGTAGGGTTCGACAGGCGCGAGTAGATATGGCCTGGAGCCTCTAAGTTGAATAGGTCAACGGCATGTTGCGAACTTTTAAATGCGTATGAAGCTGTTTGGTATAGTGGTGTTGCGCATGCGCCAGTCTCAGGGTCGTTTTGACGTCCTGCATGTACTTGTAATGTTTCGAAATGTAGTTTTTTCATAATTATATTGTATAGTTACAGGCACAGCATATGCCATGTTAAAATAATTAATTACTTTAATATCTATTGATTTTGTCTTGATTGGCAGGGCTAAGCTGCTTAGCCTCAAACCGGTGGGAGTAATATGTGCATCTTAGCGACGCATTCGCATATTATAGATATACGCAACATAACCCATCTCTAGGAAACGGGGCATCGACAGCAGTTGGTATCTATTTATCTCTAACATATACGGCGCAATATATGAATTTTTTTTAAAAGCGCCAAATATTTTTTTGATTTTTGTGGCCAATGCATGAGTAAAGCTATTTTCATGCGTTTACATTAGCATTTTACCTCTCAACCTATATATTATAAGGATTTTTTTCTATCTTTGCATATTGTTAACGCAGATATGTCGGAGAATAAAACATTAATTAAGATCAGTAACGAGGAGAGCTCGAAGCTTCCGCCACTAGTTTTTAGTGGCGAAATTATTGTTGTGGATAAGCCTGAGCAAATCGAGGCTGCATGTCGCGATATTGCTCGCTACCCAATTATTGGCTTCGACACCGAGACTCGACCATCGTTCAAGGCTGGGGTGTCGTATAAAGTTGCCCTGCTGCAGCTCTCCACACCTTTAAAATGCTACCTTTTCAGGCTCAATAAAATCCCTTTAGATCGGGCAATTCTGTCGATCTTGGAGCGCAAGGATATTATCAAGCTTGGTGCCGATGTGCTTGGCGATCTGAGGTCGCTGCGACAGCTGCGTAACTTTAAGGAGAATGGCTTTGTTGATCTGCAAAAGATCATTGAGCAGTATGGTATTGGCGAGAAGAGTTTGCGCAAGATGTCGGCCTTAGTCTTAGGTTATCGCATATCGAAGGCTCAGAGGCTAAGCAACTGGGAGGCAGTAACTTTCACCCCACAGCAGCAGCAATACGCCGCAACCGATGCCTGGGCATGTATCGAGATCTACAACAAACTACAAAAAATGCAAAAAATACAAAAAGGAAATATATAATGAAACCACAACTATATCTTAAACGAGGCAAAGAGGAGTCGCTCCTGCGCCGCCACCCCTGGATCTTCTCGGGAGCAATCGACAAAGTAGACTCCGAAGATGAACTCGTCGAGGGCGAGGTGGTCGATGTGCGTACCAAGAGTGGCGATTTTATCGCTTCGGGCCACTTCCAAATTGGCTCTATCGCTGTGCGAGTGCTCACCTTCGAGCAAGAGGATATCGACCAAGAGTGGTGGAATACAAAGATTGCAATAGCCTATGGCGTTCGCCAAGCACTGCAGTTAACCGATAGTGAATCAACAACTTGCTATCGTTTGATTCATGGCGAGGGTGATTCTCTTCCGGGTTTGGTTGTCGATATTTACGCTCGCACGGCCGTTGTGCAGTGCCACTCTGTGGGAATGTACCACTCGCGAATGATGATTGCCGAGGCCATCAAAGCGTGCTATGGCGATCAAATCGAGGCGATATACGACAAGAGTTCGCAAACCGTGCCATTCAATGCACATTTGGGAGCTGTTGATGGATATCTCTATGGCCACACCCCATCGCAGCAGAGCGTAGTTTTTGAGAATGGACACAAATTTACGGTTAATTGGGAGAAGGGTCAAAAGACCGGGTTCTTCCTCGATCAACGATTCAATCGCGAGCTTGTTGCCTACTACTCTAAGGGGCGAACTGTGCTCAATACATTCTGTTACACAGGTGGTTTTTCGGTCTATGCGATGGCTGGAGGTGCTAAGGAGGTCTGCTCGGTGGACTCTTCGGAGCGTGCTGTCTATTTGGCAAAGGAGAATATGGAACTCAATTTTGGGCCAAATGTAAATCACTCCACAATCGCCACAGATGCAATCGAATATCTGAAAAATATTGGTGATAAATACGATTTAATCATCCTCGACCCTCCTGCCTTTGCCAAGCATCACAAGGTTCTAGGTAATGCAATGCAGGGGTATAAGCGATTGAATGTCAGAGCTTTGTCGCAAATCAAGAGCGGCGGAATATTGTTCACATTCTCTTGCTCGCAAGCCGTTTCTAAGGATCTTTTCCGCACAACGGTATTCTCGGCAGCAGCCATCGCTGGGCGCAAAGTGAGAATCCTGCACCAATTAACCCAACCTGCCGACCATCCAATTAATATATACCATCCTGAGGGTGAGTACCTTAAGGGGTTGGTGTTGTATGTGGAGTAGCTTGGGCTACTCCTCCTTTAGCATTTGAGCTGCAATGTCCAAGGATTCATAAAATTCTTGGCCAAAGCGACGCACTATCGGCTCTTTAAGTGATTGGTAAACTGGTATTTGCAGCTTTGTGCCATTGGCGCATGCGCTGCGGCATACGCTCCAACGGTGGTAGTTTAGCCCCACGCCACCATTTGCAAAATTAATCAGACGTATAGGATATAGGTGGCACGAGATAGGTTTCATGAATTTGCACTCGCCCGCTCGCCACGCCTTCTCGATTGCGCAGAGTGTAACGCCATTTTCGGAGTATGCATATGCGCACTCGGCATCATTCACAAGTGGGGTGGTGTAGTCGCCGTCGGAATCGATCACCATAAATCCTTGATCTTCAACGGCTTTTACTCCCTCTGCGGTCATGTATTTTTTGTATGCCGAGTACTCCTCTTCGAGCGTGTCAACTTCGTCGATCTCGAGTGGTGCTCCGGCATTACCCTCGACACAACAAATTCCTTTGCATTGCGCAATATCGCATGCAAAATACTCCTTCAAAAGGTCTATGCTGACGATCTTGTCGTCTATCTCAATCATCATATTATCAATGTGTTAAGGGTTGTAAATATCGGTGTTTCTAAATATAAAGATCTCTTCGATCATGCTCTTGAATTCAGTGGCTTCGGTATTGAAATTATCGATTGCGAGTGCCTTGTTGAAGTCATTGAGAGCCTTGCCAAATTCGTTACTGCGGTAGTAAAATTTCCCTCGAGCAATATAATTTTCGGCAGTTGGCGCGCCCTTTAGCGTAGCATTCAGATCGGCTAATTCCCCTTTGGGGAGCCATAAAGATTTTGAGGCGATGTAGGATTCAACCTCTGGTGTGATCATCGCCTCGACGCTTTGGCAATCGGTTAACGCTCGGCGTACATCGGTCGACGAGAAGTTTTGAAGAGGGGCGCTGTCGAGCACAGTGATCTTGTCTAAATAGCGGTTAACTACCTGATTGCGACGTGGATAGAGGTAGATAGGGTAGTCCTCTAAGATCTCCTCATAGTTGCGCCACAGATGCAGTTGTTCAATTATATCACCTCCCATAAGGATCGAAAATTGCGAATCGGCACCATAATTTTCACTCAAGTGGCGCAGTGTATTGATGGTGTATGATGGTCGCTCGAGCAAAAACTCGATGATCGAAGCCTTGATCCGATCCCCATGTCGCGATGCAGCACAAGCCAATTCAACCATCTCGAAGCGGTCGACCTCAGGTGCTAAATCGGCAACCTTCTTGAGTGGGTTGCGTGGTGAGACAATCATCACCACTTGGTCGCACAATTGTCGGTCGAGAACATACTCTGCCATTGCGATGTGCCCTCGATGTATTGGGTTGAACGACCCGAAATATAGCATTACTTTTTTCACTCTATGCCTCTAGGAATTTACGTATAACAGCCTCAGCGTCAGCTACTGCAACGGCTAAATCATCGTTGATTATCGTGTGGTCAAATTGTGGTGATTTCGAAATTTCGAACTCCGCCTTGCTGATTCTCTTCTCGATAACTTCTGCCGAATCGGTAGCACGACCCACCAAACGCTTGCGGAGCGTTTCAATCGATGGAGGCATCACAAATATCGAGCATGCAGCATCGCCAAATATCTCTTTTAGGCGTATTCCACCCATCACATCGACGTCGAAAAGTATCACGTTTCCCTTGTCCCAAATGCGCTGCATCTCGCCTCGAAGGGTTCCGTAGCAGGTTCCGGCATAGACCTCTTCCCACTCCACAAATTCGTCGTTATCAACTCTTTGCATAAACTCCTCGTTGCTCATAAAGTGGTACTCGACGCCATTGTGTTCTACTCCTCGAGGTGCTCTAGAGGTTGCCGAAATCGAGAATTCGAAGTTTGAAAAAATCTTCAATAGCTCGTTTACTACCGTTGTTTTACCAGCTCCACTTGGGGCTGAAAATATAATTAATTTACCTGCCATAAGTTTATAAAATATTGAGTGCCTGCTCTTTAATCTTTTCGAGTTCGTCCTTCATCTCAACAACTATACGTTGGATATTTTGCTCGTTGGCTTTCGAACCCATAGTGTTGATCTCGCGTCCCATCTCCTGCGAAATGAAACCTAGCTTGCGACCTACTCCCTCTTCGGTTGCTGCCACCTGGCGGAAGTATTTGCAGTGGTTCGACAAACGCACCTTCTCCTCGGTGATGTCCAACTTTTCGGCATAGAAAATCATCTCAGCCTCAAGGCGGTTTGAGTCGACATTAACCTGCAACTTGGCAATATTTTCGCGAATTTTATTCTTAACACTCTCCACTCGTGCCTGCTCAAATGGTGTTACAGAATCTTTGGCTGCATCGATCATATCGACGCGCTTTAGAAGGTCGGCGATGAGTATTGCTCCCTCTTGCTCGCGGAACTCATTTAGGTGATCGACAGCCTCTTGCACCGCTTCGAGTAGTGCTTGCGACTCCTCTTCGGCCACAACTTCTTGTGTCGCGCTGATCACATCGGGCATGCGAAGAATCGAAGGGATAATATCAGCCGATGGCTCAATGCCTGCCGCTGCACATGCTTGTGCGATCTGCGCGTAGTAGTGCGCAAAAAGCTCTTTATTGATCTGGCTAGCCGAGCCTTCAGCAGCCAAGGAGCTTGTCGAAATATAGACCTCGCACTTGCCTCGTACAACACCCCGGCTAACGATCCCACGCACCTCGACCTCCGAGCTACGATATAGCGAAGGTAGTCGCAGCGAAAGGTCTAACTGCTTGGAGTTGAGCGTGCGGATCTCAACTGTAATCTTTTTACTATTTACGGTAATTTCGGCCTTACCGAAGCCTGTCATTGAGCGTATCATCTGCTATGAATTATTTTTTTGCAAAAGTAATAAAAACTATTGAGATAGATGGCTATTTCGAGTGAAAAGTCAGGGCAAACGCATGAAAAAACTTGCTCATCGCGCTCATGCCGCGCGGGCACCAAGCTAAGCTTGGATCCAAAAACTTTCGTTTTTGATTTTGCTACTACGCTGATTTCAGCGCTTAAAAGCGCTAACGATATAAAATAATAGATGAGATTTTACCAAAGCTGGGCTTTATAAAATCTCATCTATTATTTTATATCTATGTCAACCTACGGTTGCCATGAGCAAATCAGCGAGGTGAACCTCGATGTTAGGTTTAAATGCCTAAAGGACATTTAATAAATTTTAGAGGTGAGTGGGTTGTGCAAATTTATTTGCTGATAACTCACTCGCAGCTAATTTTTTAGCAGTTCATAGCGCCACAGCAGTGGATAACCTGACCTGAAACATATGACGAAAGGTCAGAAGCTAGGAATAGAGCAACCTTCGCAACATCCTCGGTGGTACCTCCTCGGCGAAGTGGAATTTGTGAGTACCAGCCTTGCTTAACCTCCTCGGGAAGTTGGTCGGTCATCTCGGTGATGATGAAGCCCGGAGCGATTGCGTTTGCACGGATGCCGCGAGGTCCCATCTCTTTGGCAAGCGATTTTGCCAAGCCGATCATACCAGCCTTTGAAGCCGAGTAGTTGCACTGTCCGGCATTGCCGCTAACGCCCACAACAGAGGACATATTGATTACCGAACCGCTCTTTTGGCGAGCCATGATCGGTGTGATAGCATGTATAAAGTTGAATGCCGACTTCAAGTTAACGTTGATAACAGCGTCCCATTGACCCTCCGACATGCGCATCATTAGACCATCTTTGGTGATTCCTGCATTGTTTACCAATACGTCGATACGGCCAAAATCTTTGTGGATCTGCTCGACAACCTCGTGTGTAGCAGTGAAGTCTGCTGCGTTCGAAGCGTATCCTTTTGCCTTGATTCCAAATGCATTAAGCTCAGCCTCAGTAGCTAGGCCATTCTCGTCGATTACCAAATCGGTGAAGGCTACATCTGCGCCAGCCTTAGCGAACTCAATTGCGATCGCCTTACCAATACCACGTGCTGCACCTGTAACAACAGCAACTTTTCCTTCTAATAATTTCATATTTAATATATGTTAAAATTAATTAATTGTGACAAAGATACAAATTTATCGTTAATATCAAAGTGATTACACTGTTTAGGTGGGCAAATGGATGAAAACACACCCTCTTACTACACTTTAATATCTGTAGTAATCACTAGCAATTGAAATGCTTTTTATTTTTGCATTTCTATTGAAATCAGAATTTATTAGTTCAAGATTAACCACACCTTTATCATCTGCCGGAATGGAATATGATCGTGATACCAAGGAGTTGCTAAGTCCCTCCACTGTGATAGCATAATCGTCAATTATGAAGGTCCAGAATTCAGGAATATACTTTACATTTTTCATTCCGATTAATTTCGTTGCTCTATCTTTGAGGCTAATGTTTATCGTTGTCTCTACCTTTGGTGAAAGTATAGTTAAAGCGTTAATCCCGTTGTTCTCGTCGAATGTATTTTTGTTTGTTACGACCCTGAATATTGCCTCTTTTTTTAGATAAAAAGTGTAGCGCTTATAGTGCACATCATCCATCTCGTCGAAATATTCGTCTACTTTTATTTTGTCATAAAGATTGACTATGCCCTCTTGTATATTAGAATATTTTACACCAAAGTCAAATCCGCCTATACCATGTGGGGTGTACAACTTATCAAATTTCATATTATAGATCGATTCATTGCGCACATACCATTTATTTTCGTGATTTACAACTTCAAATGCAAAGCCCTCAAGTGGAAAATTATCATTGTCGAGCGCATATTTGCAGCGCCATCTAGCAATAACTAATGCAACTGAATCATTTATGTATTTTGGCGCCATAAATTGATATGGTGTAGAGCTAGCAAGGCTATTTGATATGGCTAGAAAAGCAGCCTTTTCTATTTCTGCTACTTCAGGGATATCGGAACTTAAATATGATAAATCGGTACATTGTATTACCTCAATATTATTACCTTCTGTAATAGCTCTTAACATTGACTTAACGCACGTTTCTGGCGTTTTTTGATCTATTGAATGAGAACACGACATTGCATGTAACAACATTAGTAACATTGCTGAAAACTTCAATTTTTTCATAGTTTTATTGGGTTAGTAGATCATGGTAGGTTCTAATATTTAGTTTCAAATTTTAGGAGAAGAACCCGTTATTTCCTAAATCAACAATTTAAGCTATTTCAAAATTACGTTAAAAAGTTGAAACTAACAAATGTTTATACTTTTAATTCAATGTAAATGCATGAGAATTATCCTCTTATTGATTCTGGTAGCGTTGTGGGTTGCAGTTAGTTTTAAACTCAATATCGAGGTGCACTACAAAGATCAAGTTTTTCATACATTTGCCTAGTCTCTGAGACTAGACGTACTCTTTGGCCTTGACCTCGCCCGTGAGCACCGAGAGTGCATTGTGTGCCAATGATTCTAACTCGCTCTCGCCAGCGTGTACATATATTGGTGCTATGAATTTGCAGCGGCTCTCTATTTCGTTTGTAATATACTGATTATGAGCGATTCCTCCGGTTATGATTATGCCGTCGACCTCGCCCGATACGGATGTTGCTAGGGCTCCAATATCCTTTGCGACGTTGTAGATAAATGCATCGACGATAAGTTGTGCTTTTTGGTCGCCCGCCTCGATCATCTGCATCACCTCGATCATTGAATTTGTGCCTAAATGAGCTACAAATCCGCCTTCGCCTACTATCATTTTGTGCACCTCTCGCTGCGAATACTCGCCCGAATAACATATGTCAATTAGGGTGTTGGCAGCTACTCTTCCTGCTCTCTCGGGCGAGAATGCTCCGTCACCACCCATTCCGCAGTAGGTGTCGAGAACTCTGCCTTTTGAGTGTAGGCTAACTGTGACGCCACCTCCTAAATGAGCTATGATAAGATTCAGCTGCTCAATACTTTTGCCCATATTTCGAGCATGAATGCGTGCTACAGCTCGGCTGTTGAGAGCATGAAATATTGAAGTGCGAGGGATTAGTGGGTGGCCACTTATTCGTGCTATGGGTTGCATCTGGTCGAGTACAACAGGGTCGGCCGTGTAGGCTGGAATACCCACATGATCGGCAATGGCTCGAGCAATTAGCACTCCTAGATTGCACGCGTGGTCCATTGCGGCATATTTTGTGTCATGCCACAACTTGTCGTTTATTGCGTAGACTCCACCATCGACAGGTTTTGTTATGCCTCCGCGACCAATTACGGCCGAGAGCATCGAGGGGTCAAACCCCTCTTGTTCAAGATGATAGAGGATAAGATCTTGTCGCCATTCGAACTGGTCGGTGATCGAGTCGTAGCACTCCAGGTCGCAGGCTTTGTGCTCTATCATTAAGTCAAACAAAGGCTGCTTGTCGCAATATAAAGCAGCCTTTGTTGAAGTTGAACCCGGATCTATTGCTAGGATATAGTAGCTCATAGGAAACCCGAATTAAAGTATTTAAATATTTGTATCTTAGTGCTTTACAGCCAAGCAAGCCAAAGCGATAGAGTACATCTTAGTTTTGCTCGAATCACCGCGCGATGTGAGTACACAAGGAACTTTAGTACCCATAACCATAGCAGCTAGCTCGCAATTGCAAAGGTGAGATGCAGCCTTGAAGAATACATTTGCAGACTCAAGGTTAGGGAACAACAAGCAGTCAGGCTCTCCTGCGATTGACGAACCAGTCACCTTCTTGTGCTCTGCAACCTCCTTGTAAAGGGCAACGTCGAGTGACAAAGGACCATCAACAACTACCTTACCCAATTGACCACGATCACCCATCTTAGCCAATAAAGCAGCCTCGGTTGATGATGTTACGTTTAGCAAAAGTTGCTCCGATGGTGCGATACAAGCGATCTTTGGCTTCTCGATGCCCAAAAGGTTAGCTGTTTGAGCCAAGTATCCGATTTGAACAGTCTTTTGTTTTAGATCTGGAAGTGGAAGAACCGCAACGTCTGAGATTGTAAGTAGGTGAGGGTAGTTAGGCATCTCGATGATAGCTACGTGGCTCAATACTCCGCGTGGTGGGAATAGGCCTGCCTCCTTGTTAAGGATTCCGCGCATATATTTATCTGTCGAAACCAAACCCTTCATCAATACGTCGGCATCGCCCGCTACAACCGATGCTACGGCCAAACGTACACACTTAACATCCGACGACTCGTCGATGATTTTGAATGCGTTGACGTCGATTCCTTCTGCCTCGCAAATTTTCTCGATAACACACTTCTCACCAAAGATAGTTGGCTCAACCAATCCCTCTTGGTATGCTGCGTATACAGCCTCGAGTGTGTGTGAATCTTGTCCGTAGGCAACAGCCAAACGACGTTTACCGCGTTTGCGAGCCTCCTCTACAATCTGATCTAAATGTTCAATTGCCATTTTTATTTAAGTTTTTAAGTTTTTATTTTAGTAGGTTATATGTGTCTGTTGCAATAACTAACTCCTCGTTTGTTTGGTAAACAACAACCTTCACTTTCGAATCTGGTGTCGATAGGATCATATCCTTGCCTCTTAAGCCTCGGTTTAGCTCTGTGTTGAAGTGTACGCCCATAAACTCTAGACCCTCGCAAGCTTGCTGGCGCAAGGCGTCTGAGTTCTCGCCAACACCACCTGTGAATACGATCAAATCCAAACCGCCCATCGAAGCTGCATATTGACCAATAAATTTCTTGATGCGGCCGTTGTACATGTCGCGAGCAACAATAGCTAGCTCATTACCCTGGTCGTAAGCCTTGTCAATATCACGCATATCGCTCGAAAGATTCTCGGTCATTCCCCAAACGCCCGACTCTTTGTTCATCATCGAATCCATCTCCTGGTAGCTCATGCCCTCTTTCTTGCCGATAAATGTGATTGCACTAGCATCGACATTTCCGCAGCGAGTACCCATTACCAAACCATCGAGAGGAGAGAATCCCATTGATGTGTCGTATGACTTACCATTGAGGATTGCAGTAACAGAACCACCATTACCCACGTGGCAAGTAACGATCTTCGAGTTATTGAAGTCGATACCAACCCACTCGGCAGCCTTTTGAGCAACGAATTTGTGGCTTGTTCCGTGGAAACCATATTTACGTACGCCATACTTTGTGTAGTATTTTCGTGGGAGCGCATACATATAATTAGTAGCAGGGATAGTTTGGTGGAACGAAGTGTCGAAAACAACTACTTGCTTTACACCCGGCAACACCTTTTCGATAGATAGTACTCCCTCGAGGTTAGCTGGGTTGTGTAGTGGAGCGATTTCGAATAGTGATGTGATTTTAGCCTTTGCATCCTCATCAACAATACAACTCTGGGGGAAGAACTCACCACCATGAGCAACGCGGTGACCAACAGCCTTAATATCGTCGAGTGACGAAAGCACTCCATGCTCAGCATCCAAAAGAGCGTCGAGCACTAGTGTGATACCTGTTGTGTGGTCAGGAATTGGTTGAAGGATTTCGAATTTCGATTTGCCTACCTTGTGCTCAAGATGACCTTCAGGTAGACCAATTCTTTCAACAATACCTTTTGCTAAAAGTTCTCCAGCACCACCCTCCATATCAATTACTTGGTACTTGATAGACGAACTACCGCAATTCAAAACTAAAATTTTCATATACTATCTGTTTTAATTAAATATTTTTTAATATTCCTCGTTGAAACACACACATTTTTAGCTTAAAAATTATGAATGTGATGCAAAAGTATATAAAATAGATTCAATTTCCTAACACTCGATTCTATTTTTTGCAATTTTTTTTAGGTGTTATTTAGTTAACAGCTAACACGCTGATTATCAGCATATAAATTGCAATCTATCCTTTGCGAATAATCTTTCCAATTACACCCTCAACAAGGTCTTCGATCTTCGAAACGGCACTAACCGAAGCTGGATTCGAAGCGTCGTGAACCACTCCCGAGGTGACACCATGTTGGTAGGGGTATACTAAAACAAAATTTACGCCATTGAAGTATTTATCGATGTAACGCGATATGTTTTCCATGCTTTCGTGATACGATGGATTAAGTCGTTTACTCATTATAAATATAAGTCCGTCGTCGCTCTGCAGGTCAGATGATATGATCAGCATATCTTTGTAATCCTCGAAGATGCGAGTCTCGATCTTCACCGGAACGCTTTTGTTTATCCCTTCAATAACCTCCAAAGTAGCAGCATTGGCATAAATCAATGCACTCTCGCCCGTAGAGCTCAATAGGCTCCATATTCTGGTGATCCAGCTGCGGAAACCAAACTCCAATTCAGCATTTGGTGGAATCACAATAACCTGTCGTTTAATGGTTTGAATGGGCTGGCACGAACGATAGACAAATGTTGTGACATCGCCATTGTGTATCTCGTTATGCGAAATTTTGCGCAGCAGCGACTCCTTGACAAACTTATTGGAGTCGATATCGAGCAGAAGGTCCGAGACGCTGTATTCGCGCAATAGGTTGAGAATTCCATGCGTATAACTGGTGTCGTACCTCAAGCATGTGTCGACAACCCTTTCGGCTGCTGCCGAGCACTGCATAGCTCTCTCGAAGAGCTTCTGCGAGCGTTTTACCTGCACCTGTTGGTCGCCCTCGCTGTCGATAATTGCGGCAACGGAGACCAAATTATTTTCGGTGTTGGGCGTGAGCAGATGGGCAAAGCTGATTAGCTCGTCGGTTGCCTCCTCGTTGTAGATCGGGATCAATAGGCGATGCTCCTGGTCGTCCTCCTCGTTGAGGTCTATCGCCTCGCTCATCGATATCTTGTGGGCTGCTCTTTGTGCCGAGAACGACGCCACGGTACAGGTGATAAAGATCATCAGAATCGTTGCATTGAGCACCACATCGCCCAGCAATCTAACCTGCGAGCCATCGGGTGCAATAGCCACAATTAAGTTATAACCAACCAGCGCCATGGCCAGAGTCGCAGCAACACGAGCACTACTTAGTCCATATATCAATGTACGTTCGTTGCGCGTAAAACCGAAGCTTTTTTGTGCGGAGTAGGCCGCCAAATATTTCGATCCTAGGGCTACTGTTGTCATAACAAGAGCTGTGATGATTGTTGTCCAGTCCGAAATAAAGACCTTGTAGTCAATCATCATTCCAACACTAATCAAGAAGAATGGAATGAAAATAGCGTTACCAACAAAGTCAATCCTATTCATCAGGGCTGATGATTGCGGAATCAAACGATTGAGCGAAAGACCAGCAAAGAAGGCTCCGATAATCGCCTCAAGACCAGCGATTTCGGCCAATGCCGCTCCAAGGAAGACCATAAACAAAACAAAGATAAATTGCGAGAGCCCGTCCGAAACACGCTTCAAAAAGTAGCGGGCAATAACCGGGAAAAGAAGTGTTACAACCACCGAGAAGATAACCACCGAAATGGCAAGTTGGATCCAAAAAGCAGCATCCACAGCACCCTTAGCCATTCCGACAACTCCCGAGAGGGCGAGCAGAGCCAGCGTGTCGGTGACAACAGTGCCGCCAATGGCAACCGTCACGGCTCGATTTCGTTTCACTCCCATCTTGGCCACCATAGGATATGTCACCAAAGTGTGCGAAGCGAACATGCTACCTAGCAGCAGCGAGGCAACAAGCGAGAAATCTAAAATGTACAATCCTGTCGCCACACCTAACCCCAAGGGAATCAAGAAGGTGAACAATCCAAAAACAATACTCCGCACGCGATTGCGCATAAGCTCATTGAAGTCGATCTCTAGACCCGCCAGGAACATTAAATATAACATTCCGGCAGTACCCGAGAGGATAATTCCATCGTCGCGCAAAATGAGGTTGAATCCAAAAGGACCCACAATGGCACCGGCGATAATAAGCCCCAAAATATGAGGGATACGCAGCCGATCGAGCAGAAGTGGAGCGAAGAGGATAATGGCTAAAATTATCAGGAATTTCAGCACCGGGTTTTCAATTGGCCGCGTAAAGTGATCGGCCATCATTAGTGTATTAATCATATAGTTAGCTTTTACGCATTAGTAGCCCTTTTCGAGCCGTGTTAAAAATTGCACACAAGATACATTTTTTTTTGAAGAGTAGCAAATCGTAGCTCCCCAAAAAGGTCACTTAGTTATAAATAATGCAAAAAATAGAGTCAAGATTAGCCTTATCAAGAAAAAAATCACTATATTTGCGAGTTATAAATTATAGTCTAACTAAATAGACCAAAAGATGGCAACTGAAAATCCTATCCTTTCTGCTCCAAAGGAGCAAGTCAGCTCAGCTGAAGATACGCAACTAAGCAACACCGAGGTGAGCCTAGTGACTGAAACCCAAGTAGAGAATCCTGCGCCCATTCAGAGCGAAGAGATCTCAGATCAACAGGCCTCAGATGAAGCCTCAGAGTTTGCAGAGCCTAGCGGCCTGGAGCAAGATATCTTGCAAGAGCAAGAGCAAGATCAAGATCAAGAGTCTTGCGACGATTCGCTCGATGCAAAGAGCAAAGAAGAACTCGTAGAGCTATTTGCGACCCTTCTGCAAAATGAAACGGTTCAATCACTGCGCCAAAGTGTGGAGTCAATTAAGATTGCATTCTACAAGATTCACCGCTCTGAGGTTGATGCACTTCGTGCGACCTTTATCGAAGAGGGTGGCCTTGAGGAGGAGTTCGTAGCACCAACGGATGCTGCAGAGACCAAACTTAAGGATCTATTTAAGCTATATCGCAAAGAGCGTGATGAGTATCTCGCATCACTCGAGCAACAAAAGGAGGAGAACCTAAAGCTTAAGCTCGAGGTGATTGAGGAGCTCAAGGAGCTTATCAACTCCGACGAGACTATCAACCATACATTCACTCGCTTCCGCGAATTGCAACAACGCTGGAAGGATATAGGTTTGGTGCCGTTGCAGAATGTCAAGGATTTGTGGGAGACCTACAACCTACATATCGAGAATTTTTACAACTTTATCAAGATAAATAAAGAGTTGCGCGATTTGGATTTGAAGCGCAACTTAACAGCAAAAACTGAGCTTTGCGAAGAGGCCGAAGCATTGTGCACCGAGCCTTCGATCATCGAGGCGTTCCGCAAACTTCAAAAGTTGCACGAGCAGTGGCACGAGACAGGCCCTGTAGCAAACGAGTTCAAAGAGGCACTTTGGGAGCGCTTCCGTTCGGCATCGAGCAGAATCAACAAGCTTCACCAAGAGCACTTCGAGTCGATGAAGGCCGAGCAGGTGACAAACCTTGAGCTTAAAACAAAACTTTGCCAAGAGGCCGAAGATCTACTTTCCGAGATGTTATCAGCACGCAAGGATTGGAACAAGGCTAGCGACAAACTTCTCGAATTGCAGAAGGTTTGGAAAAGTATTGGTTTTGCACCCAAGAAAGATAACAACAAAATTTACGAGCGTTTCCGCTCGGCATGCGATAAATTCTTCGAGGCAAAACGCGAATTTTACTCATCGGCAAAGAGTGAGATGGATCACAACATGGAGCTTAAAACCGAACTTTGTGAGGCTGCAGAGTCGCTGCAAACCTCCGAGGATTGGAAGGCTACAACCGATGCTCTTTTGGAGTTACAAGCAAAATGGAAGAAGATCGGAGCTGTGCCACGTCGCTATTCGGATCAAATTTGGAAGCGCTTCAGAGCCGCTTGCGATATCTTCTTCGAGCGTAAATCGCAACACTTCTCAGGTCGCGACACAGAGCAAGAGAGCAACTTAGAGGCGAAAAAAGCCCTACTCGAGGAGATGAAAGCATTCGATATCAAGGAGGGTGGTTTCGATGCCATCAAGAATTTCCAACGTCGTTGGAGCGAGATCGGTTTTGTGCCCATCAAACAGAAAGATGCTATCCAGAAGGAGTACAAAGAGGTTGTCGATGTGATGTTCTCGACACTTCGTGGTTCGGAGCGCGACCGTTCGATGAATCGTTTCAAGGAGAAAGTTTCGGCAATGAAAGGCTCGGGCGATCGACGCATGAAGAGCGAGCGCGAGAGACTATATAATAAGGTACGCCAATTGGAGGCCGATATCGCCTTGCTTGAGAACAACATCGGATTCTTCGCCAACTCAAAAGGTGCCGAGTCGATGATCGCCGATGTGAAGGCGAAGATCCAAAGGGCAAAGGACGAAATGCAGCAGACAATCGAAAAGGTAAAACTAATCGATAGCCAAGAGGCCTAAGAGTAAGAAGTAAAATTGGAGAGAGTGTCTCTCGCAAAAAAAAGAATACAAACTACAAGATAATATATGAAACTAGACAAACCGAAATATGTATTCGTTACCGGCGGTGTTGCATCATCGCTTGGTAAGGGAATTATTTCAGCATCACTTGCTCGCCTTCTTCAAGCGCGAGGATACTCTGTAACAATCCAAAAGCTCGATCCATATATCAATGTGGATCCGGGAACCTTGAACCCATATGAGCATGGAGAGTGCTACGTAACCGAGGATGGCGCCGAGACCGACCTAGATTTGGGCCACTACGAGCGTTTTACATCTATTCACACCTCGAAGGCAAACAACGTTACAACGGGCAAAATATACCAAAATGTAATCGAAAAGGAGCGTAAAGGTGAGTTCCTAGGAAAGACCGTTCAGGTAATTCCCCACATCACCGACGAGATCAAACGACGCATTCAGCTACTAGCGCAAAAACGCGAATATGATATTATTATCACCGAAATCGGTGGAACAGTGGGCGATATCGAGTCGCAACCCTTCATCGAGTCGGTGCGTCAATTGCGCTACCAGATGGGCTATCAAAATACAATTTTGGTGCACCTTACCTTGATTCCATATATGGCAGCATCGGGCGAGCTAAAGACCAAACCAACACAGCACTCTGTTAAGTTGCTCTTGGAGAATGGTCTTCAGCCAGATATCTTGGTTCTTCGTGCCGAGCATGAACTATCGACAGCCGTGAAGCGCAAAGTTGCTCAATTCTGTAATGTCGATGCAAATGCAGTTATGGCCTCGCTCGACGTACCTACTATATATGAGGTGCCACTAAAGATGCACGAGCAAAATCTCGACGAGGTTGTCTGTATGAAACTAGGGTTAGAGACAGGCGTAACACCTGACCTAACTAGTTGGCGCGAGTTTGTTGATCGAGTGAAGAACCCAAAGCACACAATCGAGATTGCATTGGTGGGTAAATATACCGAGCTCCCCGACGCATACAAATCAATCTGTGAGTCGTTTATCCACGCCGGAACCGTTAACAACTGCAAGGTGAAATTGACATACGTAAATTCAGAGAAGATCACCTCTGAAAATGTTACCGAAAAATTGGGTGACAAGGCTGCAATTTTGGTTGCTCCAGGATTTGGAAATCGTGGAATTGAGGGAAAGATCGAGGCTGTTAAGTTTGCCCGCGAGCAGAAAATCCCATTCTTGGGTATCTGCCTTGGTATGCAAAGTGCAGTGATTGAGTTCGCCCGCAACGTTATAGGGTATAGCGATGCACACTCAAGCGAGATGGATCCAATGACCGCTCACCCGGTTATCGACATCATGGAGGAGCAAAAAGGGATCACTGCCAAGGGAGGCACAATGCGCCTAGGTGGTTACACATGTTCACTTAAGGAGGGTTCGAAAATCGCTGAGGCTTACGGCGCTAAGGAGATCGTTGAGCGTCACCGCCACCGTTATGAGTTCAATAGCAATTTCCGCGAGCTCTTCGAGCAAAATGGTATGATTGCAACAGGAGTTAATCCCGATACTAGCCTTGTTGAGGTGGTTGAGGTTAAGGATCACCCATGGTTTGTAGGAACACAGTATCACCCTGAGTATAAGAGTACTGCGCTAACGCCACACCCACTATTTGTGGCATTTGTGAAGGCGGCACTCGAGTTTGATGCACAAAAATAGAGAGGACGAATAGATGAATAAAAATACGATTATCACCCTTGTTTTAGGAGTCCTACTCTTGGGTGGATACATTTTTTATAGCTCGAAGGAGCAAGAAAAATACAAGGCTGAATTAGCTGCATACAATGCAAAAGTTGAGGCCATAGCGCAAGCCGAAGCACAAGCTAAGGCGGCAGCTGATGCAAAAGCAGCGGCAGACCTACAGTTCGAAATGGCAGCGCTAGATAGCCTGT
Source organism: Rikenellaceae bacterium (assembly GCA_044433805.1). GTDB lineage: Bacteria > Bacteroidota > Bacteroidia > Bacteroidales > Rikenellaceae > Alistipes. The sequence continues at coordinate 42,784 of JAWXTD010000010.1, forward strand.
CGGTGGAGCAAAAAGAGCAACTTGAGCGTCAAAAGAGCATCAATCAATTGGGCGAGGCTCTAACCGCAGCGATGGCCAACGAACTTAAAAGCTACACATTGGAGAATGATGTGCTGAAGGTTGATTTCACTTCGCGTGGTGCGCAGGTCTCGGATGTCACCCTAAAGCAATATACAAAGTGGGCCGAGGGGGATCGCACAGAGCTAGTTAAGCTTTTCGACCCTGCGAGCGCTAAGATGGATTTTGAGTTCTACATTCGAAATGGTTTTAATAATGTTAAGGTCAACACTACCGACTATAACTTTGTGGCTCTGCCCATTCAAAGTGTTGAGGGCGGTGAGCGTTTGACATTCCTCTTGGAGTTCGGTGCTGATGCAGCGTTAGAGTATACATACACACTTTACGATGGCCAGGATGATAGCCGTAACTACTTGATTGACTTCGATGTAAAGCTTCGCAATATGGCTCCAGTTATGGCAAATCAATCGACAATTGGCATCAACTGGCAAAATACTAGCTACCAAAATGAGCGTGGTTTCAAGAACGAGAATATGTATACAACAATCTCGTACCACTTCGAAGATGAGCGCTCAATCGAGGATCTAGGCATGAGCGACGATAGCAAGAGCGAGGAGATCTCGACCGGTATCGAGTGGATTGCATTCAAGCAACAATACTTCTCATCGGCATTCATCGCACCTCACAACTTCAACTACGCAAAGATCAGCTACTCAACCGCTAAGGAGTATTCGGGATATATCAAAACATTCTCTTCGCAGATGACAGTTCCATATGGCCCCGAAAGCCAAGAGTATAACTTCGCCCTATACTTTGGACCAAACAAATATAGCACCCTTAAAGGTCTAAATGATTTGGGCCATGGCGATTTGCGAATGAGCGAGATTGTGCCACTTGGTTGGGGAATTTTTGGTTGGGTCAACAAGTTTGTGGTTATTCCTACCTTCGATTTCTTACGTCGATATATCTCGAATTTTGGATTGATTATCCTTATTTTGGCAATTGGAGTTAAATTGTTGATCTCGCCAATGACCTACAGCAGCTACCTTTCAATGGGTAAGATGCGAGTAATCAAGCCAGAAGTAGATGCCATCACAGCAAAATATCCAAAGCAGGAGGATGCAATGAAGCGTCAACAAGCAACAATGGAGCTCTATAAGAAAGCGGGAATCAACCCAATGGGCGGATGTATTCCAATGCTTATCCAGATGCCAATTATCATTGCGATGTTCCGTTTCTTCCCCGCGTCGATTGAGCTTCGTGGCGAGTCGTTCCTTTGGGCTGGCGACCTTTCGTCGTACGATAGCATTGTGAATCTGCCATTTAACATTCCATTCTATGGTGACCACGTATCGCTTTTTGCGCTGCTTATGGCCGTTTCGATGTTCATCTATTCGCAGATCAACTACCAACAATCGGCATCAAGCCAACCTCAAATGGCTGGAATGAAGTTCATGATGGTATATATGATGCCTGCGATGATGCTATTGTGGTTCAATGGTTACTCTAGTGGTTTATGTTTCTACTACCTGCTAGCCAACCTGTTGACAATTGGTCAAACGATGATTATTCGCAATATGATCGACGATGAGAAGATTCACGCAATCATCAAAAACAACTCGGCAAAGAAAAAAGGAGGCAAAAAATCGAAGTTCCAAATTCGTTACGAGGAGCTAATGGCCGAGCAAGAGAGATTACAAAAAGAGCAAAATAAAAAGAAATAGTTAACTATGACACAGGAAGAGTTATTTAAGAAGTTAGTTGCTCACTGCAAGGAGTACGGTTTTGTATTCCCTTCGAGCGAAATATACGACGGACTTGGTGCCGTTTACGATTACGGCCAAAATGGCGTTGAACTTAAGAACAACATCAAGCGTTATTGGTGGGATTCAATGGTTAAACTCAACGAAAATATCGTTGGTCTAGATGCTGCAATCTTCATGCACCCACGCACTTGGGAGGCTTCGGGACACGTTGGAGCATTCAATGATCCTCTTATCGACAACAAAGATTCAAAGAAGCGCTACCGTGCCGACGTGCTAGTCGAGGAGTGGTTAGCAAAACAAGACGACAAGATCCAAAAGGAGGTCGACAAGGCTAAAAAACGTTTTGGCGAGGCTTTTGATGAGGAGCAATTCTGCGCTACATCTGCGCGCGTGTTGGATATTGCAGCAAAGCGCGATGCTATGCACAAGCGTTTTACCGCAGCACTCAACGATAGCAACCTCGATGAGTTGAAGCAAATCATCATCGATTGCGAGGTAGTTTGCCCAATTTCGGGAACTCGCAACTGGACAGATGTTCGCCAATTCAACCTTATGTTCTCGACACAAATGGGATCTACGGCCGATGGCGCTAACACAATCTACCTTCGTCCCGAGACCGCTCAGGGAATCTTCGTAAACTTCCTCAATGTGCAAAAGAGTGGTCGCATGAAACTTCCATTCGGTATTGCACAGATCGGTAAGGCGTTCCGCAATGAGATCGTAGCACGCCAATTTATCTTCCGTATGCGTGAGTTCGAGCAGATGGAGATGCAATTCTTCGTGCGTCCGGGCCAGGAGATGAAGTGGTGGCAAGAGTGGAAAGATAGCCGTATGGCTTGGCACCGCGCTTTGGGCTTCGGTGACGAGAACTACCGCTTCCACGATCATGATAAATTGGCTCATTACGCTAATGCTGCGGCCGATATCGAATATAACTTCCCCTTTGGATTCAAGGAGGTCGAGGGTATTCACTCACGCACCGATTTCGATTTGGGTAGCCACCAAAAATTTGCTGGTAAGAAGTTGCAATATTTCGATCCTGAGACATCGCAAAACTATGTGCCATACGTTGTTGAGACATCGATTGGTGTGGACCGCATGTTCCTACAAGTTATGTCTGCTTCCTACAAAGAGGAGGCTTTGGAGGGTGGCGACAGCCGCGTAGTTTTGAGCTTGCCTGCAGCGTTGGCTCCAACCAAAGTTGCCGTTATGCCATTGATTAAAAAGGGTGGTCTTCCCGAGGTTGCACGCAAAATCATCGACGATTTGAAGTATGATTTCAACGTAGCGTACGACGAGAAGGACTCTATTGGAAAGCGCTACCGTCGTCAAGATGCAGTGGGAACACCATTCTGTATCACCGTTGACCACCAAACTTTGGAGGATAATACCGTAACGGTTCGCTATCGCGACACAATGGAGCAGGAGCGTATCACAATTAGCGACATCTACGATATGGTTGCTAAGGCATCGTCGTTCCGCGAGCTTTACAAGAAGGCAAACGCTCAATAATTATCCACGTGGGAAGAATCCTATCTATAGATTATGGTACAAAACGCACAGGGATCGCAGTAAGCGATCCCTTGCAAATAATAGCTGGTGGGCTCGATACAATTCCAACTAAGGAGCTAGAGCGTTGGCTTGCAAAGTACTTCGAGGCTAACGATGTCACGACGATTGTTGTGGGAAAACCCTCGCAGATGAATGGCGCGCCCTCGGCAACGTGGCGCTATATCGAACCGTTGGTCGCTCGCCTCAAGGCAGCATACCCCGCAAAGGAGGTTGTACTGCACGATGAGCGATTTACATCGGTTTTGGCTCAGCGAACAATCCTCGATAGCGGGATTGGTAAGATGGCTCGTCGCGATAAAGCGCTGGTAGACAAGGTTTCAGCCACAATTATTCTGCAAGGATATATGGAGAGTGCAAGCTATAAAACAAAATAAATTTTACAAAATATGATATACCCAATAGTAATTTACGGATCGCAGACCCTAAGGAATATATCGGAGGATATTGACAAGGATTACCCAAATTTTGAGAAGCTCGTAGCCGATATGTTCTTAACGCTCGATGACTGTGCTGGTGTGGGCTTGGCAGCTCCTCAAATAGGCAAAAACATCCGCCTTTTTATTGTCGATTGCACCCCTTGGGCTGATGATAATCCTGAGCTTGCCGACTATAAAAAGGTATTTGTGAATGCCGAGATTTACGAGGAGTCCGAAGAGACTGACCTATTTAACGAAGGGTGTCTATCCCTTCCGGGCTTAAATGAGGATGTAAGACGTCCGGTGGCAATCCGCATGCGTTATTTAGATGAGAATTTTGTGGAGCACGACGAACTCTTCGAGGGACTTCCCGCCAGAGTCATCCAACACGAGTACGATCATATCGAAGGAGAGGTATTTACCGATCACCTCTCACCACTTCGTAAAAACTTGATTAAAAGCAAGTTGATGAATCTTACAAAAGGAAAATATCGTTGTTCTTACAAAACGAAATAGCGAGAAAATAATAGTAAAATAGAGAGTAATAAGTTCAAATGACTTATTACTCTCTATTTATATATGGCAATGCCAACGACTATTTCTGTGCTGCAGAGCTATCAGCTACAACCATGCTTTTGTCGACACGAAGAGTGACATTGCTGTCAACCTCCACAAGTAGGGTAGTATCTTTGATCTCTTTCACAATTGCGTAGATTCCTCCGGCAGTCACCACTTTATCACCCTTTTTAAGGCCTTCGCGGAACTTGTTCATCTCCTTGCGACGCTTGTTTTCTGGGCGGATCATGATGAACCACACAAAAGCGATCATAAGTACAGGAAGGATAAATGGGCCGATAGCCTCGGTGAATGGAGCCTCAGGTTTTACTAGATCGCCACTAACCTCTACAACTTCGGTCGATGCAGCGGCATCTGTTTGGATTGTAATATCGGTATCAACCGATGCATTAAGTAAATTGAACATAATTAACTATATTTTTTAATTTGATATTTATGACAAAGTTAGCAATTATTTTCACTTTGCACTACTCGTAGCGGCCAGATTTTAATCTTTCCACCTCTTCGTTGGTTAGGAAACGCCATTGGCCTCGCTTAAGATTCTTCTTTGTGAGACCTGCAAAGTACACACGGTCAAGCTTTTGCACGCTGTAGCCTAGGTGCTCGAACATGCGTCGTACGATACGGTTGCGTCCAGAGTGAATCTCAAGACCCACCTCATCGCGTTGCTCGCTAACGTACGAGATTTCGTCGGCATATATCTCGCCATCCTCGAGTGTGATTCCCGAAGCTAGAGCATCGAAGTCGGCACGTGTAACTGCCTTATCCAATGATACTTGGTAGATCTTTTTCTTGCGGTGTGAAGGGTGTGTGAGTTGCTTAGTTAGGTCGCCATCGTTTGTGAATAGCAACACTCCAAGGCTATTTTTATCCAATCGTCCTACAGGGTATATGCGCTCGGTGCAAGCGTTGCGTACCAAGTCCATAACTGTCTTGTCGGCATGCGGATCGTCTGACGATGTTACAAACCCTTTAGGCTTGTTGAGTACCAGGTAAACTTTTTTTTCGCCTTTCACCTGCTCGTCGTTGAATTTCACCTCATCGCCGGGCATAACCTTTGTGCCTAACTCTTTGATAACTACACCATTGATCGACACCAAGCCTGCTGAGATATACTCGTCAGCCTCGCGGCGTGAACATAGTCCCGATTGTGCGATGTAGCGGTTCAGGCGCATCTCGCCACTCTGCGCGTTGGGGTTGTATTTTGGGTAGTTCGTGCTTACAGGACGATCTTGGCGATCGGTGATGCTTGGACGCTCTGCGCGATCCTCCCAGCGACGCGCTCCTGAAGGTTTTTGGCGACGATCACCATATGGTTTTCTATCGCCGAACTCTTTGCGCTCACCATATTGTTTGCGCTCACCGAATGGTTTTCTATCTCCAAACTCCTTGCGCTCACCAT
>JAWXTD010000011.1:0-47826 GCA_044433805.1 Rikenellaceae bacterium
ACGATGCTCACCCTCGAATTGTGGCAGATCCTCGATATTCTTGCCGCACGATGGGCAGATGGTAGGTGCTTGCAAACCCTCGATTGAGTCGGGTGTTTCACACCACTCTTTGGTGACTCCCGCGCGCCCCATTTGACCGCCACTTTTCTTGCTTGATTTCTCACGCAAAGATTTGGTTTGGGCTATGCCAAGTGGGTTCTTTGAGGGTGACACGGAGCTGTTCTTCGAGGTGAGCGTCGGAGTGGGGATATGCTCTTTGGCAAGAGCCTTTAGTTTTGCATTCTCTTTTTCTAACTCGTTGATACGCTCCTTGTTGGAGGCAATTGTTGCATCATTCTTGGCGATCGTCGACTCGCGATTAGATATGATCTCTCGGCTCTCGGCAATGACTCTATCGCGATACGAGATCTTCTTTTTGAGACTCGTAAAGCGATTGTCTATCTCATCGACAATGGAACTTTCGGAAGCATTTTGACTCTTCGTCTCAGCACCCTTACCCCAATTCAAACGACGTCGCAACGCCTGCTCTATATCTAATCCTGCATCTTTCATTCCGAGTGTAAAGATACGAAATCTCAGCGACTTATGCAAATAATTCGATCAATATTAACTTGTAATTTGTGTTGTTTTGATGTGACTTATAGTGGAATTTGTGGGGCGTGAGTAGTTATCTTTTAATTCTGTCAAAGAACTTGTTGTTGACCCGAAACTGCGAGTCTCAGTTGTAATCTGGTCACCTGAGATTGTGGCTGCAATCTCTTTCTTGTGAACGTCCAAGCCACAGCCCTTGGCAATGACTTGGTTAAAGGGTATTGTTCTCATATTCTTCGAGCATTAAATGTGTATGCACAAAGATACTCAAAATTTTCATCCTTTTTGGCGAAGCGCTAGCGTCATGTCGGTTTCATAATTTCTGATCTCACGTTTCTTTAAGATCGCACATGCTTTCCATCTTTGAAATGCCCGACATATATGCGGCCATCGGCCCAGAAGTTTATCCCCATACCGTTTATTGAGCCATCTCTAAATTGGCCAACGTAGACAGAGCCTTTTGGTGAGTATGAGACCCCTAAACCATTTGGCTGATTATCTATAAATTCGCCAAAATATTTCAACCCGCTCTTCTGGAGCCAGAAACCAACACCACGTTTCTTATCAACACTGAACTCGCCGCAATATATATCGCCATCAGCATCTTGCAAAATGCCCTGACCATGTATAAAATTAAGTTTAAAATAGCCGGCATAGGATGCGCCACTGCCCTTTTTGAGCACTCCGAATCCACTCATGACCTTCTGCTGGCTCTGCTCTTCGATCTCCATCAGGCCGTTGTAGATCCCCTTTTTCATCTTTTGCTCAAATTCGTAGGCTTCGGCATCGGTAAACTTTTTCAGCTGCTGCACCACGTTATAGCTTTTCGCCGCATCGGCATAGCGCACAGGTTTCCAATCCTTAAACTCCCCAAAGAATTTCTCGCCTTCGGCGAAAGAACGCAACACCAATCCATTAGGTTTGTTGTCTTTGAAATCACCATAGAAGCCACCTCCATCTACGGGGCAAAACAGACCATGACCCTCTCGGGAGCCATCCACAATATCGCCAATATATAGGATAGTATCATCTTCTCGAATGTAGCATCCTCGACCCATAGTTTTATCGCCACGCCACTCGCCGCAGTATCTCACGCCATCATTATAGTAGTATACGCCCCATCCTTCGCGCTCATCATCCTTATACTCACCGATATACTTGCGACCATCGTCTAGCTCCATAACACCAAATCCGCACCTCTTGTCCGCCTTGAATTCGCCCACATAGCGAGAACCATCGGCATAAACGAGGGTGCCATATCCCGATCGATCGCCCTTTTGATAATCGCCCAGATACTCATCGCCATTGAGATATATAGCATGGCCAACGCCATGGAAAAGTTGATCTTTCACCTTCCCAAAATAGCTCTTAGTATGTGCATTTTTATAGTTGCCACATTGCGACTCCACAAACAGATCTACCTCTTGCAGCTCATCGCAATTATAACGATAATTGTATTGGGTCATACCGCTACGTAGTCGCCCCACAGGTGTGGGCTTACCATTAGCAAAGCAACCAGTGTAGATTCTGCCATCGGGAAAGTAGGCTTTGCCTTGGCCATGCTCGCGACCATTCTTGAAATCTCCGATATATTTATATCCGTTAGTTTGCCAAATAGTACCTTTACCTTCAAAGCGGTTATTTTTGAATTCGCCACTATACTTATTGCCTTGACTGGTGTAATAGAGACCTTTACCATGCCACATATCTTCTGCAAAATCGCCTCTATATTGGCTGCCATCCACACCATTAAACAGGCCAAAACCGTTTAATGCATCCTCCTTAAATTCACCGCAATAGGTAGAGTAGTCGGCAAACCTAATGGCGGAGAATCTATCCTCAATAGTCATTTTATAGAGAACATCAAAGTAGAGGTTATTATGGGTGAAGGTGATACCAGACTCCGCACGCTCTCCATCTTTAAACTCACCGATGTAATCAAGGAACATATCGCCCTCATGCTCCTGACTGCGAGAGTAACTCATTCCAATTCCGTCGAACAGATCATCTTTACAACCCCCAATATAGTGACCCGAGGCGTCACTTTGAGCGCACAAAGCTCCATTGAGCTTGCCCTGCACAAACTCACCTTTTTTGAGCTCATTCCGCCAGGCTAGCGACATAACTCCATAGCCATGTGGCAATTTACCATCCACTTGGCCCAAATAAACATCCTCGTTAGGATATTGGATTGCTCGCACATTTGACGCAGCATTAAGATCGCTACACCACTTCATCATGGTGCCATCGGCAAGTTTTACCGTTTTGCTACTGCTTGTGTGCGTATAGCACCCACTGTCGCTTGCCCTATTTTCGCTATCATTTGGCAGGCTACCACCATCCTTAACGGCGCCAATTTCGCGACGCATCTGCTCTATCTTCTCTTGCAATTTTGACTTTGCCATGATATTATACTTTTAAAGATCTCCGCTTTGAATAAAGATCACCTTCAATTCTAGCAGTTTACACAACAACAAAGATAGTAAAAAGCATCTGAAAATAAAAAACAATAACGTCAGTTTACAGGGCAAACGCACGAAAAAAATTAATCAACCTCCATCCCCATCATAGCAATCAAATGTTTGTCCGACCAACCGCCAACATTTCGTTTTCGCTTAATGCTAATATCTCGCTTGTTTGGGTAGACTCGATACTTCTTCAGCATTGCCAAAGCAGCCTTAAATACGAGCGAAAAATTCATTGCCGAGTTTTTCGCTCGCTTGCGTGATGCGTCCTCTCCGAAGGAAACATCTAACATCCAGTGCAGAGAATTTTCGATACCCCAATGAGATCTTATTATATTGCTAAATCGCTGTGGGTCTGCATCTAATGACGAGATGTAATACCTCACAGAACTCTCCTCTTGACGCTTCTCGCGCTTGATATACCTATCCGAAACAACCTTTACTAAGGTGCGAATACCAGCCCATTTTGTGCAATCTATATGCTCCAAATTAGTGGCAAAATGCGCTCACCATATGAAAGATACTACGACCCTCATTTTTAGCTCCGCAGATCGTTTTGCCATCTATGCATATTATCTCGGAACGCTCTGAGCACAAGGTTTTTACCCAAATACCAAACTGCTTTTCTAACACCTCAGGTTTGATACTCGAAAAGAATCGATTAAAGGTATCGTGCGACGGAATGCCATTTGGCAGAGCGAGATATTTGTTGAAAAACTCCTCCTTGCAGTCGCCGAAATCTTCGACATCTTCCCAGTCTTTAGCCCCACAAATCACCGCCGCCACAGTGATAAAGATTATATCTGTTGACAAATGCCGAACCTTCCATGGTTGGCGAAAATCCTCTACGCTTATTGCGAAATCTAAAATACTCATATTTTTATTTAACTTGTTATAAATCAAATAAATATGCAAAATTTTAGCGAAATATACAAATTATAATTAGCTTATTTTTAGCGAATTACACATTTTAATTTATGGGTATTTTCGCAAGTTTGTATGGTTTTTTTTCATGCGTTTACCCTGCGTTGCGAGGCTCCGCTCTTGCAAAGCTGCAACAAAAGTCGTACTTTTGTGACCATAATTGAAAGTGTTTTAAATTCATTTTACTTCTAGATTTTGCTAACATCCAAAAGTAAAGTTGTAAATTATTTTTCAATTATTGCCATCTTGTGGGTGAAAGCCTTCGGGGTGGCTTCTTCGTTTATATCGTGGGCTGCCAACCTTCGATCAACTCCAAAACCCAAGTGGCACAAGTGGTACATTTCACTCCGTCAGAGAAGCGCCGCCCCTCGCCAAAAGTGGCACATTCCACTCCCTCACAGGTGGCACATTCCATTCCGCTATAAGTGGCTTTTTCGCTCCGCCGCCAATGGCTTTTTTGGTGCGCTCTATCCCCACCCGCCGGAGGCTGTAAGAAACGTCCCCAGACTCAAACTCAGACTCAAACTAAGACTCAAGCTCAGACAGGTACCCACAAAAAAAATCGATGAACAAAAATTAACACATCAGCAGAACTGAAACGTTAATTAGTGTTCACCAACCCGAAGCCAAGGAACCACCCTCAACTTCTAAATAAATCAACCAAACCAAATGTGGAGTTTTTGAATCTCTCCGTGATTTACTTTTATTTTTCGCTGGTCTTCACCAGGAACGAACAACTTAATAGGTAGAGCACGCATAGTGAAAGAACAATAAGCGAACCTACTTGCGAGCCAACGCTATCGGCCGCGAAGCCCATCAATGGAGGAATGATCGCACCACCGCAAACACCGGTGATCATCAATCCCGAGATCTCGTTAGCCTTGTCTGGGCGAGCCTTCATTGCGAGCGAGAAAATCACCGCGAAGATGCTCGATGCCAAGAATCCGATAGCTCCAACAAATACCAAGTTCATCACTTGGCCCTTTGCGAAGAACAACACCGCCATAGCTATTGCTGCGCCCAACATGTTCCAACGCATGTATGGTTTGTCGCCCATCTTGATTAGCAGAATAGCACCTACGAAAGCACCAGCTGTACGACACAAGAAGTAGACGCTCGAGCCCAAGCTAGCTTGCTCCAAGGCCAAACCTCCGCGAGCGCTCTCCATGAGCAACTTAGGGGTAACGGTGTTCATACCAACGTCGAGTCCCACAACAGCAACAATTCCAAGCACGCAGAACAAGATATTCTTGTCTGAAAGCAGCGAGAAGGTGCTACCGATCGAAGAACCGCCCTCCGAAGGCTCCTCCTCGATTGGTGTTGCCATCAACCAAAGTGCTGAGAGCAAGGTGATTGCAGCAAAGATTGGGAACAGATATTGCCAGTTGCCAAGTTGTGCCGTTGCGAAGATCGCGATGAAAGGACCTACGAACGACGAGATAGCCTTAACCACCTGACCTGCAGTGAGTGAACTTGTAAGTGAGTCACCCTTAACCACATTTGTCAATAGTGGATTGAGCGACACTTGCAACATTGTGTTACCAATTCCCAAGAGCGCAAATGCAATCATTGTGCTGCTGAAAGTATATGCAAAGAACGGAATCATCATTCCAAGGAATGTGACTACATTACTCAATTGAACAGTCATCTTGCGACCAATCTTATTCATTAGCAGCGCAATGGGCACACTCAAAAGCAAGAACCACATAAACACTGCCGATGGAATGAAGCCCGCTAGGGTCTCACTCAATCCGAAATCTGCTTTCACGTAGCTAGTTGCAATACCCACTACATCGCAAAATCCCATTACGAAAAATCCGAATAGGACTGGCATAACTCTCTTTAAATTCATTTTATTTTAGTATTAAATTAGTTTGTCAAATCACTGTGGTTCACACAGTTAACATAGTCTCGCTTTTGATTATCATAACTTGCCAACTCAATGGTTATGGTCGAAAGCGCGCAATGACAATTTTGTTGTACATAATTTAAATACGAATAACAAGCATATTTTACCTAGCCAAAGTTAGTGATTTTTCGTAAAACTGCAAAATAATATCTTATTTTTTATAAAAAAAAGTGTAATCCTCGCATTTTTGTGCCCCTTAGCGTTTGTTGCGAGGCTGGCCAGAATACTCATTTTATATATTAGGCTGGGCCGAAGCCCAAACCTAAATTTTTGATTTAGAACTATTTGTAAGCATTAACGATATCGGTAACGTCGGACTGCTCAACGATCGCGATCTTGCCATTAACAAGCTCAAAACGGTAAGCACCGATGAATGGAGTCATTGCGTTGTAGTCGCCAGATGCTCCCCAGTTACCACCAGATACTAAGTATTCTTGTTCAACTGCGGCAACACCGTCGTTGAGATACTCTACATTTGCAGCTGTATATAGCTCCTCGAGAGATGTTACTCTTGTGTCTTCAACGTATTCTGTAGAACTACTATATGTTGTAGGAGCGCTATATAGAGGAATTCCTTCACCGTTGTTGTAATCAACCCAAATGTTGCTTATGTGTTTTGCAGGGTATGCCATACGACCTCCGATACCACCAACATATGTACAAGTATTATTATTTAGGTTGAATGTACCAATGCTGTAACATCCGCTAACTACAGATCCATTGTTTGCATTACCGATAATACCACCTACATAATCAACAGCGGCTGTAGCTGTGATTGTACCAGTGTTGTAGCAGCAGATAACATCTATTGAGTTAGTACCATTTCCAGTGATACCGCCAACTGAGCCAGCCGATTTGCTAGATGTGACAGTTCCATTATTAACACAACCTAATACTACTGCAGATTGAAGGCCGACGATACCACCGGTGTTAGTATCTGATCCCGTGATCTTACAATCGCTATCAACAGTACAATAGATAATACCAGAAGCTAAACCGGTTTTTGTGCTACCTGAGTTAACGCGACCTGCGATACCTCCTACACTTTGTCCTCCTGAGATTGTACTATTTACAAGGTGACAGTTGTAGATAAGTACGTTCGATGCTGATTGACCTACGAATGCTCCAACTTGGTTGGTGCCGCTAATTGTAGCATTTGCAATTGTAAGGTTCTTGATAACTGTTCCTGATGCAGGGCTATCGAATAATCCGAAGTAGTTACCTGCGCTGCTCTTAGTGATTCCCGAGATTGTGTGGCCACCACCATCGAAAGTTCCTGAGTAAAGCAAGGTGCTGATACCTCCGCTACCCATGCTGTATGTGAACGACGAGCTAGCTGTGATATCATTAGTGATGATTGCATCGTATCCCCAAGATGCCATGTCTGAGCTGCTTGCGTTGAAGTCGGTGATGAACTTTTGAAGTGCAGCGTCGTTGTTGAGTTGAGCAACGCCGTCGATGTATGCTAGACGAGCAGAGGTGAAAGTTTTGCTTCGTGAAGCCATACCATCAGCTGTTGTAGCGGCGATAGTTACGTCGCCAGATCCAAGGAATGTTACAACGCCGTCAGCGACTGTTGCTGTCGATTCGTCGCTAGATGTCCAATTTACAGCTGCACCGTTAGATGCTACAGCGGTGATAGTTACAGTTTCGCCCGAGGTGAAGTATCCGCTTACATCATCGGTGCATGTTAGTTCGATTGTCACGTCGCTATCTTGTTTTGCGATATAAGCGTTGATGTCGTCCATCGAAGCGAATGTTTGAACGCTGTATAGGTTGTATGTAGGAGCTGTCATTTCGCCATCATATCCATACATAAAGTAGTTGAATGATAGCTCAGATGGAGTGTCGTAATCAGATGCATAGGCAAGGTCGGTAGTAATCGCGCTTATACCATATTGGCTAATGTCGAAGACTAGCATGAAGGTGCCATCGCTAAGGGAGATTGGGGTGATAGCGGCGTCTGAAAAATCATCGTAGCTATAGTATCCTTTAGTAACACTAGTACCGCCTGAAGCTGATGAAGCTGAGACCTTTAAGTTAAGCTCTTGGTATTTAACACCGTAGGCGTTGCCTACGTTTTGGTCAAGGTGGATAGCTATATATGGATACTCGTTTGCGTTGAGTGGGCATGTAGCCTCGTTTACGCCCCAGATATCTGTACGGTAGTATGCTGTGAATGTGCATGCCTCTCCACCTACTGTTACCCCTTTGCTTTGTGAACTTTTGTAGTTGCCGCTAATAGCTGTAACTTTCAAGTAACCATCTTGGGTAGGTGTGTTAATGTTGTTGCTACCTGAAAGGAATTTGAAGTTGTCGTTTGTAGCACTAGAGTTAGTACCAGTAGTGATAGTGCTAGAAGAGTAGTAATCGAACTCCTCTGCCCACAGGCCTGCTACAGGAAGAACTTCAAGCGCTTCAACTCCTGCTGTGTAGCATGTACCTGCTACGTATGCTTTGCTGGTAGTTGCTGAGTATGTCTCCTCGACGCCACTTTCGTATGTGATAGCGAATGTCAAAGTGCGCGAAGTTGCCTCGCATGGCTCGATAACCATGTATGATGTGTAGACAGCTGCAGCGTCAACATCATCGAAATTTAGGGTATAAGTGCCCTCGTCGCCATTTCTGAATTGGATAGAGGTAGGGATTGCATCGGCAGTCTCGGGAGAGAAGCTGATCTTCATTAGCGCGATGTCGTGTGACATGTTGAGCGAGTTCGAAGTCTCGGCATCGAATTCGATTGTACCGCTAAGGTAGATTACATCCTCAAGGTGAGCGATCGATGAATCTTGCACTTGGGTAGTTCCGTCGGTCTGGCCACGATCGTCGAGCGACTCTGTTGCTGGGTAAACTACTGTGTATGTGCCCGATGAGAGCTCGCTATCGCCTACGATTGCAAATGAGCCCGAAGCGTTGGTACACTCGAAGTCGCAAACGTATGCATCGCTGTTGAAGAACGAGATTTTGTCGCCCACTTTCCACTCAACGGTGATCTCTGAGTCGGCATCGGTGAGCGATACTTTTGTTGCAGCAGAGTCGATAGTTACGTTGAGCGTCGAGGCTGCTGCGCCATCAACGTTTACATCAAGATCTGATCCAAGATCCTCGGTACATCCCACTAGGGCAGCTGCGCAAAGTAGGGCCGATAAAAATTTTACTGTTGTTTTCATTTTCTCTTTTCTACTTTTTAATTACCATGCTGTGTCTGTTTCGAATGAGTCGATGCCTGTGGCAGATGTTTGCAATACCGCATCCTCGATCTCAATTTCTAGTACCTCAATAAGAGGTACTTCGTAAGTTTTTTTCATAGTGCTTTTTTTACTGGATTCAGCCTGCACGAAGCCGGTGAATCCTCGGTTAATGATTTTAGTTGTATGTAAGTTTTAGTTCTTTTCTAATGTAAATATTGGGCCTTCTGCTACCTGCAAAAAGCCCAATATTCCCCTAGATCACAATTGAGTTAATCGATTTTGCCTTTAACTCTACTGCGATTACGCTATCACCAACCTTGATGTTGTAGTTTTTCGCCTCCTCTTCTGGGTTGTATACCATCAGAACTGTGCGATTATCGGTCATCTTGAAGGCGATGTGGTTTTTGCCCTCGGATACCTTCAACATCTGGCTGCCTGGTTGCACAAAGTGCGAGAAGTGTTTGAAGAGGTAGTACTCCTCGGTATATTTAACATCTCCACTTTCGCGGTCTACGACAACCAATGAGTTCTGTGGCCAGCCCCATGCGCTGCTGCCGTCTTGGTCGAGAACCATATTCCAATATGTGTACATGTTGCATCCGTTGCTCATGTAGTGAACTACGCTCTTCCATGAGTTCTCGAGCGATGTCCAATCGTTTTCGTTTTCGCCACATTTGTTCTCGCTCTGCATGAATTTGATATCTGGGTACTCCTTGCTGATTGTTGGCAATGCGCGCTCGCCAGCCCATTGGAAGCCTACACCTGCGATATATTTCGATGCATCTTTGTCGTCGAGAATTGTGCGGCAATACTCAGGACGCGACCAGTTGATTGTGCCCAACCAAATTTTTGTGTCGATCTGGTCAGCCTCGAATTGAGGACCCATGAATTTTCCGATGAAGTATGCCATATCCTCAGCTCTCCATGTGCAGCTTGGCCAGTTTGGAGAGTATGCGATTTCGTTTTGTGGCATGATTGCAAATAGCTCTACATCCTCGTTTTTGTATGCTTGAGCAAACTTCGAGAAGTATAGGGCGTATGCTTGCAAGTAGCGCTCTTGCATGTTGAATCCTGTAGCGTTGTTGAAAATATCGGCTCCCTCGGGCATTTTATTTCCTTCGTCGCGACCCTCCATTCCACCACCGCGAGTAGAGTAGTGCTTGTTGATCTTCATCCATGATGGTGGCGACCATGGCGATGCCCACACTTGAAGGTCGGGGCGTAGCTCTTTGGCTGCCTTAACATAAGGAATAAGGATATATCTGTCGCGGTCGATGTTGAAATCGCGCATCACAAAATCTTCGTTTACATCGCAACAAGAGTAGTAGCTAAGCGCATAGTCGCTCGAGCCAACTGGGATACGTGCCATTGAGAAGTTACAACCCTCCTCAGAAAAGAGCGCTTGCATAACCTCATCAACTTTGCCAGCAGGAAGAGTTTGGAGTGCATCCCAACCAAGTTCGTTGAATGTTCCTCCCACGCCATCTACGGTTTGGAGAGTCTCATCGAAGACTACGATATCGAGCTGCTGCTCATCGGCATTACCCGCCTTGATAGCTTTTTTTGCCTCGACCCATTTCTCTGATTCTGTGGTGTAGATCAAAGTTGGTTTTTGTGCCAATGCACTGCTAATCGACATTACTCCTAGAGCCATCGTGAGCATCAAAGGGTGTGATAATTTTAGTTTCATCTATTATATAATTGTTAAAAGTTGTTTAAAAGTTTACTGTAGTGTTTCGAACAAGTGCGAACCAATCATCTTTTGTGAATACCTCCCAGCCATTCCAACCGGCACCCATGTAGTATGTCAAGGTCGACGCTGGTGAGTATGTTCCTCGAGCTTGGATATGTCCGTAGGCACCACCGTGTGCTGCGCGTGAAGCCTCGTCGAAAAGGTCAATCTCGGCACTCATATCGTTGTTGAAGAGTACTGCGGTGTATGTCTGCCAACCTACGCTGTGCATCGGCTCGACGTATGCAATCGAGTTCGTGCCTATCTGTTGGTGTTTTGCAGCATCGTGAAGAACTATACCAACGATCACCTCGGTGGGTTTTGTAAGGCCAATGTATTTCACATCGATCTTGTTGAAGTGCGTGCCAGCGTCGAGCGTGATTATGCGCTGCTCAACGACCGATTCGCCGTCGATCTCCACCGCGTCGAACTCAATTTGAGCCGTGAAGCGAAGTGGTCCATTGTCCAAAATTGTGCGTTTGGTGTTGTAGGTGGGGTAGATCGTTGTGCCATCGACCACAAGAGCTGCTGTTCCGCAACCCATCGTTGGGCCAACGGGGTAGTAATCCATTCCCTTGCCGTGATCCAGGTGGTACGATATTGGGCGGATAAACTCCTCGTATGCAACCATATCGACATCAACCTCGCGCAAACGAACCATCTCGGCAGCATTGAACGGATCGATCTCGGGAGCGTAGATATCCTCCAAGACTGGATATTTACCGCGCTTGGTGAAGATGTCGTAACCATATAACCTATTACCCACCGCAGCATTTGGCTCGCCATAGGCTCTAAAGCCGATCTTGTCGTTCTCCCAAGCTAGGTCGTCGAGCTTTTCGGGGTATACTTTGCCACAAGCGATTGTGGGATACTGTGCTCGAGTGCCTATCTTCGCGGTGTACTTTTGGGTTGCCCCAGCCTTTACGTCGACTAATATAAGCAATTTACCATCGTAGGTTACCTGCGATGGAATCTCTGCGCCTTCAGCGTCGAATACAACAATCTCCGATGGGTTGTCGATCTGGACTTCGTATACTTGGCCTGTAATGTCGGCATTAGCTGGAGCTGTTACCTCGAGAATAGTGTTTTCGGTGCTGCACGAGGCGATGCAGAGCGAAATTATAAATAGTATAGATAATCTCATGTATGTATGTTTTAAAGTAGTTGTTTAGCCAACAAACGCACTAAGTGCTTGACGCATCTCCTTGCGAGAGTTGTAGATATGGTGCTCAACTGTGCGGTTAGAGATGTTGCACAGCGAAGCGATTTCGCCTACCGACATGCCCTGGTGAACCGAAAGGCGGTAGATGCGAGATTTTTGTGGCGACATCGAGAAGATGAATCGATCCTCGGCACTAGCAAGGTCGTTGACTGCCACCTGCTCCTCGGTAATAGACGATGAACGCTTACCTCTGTAAAATAGGTAGTCACTCGCGTTTCTACTGCGAATATTGCGACGTAGGTAGTCGATGGTAAGGTTGCGAGCGACCGTATAGATTAGATTGGTTAGGGTCACTTCGTTGAGAAGGGTATTGTATCCCAATAGCTGGATAAAGACATCTTGAGCCAAATCTTCAGCATCGCAACGTTTGCCGATACGCTTATATATATAGCCAATGATAACATCTCTTTTTGCTTGGTATACCTCAGCAATAAGGGCATCTTGTCTAAGCGCGATAGTCGAATTTTCCATAGGGCGTTAATGTTATTTAGGTTATTTTGGTAGTACAAACTTACCCCTAAAAACATTAAGCGCTATTCATGAAATGTAACAAGATACCATATAATTTGTAACAAATACCCTTTAAACGCATGCAGAGGCCGTTTTTGACCTCTGCATGAATTTAATCTTGTTACATGTTATAGGGCTTCTTATATGGCTTTACCCTCTTTGAGTCTCTTCAATCTAAGTAGTGCCTCGTAGTAATAGTAGTCGGCATAGATGATAGAGTAGTCGATTTCGGAGCCTGCAGGAAGGTTGCCCGTTGAGTGCGCAAGGATAGCTGGAGCATTTTGGCAACGGTAGTTCGCGTCGAGTGAGTTGAGGATCTTCTCGGCAGTCTCTGCGTAACCTTTATCTGTAACATATGTCGATAGCTCTAGGAGTGCCGAAGCGGCAACTGCAGCAGCCGAAGCGTCGCGGTGTGTGTTAGGGATCTTAGGATCGTTGAAGTCCCAGAATGGAACCATATCCTCGGGTAATTTGTCGAGGAATACTCCAGCAAGCTTCTCGGCGAAGTTCAAATAGCGAACATCTTGAGTGAAGCGGTAACATAGTGTGAAGCCATAAATTCCCCAAGTTTGTCCGCGAGCCCACATTGTGTCGTCGGCATAACCTTGGTGAGTGCAGCTGCGGATGTGCTCGCCACTAACTGGGTTGAATACCGCAACGTGGTACGATGTGCCATCTTCGCGGAATAGAGCCTCCATAGTTCTATCGGCATGTGCAATTGCGATGTCGCGCAAAGTTTTGTCACCACCATTTTCAGCGGCCCAGAACAACATCTCAAGGTTGATCATATTGTCGATAATGGTGTTGTGGCCACCAAATTTCTCGACCTCGCGAGGCCACGATAGGATTGTGCCTACGTTTGGATTGTACAACTTTCCAAGATTCTCGGCCGATGTCAATACAACCTGTTTGTATGCCTCGTTTTGAGTTAGGCGATATCCATTTCCATAGCTGCAGTAGATCAAGAAACCTAGGTCGTGGTCATAAGCTGGAGCCATTGCGATGTCGTAGAGTCCTTCGGTGTAGATCTGTGCAGCCTTCAAGTCGTCGGCATTGTTAGTATATTCGTAGTTATACCATAGCACTCCGGGCCAGAAGCCTGCGCACCACTCCTCTTTTTTCACCTCGACCAAGTTCCACGATGTGCCATCGAGGGCAACGTTGCGTGGCACCATTGTGTTGTCGTATGGCTTTAGAGCCTCTAGAGATTGAGAGACCTGCCCGGCACAAAAGTCCAAAGCGCTGCACTCAACACTTTTATTGTTAGCGCATTGCGTAAAAAGCAGGGATAGCGCAAAGAGTTTGATGTAGTTTTTCATCATGTTTAAGTATTTTATTTATAATTTGTTATAATATTTATTTAACCTATAATATTAATACGAATAAATTACACAAAATACTTACTTAAGTAGGGTAAAATAATTATTGGTGTGTTTTTAAGAGTACTTTTAAAAATATGGCAATAATTGTTTTACACTACTTATTCTATCTCATTTTTTTCTGAGCCTCTATTTTTAAGTTCCGCCACATAGACCGAAGGGGTCACACCATACATCTTTCTGAAGTAGTTAGTGAAATATTTAGGTGTGTTGAAGCCTACCATCTCGGAGACCTCAACGATCGCGAGGCTACTATCTTGCTCCAAGAGTTGTGCTGCTCGCTTGATTCGCATTGTGCGCAGGAACTCCGAAGGGGTCATTCCGGCAATCGACTGGATCTTGCGATAGAGGTTCATGCGGTGCATTGCCACATCGCGACTTAGCTGCTCTACCGAATAATCCGCATTGCTCATATTCTTTTCGATGTGCTCGATGATTTGTGCCATTAGCTTCTCGTCGAGTGAGCTAACTGTGATTTGTGAAGTTTGAATTTGTTGTGGAGATTTAATCTTCTCGTATCGATGTTGGCGCTCTTCGATAAGTTTGCGAATGCGGATCTCGAGTACATCGAACGAGAATGGTTTGGAAATATATGCATCGGCACCAGCCTTATACCCTTCGTAGCGCACATCGTCGGCCGTGCGAGCTGTAAGAAGAATAATAGGTATGTGCGATGTGTTGATGTCGTTTTTCAGGGTGGTGCATAGGGTGAAACCGTCGCTCTTTGGCATCATTATATCGCTGAGGATCAGTGAAGGATGTATGGCACGTGCTTTGTTGATTCCATCCTCTCCATCTACGGCTGTGTAGATTTCGTAGTTTAGCGACTCGAGCTCCATTGCTAGGTACTCCCTAAAGTCGGTGTTATCCTCGACAATTAAGATCTTGAATTTTTCCGAAAGGTCGCCTAGATTCTCGCTCAAGATTAGCTCTTGCTCCTCGATGCTCTCCTCTTCCAACTCCTCTTGCTCCTTTTGAGGTTTGATGTTTGGAAGCTCAACGCGGAATGTGCTACCCACGCCCAATTGCGACTCAACCGACAAGGCACCCTTATGCAACTCCACATATTGCTTGACTAGGTGCAAGCCGATGCCTGATCCCGTTAGGTGAAGCTCCTGATCTTTAACTTGGTAGAAACGCTCGAAGATTAGTGCTTGGTCATCTTTCGATATTCCCACACCTGTGTCGCTAACCTCTATAACTAGGTAATCTTCGGTTGTGTGGCGTAGGGTGATAGTCACACAACCTCCCTCGGGTGTGAATTTTATTGCGTTGGAAATCAGATTGTTAAACACCTTGTTGATGTGCGACATATCGAAATAGAATAGCTTCCTCTCGAGCATATCGTCCATCTTTAGAGTAATATTTTTCTCAGCGGCAGAGTTGCTGAAATCCGATATAATCGCCTCGACCATCTCGCTTGGATCGTTTTGCGTGAGCGTCAGTTTCTCGCCTCCCATCTCCAATTTGCGGAAGTCGAGCAGGTGGTTGACAAGCGATAGCAGATGCGAGGCATTGCGTTCGATGGTAAGCAGTTGAGGTGTGATCTCGGACTCTTTTGGTGTTTTGCGAATTATGTTGCTCAGTGGCAGAAGGATCAGCGAAAGGGGAGTGCGAAGCTCGTGCGATATATTTGTGAAGAACCTGAATTTCATCTGGTTAATCTGCTCGCGTTCCATCTGCTCGCGCTGCATTAAGCGCTCTAGGTTGCGAGCATTGAATAGGTGTAGCAAGAAGATCATAAGCAAGATTGTGAGCAGAAAATAGACCACATATGCAAATGTCGTTTTGTAGAATGGCGGTTTTACCACGATCGATAGAACTATACCTCGCTTATCCCAATCGGTGCCGTTGTTGGCCGCTACCACCTTGAATTTGTAATTGCCGGGGGTTAGCAGTGTGTAGGTTGCTCTGGCTGACTCTTTTGAGTTTATCTGTTTCCACTCCGCATCGAAGCCTTCGAGTTGATAGCGATATAGGGTGTGGCTAGGGTTGATGTAGTTGAGGTTCGAGAAATCGAACGAGATAAACGATTCGTCGTGGTTGAGGACTATCTCTTTTGTCGTCGAGATCCCCTGATGCAATACCACACGGTCGTTATACTCCTGCCCAACACTAATTGGTGTGTTGTTGATGTATAGGTTTGTGAGGATTGGCGGATTGTTATCCTTTCGTTGATATAGGCTCGAGGGGTCGATGATGCTAAAGCCGTGAGAACCTCCTATATATATACTGCCTTTTTTGTCGGTGGTGATAGATTTTGGGAAGAGGATTCCGGCGTCCAGCCCGTCGCTAGCTGAAAATGAGGTGATTGAGAGTTTGTATCTCCCCCCCCCAGCGCTATTTTCTCGAGAGAGAATGCTGATTCGCGATGCGTCGCTTGAGCTAATTGCCCATATGTTCGACAAATTGTCTTGCGTCACTGCAATTATGTTGTTGCTTGGAAGACCATCGCGAGTGGTTATTAATTGGCTTTGGTTGTCGGGCGTAATGACCCTGAGGCCCATTGCTGTTGCAATCCATATCGCACCTTGATTGTCGGCTATAGCTTGGTTGCATTT
The DNA here is from genome assembly GCA_044433805.1 of Rikenellaceae bacterium. Taxonomy (GTDB): domain Bacteria; phylum Bacteroidota; class Bacteroidia; order Bacteroidales; family Rikenellaceae; genus Alistipes. The sequence continues at coordinate 16,485 of JAWXTD010000011.1, forward strand.
GTTGCTAAGGTCTGAGTTCGAGGGGTATACATTTATATTGTTCTCCTTGATGTTGTATGTGAAGTAACCGTCGTTGCTGCTGGCAAATATCAAATCGCCAACCTGAATCAAATCGCGTACAAACATAACATGTGCGATCTCGGCAAACTCCCGACTAAGGAGGCTAATCTGGCCACTATTGGTGTCGAACCTAGCCAAACCTCCATATACACTCACCCAGAAGTTGCCATTACTATCCTCGAGCACGGCACGAATACAGTTGAAGTTTGGGGTCAATGCGTGGTAGCTCTCCTCGATTATGGGCATATCGGGGTATGAGAAGTTGCGTATCTTACCCTTGTCGATGCAGTATGCTCCGTTGCGGAATGTGCCAAGCCAGATTCTGTCTTGATGGTCGCGATAGAGGCTGATGCAATCTTCGTTGATGAATTGCGCGTATGGCATTGTGACCATATCTCTCAGAGGGTCGTAGGAGTATAGACCATTGGATGTTCCAAGAAGAATATTTCCATCCTTGTCGGTTGTCATACATTTGGTATCCTCGTGCTCGGTTCTGTTGTTGATAGTTTTTAGGCGGAACATATCTTCGTGATAATATAATACACCTTCCGACTCGGTGGCTATCCATACGCCTCCTTTGGGGTCGGTGTATATGTTCGATATGCCTACTTGGTTGGATATCTTCTCATCGCCGATGACCTCAATTTTAACCGCTTGTCTCACTCCATTTTTGATGTTTATAATCGATAGGTCCGATTTGCTCGTGCCGACCCAGAGCCGCTCTTTTGAGTCGAGGGCAATGCTGGTGAAGATACTTTGGTATCCGATGGGTGCTGATATTGTATGTTTTGCAGTGAAGCTCTCAGCGTCGATGCAGCGGATCTTATCGTCATACATAATCCATATATTGCCATCGGTGCTAATCTCGATATCGAGTCGCGAGATCTCCTTTAGGTTATCCTCGATAAGGTCGGTGATGATATTGGTGAATGTGTTCAGGTGAGCATCGTAGCGCATTAATGCTCCGCCTCTCGAGAGGATGTATATGTTGTTTTGGTATTTTGCCATTCTCACATCGCCCTCTAAGGCGCTAGGGGCTTGGATCGATGTTGTTGTCTTGTTAGTGCTATTGTAGCGCTGAAACTTACCATCTTTTGTGTAGATGAAGTAGTTGCCATTGGCAAATATAATCGACTTGATATTGCTTAAAGGTAGACCGAATAGTTCGTCGTCGTGATAGCAAAATGCTAAGGTTTTGTTGTCGAAATACCATGTTCTATCGCCATTGAGAATAATTATCTTATCATCGGTGGTCGATATCAGCTCAACATCGGTCGAGTACTCTTTGTAGGGGACAAATGTCGAATTGAAGTTTTTGTCCATATATGAAATGCCATCGTATAGGCTCAACATTGTTGGCGAATAGAGCACCATCGATCCATTGGCTAACATCAGTAGATTTCGGATATTATTATCCGAAAGTCCACTTTTGCTATTTACTTGGCGAAAGATATATTTATTGTCGACACTTTGTGCTGAAGAAGCTACTGAAGTGCAGCAAATTATATGTAATAGTATGAAGAAAAACCGTTTTAGTGATCTCATATTGGTTGACATTTGTGTAATACAAAGATAATAATTATATTGAGAAAAAATAAAATGTTACTAACAATATAAGTAAATTATTTGGCAGATTCGTATAATATATAGTATCGTGTACTATTTATAGATTGGAAAACTAAAATCAAACAATATGGGAAACAAAAAAAATTACTTTAAAAGAGCAGTTTTAACACTTGCGACTATGCAGCTCATCTCGAGTTGTGCAAACAGTGAGAGCCTCGCCTATGAGGATGTTAAGAACTCCAAGGCGTGGGAGTTGCAATTCGAAGATTCATGTACGGGCGATTGGCACGAGAACTGGTTCCTCGATGGCAAGGTGGCTACGGTCGAGAACTCGGAGGCAGGAATGGATTTCGCTGCAGGACCAGAGTTCCGCAACGACTCTCACCATGCGGTGTTGTGGACTAGCGACTCGTTCAAGGGCGATGTGAAGGTTGAGTTTGAATATACTCGTACCGACGACCAAACCATCAATGTGAATATTATCTACATCCAAGCGCAAGGAATTGGCGTGGCTCCATACTCAAAGGATATTAGCGAGTGGAACGAACTTCGAGAGATTGCATCGATGCATATGTATTACGACTATATGGACCCCTTCCATATCAGTTTCGCGGCGTTCCCAATGGTTAACGAGGATCCTACTAAAGATTATATTCGTGCTCGCAAATACCCAGTGACCGAGGATATCACATTCCACGATATGGAGGTTGAGCCAAGCTACGACGGCATTGGCCTATTCAAGACCGACGTAACATATAAGGTGACCGTGATCAAGACCGACTACAGACTATATATGCAAGTCGAGGGCGATGGCCAAGACAAATGTTATGAGTGGGATGTTACGGGTAAAGCTAAGTTGGAGGATGGTCGCATAGGTCTTCGCCATATGTACACTCGCTCGGCTCGTTATCACAATTTCAAAGTTTATACCAAGTAATTAAATGAAAAAAGTATATCTATTTATTGCTGCAGCCTTTGCAAGTGTTGCTGCTGCGGCTAATAGCCCAGTTATAGTTCCTGTTCCTGAAGATCTGCCCGAAGGATATCCACGTATCTACATCACCGAGCCTGAGCGAGGCGAATTTGAGAAGATGCTTCAACGTGAGTCGTGGGCACAAGGCATTGTCGATGGGCTTCACTCAAGAGTCGATAAATATGTCCAGGAGCATGTCGAAAAGCCCGATCTAATGCCTTCGCGTCTGCAGATGTATTGGAACACAAAATGCAGCAATGTATATATTAAAGGTATAACCTACTCGCATGCCGATGGCTCGGCGCCAGTTCCGACGGTTCGTTTTTCGGGCTCTCGCGACAATACTACCGACTATCTTTCGCCTTCGATCGAGGAGATCACTCCATACATGGACGACCCTCGAGGCCTCTATTTGCGAAATAAAACCAAAGAGGGAAACCCCTTTGAGTGGGCACCGCAAGCAAAGGTTGGTGTGATCATCGAGAAGATCAACGAACGCATTATGGAGCTTGCTCGCGATGCTGCGTTCCTATATTGGTTGGAGGGCGATGAGCGTTATGCAAAGTTTGCTTTCGACGTGTTCGATGTCTATATGCAGGGTATGTACTACCGCAACGAGCCTATCGACCTTAACAATGGACACATCCAAACATTGGTTGGTTTGACCTGCTATCAGGTTATCCACGAGAGCATCTTGACCGATATTGCCGAGCTTTACGACTTCCTTCATGCATACCTCGCAGCTAATCACAGCGAAAAGATGGATGCATATCAGGTGACCATGAAGAAGTGGATCGATCTAATCATCAAAAATGGTGTGCCACAAAACAACTGGAACCTTCACCAAGCTAACATCATCCTCAAGGCAACAATGGTCTTGGAGGATAATGCGAAGTATAGCGATGGCAAGGGTCGTGAGCACTATATCGATGGTATCTTGAATGTTACAACGCCTCGCCAATGGTCGTTCACCGAGCTTATGGATTTTGGCTACGACCCCGCAAATGGTGTTTGGGCCGAGTGTCCGGGCTATTCGCAGGGTGTGACTGGTGCGATGATGGAGTTTATCTATAACTTCAACTCATCGTTCGATACCGAGATTTTGCAATACTACCCCGTGATGTACAAGGCCGTTGAGATGTTGCCTCAATATATGTTCCCTAACTCTCAAACTGTGGGCTTTGGCGATACTAACTATGGAGCGATCTCTACCGAGCCAATCAAGTATATGATTATGTTGGCTCAACAATCGGGCGACAAGGATGCCGAGGCGAAATTCACTTCGATGCTTCGCATGATGGATCCTTCGGCAGATAAAGTTGCAGAGCACAAACCAAAGGTTAGTGTCGAGGCGCTCTTCGCAGGCAAGCCACTCGAGATCGATACTCAATACCCTGCAAGCTCGCTTAGCGACTACCTCACTCAAACCTTCTATGCTCCGAATGTTAGCTGGCATGTTCAACGTATGGGTTGGGGTAAAGATGGTCTGATGGCCTCGCTCAACGCTTCGTTGGGTAACCACATGCACTCAAATGGTATCAACTTGGAGTTGTACGGAAAGGGTATCGTCTTGGGAGCTGACCCCGGAAAGGGAGCTAACTACCTGCAGCCAGCATACTTGGAGTACTATTCGCAGTTCCCAGCGCACAACACAGTGATGGTCGACGGAGTGTCGAAATATACCGAGATGATGAGCTACCACGCCTTCGAGCTCGAGGGAGAGTATCCACGCTCGGAGCAGAAAGAGGGCTACTATCCACGCGTAACATACTCGAATGTATCGTTCGTCGAGCCTGAGACTATGAGTGATCAAAATCGTACGGTGAGTGCCGTAAGATGTGGTGAAGTAGCTGGCTACTATGTAGATATCTTCCGTTCGGCTCGTCGTAATGGAAAGGATAAATTCCACGATTACTACTATCACAACCTTGGTCAAACAATGGATATTATGGATGTCAAAGGTGCAAAAATCGAGCTTATCGAGGAGGAGAAAGTTGGTTTTGCCGGTGGACACCTCTATGCACTTGATTATATGTGGGGCGAGAAATATGCCGCGATGGATGGCGATTGCCAGGTCGAGTGGAAGATGGATTATCCCGATGGTCAGGAGGATATCTATATGAACCTTTGGATGAAGGGCAGTGCCGAACGCGAACTTATCAGCATCTATTCACCAGCGTGTAAGGCGTTCCGCGACAACAAAGTATTCCCTTACGACGTCTATAATGAGCCCTATTTGACATTCATCGCGCGTCAAAATGGCGAGGCATGGGATCGTCCGTTTGTCTCAGTTTTTGAGCCATATACATCTACCGATGGTAAGTGTATCGAGTCGATCGAAGGTTTCGATGATGAGCTTGGGGCAGGTAGCTTTGCCGGTGTAATCGTCACTACAAAGTCGGGCGAAAAGGATTATATCTTCTCGTCGAACGATTTGAAGATGGCGCAATATAAAGATATGAAATCCGATGGTGCCTATTCGATGGTTCGCACCACAAGCGATGGTTCGCTCGTGCTCTTTATGGGTAGTGGAACTCAACTTAGCTATGGCGAGTGGAAGATCGAGGCATCGGAGCGAGGCAATGTGGTATTGATGATCGAGGATGGCAAGATTGCACTGGACAACCAAGTGGAGGTGAAGATCACCAAAGGACGCAAATCTCGCACATTTACCACGGCAGATCAACGAACAATTAAATTATAAAATAGGAAGAAATGAAAAAATTATTATCTACTTTAGCCCTAGCAGTCGCTGTAATATTGGGCGTGCAGGCTGCTGCACCTGAGCAGCATACGCTCACCTCACCAAACGGAGATTTCGAGTTTGTGTTCCATCAAGAGCCATTGAGCTGCGGTGGTCAAGAGCTTGTTTACTCGGTATCGTTTAAAGGCAACCAAATTATCAAAGATAGCCGTATGGGTGTCGAGATCGAGAATGAGCTCATCGAGTCAGCTTTGGGCGTGCCCAATGAGTCGTTGAACTTCTGGGGTGACAACCTAACACTTAAAAGCGTTGAGCGCGCGAGCGTAGATGAGAGCTGGAGCCCTCTATATGGCGAGCGTGCAACAATCGCAGATAAATACAACTCAATGCGATTGAAGTTCTTGAAGGGCGATGACTCGGGTTACGATCCCAACGATTCATACAACCGTAGCCAAGTATATCTTTTCGATATCGACGTTAGAGCTTACGATGAGGGTATCGCATTTAGATACCACTTCCCCGAGGCTGTCAATGGACTATTTATCCACATCACCAGCGAGCGCACAAGCTTCACTCTACCCGAGGGAACTATCGCATACTATGCAAAATGGGCTCAAGCACACTACAAAGAGCGCGAATTGAAAGATTGGGGCGACGACGAGGCTGAGCGTCCATTGACTCTTAAGTTGCCAAACGACACCTATGTTTCGCTTTTGGAGGCAAATATGGTCGACTACACTCGTGGTAAGTTCCGCCTATCGAAAGAGACCCCTTCGACCTTGGAGCTAAGCATGTACGACTGTGCCGATGTCATCACTCCATACGACACACCTTGGCGCGTGATTATGGCTGCCGAGACCCCCGTGGAGCTTATCAACAACAACGATATCGTTTTGAACCTCAACCCAGCATGCGAGATCGATAATACCGCTTGGATCAAACCAGGTAAGGTGTTCCGCACAGATCTTGATATGGAGGGTGCTAAGGCAGGTGTTGACTTTGCAGCAGCTCGCGGATACCAATATATCCACCTCGATGCAAGATGGTATGGCGACGAGATGCGTATCGCTTCCGACGCTACTAAGACCGTTGAGAGCCTTAACCTAGATATGAAAGCACTTTGCGACTACGCTGCAAGCAAGGGTTTGGGCGTATTTGTATATGTTAACCAACGTGCTTTGTACCTTCAATTAGACGATATCTTACCTTTGTATAAGGAGTGGGGTATCAAGGGTATCAAGTTTGGTTTCGTTCAAGTTGGTAACCAACACTGGACAACATGGATGCACAATGCTGTTCGCAAGTGTGCCGAGTATGAGATTATGGTGGATATCCACGATGAGTATCGTCCAACAGGTTTCTCGCGCACATATCCTAACCTTATGACCCAAGAGGGTATCGCAGGAAACGAGGAGATGCCCGAGGCTACTCACAACACAATTTTGCCCTACACACGTATGTTGTGCGGTGCTGGTGACTACACATTCTGCTACTTCAGCACACGTGTGAAGAATACCAAAGCTCACCAATTAGCCTTGCCAGCGATCTACTACAGCCCACTTCAATTTATGCATTGGTACGACAAGCCAGTTCATTACCGTGGCGAAGAGGAGTTGGAGTTCTGGAGCGCAATCCCAACAATTTGGGACGATAGCCGCGCAATCGATGGCCGCGTGGGCGAGTACATCATCCAAGCACGCCGCTCGGGCGATGAGTGGTTCGTAGGTGCTATCACCTCGAACGATGCTCGCACAGTGAGTGTAGATTGCTCGAAATTCTTAGAGGCAGGTGCTAAATACAACGTTTCGATCTACGAGGACGATCCATCACTCGGCACTCGCACAAATGTGAAGATCACAACCAAGAAGGTGAAGGCAAGCGACACACTTACCTTTGATCTATTGGCAAGCGGCGGAGTTGCTCTGCATTTCGAGAAACGATAGTTGTGCCATTTCTCTTTGTCGTAGCAAGAAATGCTGTCAACAAAAAACATCATATAACTTACTGTAATATCGTAAGTTATATGATGTTTTGCTATAAGCCCGAAAAAGGTAAGTGACCATAAAGACTCAGGTTTTGAGAATAAAATCTCTGAATCTGAAATTAAATCGGCATATACGCAACCTCGATAGATCCTGCAGAAAGAGGCTCTGTAAACTCTACGCCTATGCGATATGATCTGCGACCGCTGCGTAGTTTTTCTACTGGCACCACCTCATCGTTAAGCACCACTTCGCCACCTGTGGAGGTCACTACAACCTTAACTTTGTGTTTGCCAGTGTTGAGAATCATAATATTGCCATCGATCACATAGTCGACATTTATAGTTATTGCGGTGCCGAAATCTACAGCTTCGGCGGCCTCGAATTTGTCGATGATTGTGATTTTTCCCTCTGCATTTTTCTCGTTGATCATCGTGCGTTCAAGACTCTTTAGTTCGGGGACTTGGTATGCACCCATTAGATCTATGGTTGCTATATCTTTGGTTGCCTCGAATTGAGTATTGATGATCTTGCCTGCGAACTCCTTGCCATTCGACTGCATAGTGTTGTTGATGCGTGGCACAGGGTGTCCCCACGAACAACGAGCAGGATTGCTCACATCGAAGGCGCCGGCAACGTACGATGGAGCACCTATATCTCCTGCAACGATATCATCGCCCAGCAATACAAAGTAGCTACCCACATCGTCGTGATTATGATTCTCACCATTGTTGCCAGCCTTGATTGCCACCGAGAATTTATTTTGTTGATCGCCACGCGAGATCACTGCGCCAAACTGTTCGAAGAATGTCACCCCAGCAAGTTCTTCGGCTGTGTTCTGCTCGATATGCTCCCCACCATCACGCCATCCGATAACTGTATAGATCGATTCTGAAGCGTTGAGGTAGCTTGGTTTGCGCGCACCATAGCTCATCGCCGCCATCAAATATCCAAAGTTCTCGCTACCATCGGCAACCGCGGTAACACCATCGGCAAAGGGGGCATAGAAGCCACCGTGGATTTCGTAATTCTTGGGGAAGTTAGCAATGGCCACCATCTTTTCGGGGTTATTGAATTCGAAAAGATCGATCTTGCCATCGCTATAGTTGTACAACATATCGGCAAGCTGCATGTAGTGTCCAAAGCCATACTCCCAATAACCAAGTCCCTCGGAGCAATATCCATCTTGGCTAAAGCCCGAGAGGTAGTAATCCATGCTGTTGATTGCCGAACCTACTGCCGCCACACGCTCCTCCTTGCTCTTCGAGGTGGCGAGAATTGCAAGCACTGATCCACTTGTACAGACCGAATTCCAGTTGCTAGTTCCGTAGATCCACTGGTTGCCTACATTATCTTCACCCTTACAACTAGCTATATATGAGTCGCTTATTCTGCGTTTTACCTCAAACAGAACCTTCTCTTGCAGCGGCGTGGGCAATTTATCGGTAAGGGTGGTTTGGCACAAGGAGAGCACAAATCCAAACTTTCGAGCCCCTAAATCTATAGCCATACGTCGACCCTCCATAACGCTATTTTGAGCGTCATCGTGATTGGGGTGCAACCATGACTTCATCGAGATTATCGCCTCGATGTATCTCTCGATTTGATCGATAAATCGCCCTTGATTCTCGATACACTCGGCAAGTAGGAAGTGTTCCAAGCGCTCCATGGTTCTATAATAGCGAGGTTTGTATATGCCTCGAAGCCCCTCGAGATTAGCACGATAGTAGATCTCATCACTAATTGGCACTTCGGGCTCTCTGGGCAACATCTCAAGTGATTGAGCCAGATACTCTTGCCCCGCGGCAGAAGCGGCAATAGCATCCCAATATGTGCGATCCTCGATTGCTGGGAATGGCGCATAATTATGATCGGGGATAAGATCCTCGAGCATTGCCATCTGCTCACCGCTTGGATATATCACACCCTCTCGAGCCAACGACAGATAGGAGGTAATGTCCAGTTTCTGGTTGCTGGTAGTGCACGAAGCAACGCACATAGCCACTACGGCTACGACTAAACTAACTTTAATTTTCATCTTTTTTTATCTTTTAGGTTATATCGAATCTTACCACAAAATTAAAAAAATAAATCAAATAATCAAAAAGTTTTTAGCTCAATAGCAGGGCAAACGCATGAAAAAAAACTTGCTCGTCGCGCTCATGCCGCGCAGGCACCAAGCTTAGCTTGGATCCAAAAACTTCGTTTTTGACTTTGCTCGTGCACTGATTTGCAGCGCTTAAAAGCGCTAACGATATAAAATAATAGATGAGATCATTTGAAAGTAAACTTTCAACTATCCCCGCCCGCCGGAGGCACTCCCCAATATAAGAAACAGCACCCTAAAACAAGAAGCAAGCAATAGCCACATAGTGGCAAGCCATGGCCATATTAATAAATAGGTGCCAAACCAGATGGTGATATTTGAACCCTTTTTTTGCGTAGAAGTAGGCGCCAATGGTGTAGAAAACACCTCCGGCAAGGATCAAGATCATAAGCGGCAGTGAGGCGTTGCGCAGGAAGAGCGGGGCAAAAAATACCACAGTCCATCCCATTACAAGGTATATCGTGAGGCTTATGGCCGGTATCGACCTGCGAGCGAGCGACTTATAAAATATCCCAAAGAGCACCATCGACCACTGCAAAGCTGTGATAAATATCCCTTGCCAGCCACCAATCACGCAGAGGGCAATTGGGGTGTATGTTCCTGCGATGGCCACATATATAAATATATGGTCTAAAATTTGAAATACCTGTTTGTGTTTCGAGCCTAGGTGCATCGAGTGGTAGAGCGTCGAGCTAAGGAACATCAAGAAGATCGAAATTGCAAATACGCTCACGCTAGCCGAGGCGAGCACCCCAGCTTTAGCGTATGTTGTCACAGCGACGAAGGGGATTAAAAAAAGTGCCCCTAGCGACATCACTCCGTGCGAAACCGAGTTGCCGATCTCCTCGCCAGTTGTTGAAATATATTTTTTCATACAGTGTAAAATTTTTGTTAAGTGGGGTAAAATAATTATTGGTGTGTTTTTAAGAGTGCCGTTAAAAATATGGCAATAATTGTTTTACACTACTTATAACTGGTCAAATGTAGTAAAAATTGCGGTAAAAACTCAAAAATCCACAAAAAATCACTATCTTTGAGCGTTATGTTACTAGATCGTTACGAAAAATTCAGAAGCCTTGTTCGAGCAAACTTCTCTGTCGAGAGCCAGAGATTGGTTGATCATGCACTAACTTATGCCGCGGAGTATCTTGCCGCAGAGAGCCGTTACGATGGTTCGCCAATGCTCGATCATGCTGTGGGTGTGGCACATATAGTCATTGAGGAGATTGGCCTTGGTCGCAACTCGTCGATCGCCTCAATCCTTCACGACGTAGTTCGTTTAGCCCTCAAGGGTGATGAAGAAAATCTAGCACAGATTCAAAACTACATCGGCGAGAACTTTGGCCAAGAGGCATTACTCATAACCATGAGCTTGTCGAATATTTCGGATATCGAGCTAAAAAGTGATAGCGAGCAGGCGGCAAATTTTCGCGATATGATCATCTCGTACTCGTCGGACCCTCGTGTGATCCTCATCAAGCTAGCAGATAGGCTCGAGGTGATGCGCACACTTAGCATTTTCCCTTCAGAAAAGTGGGTCAAGAAGAGCTGGGAGTCGGTGAATCTATATGCACAAATTGCCCACAAGTTGGGTTTATACAACATAAAATCGGAGTTGGAGGATGTCGCCCTAAGCTATCTAGAGCCTAAGGAGCATGCGCACATCGTGGCGAAACTTGCCGAAAGTGAGGAGGAGCGCAAGCTGTTCATCGCAAAATTCATCGAGCCAATCACCGAGCGCATGGATAAAGCAGGAATCAAATACCACCTCAAGAGCCGCACCAAATCGGTCTTTTCGATCTGGACCAAGATGCGCAAACAGCAGGTGCCCTTCGAGGGCGTTTACGACATCTTCGCCATCCGCATTATCATCGACTGCGAGCCGGAATTTGACAAGCAGCAGTGCTGGTTGGCCTATTCGATTGTGAGCGACTGCTATACGCCCAACCCTAAGCGAATGCGCGATTGGGTCTCGATCCCAAAGTCAAATGGCTACGAGTCGTTACATGCAACAGTCTCTGCAGCAGGCAAATGGGTCGAGGTGCAAATTCGTACCGAGCGCATGGATGCTGTGGCCGAACGCGGAATCGCAGCTCACTGGCGCTACAAAGGTGTGAGTGGTTCGGCTCAAACTTCGGAGATGTGGCTTGGTCGTTTGCGCGAGCTTATGGAGGCTACAACCGAGTCGATTGCCGACCGTTTCGATGCCGAGATCGCCTCGGAGGAGATCTTTGTATTCACCCCAAATGGCGATATTCGCAAGCTCTCGGAAGGGGCTACGCTTCTCGATTTCGCATTTGATATTCATACAAATGTCGGTTCGACGTGCGTGGGAGGTAAGATCAATAACCGCTCTGCCTCGATCCGCGAGCAGCTCAAAAATGGCGATATCGTCGAGGTGTTCACCCAAAAGAATCAGACGCCAAAATCGGACTGGCTCAATGTGGTTGTCTCGTCGAAGGCGCGCAATAAAATCAAGGCATTCCTGCGCGAGGAGCAGGCGAAAAATTCAAGAATCGGACGCGAGGAGCTGGAGCGAAAAATCAAGAATTGGAAGCTCAATATCAGCATGGACGACGCTGTGGCCTACCTCTGCAAGTTCTACAAGCTGCGCACAGGAATGGAGTTCTACGAACTTATTGCCACCCAAAAGATCGATATTGGAGGCATAAAAGAGATTCTTCAAAAGTTAATCTCGGGCGAGGTCGACGAGGAGCGTCGTGCGGCAGCAGCAGCCCTCGAAGCCGAACGTGCCAAGAAGCTAAGTGCTGCGGTGCGCGAGGAGCCAAAATCTGCCGATGCACTGGTTATCGACGAGAGTATCAACAACTTAGATTATAAACTTGCGCGTTGCTGCAACCCAATTAAGGGCGACGACATTTTCGGCTTTGTCACCGTGTCGAGCGGTATCACCATCCACCGCACCGATTGCCCAAACGCCGCGCGATTGCGCGACAATTATCCATATCGCGTGCTCGATGCAACTTGGAGAGCTTCGGCTTCGGGTGCTTTCCGCGTCACAATTAACATCGTTGTGAAGGATAGCCCCGGTATGGTGAACCTTATCACTGAGGTGATTAGCAAGGTGTTGAAGCTAAACATGCGCTCCATATCGCTCTCGTCGCGAGGCGATGGAAGTGCCGTAGGAGCAGTCAATGTCGAGGTGCCTAGCGTAGGTACGGTCGACACCTTGATTCACTCAATCCTGCGCATCAAGGGAGTACTAAAGGCCTATAGGGCACATAAATAGCTGGCGCCATGAAACATCTACTGCTACTTCTGGCGCTGATAATCGGTGCCACGGCGCAAGGGCAATACGTGCCCGATATTTTGGGCGAGGGGTTCGAGCAACTCACCATCGACCAAGGTGAAGCCTACGACGGAGCAGCGGTGGCAACGCTCGTGCGACACACGCCATTGGAAGATGTATCGCGTGCTGCGCTCTACATTCATGGCTACAACGATTACTTCTTTCAGCGCGAAATGGCCGAGCAATTTATCGATCACGCTTGGCAGTTCTATGCGCTCGACCTGCGCCGTTATGGACGTTCACTGCGCGAGTGGCAACGCCCTTCGGACCTGCGACAGGTTGATGAATATTTTGCCGATATCGACGCGGCAGTAGCGCAAATGCATAGCGAGGGAATCGACGAGATTATCCTTGTGGCTCACTCCACCGGTGGTCTCACCACATCGCTCTACTGCGATCAATATGCTGACAATATGCCATTTAGTGCCCTGATTCTCAATAGCCCCTTTTTTGATATGAACCTCGGTGGAGGGTTGTACGAGGGTGTGGGGGTGCCGATAGTTTCGGGATTTGGGGCTATATTTCGCAACTGCAAAGTGCAGGGCGCAAGTGACGAGGTAGGCGGCTATGCTCGCTCATTATCGTCGCAATACGATGGCGAGTGGGAGTTCGACCCAGCGCTGAAAACCCTCACATCATTGCCCATTACCGCCGGTTGGATCCGCGCGATTCACAAGGGGCACAAGAGGCTGCAGCGAGGATTGCAGATCCCCTGCCCCGTGCTTGTGATGTACTCCGACAATAGCGTCTGGGGCAATTACAGCGCAGATTATATGCGTGGCGACTCGGTGCTTGATGTGGCCGATATCGACAAATATGCCGACAACATCGGCCAAAATGTCACCGAAGTTGTAGTCGAGGGGGGAATGCACGACCTTGTGCTTTCGTCGCCCGAAGTGCGCTACGCGCTCTATGATCTGATCTTTGAGTGGCTGGAGGATTTGTAGTTGTTGCTTTCTGTGCGCTTCTTGCTTTCTGTGCGCTTCTTGCTTTCTGTGCGTTTACAACTGCCCTAACGCCGGGCGGGCGCCAAGCTAAGCTTGGATCCAAAAACTATCGTTTTTGACCTGTGTTGCGTAGTGTTGGGATTCTTTTATAATCATGCTGATTATAGTAAATTTAGAGTGACTATTATCTTTTGAAAGTAAACTTTCAACGCTAATAGTCACTCTAAATTTATTAAAACCTGAAGGTTTTAAAATCCCAATACTCCGAGGTTACACGTTTGTGACGTTACATTAAAGTTATGCAGGTTTTGTCCTCGTTGATTTGCTCATGGCAACCGTAGGTTGACATAGATATATATAATGTACTTAAGTTTCGGAAGTAGATTTTATTAACAATAAAGTACCTGCCATATTGCCTTGAGCCGATATATTTCCCGCAGCGGCAGCACCTACAGTATTCCCCTCCAACTGCCGACAAACCGAGCGCAATCGAGCTCGCTCGAATTGCCGAGGTGCGGAGAGCAGTCTGTAACGGTTTGGAGGGGTCAGGGGTGGCTATCGAAACATCAACAAAAAAATAATAAGACTCAGAGTATAGCCTCAGATGTTTAACATCATGTAAACGCGAGAGGTATTGCACTCGCAAGGGTTCAATTCATAAGAATTGAAAAATTTTAAAGGTGTTATATATCTTATCAAGCAAAGCTTGAATGAGATATATAACACCTTTAAAATCATTGAGTTGAAAACTCAATGCCCGCAGTGCAATACTACTTCCGAAACTTAAGTAATGTACTAACCGCTGAAAGTTTACTTTCAAAAGGTTGGTACATTATATATATCGTCAGAGCGCAGCGAAGAGCAAATCATCGCAATAAAAGTCAAAAACGAAGTTTTTGGATCCAAGCTTAGCTTGGCGGCCGCCCGCTGCTAGGGCAGTAAGAATGGCAGGCAGTAAGAAGGGTAGTAAGAAAGGCAGTAATAAACGCATAGAAACCAATAATAAAAATCTTTTTAGTACAATTTTTAGCATATTGCTTGCACGTTTAAAAATATTTGTTTAATTTTAGGGACTAATACCTAAAGTTTAACCAATAAAGTGAGCAGATATGAAAAATTATGCAACTAAAGAGATCAAGGACATCGTCCTTATTGGAGCCCCCGGCACTGGGAAAACTACCCTTGCCGAAGCAATGGCCTTCGAGGGTAAGGTAATTGACCGCAGGGGTAGTATTGATGCGTGCAATACGCTATCGGACAACACGGAGATCGAGCACGACTACAAGCGATCGATCTACTCCACTATCCTCTTCACCGAGTTCATGGGGCGCAAGCTCAACATTATCGACTGTCCGGGTTCCGACGACTTCTGCGGAAGTCTATTTTCGGCATTTAAGGTGGGTGATATCGGTATATTTTTGTTCAATGCTCAGAGCGGCTGGGAGGTTGGATCGGAGATTCAGGCTCGCTACGCACGTCTGCTCAAGAAACCTGTTATTGGTGTAATTAGTCAGCTCGATGCTGAAAAGGCCAACTACGAGGCGGCAATTGAAAGTATCAAATCTGCGGCAGGGTTGAAGCCTGTCATCGTTCAATATCCAGTAAATCAGGGCTCTGCGTTCGATTCGTTTATCGACGTGCTGATGATGAAGATGTATCGCTTTACCGACACCAATGGTAATCGTGAGGAGTTGGATATCCCCGAAGATCAAATGGAGCGCGCCATGGAGCTGCATAAGGAGCTTGTCGAGGTAGCTGCCGAGAACGACGAGGATCTAATGGAGATGTATTTCGACAAGGGTTCGCTCACGCA
Organism: Rikenellaceae bacterium; assembly: GCA_044433805.1. Taxonomy (GTDB): domain Bacteria; phylum Bacteroidota; class Bacteroidia; order Bacteroidales; family Rikenellaceae; genus Alistipes. Next base: position 31,947 of record JAWXTD010000011.1, read on the forward strand.
AGACGATATCCGACTAGGTTTGAAGTATGGTCTTGCGGCTCGTGCCTTGATGCCAATTTTTGTCACTAGTGGCAAGAATGATATTGGTACTAAGCGACTTATGGAGTTTATAATCAACGTCGCTCCGGGTCCTGTTGCTGCTCCGAACTTCCTATCGGTCGATGGTGAAGAGATCGAGGCAGATGCCGAGAAGGGTGCTGTGGCATTCATCTTCAAGAGCCAAATCGAACAACATATTGGCGAGATAAGCTACATGCGTGTGATCCGCGGAAAGATCACCGAGGGCATGGAGCTCATCAATCCTCGCACAGGAAATAAGGAGAAGATCTCGCAACTCTTTGCCGTTGCCGGAAAGAACCGCATTAAGGTGACCGAGCTTTCGGCAGGTGATATTGGTTGCACAATCAAGCTCAAGGCAACTCGCACGAACGATACCTTATGCGCTCCAAATGAGATAGTTACAGTCGACCCTATCGTCTTTCCAGAGCCTCGCTACCGCGCAGCAATCAAGACCAAGGAGGGTGAAGAGGAGAAGATCGGCAAGTCGCTTAATGAGGCGAAATTTGAGGATCCAACCTTGGTTGTCGACTACTCTAAAGAGCTAAAACAGACAATCATACAGGGTCAAGGTGAGCACCATCTAAACATCCTCAAGATGAAGATCGAGCGCGACGCCAAGATCACATTCGAGTATATCGCACCAAAAATCCCATATCGCGAGACAATCACCAAGGTTGCCCAAGCCGATTACCGCCACAAGAAACAGTCGGGTGGAGCAGGTCAATTTGGCGAGGTGCATATGGTAATTGAGCCATATTACGAGGATATGCCCGACCCAAAAACCTATAAGGTCAATGGCAAGGAGATCACCGTGAATGTCAAGGGTCGCGAGGAACAAGATCTTCCTTGGGGCGGTAAGTTGTTGTTCTACACGGCGATAGTTGGTGGTGCGATCGATGCGCGGTTCATGCCTGCGATCCTCAAGGGAATCATGGAGAAGATGGACGAGGGTCCACTAACCGGATCGTACGCTCGCGACATCCGCGTGGTGATCTACGATGGAAAGATGCACCCTGTGGATTCAAACGAGATTTCCTTTAAGCTCGCTGCGCGCAACGCCTTCAAGGAGGCCTTCCGCAACGCTGGGCCAAAGATCATGGAGCCAATTTATGATGTCGAGGTGCTTACGCCAAACGAATTTATGGGCGCTGTGATGAGCGATCTGCAGAATCGTCGCGCGATGATTATGGGCATGGAGTCCGACAAGGGCTTCGACCGTTTGATTGCTCGCGTGCCTTTGGCAGAGCTTTATCGCTACTCAACTTCGCTCTCGTCACTCTCGTCGGGCGCTGCGACATATTCGATGAAGTTCGCTTCGTATGAGCAGGTGCCATCGGATGTTCAAGATAAGCTGCTCAAGGCTTACACCGATACTGATACTGAGTAGGGGTTGCTTATAATGTTTAGGACTGCCTGTGGGCGGGCGCAGATAGCATCTGCGCGGGTGCACATTATATTGGGTTATTGGGCTTAAAACTTTCAGTTTTAAGATTTTAGTAGTGAGCTAGTTGCCGCAAATAAATTTGCGCAACTAGTTCGCTACTAAAATTTGTTAAATGCCGTTGGCATTTAAACGCAACCCTTTGAAGTCATGATATTTAGCACGTAGTCGTCGGTGATGTTCATTGCTGCGGTGCCGATGGTTGTGAGGTTCTCGATGCACTTTTCCACGTCGTCGTCGATTATTCCTTCGACCGACTCTACGCAGCTATTCTCGATGGCCATCGCTGCCGAGATGATTGCTGTGGATACTCCGCTCGATATTTTCAGTGCGCAGCTGGGCTTGGCGCCATCGCAGATGATTCCGGTGAGGTTGGCTACCATATTCTTCACGGCGAAGGTAATCTGGGCGTAAGAGCCTCCCATTAAGTATGTTACGCCACAACTCGAGCCTGTTGCAGCAACCACACATCCGCACATTGCCGACAATCGACCCAGCTTCTCCTTCATGTAAATTACCGTTAGGTGGCTAAGTGTTAGGGCGCGAATAAGTTGCTCCTCGCTGGCGTTATTCTCTTGGGCGTATACCACAACGGGGAGTGTGGCGGCAATACCTTGGTTGCCACTGCCTGAGTTGCTCATCACGGGGATCATTGCTCCGGCCATACGTGCGTCGCATGCTGCCGAGGTGTATGCTAAAATTTTGCTGAAGGTGGTTTTTCCAAATATATCGCCACCCATCAAGCGACCCACGTTGTGGCCAAAGTTACCTTGAAGGGCTGCCTGTGCAGCGCTCATATTCAGGCGTTTAGACTCCAGGATAAAGCGTATCGACTCGAGTGGTGCCTGCATCGCAAAGTCGTGGACTTTGCGCAGAGATAGTTCAACATCACTTTGCTGCTGTTGTGACTCATTCTCACAACTGCGATCTAATATAGTTGTGCCATCTTTAGCCTCGAAGATGATATTTGTATGCTCTGTGGCGATCTTCACCACCGAGGAGTGGGTGGTGGATTGTAGCCTCACCTCGATATATAGCTTGTCGCTGCTCTTATCGGTGAGCGATATGTCGATAATTCCGGCTTGGATGATCTCCTTGGCTGCCTCGACAGCTTCGGGTGTGACATCGCTAAGTACCTCTAGGCCATACTCCCAGCGACCTATGGTGCTACCCAAAGCGATAGCGATTGGCAGTCCGGTCATGCCTGTCGAGGGTATTCCCACGCCCATTGCATTTTTTAGGACATTTGCGCTGAGCTTCACCTCGATATGCTCGGGTGTGCACCCTAAAATATCGCGTGCTCGAGCCACTGCAAAGGCCACGGCTATAGGCTCGGTGCAGCCGATGGCTGGTATAACTTCACGCTTGATGAGCGCTATGATAGATTGTATCTCGCTGCTATTAATCATTGTCGTGTGTGATAGTTAAGTTTGGAGGACAAATGTACAAAAAAAAGTTATTTTTTATAAGCTCGAAAGGTAATATTTTGAAAAAAAATACTATCTTTGTGTGAGAAAAAAATTAGGTTTTAGTTCGAAATGCAGAAGAAAATATTACTATTGGGCTCGGGTGAGCTAGGCAAAGAGTTTGTAATTGCGGCACAGCGCAAGGGTCAACATGTCATCGCGTGTGATTCATATTCGGGGGCACCAGCAATGCAGGTGGCACACGAGTCGGAGGTGTTCGATATGCTCGATGGCGAGGCTCTGATGGAGGTTGTTAACCGCCACAAACCCAATGTGATAATATCTGAAATTGAAGCTATCCGCACCGAGAAGCTTTACGATTGCCAGGCGATGGGCATAGATGTCATTCCATCGGCAAAGGCAGTGAATTTCACAATGAACCGCAAGGCAATTCGCGATCTGGCAGCCAAGGAGTTGGGCGTGAAAACGGCTAAATATTTCTATGCAACGTCGCTCGAGGAGCTGGTCGAGGCGGCCGGCAAAATTGGCTTTCCATGTATCGTAAAGCCGCTTATGTCCTCTTCGGGAAAGGGTCAATCGATGGTGAAGAGTGCCGATGAATTGGCCGCAGCATGGGAGTATGGTTGCAACGGTAGCAGGGGTGATATCAAGGAGCTTATCATCGAGGAGTTTATCAAGTTCGACAGCGAAATCACACTTCTCACGGTGACCCAGAAGAGTGGCGAGACCCTATTCTGCCCCCCAATTGGACATGTGCAGAAGGGTGGCGATTATCGCGAGAGCTTCCAGCCAGCCCCAATTTCGCCCGAACATCTTGAGCAGGCGCAAGAGATGGCCGCAAAGGTTACTCAAGCGCTTGGTGGAGCAGGACTCTGGGGAGTTGAATTTTTCTTGAGCGATGAGAATGGAGTCTACTTTTCGGAGCTCTCGCCACGCCCTCACGATACGGGAATGGTGACACTTGCTGGCACACAAAATCTAAACGAATTTGAGTTGCACCTGCGTGCCGCTCTGGGTTTGCCAATCCCAAGAATCACACAAGAGAAGATCGGTGCCTCGGCAGTAATCCTAGCTACTTCGGCATCTAATGCAGTGCCTCAATATGCTGGTCTAGAGAGTGTTACAAGCGAGATAAATCTGCAGGTTAGAGTCTTCGGTAAGCCATCAACGCGAGTGAATCGTCGCATGGGGGTGGTGGTTGGATATGCACCCAATGGTGATGATCTGACAGCTCTTCGCCGTAAGGTCAAGGAGGCTGCCGATGCGGTCAAGGTGATCTAAAATAGATTAAATACAACACTAATTTAATATTTAAAAAAATGAAAAAAATTGCACTTTTGGTAGTTGCCTTTATCGGCTTTGCTACAGCAGCTTCGGCTCAAACTTTCGACCTAGGAACAAACAACATCACAGCTACACTAGGATTTGGCAGCGGAAATGCTATTCCAGTTACAGTATCTTACGAGTATGGTATTCTTGATTTTGGTGGTGACCACAAGCTTGGACTTGGTGGTAACGCGCTATTCTACAGCTCAATCTTTGGCTTGGCTGCTGAGTGTAACTATCACTACGTAGGTGTTGAGAAGCTTGACCTTTATGGTGGTGTTCGCCTAGGTGTTGCTATGTTTAACGGTGGTAGCGACCTTTTCAACTCATTTGATATCGGTGCTAACTACTACTTCGATCCAGCTTGGGCAATCAACGCAGAGTTCGGTTCAAAGGTATCTTCAATCAGCTTGGGTATCACTCACAAGTTCTAGGAGTTAACACTTTAGAAATTTTAAGCGCCTTATTTATAGGGCGCTTTTTTTGATTTTGTTGTGTGGCAATTTAGGGTGAATGCATGAATAACTTGCTCATCGCGCTTATGCCGCGCGGCACCAAGCTAAGCTTGGATCCAAAAACTGTCGTTTTTGACTTTTGTCGTGCACTGATTTGCTCTTCGCTTCGCTACGACGATATAAAATAATAGATGAGATCTTTTGAAAGTAAGTAGTGTAAAACAATTATTGCCATATTTTTAACAGCGCTCTTGGAGCGATATTTTTCACTATTAAATCTCAATGTAGAACCACTATATTTTCAATTCAATAGCAAAAGATCTCATCCCCAATAACACTCTTAAAAACACACCAATAATTATTTTACCCTACTTAAACTTTCAACGCTCTCATCTATTATTTTATATCTATGTCAACCTACGGTTGCCATGAGCAAATCAGCGAGGTGAACCTCGATATTGGGTTTAAATGCCTGAAGGGTATTTAATAAATTTTAGGGAGTAATATATTGAGCAAATTCATTTGTGGCAATATATTACTTTCTAAAATCTAAAAACTGCAAAGTTTTTAGCCCAATAACGCAAAAGCACGCACCCGCGGGGGTGCCATCCCCGCCCGCCGGAGGCAGTAAGAGAGTATATTTTCGTGCCTTTACCCCATGTGGCAACCTGTGTCATTCTAGAATCTCGATAAAAAACACTACCTTTGCACCCTATGTATAAATTTTCGAAATATAAACAGGAGTACAAGTCAAATTTGCGACTAGCTCTTCCAGTGGTAATGAGTCAGTTAGGGCAGGTTGTGGTGCAGCTTGCCGATAATATTATGGTTGGTCGCTATGGGGGTGATGATCCACTTCCTTTGGCTGCGGCGTCGTTTGGAGGGTCGGTCTTTTTTCTAATCAACATTGCCGCTATGGGTCTTACCTTTGGCATTACGCCAATTGTGGGCGAGCTGTTTGTGCAGGGGCGCATGAAGGAGGCCTCTAAATATCTGGGTAACAGCCTTGTGCTCTTTCCATTAATCGGTGTCATTGCGATGCTTTTGCAGATAGGTATGATACCGCTGATGAACTACATGGGTCAACCGCAGGAGGTTGTAGCAATGGCAATCCCCTACTATAAGACGCTGGTTTGGAGTATGGTGCCCATCATGATTTTCTTTGTTTTCAAACAGTTCTTAGAGGGGTTGGGTAACACTCACACGACCATGTGTATTGTGATTGCGTGCAACGTGGTAAATATCGTTCTAAACCACATGCTGATCAATGGTGTGTGGGGAGCACCCGAATTGGGCGCTTATGGAGCAGGCCTAGCCACGCTCATCTCGAGAGTGCTTCAAGCGGCAACGATATTCACCTTCTTCCTATCTGTTAAGAGTTTCCGCAGCTACTTTGATAATTTCAAATTTAAGAATCTCGAGATAAAGGAGTCGGTAAAATTGATTAAGGTTGGCATTCCGATCTCCTCGCAGGTATTTTTCGAGAGCTCGGCATTTGTCATCTCGTCGATACTCATGGGCAGTTTTGGGGCAAATATAATTGGAGCAAACCAGATAGGTGTATCGATGATGAATTGTGCCTTTATGATTATTCTGGCAATTGGTTCGGCCACAACAATTCGCATTTCGCACTGCTATGGAGCGCGAGATTTCCAACGTATGAAACTCGCTTCGAGCGCTGCTTTTCACCTTGCCTTGGTCTGGAACTCATTCACAGCAATATCGTTTATCGCACTGCAAAACGTTATACCCCAGCTATATACATCCAACAGCGAGATGATTCATATGGCTTCAATACTCCTGGTATTTATTGCACTGTTTCAAATTCCCGATGGCCTTCAGTGCATTGGAATTGGAATTATGCGCGGAATGCAAGATGTGAAGATCATCCTGCCAATCTCCTTTTTTGCATATTGGGTGCTGAATATCCCAGTAGGATACCTCTGCGCATTTACCCTCGGCATGGGGCCACAAGGGCTCTATATCGGCTTTATTGTGGGATTATCGACCGCAGCTATTTTGCTCTATAGACGAATTTCTCGCCGTCAGCGCGCGTTGATTTCTGTAGGGTAAATGCATGAAAACACACCAACTTATGCCTCCGGCGGGCGGGGATAGCACCCCCGCGGGTGCAGCTAGTGTTGCGATATTAGGCTTAGAGCCAAAGCTAATATCGAGGTTCATCTAGCTGATTTGCTTATGACAACCGTAGGTTGACATAGATATAAAATCACATCTATTATTTTATATCGTTAGCGCTTTTAAGCGCTGCAAATCAGTGCATGACAAAAGTCAAAAACGACAGTTTTTGGATCCAAGCTAAGCTTGGTGCCCGCGCGGCATAAGCGCGATGAGCAAGTTTTTTTCATGCGTTTGTCGCTGTGATTTCTGCGTAGCTTTTTGTGCAGCCAAATTTTTTTTACTATCTTTACACAAAATTAACAAAAATGAGCTGTAAAAACAACAAATGTAAAAACAGACCCGATATAGGTAGAGGAGTGATTTTCTGTAACTGTGACTCTGAGCCACATGCAACTGCGCACAAAGAGTGTTATAAGCATCGTGAAAATGATTGGTTGGGGGAGTATCCTAACAATCTTCCAACAGATATTGTCGAGGTCCGATTTAAGAATACGCGCCGTTCTTTCTTTCAGAATGTCAATGGCTTAGATCTAAAAGTAGGAGATATTGTCGCTGTGGAGTCATCTCCCGGGCACGATATCGGTACCGTCTCGCTTATGGGTGATATGGTTGCACGCCAAATCAAACGCACGGGCTTTAACCCCTACAATGGCGAGTTCAAAAAGATATACCGCAAAGCAAAACCATACGACATCGAGAAGTGGCAGGAGGCGATTGCCTTGGAGCACGAGACAATGATCGCCTCGCGTCAGATTGCTGCCGACATGGGGCTCAATATGAAGATCGGAGATGTTGAGTATCAGGGAGATAGAATCAAGGCAATCTTCTATTATATCGCCGACGAGCGTGTCGACTTCAGAGAGCTGATCAAGGTTTTTGCCGAGCGTTTCCATATTCGTATCGAGATGAAGCAGATTGGTGCGCGGCAGGAGGCGGGCCAGATCGGAGGAATTGGACCTTGCGGGCGCGAGTTGTGTTGCTCGGCATGGATGTCGAACTTCTCGAGTGTTACCACCAATGCGGCGCGTATGCAGGAGATCTCGCTCAATCCGCAAAAGCTTATAGGTCAGTGCTCTAAGTTGAAGTGTTGCATGATGTACGAGTACGATACATATGTCGATGCACGCAAGGAGTTCCCACGATTGCGCGAACCTCTTCAGGCCTTAGATGGTGAGTATCACCTAATTAAGAATGATATTTTGGCACGCACAATGTCGTTCAGTAGTAGCCGCGACGCCATTGTAAATATGGTTACATTGCCAATCTCGCGTGTTTGGGAGATTGTAAATATCAATAAAACAGGCAAAAAGGTCGATCAACTGCAGCGCGAGGAGGATATGCCTAAGCCCTCCGAGGAGCCTAAGTTCTGCTCTACGGAGGATAGTATCACTCGCTTCGATACAGCAAAATCGCCTCGCAATCAGAAGCGTGGTTCTCGCGATAGGCGCGATAGAGATAAGGATCGCACAGATCGCCAAGATCGCACAGACCGTCCAGAGCGCCAAGCGCGTGCCGATAGGGCTCCACGTGCGGAGCGCAAAGAGCGTGTTGAAGGAGTGGAAAATCAATCGCAAAGTCGTGAGAATCAACCCCGTGAGAGATCCGAAGGTGGCGCACCACGCCGAGATAATCGCAACAATCGTAACCGCAATCGCAAACCTCGAGCAGCAGGTGAGCAGGGTGCAGCTAAGCCTAATGGCGCAGCTCCTACCGTAGGTGAGAAGAGAGATAATCAAGCCCCAAAACCTAAAAAAGCGGAGTAGGCCATGCCTATCGTAAAATACATATTGCCACTCATATTGCTTTGTGCGGTGAGCTGTGGTTCTTCGGGGCAACTGCCTGTGGTTAAGGATGTTGACCCGGCAGGGTGGTTTGCTCCTACGCCAATATCTTTTGATGTTAATAGCCTCGATCGGTCAGTTCAAATGCGAGTGCTGTTGCGTACAGATAGCACTTTCGATGCCGATTCGGTGCAGCTTATGATTAGCACAGTTGCACCAAATGGGGTTATGTGGAGCGAGCATTTTACCATTAATATGCCACAGGGCAGCGGCTCGATGGGTGTTGCCGAGAGCCTCTATCGCGATAATATTCGTTGGTCGCAAACCGGAGAGTATAGAGTTATTCTGCAACCGCAGCACACCTATCAAGGCATTACAGCTGTGGGGGTTAGCATCATAGAAAAGTAAAAATTAGATATAAAAATGGGAAAAGACAAATTACGAAAATTTGCCGAAAATCTAACGTTCGACTGTTTTGTGCAGCCCGAATTTGAAGATATTTACCAAAAAGATCACCCCCTCAAGGGGCATTGGGCGAGCGACTTTTTTGGGAACGACAAACCAATTATTTTGGAGTTGGGATGTGGAAAAGGAGAGTACACCGTGGCGCTAGCTGCGCACGATGCGGAGCACAATTACATTGGAATCGACATCAAAGGTGCACGCATGTGGCGCGGAGCCAAGCAGGCAACAACTGCCGGAATGCAGAATGTCGGCTTCCTGCGCACGCGCATTGAATTTATCAACTCATTTTTTGCTAAAGGCGAAATTGCGGAGATATGGATCACCTTCCCCGATCCGCAGCTCAAGCGTCGTCGTGCCAAGAAACGCCTCACATCGCCCCTCTTCTTGGAGCGCTATGCGCAGATGCTCACCGACGATGGCCTGATCAACCTGAAGAGCGATTCGAAGCACCTTTACCACTATACGCAGGAGGTGATTAATCACTTCTCGCTCCCCTTGGAGGTTGCTAATGACGATATCTATGGCTCGGGATATGCCGATAAGACCCTGTCGGTGAAGACTGCATACGAGGAGATGTTCCTGCGTCGTGGTCTTCCGATTACATACACTCGCTTTGGCTTGGGCGGACAAACTCAATTCCCACACTTCGAGTGGGAGGAGGACGAAAAGCTTAAGGATGAGAAGGATAACGAGATCGAGCGCTTGGGAATGCCTAAGAATAATTGTCTGTAGACTAAAAGTCTGTTTTAAGGTTGAAATAAAATGTATGCCCCTAAAAGTTTTATAAAACTTTTAGGGGCATATCATTATTATCATCCTATGAGCTCGATGCTCGCTCGGATTAGCTCGTTAGGCTATTCGAAGCCTGAGTAGCGGTAACCGCTGAATTTGTATAGGTTGCCTGGGTCGTCGCTGAACTCTGCTGTGAATTTGATAGCGTCGGTAGGCATGCCTGTTGGTGATGTTGCACCATCGGTGATGATTGCGCCATCGGTAACAGTTACCTCGCAGTCGTAGTAATATGGAATTGGGTACTCCTCATCTACGTCGTCGTCTTCGTAGTAGTAGTCCAAAAATACTGAACTTGCACCTTGGTCAACAGAGAAAGTTTTGCTCGATTGGTCGATGTTAACTTTCACTTGGAACCGCCGGAATGAGTATGCGTCGTACAACCACATTTCGGTTGCAACATTGGCTGCGGTGTTGAATGTTTGGATTGTGTATGTGCATTCGTTGTATTCGCAATCATCGTAATCGAAATTGCCCTCAGTATCGTAGATCTCAACAGATGTTATGATCCACTCACCAGCCATGCTTTCGGTAGCTGTGCCGCCCACATCGTCCTTCGCACACGAGAATGTGAAGAGTGTGACTAACGACAAAGCTAGGATTTTAAATGTATTTTTCATAGTTTCTTTGTTTTAATTTTAATTACTCTTCTTCATTTAGTTTCAAAACGAGGTGGAATACATAGTATTCATCGTAATATGCAAGGTCGTATGTGATGGTCTTGTTAGTTGCGTCATATACGCCGTTCTCAAGCCAATCCATCGAGTCTCCCCATGCTGGAACCCTTGAACTTAGTGCTACGAATTCATCTCCTATCATTGTTGCGTAACCAGTCATCGCATAGTTCGATCCATAGCCAGCATATACGTCATATAGACCTGCCAGATAGTCAGATATATAGAAGAATCCGGGTAGTGGAGCTTCTATTGTAACCTCATAACCTTCGTATGCTGATGGGGTGTCTCCTCCAAATGAGATTGTTGAACCTGGTTGCGTGGTGTATACACCAGATATATCATATCCGTCGTAATCCATATCGTAAACATATACTGTGCGAGACTCAGAGTATGTAAATCCATCAACATTTGTGTGTGAGTAGGTAACCGAATAGATACCCATGTTCTCGCCATCAACAGTATTGTCAACCTCAATCTCGTCGGTAATATCAATGAACTCACCCGAAGCTACGTCGTAGATTGTAGCCGAAAAACCTGCGTCGACGTACTCATCGCCTACTGCGTGCTCACAAGGATTGTCGCCGTAGATTGAGTATGCTGCGTAGTATGTGATGCCGGTATGTCCTTCTGAAGTGACTTTAGTACAACCTGTTAGGCCAAGGGCTGTAACTACCGACACTAAAGCTAAAATTATATTTCTTTTCATCTTAATTCTTTTTTAATAGTTACTATTCAGCCCAGAATACTGGTACGCTCAACAATTTTTGCGCTGGAGAGTTAGCGTTGGTACTTGTCGAAGACTCTGGATATTTGAAGCGTTGGATAGTTTTGCCACTACCAACCTCTGAATCAACCTTTGTAGGAGTGTAGAGGGTTCCTGGGGTGTACGAAGAGTCGTCGTATGTACCGTCAGACTCGCTGAAGATATCCTCGCCCGTGATCGATGAGAATGCAGGATATCCCAAACGACGCAACTCACACCAAGCCTCGAAAGAGTTGAAGCCTGAAAGAGCAACCCATTTTTGGATACCGATGATCTTCACAGCGTTGGCATCGCTCCACTTGTAAGCCGAGCTGTTGTAGACGCTCGATGCGCCAGAAACACCTGCCATTGCGAACGATGCTGTGATCGCTGCCTCGTAGTGCTCTTGAGCTGCTGCGCTGCTGCCCTTAGCTGCGTAGTACTCTGCAAGCAAGAACTCGGTCTCACAAACTGAGATAAGAACCGCTGGGGTGTTGTAAGCTACGTTTGGACGGCATAGGTCGGCAGAACCGATATCACCTGTAGAGAAGTTTGAACCAGATACTCCACCGTAAGTGAAGCCGAAGTCCTCGCTAGCTACAAAGAATGCCGACTGGCGTGCATCGCCTACTGCCTCCATAGTTCTAAGGACCGCTACGTTAGCGATGCAGTTGACCTGTGTGCTACCGAAGTATGTTGCGAACTCCTCTTGGTAGAATGGATTAGCCTTACCAGACTCATCCGACCAGATGTTGGCAAATGCAACGTCCGAAGTTGGGAAATCGTCCTCTGCAACAAGTGCATCCAATTGAGATTGAACACTCTCCACACCGCTCATTCTCATCAAGATTCTTAGCTTAAGAGCCTTAGCGAATGAGATCCAGTTTTGAACGTCCGAAGTTCCAAATAGGAAGTTGTCGCAAACAAGGCTAGCGTCGGTAACGTTAGCTAGAGCTGCGTCCAACTCGGCCAAGATTCCGTAGTAGATATCAACACCCTCGTCATATTTTGGGCTAAGGTTTTCGATATCCAAACTCTCAGAGTAAGGGATCTCGCCATATGCGTCGACCAAAACTTGGTAGATGAACGCACGAAGAGTAGTTGCAGCAAGGATTGTTCCCATATCCTCGTCAGCCTCGGCCTTCTCAAGAATTGTTGCGATATTGTTCAATCCACGAGTTGTAAGCTGGCTGTAGGTTGTGCTAGAGCGTGTAGCCGACATTGTGAATTGTGAGTAGTCTAGGTAGTTCGATGTACCGAAACTATGTCCGTAGTGTTGTGCGTAGAAAGCTCCAGTGATCTGTAGGAAGTTGTTGTAGCTAGCACAGATATTCATCTCTACGGCTGGAAATAGAATAGATGCTGTTACATCATCTTTGGAAACCGAATTAGGGTCTGTGTTGATGTCTAAGTAGTTCTCGCATGAAACAACCCCTAAGGCGACCATCAATATTATATATAATTTTTTCATCGTCTTATTAATTTTTAAAATTTAACACTTAGGTTGAATCCGTAAATTCTGCTTGATGGATATGCGTACATCTCACCAAATGCACCACTCAAGTCGTTACCCTCTGTAGATACCTCAGGGTCGATAAATGTGTTGTCAGACGCTGTCCACATAAATGGATTGTTGACAAATACAGATACGTTAACGTGGCTCAAACCAACTTGTTTAACCAAGCTCGAAGGTAGGTTGTATCCCAAAGAGATGTTACGAATTTTTGCGTAGCTGCGGTCGATCAAGTATGCTAGACCACCCTCGCCATTTCCGTAAGTATCGTAGTACTCTTGGTACGATCCGTCGCTTTGGACGATAGCTGTAGTGTTCTCCGAATATGTACCGTCGCCATTTGAAACAACTGATCCTGGGATGATAAATGGATCGCGGTTGTTGTATGTAGTGTGTGTTCCGTTACCGGTGAACTGCATAAGGTTCTTTGTGCGTGAGAAGATGTAACCACCCATTGCAACGTCCAAAGTAGCGCTAAGAGTGAAATCTTTGTAAGTGAGTGATGAAGTGATACCTCCTGTCCAGTCGTTGTTTACGTTAAGACCAGTATCCTCGACATCTGTATTCAGAACTGGTAGGCCATACCCGTCAACGATTTGGCTTCCGTAGTACTCGCTACTCTCGTCAGTTACGTATGTTGGAAGGTATGTGTAGAGTTGACCAATTGCTTTACCCTCTTCAGCATACATATATACTGCGTCGTTACCTGCTGCGTATGAGTTGATAACTACCTTACCACCATCTAGACTCTCAGGGAGTGAAAGAACCTTGTTGTTGTTCTTCGCGAAGGTGATATCTACATCCCAACGTAGGTCCTTAGTGCGGATTGGGGTTGTGTTGATAAGGATCTCGATACCCTTATTTTGAACCTCTCCGAAGTTAGTTACTTGGTATGAGTAACCTGTTGAGGGGTCAACTGGAAGTGTGAAGATCTGATCGTCGGTAATACGGTTGTAGTAAGCGATGTCGAATCCTACGCGACCACCAAAGAATTGAACGTTAGCACCAATCTCGAACTCTGTTGTGATCTCAGGACGAAGTGCCGAGCTACCAGCAGTTGTGCTTGATTGGAATGCGTTAGTTGAGTTCATTGGGAATGTGAAGATATCCGAACCGTAGTAGCCGTTTGCATATGCTTGGCTATACGAAGTAGATGTTAGATATGGATCGGCATCGTTACCAGTCATACCATACGCTGCACGGATCTTACCAAACGAAATGATGTCGTTCTTTGGAAGGTGCTCGGTGAATACATAACTCAAAGTAACACCAGGGTAGAAGAAGCTGTTGCTGCCCACAGGAAGGGTAGACGACCAGTCGTTACGAGCAGTGATACCCATAAACAAGAAATCCTCGTAGCCAAGTGTGAAGTCGGCAAAAGCACCAATCATACGACGCATTGTTTGTGACTCGCTAACAGCATCGATAGATGAACCGTTGCTCAAATCCCAGTAGCCAGTCTCGAATGTAAGACCCGAAGTTGTGCTGTATAGGCTTGTTAGGAAACGCTCGTTGACGTTAACTCCGGCGGTAGCCGAGAAGTCGATTGCACCAAATTTAGTGGTGTATGTTGCCAAGAAGTCGTTGTTGATCTCATACTTGCGGTAGTATTGAGCTGCCACCATACCTGTTTGGTTCATCTCCGATGGAGCGTAGCCATAATCCTCGTTAACGAGTGCATCGTCTAGAGCGATCTCAGGAAGACCATATTTCCAGTCGTAATCGGTGTAGTCGAAACCATAGCGATAAGAGATTGTAAGGTTCTCGATAGGTGTAACGTCGAATTGTACCTTACCAAATAACTGCTTAGAGTCGGTTGTGTCGTAGTTGTTCTCCAATGCCCAGTATGGGTTGGTGATACCATAAGGAGTGTAGTATGCTGCTGGAGTGTTGAATGGGTTGCTTAGATCCTCCATATCAACGATAGAGATGTTACGTGGCATCTCGTAAAGACCATCGATTACAGATGTTCCTTGGTAGCTACCAACAACGTTAGTCTCGGATGTTGCAACGTTAACAGAAGATGAGATCTTCAACCACTTAACTGGCTCGTAAGTACCCTTGAAGCTGATTGTGTTGCGCTTGTATGAGTCGGCATCTGTTGGCATCATACCATCCTCAGATGTGTTTGAGTATGACATGAAGTATGTCATATCCTCGCTCTCGGAGATACCGCTAAGTGAGATGCTGTGGTTGTACGATACTCCGATGTCGAAGAAATCTTTCACGTTGTTCTCAACTGCGCTGTACTCTGCAATTGCTTGTGAGTTGTCGTAGATAGGACCATAAACTTGAGTCGAACCATCGAGCGCTGGACCCCATGAACCATTCTCAATATATGTAAATGCTCCGTTCCAACCCAAACCGAAGTCATCTTGCATCTCTGGAAGATATGCAACTTGGCGAAGTTGAACACCACCATTGTATTCAATGCTGAAGTTCTTGCCACCCTCTTTTTTACCAGTCTTAGTTGTAACGATGATAACACCGTTGGCAGCGCGGCTACCATAAAGAGCTGTCGCAGCAGCACCCTTAAGTACTGTCATGCTCTCGATGTTGTCGGCTGGGATGTTCGAGATACCTCCCGCAGAGATTGTTGTTTGTGAGTAGTAGCTTGTCATGCTGTTTGTAGTCTCCTGCAAAGGTACACCATCGACAATATAAAGTGGTTGGTTGTTACCATTAATAGAGCTGAAACCACGAATAACTACTGAGTTTGCAGCACCTGGTTGCGATGAGGTTGATTGGATCTGAAGACCAGCCACCTTACCTTGAAGGTTGTTCATCACATTTGAGTTGCGAGCTAGCGATGCTTCCTCGCCTCCGATGCTTGTTGCCGAGTATCCCAAGCTCTTCTCAGAGCGGCTGATACCCATTGCCGTAACAACTACCTCGTCGAGGCTAGTTGCATCCTCCACAAGAGTGATTGAGAAGCTCGTCTTCCCCCCCCTATCGATACGGTTTGTGATTGATAACCAATGTATGAAACGATAATTGTTCCATTTGCTGGAGCTGCGAGGGTGAATGAACCGTCACTGCCCGATGTTGTACCAGTAGATGTA
>JAWXTD010000012.1:0-47826 GCA_044433805.1 Rikenellaceae bacterium
TTCCGAGTGTAAAGATACGAAATCTCAGCGACTTATGCAAATAATTCGATCAATATTAACTTGTAATTTGTGTTGTTTTGATGTGAGTTATAGTGGAATTTGTGGGGCGTGAGTAGTTACAATAAATTTGCGCAACTTTCCATCAGCTAAAATTTATTAAATGCCTTTGGCATTTAAACCCAATATCGAGGTTCACCTCGCTGATTTGCTCATGGCAACCGTAGGTTGACATAGATATATAAAATAATAGATGAGATTTTACCAAAGCTGAGCTTTATAAAATCACATCTATTATTTTATATCGTTAGCGCTTTCAAGCGCTGTAAATCAGTGCACGAACAAAGTCAAAAACGAAGTTTTTGGATCCAAGCTTAGCTTGGTGATAAGCGCGGCATGAGCGCGATAAGCAAGTTCCCCTATGCTTGCTGCTCTCTGAGTGCCATTTCGTGGCTCATTGAGCGTTGCATGTGTGCCATCTTAAGTGCTGTTGCAGCTGCCTCGTCGCCTTTGTTGCCTAGGCTGCCACCGCAGCGATCTAGCGCTTGCTGCTCATTGAGAACCGTTAAAACGCCAAAGGCAATTGGGATATTCCATTGCAGTTGCAGCTGCGTCACTCCTTGCGTCACTCCGCTACAAACATAGTCGAAGTGTGGGGTGTCACCCTGGATTACGCATCCTAGTACGATAATAGCATCCACCTCGGTGTACTCCGCAAAGAATTGAGCCCCAAGAGGCAATTCAAAGGTTCCGGGCACCTGTTTAACAGATATATTCTCCTGCTTGCATCCCGCCTCAATTAGCGTTTTTACCGCACCATCGGCCAATGCACCGGTGATATGTGTGTTCCACTCAGCTACAACAATTCCAAATGACATGCCTTCGGCACTGGGAAGTGGAGAGTCGAATTGAGATAGATTGTGATTTTTTGTTGCCATTCTAACCTTGACTATTTTAGAGCTGATGAGTATTTGTCAGCCTTGTTAGCCTCGTTTGAGTTAGGGTATTTTGATGAGATCTCAGCAAAAATATCCTTAGCTCCTTGAGTGTCACCCGCTGCAATTGAAGCCAATGCCGCTTTGAAGAGGTATGAAGGTGCTGTTACTGAGTTCTCCGATGCTGCAACCGCCTTGCGGAAGAGTGCTACGGCAGCAGTGTAGTTGTCGCTCTCAACTGCGATATCTCCGCGAAGAGCCAAGTTTTGAGCATTGATGATCGATCCTGCGATGCCCTTCACTGCCTTGTACTTTGATAGGAACTCTCCTGCACTCTCCATATCTCCTAGGTGAAGGTAGCAGATACCAGCGTAGTGCTTAGCAAGATTTCCCGATGGGGTAGAGCCAAACGATTCAGCCACCTCGATAAAGCCAGGAGTTGCAGCGTCGCCATCTAGAGCAAGCTGGTAGTCAGGTGTCTCCGACTCCAAAAGTGCTTGCGCCTTGTAGAGCATAGCTGAAGCCTTCTCCATGCGAGGCTCAACGATAGCAGCCTTGTATCCGAATACCGCCACTGCGATAACTACAAGTGCGATAATTGCAGTGATAATCTTCTTGCCGTTAGATTCGAAGAAGTGTTCAGTTTTTGTCATTGCCTCACCGATTGCTTCCAATTCTGGTGTTGTAACATTGTTTTTTGCCATGATGTTTATTTTTTATAATTTATTATTTTTTCGCATTAGAGTACAAAAGTACAATTTTTTTGGTAAAATCATAACAAATATCGAAAAAATAGGGTAAACGCATGAAAATATACTCACTTACTGCCTCCGGCGGGTGGGGATAGCACCCCGCGGGTGCGGTTACTTCTTGCGCTATTGGGCTTAGAACTTTGCAGTTCTAAGATTTTAGGAGTTAATATGACGTTTGCAAATAAATTTGCACGACATATTAACTCCTAAAATTTATTAAATGCTTAAGGTATTTAAACACAATATCGAGGCGAACCTCGGTGATTTGCTCATGGCAACCGCAGGTTGACATAGATAGACCATATTAAAATGATTGTTGAAAGTCTAGCTTTCATAAAAATCATTTTAATATGGTCTATCGTAGGAGCGCAGCGATGAGCAAATCACCGCACGACAAAAGTCAAAAACGAAAGTTTTTGGATCCAAGCTTAGCTTGGTGCCCGCGCGGCATGAGCGCGATGAGCAAGTTTTTTCGTGCGTTCAGCCCTGTGCTATCCCCGCCCGCCGGAGGCAGTAATAGGCAGTAAGAATTACCTGTCAAAATACCTATCCAGCAACTCCTTAGCCGCAACAAAGGAGCTAATTTTAGTATCCAGCACTCGTTTTTCGTAATCGCCGATTATAGCCTCGATTTTCTCGTTCAAGTAGAAGTCGCTCTTTAGGGTGTCGTTGATTGTTTCGTACATCCAATATTTGAGTTGGCGGTGGCGGTTTGCGAGGAAATATCCATTGCCCTTGGTCTGCTCGATAAACTCTTCGACGCCTCGCCACACCTCCTCGAGCCCAGTTTTCTCTAGCGACGAGCATATGTATGCTTTGGGGCGATATTGCGATTCAGGCATAGGGAATAGACGCATAGCACTCTGATATTGGCTGCGCGCTACGTCGGCACGTGTGAGGTTCTCGCCATCGGCTTTGGTCACCACCATCATGTCGGCCATCTCCATAATTCCGCGTTTTATTCCTTGCAGCTCGTCGCCGGCGCCCGAAATTTGCAGCATCATAAATATGTCAACCATCGAGTGCACAGCAGTTTCGGATTGACCCACGCCAACGGTCTCGATGAAGATTATGTCGAACCCGGCAGCCTCGCACAGAACAATGATCTCGCGAGTTTTGCGTGCCACACCACCCAGCGAACCTGCCGAGGGCGAGGGGCGAATAAATACATCGGGGTTGGCCGATATGCTCTCCATGCGAGTCTTGTCGCCCAATATCGAGCCTCCACTTCGCTCCGAGCTGGGGTCGATTGCAAGTACCGCAAGCTTGTGGCGCATCGATGTAATCATATTTCCAACAGCCTCGATAAACGACGATTTACCCGCTCCGGGAACTCCCGTAATGCCGACCCTAATTGATCTGCCCGAGTGTGGCAAGCATGCCTCGATAATCTCTTGGGCTTGGGCGTAGTGGTGTGGATTTGCGCTCTCGACAAGGGTGATTGCTTGGGAGAGTATTGTGATGTCACCCTTCAATATTCCATCGACATACTCGCTCGTCGAGAAACGGCGACGCGGCCGACGAACAAAATATGGATTTACTATCGGCTGGTCGCTAACCCCCTCATTTACAGCCAGTGCACTATCGTGATGTTGGTCGGTGTAATCCTTCTCAAAGTGTTTTATTTTAGTAAATGACATTATCTTTTTGAGTTTGGTTTCTATTTTGTTACGAAGGTATAAATAATATTGTAAATAAAAGAAAATTTTAAACAGATTCTAAAAACGTAAGCGATGAAGATCTCATTTTTTTCTGGCCAAGCAGGGCAAAAGCATACATCTCGAATTATGGAGATACTAAAAAATCATGCACCGCAACACAAGTACAACCATTGTGCCGATGATGCGAAGCCCGACGTGTGGCACTGTATGGCGCCACACAATTCAATCCTCTTTATTCGTCATGCCCCTCGTTCGGTTGTTTCGCTTAGCGATGTGAGGTTTATTACCGAGCCCGAGATCTTTTCGATCCCTGAGCGACTGTTCCGTTTTCCAATCTATCGATATCACTGTCGTCATGCAGCGCGGCTAATTGCCCATAATGCGCAGGCTAAGCGTAGGGTGGTCGAGGCGCTAGGCGTTGATAAAGAGCGGGTGGAGGTCTGCATGCCATTCTTTGCAGTTGCTAATTTGCGCCCAGCGTGCCAACCTTCGCGCGAAGAGATGCTCTGCGTAAGAGCAAAGTTCGAACTGCCCGATACCTATATATTAATTATGGGGAGTGCCGACACGATGCACGATCATGGGGTGATATTGCGCGCAATTTTTTCGCTATCAATTGATTTGAATGTTGTGATCTTTACTCGCCACACAACCTATTCCGATACCCTTGTGAAGATGGTGCGCGATATGGGAACTGATGGCAGGGTGCAATTTATTTACGAGGCGTCGGCAGAAGACGTGGCGTCAATCTATCGTATGGCGCTTGTTATGGTCTATATGCCAGCTTTCGATAGCTCGGTTGGGCCAATCGTCGAGGCTTTGCTGCATGGTGTGCCGATGATTCTTTCCGATACGCCCCTTAATTGTGAGGCTGCCGGTGAGGCTGCAAGTTATGTTACACCACACGATGAGTCGCAACTCCGAGCGGCATTAAAGGCGATGATCTACAATGAGTCGTTCCGCTCGCAGATGATTGCAATGTGTTGGGCCGAGGCTCGTCGCTATTCGCAAGAGGGGATCGCCGAGCAACTGTCGAAAATATATGAGTCAGTGTAAGCTCGCATTTTGCCATATTTGTATACATATTAAAGGTGTAAATAAAAAAAACGAAAATATTTCTTGTTATTTGTTTTTTAATTTATACCTTTGTTTGCTGAATAACAGTGAACTAATTTTTAGCTTAACTTAAATAAAATATCTAATGAAAGTATCACACATTGAACACCTTGGTATCGCGGTGAAAAGCCTCGACGAGGCTATCCCATATTGGGAGAATGTTTTGGGCTTAAAGTGTTATGCCATTGAAGAGGTTGCCGATCAGAAAGTTCGCACCGCCTTCTTTATGTTGGGTCAAACCAAAATCGAGCTATTGGAGCCAACCTCTGAGGAGTCGACAATCGCTAAATTTATCGAGAACAAAGGTGTTGGTTTCCATCACATGGCTCTTGCTTGCGAGAATATCGAGGAGCAAATGGCCGATGCCGAGGAGAAAGGTGTTCGCCTAATCGACAAAACTCCACGTAGTGGAGCCGAAGGACTCACCATTGCATTCCTTCATCCTAAATCGACTCAGGGAATTTTGACTGAGCTTTGTGAAAAAAAATAATTGAATAAAAATAATTATGAGCGAAATTCAAAACAAGATCAAAGAGCTAGTTGATCGTAGAGAGACTGCCCGTCAGGGTGGTGGTCAAAAACGTATCGACGCTCAACACGCAAAGGGTAAATACACAGCTCGTGAGCGTATAGCAATGTTGCTTGACGAGGGTAGTTTCGAGGAGTTCGATATGTTCGTAACTCACCGTTGCTATGACTTCGGAATGGAGAAGAGCCACACTTTTGGTGATGGTATTGTAACTGGTTACGGTACAATTGCTGGTCGTTTGGTTTATATCTTTGCACAAGATTTCACCGTTTCGGCAGGATCTCTATCTCTATCAATGGCCGATAAGATCTGTAAAGTTCAAGATATGGCGCTTCGCAATGGTGCTCCATGTATCGGTATCAACGATTCGGGTGGTGCTCGTATCCAAGAGGGTATCAACGCTTTGGCAGGTTATGCTAATATCTTCCAACGCAACGTAATGTCGTCGGGAGTTATTCCACAAATCTCGGCTATCTTTGGCCCTTGTGCTGGTGGTGCTGTTTACTCTCCTGCTCTTACCGATTTCATCATCATGAAGAGCGAGACTTCGAACATGTTCCTAACAGGTCCTAAGGTTGTTAAGACCGTAACTGGCGAGGATGTGACTCAAGAGCAGTTGGGTGGTGCATTTATGCACACAACAAAATCGGGAGTATCGCAATTTGCAGTCGAGACTGAGGAGGATGGTATCGCATTGATCCGCGAATTGCTTTCGTATATTCCTCAAAACAATATGGAGGAGGCTCCACTTCAAGTTTGCAACGATAAGATCACCCGTTTGGACGACTCTCTAAATGAGATCATTCCTGACAATCCAAACAAGCCATACGATATGACCGATGTAATTCGTGCTATTGTCGACAATGGCGAGTTCTTGGAGTCGGCATCGGGTTTTGCTAAGAATATCATCACTTGCTTTGCTCGTTTCAATGGCCAGAGCGTTGGTATTATCGCTAACCAACCTAAGTTTATGGCTGGTGTATTGGATAGCAACGCTTCGCGCAAGGCTGCTCGCTTTGTTCGTTTCTGCGACGCGTTCAATATTCCTATCGTTACTTTGGTCGACGTTCCTGGATTCCTCCCTGGTACCTCGCAAGAGTATGGTGGAGTTATCACTCACGGTGCGAAATTGCTATTTGCATATTGCGAGGCAACCGTGCCAAAGGTTACAGTTACCCTTCGTAAGGCATACGGTGGAGCATACATCGTTATGTCGTCTAAGCACATCCGTGGCGATATAAACTACGCATGGCCATCGGCTGAGATCGCAGTTATGGGAGCTAGTGGTGCTGTTGAGGTTCTTCAAGCTAAAGCGCTTGCAGGATTCGAGAATGCCGAGGAGCGTGCTAAGTTCGTAGCCGAGAAGGAGCAAGAGTACAACGATAAGTTCTCGAACCCTTACAACGCAGCTCGTTATGGATATATTGACGATGTTATCGAGCCACGCAACACTCGTTTCCGCGTAGTTCGTGCATTGCAATCATTGGCCTCTAAGCGTTTGCAAAATCCTGCTAAGAAGCACTCTAATATTCCATTGTAAAGACTACCACTATGATAATGTTATTAAATTCAACATGGACATGGTCGGAGATCTTGTGGGTTTCTCTTATCGGCTTTTTGCTGGTATTGACAATGCTTTTGGTGTTGGTGTTTGTAATAAAGCTATTTGGAAAATTAGCTGTTGCAGCATCTAAATCGCCAGATAACAAAGTGCAACTTCAACCTCAATTATCGGGCGAGGAGATCGCAGCAATCACCACAGCATTGCGTATGCACATGGGTGAGCGCCACGACCGCGAGTCTGCTATATTGACCATCATGAGTATCAAGCGTGCATACTCACCATGGAGCTCAAAAATTCACGGATTAACTCAACTTCCATTACGCAAATAGAAAAAATAATGAAAGATTACACATTAAAAATTAACGGACACAAATATAGCGTTCAAGTCGGCGAGCTAAACGAAGAGTCGACAAATGCTAAGGTCATCCTCAATGGCGTTACATACGATGTTGAGGTTGATGGCGTTAGAACTGTTCTTCCTACAGTGAAGCCTCAAGTGGCTCGCTCAAGACAATACGCTACTAACGTAACCCCATCTTTGGTAGAGTCAACTCCAGTTGCAGCAGCACACTCAGGAGCAGGTCACGCAGTACGCAGCCCACTACCTGGAACTATTATTAGCGCTAAGGTTTCGGTAGGTGCCAAAGTTGCGCAGGGCGATACTTTGATGATCCTCGAAGCGATGAAGATGGAGAACAACATCGATGCAGATGTAGCAGGCGTTGTTAAAGAGATCTTGGTGCAAGATGGTGCTACAGTAATGGAGGGTCAAATTTTACTTGTGATAGAATAATAGCCTTATGCTTAACTTACTTGCCTCAGAATCAAACTTTGTAATGGAGAGTTTAGCAAATTTTGCAAACTCTACAGGTATTGCAGCGATCTTCGAAAGTGCTGGTGGAGTGGGTAGTATCGGAATGCTCTGTGTAGCACTCTTTTTAATCTATCTCGCCATTCGTCATAAGTTCGAACCACTTTTGCTGCTTACCATTGCATTTGGTATGCTACTAACTAACTTGCCTGGTGCAGAGATGTACCACGCCGAACTCTTTGCAGGTGGCCATGTTCATTGGGATGTTTTTGTCGATGAAGCTGGTCTTATGGACTACCTCTACTTGGGCGTTAAGCTCGGAATCTACCCCTGCCTTATATTCATTGGTGTAGGTGCGATGACCGACTTTGGTCCACTTATCGCTAACCCAAAAAGCTTTGTGTTGGGTGCAGCTGCACAAATTGGTATCTTCCTAACCTTTATTGGTGCTTATGCGCTTGGTTTCGCTCCAAACGAGGCTGGTGCAATTGGTATCATTGGAGGTGCCGATGGTCCTACCTCGATCCTTTTGGCATCGATCTTGGCTCCCGAGCTTTTGGGCCCAATCGCCGTTGCAGCATACTCATATATGGCGTTGGTGCCAGTTATCCAACCGCCAATTATGCGTGCTTTGACAACCGAAAGTGAGCGTAAAATCAAGATGCGCCAACTTCGCCCAGTCTCTAAGGGTGAGAAGATTATCTTCCCTATCATCATCGCAATTATCATCTCGTTGTTGTTGCCAAGTGCAGCTCCACTTGTTGGATGTTTGATGTTTGGTAACCTTATGAAGGAGTCGGGTGTTGTCGATCGTTTGAGCAAAACCGTTCAAAATGAGTTGATGAATATCGTCGTGATTTTCCTTGGTTTGACCGTTGGTGCTACAGCTACTGCCGAAGCATTTATCAACTTCCGTACTTTGGGAATCATGGTTCTTGGTATCTGTGCATTCTGCGTAGGTACGGCAGGAGGTATTCTATTCGCAAAATTCCTTAATCTATTCGTTAAGGATGAGAATAAGATGAACCCACTTATCGGTTCGGCAGGAGTGTCGGCAGTTCCAATGGCTGCTCGCGTTTCGCAAACCGAGGGTCAAAAGGCAGACCCAAGCAACTTCTTATTGATGCACGCCATGGGTCCAAATGTGGCGGGTGTTGTAGGTTCAGCCGTTGCTGCTGGTATCTTCCTTGCGTTCTTGAGATAAGATATAAACATTAAAAAGCTGCATGCTAGGGCAGAAGTATGAAAATAGACTCTCTTACTGCCTCCGGCGGGCGCAGATAGCACCTGCGCGGGTGCAGCTAGTGTAGCGACATTAGGCTTAGAGCTAGAGCTCTAAGATTTTAGCAGTGAATGGGTTGTCAGCAAATAAATTTGCACAACCCATTCACTGCTAAAATTTATTAAATGCCTGAAGGCATTTGAACCTAACGTCGAGGTTCACCTCGCTGATTCGTTAGCGCTTTTAAGCGCTGCAAATCAGTGCACTACAAAAGTCAAAAACGATAGTTTTTGGATCCAAGCTTAGCTTGGTGATAAGCGCGGCATGAGCGCGATGAGCAAGTTTTTTCATGCGTTTACCCAGAGTTGCATGCCAAGAGTATGCAGCTTTTTTTGTATCTTTGCCTACGGTATAAAGTTTGAGTGTAAATCTAATTATGGATAAGATGATAAATATAAGGAGTATCCCCCTATATGTAAAGATAATTTTTGGAATGCTGTTGGGTGTTGTAGCAGGATTGATATGCGTGAGACTTGGTGCAGGGGCATTTGTGAGTGGTTATGTGGCGCCCTTTGGTGCAATCTTTATCAATCTTTTAAAGATGGTCGCTGTGCCTCTGGTTTTGCTTTCGCTCATCAAAGGCGTGACGGGGCTCGGAGAGATCAAAAATCTCTCGTCGCTTGGCCTAAAGACCGTCGCAATATATGTCGGCACAACGGTTGTTGCCATCTCGGTAGGCGTGTTGGCCGTGTCGCTCCTGCGTCCAGGCGAGATATTCCCCACAGAGAAGGCTATCGAACTACGCGAGTTATATCAAGGCGAGATCTCTGCACGAAGCGCTGCAGCCGAGGAAGTTTCCGAAGGCTCTCCGTTGGATCTGCTGGTCGACGTCGTGCCCGAAAATATTGTCGGATCGTTGGCTAGCAATGGCAAAATGTTGCAGGTGATCTTTATCGCCCTGATTGTCGGCATCGCGATGCTGGCCATAGGGCTCAAAGAGATGGAGCCAGTCATAAAGCTAGTCGATGCACTCAATCGCATCGTAATGCGAATTATCGATTACGTAATGATGTTCGCCCCCTTTGGAGTCTTTGCGCTGATGGCTGGTTTGGCTGTTGATACTGCTGGCGACTTATCGATTTTTGCAGCTCTGGGGCTCTATGCATTGACTCTTGCGGCCGCGTTGCTGATCCTTATGTTTCTCTTCTATCCGCTTCTTATACATCTCTTTACACCAATCAAGGTTAGGCATTTTATGCGAGTGGCAGCTCCCGTGCAACTGCTCGGTTTCTCGACAAGCTCGAGCGCTGCAACCCTCCCAATAACCATGGAGCAGAGCCAAAAGGGGTTGGGCCTATCGCCCAATATCACCTCGTTTGTGCTGCCCGTGGGAGTTACGATAAATATGGATGGCACAAGCTGCTATCAAGCTGTAGCGGCAATTTTTATAGCCCAAGTGATGAATATCGACCTTAGTTTTGCGCAGATCTTAACCATTATTGCCGTTACAACAATTTCGTCGATCGGCACCCCAGGAATCCCAAGCGGCAGCGTGGTGATGCTAATAATGGTACTCTCGTCGGTCGGAATTCCTAGCGAAGGGCTAGCCCTAATCCTAGGCATCGACCGCCCCCTTGACATGCTCCGAACCTCAGTAAACGTCACCGGAGACATGGCGGTCGCGGCAATCGTCGAGCATAGCGAAAAGCCGCGGAAATAGTGAAATTTATAGCGTTGAGATCGAATATGGGTCAACTGTTGGGTTAGCGTTGCCGTATCCTTAACACCTACCTTAAAGAGTCCTCAATATTTCGAATAATCTCCCAAATCGACTCTTCGGGGATCTGGCCTTGGCTCTTCATATCCTTAACAGTTGTGATTATATATCGGGCCAGATCTGCGCGCAGGGCTTTGAAAAGTGGGCATTTTGTGTAGTTTTCGTTGTCGAGAAGTACATCTTTGATCGAGCGCAGGGAGTTGGTGTAGTTGTTTATTTCGTTCTTAAAGGCTGTGCCTTTTTTAGAGGAGTTTATTATCCTTGCGGTGGATAGTTGGCGGAGCTTTTCGCATACGGCATTCAGTGCTATCATCACTACATTATCCATGAGCGTGTGGCCGTGCATGTATAAATATGTGGTCTGAGGGGTCACTCCGCGTTGGATTATTGTCCTCTCGAACTTTTTGATGTCGGTTGCCATTTGAGGATGCTTCTCGCTTAGTTCCAGTACTTTGCGACGCACATTCCTACCGACCCAGGCTATTGTGTTGGCGCCATTATCGGTGATATCGAGAAAGTTTATTCGTACCGTATTTTTAAAGTCGGCAAGTATAAAAACACTCTCTGATGATAGCTGCGCCGAGTAGCAATACCACAAGAAAGCAGGGTAGATCGCCCGGGAGTATTCAGTCATAAATACATCGAAATCAAATATTCGCGTGTCATTTTTTGTCGCCTTGACACATACGTTGTGAAGCGAAGGGGCGTAGCATAGGTAATTTTCGGTGGCGTAGGTGTATGTGTGAAATAAAAATTGCGCGCCATTAACCTCCCTTGCTTGGGGCGTCGAGTCGTGGAAAATGTAGTCGAAATCGGAATCGACGCAAAGGATCATCTCTTGCGACGACTCGGGAATCATGTTCAAGAGTATCTTCTTGCCTTTGGGCAGATCTTTGCGTGGCGGCACCGAAATCTCAAATCTTAGGTAGGGGTTCGAAAAGTGGTCAAAAACCCCACGCCAAAATGCAACATCCTCATAACCTTCGACATACACCTTCACCAATTTCTGATTGGGGTCGGGTGGAAGGGGTCGTGGAAGCTCACCCCTTTGCGCCTTCGGGGCAACGAGGTTCATGCGTTTAATCTTTTGGGTTATCGACGGTTCCATGCTTTGAGTATTTTCGTAAAGGTAGTAATTTTATTGTATAGTCGCCCCTTTTTGGATGGAATTTATGGTTATTTGCATATAAAAAAAGTGAGGACTAAAAAGAGAAATAGTCCTCATTTTAGTCCTCGTTGCTTGCAAATAGCTGAGTTTCAGCCGTTGTTGCGGAAGAAGGGGGATTCGAACCCCCGGTACAGTTACCCGTACGTCAGTTTAGCAAACTGGTGGTTTCAGCCACTCACCCATCCTTCCTGACTTCCTTGAAAGCGAGTGCAAATATATGTGTTTTTATCTTAACGTGCAACTTTTTTGTAAGAAAAAAATAAAAAAATATTGCATCTTGCTGATTTTCTTTGGGGTTGCTCTGTTGGTTTTTTTATAAATTTATATTGTTATAGATCTATTTTCGTTTTAGGCTAAAATTTTGTATCTTTGCGAGGTTACACATGAAATTAAATAAATTGATGTCTGCACAGAACGATAAAAATATAATAGAAGATATTGGCAATCAGGACTATAAATATGGTTTTGTTACCGATATCGAGACCGAAATAATCGAGCAAGGCCTCTGCGAGGATGTTGTGAGGTTGATCTCGGCCAAAAAGCAGGAGCCTGAGTGGATGACTGAATTGCGATTAGAAGCATACCGTCATTTCTTAACTTTGGAGCATCCTTCGTGGGCGCATCTAAATATTCCTGACATTGATTTTCAGGCAATTAGCTACTATGCTGCGCCAAAAACGGTGGAGAAATTGGACTCTATGGACGAGGTAGATCCAGAATTAAAGCGCACCTTCGATAAATTAGGTATTCCGCTCGAGGAGCAGATGGCCTTAGCTGGTGTTGCGGTGGATGCCGTTATGGATTCGGTGTCGGTTAAGACAACTTTTAGGGAGACTCTCGCCGAGAAAGGAATCATATTCTGCTCCATCTCGGAGGCGATTAAGGAGCATCCGGAGTTGATTAAAAAATATTTGGGCAGCGTTGTTCCATATACCGACAACTATTACGCTGCGTTGAATGCTGCGGTGTTCTCCGATGGATCATTCTGCTACATCCCAAAGGGTGTGCGTTGCCCAATGGAGCTATCGACCTACTTTAGAATTAATGCGATGGGAACCGGTCAGTTCGAAAGGACTCTTATCGTTGCAGATGAAGGCTCGTATGTAAGCTACTTGGAGGGGTGTACAGCTCCGCAACGCGATGAGAATCAGCTGCATGCTGCTGTGGTGGAGATTGTAGTTCACAAAGATGCCGACGTAAAATACTCGACCGTGCAAAACTGGTATCCCGGCGACAAAGAGGGCAGGGGAGGAATCTATAACTTCGTCACCAAGCGAGGCGTTTGCCACCAAGGCGCAAAGTTGTCGTGGACTCAAATTGAGACAGGTTCTGCCATTACGTGGAAGTATCCCAGTTGCGTGTTATTGGGCGATAATTCGGTGGGCGAGTTCTACTCCGTTGCGATGACAAACAACCACCAGGAGGCCGATACGGGAACAAAAATGATTCACATTGGTAGCAATACGCGCAGTAGAATTGTCTCGAAGGGTATCTCGGCAGGCTTTAGCCAAAACTCATACAGAGGATTGGTGAAGGTGGCCAAAGGTGCGGAGAATGCTCGCAACTATTCGCAATGTGATTCACTGCTGATAGGCGATCAGTGCGGAGCACATACCTTTCCGGTGATCGATAATTACAATCGCTCGGCAGTAGTTGAGCACGAGGCGACCACATCGAAGATATCGGAGGATCAACTCTTCTACTGCAACCAGCGCGGAATTTGCACCGAAGAGGCAGTCGGTTTGATTGTCAATGGCTACGCTAAAGAGGTGCTGGCGAAGCTGCCAATGGAGTTTGCAGTCGAGGCTCAAAAGTTGCTGTCTCTCAGCTTAGAAGGCAGTGTAGGTTAAAAAAAGAGAAAAAAAGATATGTTAAAAATTACAAATTTGCACGCTAGTGTTGGCGACAAAGAGATATTAAAAGGGATAAACTTCGAGGTGAAAGCTGGCGAAGTTCATGCAATTATGGGCCCTAATGGCTCGGGTAAAAGTACACTTGCTTCGGTGCTGGCAGGCAACGAGAAATTCACGGTGACTCAAGGTGAGGTGCTCTTCGAAGAGAAGAACTTGTTCGATCTATCGATCGAGGATCGTGCTCGCGCAGGACTCTTCTTGGGTTTTCAATATCCCGTTGAGATTCCTGGAGTATCGATGGCAAACTTTATGAAAATTGCGGTGAACGAGAAGCTGAAGTATGAGGGCAAGGAGCCACTTACAGCGGGCCAATTCCTTAAATTAATGCGCGAGAAGAGTGCTATTGTGGAGCTCGATTCAAAGCTAACTACCCGTTCGGTGAACGAAGGATTCTCGGGTGGCGAGAAGAAAAAGAACGAGATCTTCCAAATGGCTATGCTCTCGCCAAAACTATCGATCTTGGATGAGACCGACAGTGGCCTTGATATTGATGCCCTGCGAATTGTCGCAACGGGCGTAACCAAGCTTAAGGGAGATGATAACGCCACGGTTGTCATCACCCACTATCAACGTCTGTTGGATTATATCGTTCCCGATTTTGTGCATGTCCTATATAAAGGGCGCATAATCTACTCTGGCGATAAATCTTTGGCCTTGAAGTTAGAGGATGAGGGTTACGATTGGTTGATTAACGACTTAAAGGAGTAGTGTGATGCAGCAAATTTTGCAAGCTATAAATAGTGGAGGGTTCACACCGTTGGATGTCTCGGCAGAGCGGGTAGTTAGCGCAGGCGCTCGAGCTCAACTGTCGGTGGTAAATCCATCGGATTTTGCACTCAAAATCGAGGATGGCGCCATTGTGGATCTTGTGATGCTGCACGGTGGCAGCGACAATGCATCGCTCACCATTCGGTTGGGCCGTGGTGCAAAGGTCAATGTAACAGATATTTACACAGGTACAGCTGCTGTAGCTCTACATATTGTCCATGGGCAGGAGTCTCAATCTAAGGTTGTGGCGGTGTCGCTGGGGCTGTCGACCATCAATTTCGACGTGCAGCTGTGTGGACCAGGGGCATTTAGTGAGCTCTATACGCTGCAAATGGGCAGCCAGAAAGATAAGAATTCGCTGATGATCAATATGCGTCATATGTCGCCCGATTGCTCGAGTAGATCGCTCTCTAAGTGTGTTGCTTCGGGTGAATCATCGCTTCGCTTCGAGGGTTTGGTATATGTTGCTCACGATGCTCAACGTACTGCAGCAGAGCAAAATTGTCGCAGTATCGAGTTGAGCGACAGTGCTCATATTGTGGCCCGTCCTCAATTGGAGATCTATGCCGACGATGTGAAGTGTTCGCACGGAGCAACAATGGGTCAAGTCGACGCAGATGCAATTTTCTATCTGCGACAAAGAGGTTTGAGCCAAGCGCAGGCGCGACGAGTTCAAATGGAGGGTTTTGTGGCCGATGTGGTTCGCAGGTGCGAAATAGAATCGATATGTGAGCCACTCATAGAGGTTGTTGCACAAAAATTAGAGTCGATGTAGCCTATGTTTAATGTTGACGAAATACGCAAAGATTTTCCAATTTTATCGACCACGGTCTATGGAAAGCCACTTATCTATTTAGATAGTGGTGCTACGGCGCAAAAGCCTAAGTGTGTGATCGATAAGATAGACTATCTGCACTCTGCACTCAATGCAAATATCCATCGCGGAGTGCACTATATCTCCGAGGAGCTGACCTCGATGTACGAGGCCTCTAGAGCGAAAGTTGCCCAATTTATCGCCGCTAAGAGCTCAGATGAGATAATCTTTACAGCTGGCGCAACGGCATCGATAAATATGGTGGCATATGCGTGGGGTAATCGATTCCTTCGCAGTGGCGACAATGTTATCATCTCCGAGATGGAGCACCACTCGAATATCGTTCCCTGGCAAGCTATAGCCCAAAGCAGAGGTGCCGAAATTAGGGTTTTGCCAATCGATGATAGTGGCCGCTTGCGTAGCGAAAAGCTGGTTGAGCTGTTGGACTCGCGCACAAAAATTGTTGCGGTGACTCAAGCCTCGAACACCTTGGGGACACGTCCCGATCTGAAGCCAATTATCGCCGCTGCTCACGCCGTGGGTGCTGTGGTTATGGTCGATGGGTGCCAAGGAGTGGTGCATGGTGGAGTGGATGTTGTCGACTTGGATTGCGATTTTTATGCCTTCTCGGCTCATAAATTATATGGCCCAACGGGCCTAGGAGTTTTGTATGGCAAAAGGGAGCTGCTGGATATCATGCCTCCATTTTTATATGGTGGCGATATGGTCGATCGGGTCTCATTTGCGAAGACGACATATGCCGAGCCCCCTTTGAAATTCGAGGCTGGAACGGCTAATTATATTGGTGCAATAGCTTTGGGCGAGGCTATAGATTACCTTAAGCAGTTTGATGCTCAAGAGGTCGAAGCGCATGAAAATGAGCTACTTGCAGCGGCAACAAGCCAGCTAGAGGAGATCGAAGGATTGAAAATTTACGGCTCCGACCCTTCGAAGAGTGCAATTATATCGTTCAATGTAGAGGGTGTTCACCACCTAGATTTGGGCATGATACTCGACAAGTTGGGCATCGCAATCAGAACGGGAATGCATTGTGCAGAACCGACGATGCACCATTTTGGAGTTAGTGGAATGTGTCGAGCCTCGTTTGCGATGTATAATAACATGGCCGATGTAGAGGCCTTGGTGAGTGGTGTGAAGCGTGCAGCAGCGATGTTGCGCTAAAATAATTTAAAAAATTGATGAGGAATATGTTTATAGTACTTGAAGGATTAGATGGAGCGGGAAAATCGACACAATTTAAGCTCTTGCGCGATATGTTTGCCGCAAAGGGTGTTGAGTGTGAATATCTGCACTTTCCTCGCTTCGATGCTCCGGTATATGGCGATCTGATTGCTCGCTTTTTGCGTGGCGACCTTGGCTCTTTGGAGTCGGTAAATCCATATTTGGTTGCTCTGCTCTATGCTGGCGATCGTGCTGATGCCGCCAAGAGCATCAACGAGTGGTTGGCTCAGGGTAAAGTTGTGATAATCGACAGATATGTCTATTCGAATATCGGATATCAATGTGCAAAAATTGAGGACCAGGCAAAGCGCAAGGAGCTAAAAGAGTGGATATTAGACCTTGAATACAACCACTTTGCAATTCCTCAGCCCGATGTCTCTCTCTTTTTGGATGTCCCCTTCGAATTCACCGCTGCTAGGTTGAGCGAGGAGCGCGAGGGAGACGATAGAAGCTACCTTCAGGGTGGTACCGATATCCACGAATCGTCGCTCTCGCTGCAAGAATCAGTGCGTAGAGTCTATCTAGAGGCTGCGCAAGAAGATGAGTCACTGCGAGTTGTATCGTGCTCAACACCACAGGGCACAATGGCGCAACCCAAAGAAATTTTCGATAGGGTCTGCGAAGAACTAAAAGATATTTTGTAAACAAACTGTTACACCTACCACTACACTAAATGAAGCAACCTAATAGATATAGCCCACGATTGAAGAGAATTACGCACATTTTTTGCGTGATTATAGGATTAACATTTATAGTTTCAGGTTTCACTAAGGCGGTCGACCCATGGGGTACGGCCATAAAGTTTGATGAGTACTTTGCTGTTTATGGTCTCGATTTTTTGCTGCCGCTCTCGCGAGTGTTGGCCGTGTGGTTGTGTGGTGCCGAGATGATGATGGGGTGTATGATCTTGTGCCGTGTGCGCTTGAGGCTTATCTCGATCTTTGCGCTGGTCTCGATGGTGATATTTACTGCCGTTACCATTCTTAGTGTAACCTTCTTTCCTGTGGAAGAGTGTGGCTGTTTTGGCGATGCTTTGTATCTCTCGCCATGGCAAACATTGGCGAAAAATTTGATATTGCTTCCAATGATTATCACTATTTGGTGGCGATACCGACCCGATAAAATATTGGTTTATAAGCCGCGTGAGGTGATTCTGGCCACTATCTTTTGTGTTGTGACAATGGGATTTTCGGCCTTTAACTATCTGCACCTGCCGCTTGTCGATTTCTTGCCATATAAGGAGGGTGTTAATCTGCTTGCAGAGATCGAGGCGACAACATCGAATGTTGAGTATGCCGTAGTTTTGGTCTATCGAAACCTCACAACTGGCGAGTTGCAGGAGTTTTCGCTCGACGATACGCAGTGGCATGATGCTCAAACGTGGGAGTGGGTCGAGACTCGAACCGATGCACCTAAAGATAGATTCCGTAGCAAGGCTAGCGATTTCGCACTGCGCGACGTAAATGGTGATGATGTGACGCTTGATCTGCTCTCGAGCACCGGTAAGCTGAATCTGCTGGCTATAACTTCTCTCGATAAGTTGTCTGTTAGATGCTCTTCACGCATTGGTGAGTATCTATTCAAAGCGCATGCAGATGGCCAGCGAACTGTTGTAATCACTCCGCAAAGATTATCCGCTTCGACTTGTGAGCTTGCAGGTCAGAGCGTTGAGTGCTTTAATATCGACCCCACAACGCTAAAAAGTGTTATGCGAGCTACCAATGGTGTGGTTGAACTCGAAGGTGGATTTATTACGTCAAAACGTAGCTGCATCGATCTGTAAACTGCAAAGTTTTAAGCCCAATAGCGCAATATAAGTTGCACCCCCGGTGGTGCTATCACCGGCCGCCGGAGGCAGTAAGAGAGTGATTTTTAGTTATAAGCCCCCTTTGGTATGAAAGTTGATTTTAAGAGGGAAAATCAACTTTCGTATGAAGCAACTCCTATTTTATTTACCCCTATTTCTTCTTTTTGGGTGCGGTCGCACCACCACAAAGAGCGTTGTAGTGCGCCCTGTTAAGAGCGTAATTGCTCAGAGTGCTGAATATATCGACAAGGATTTTGTCGGTATGGCTAGCGCAGATAATGCTGTGAATCTAGCCTTTAAGGTTTCCGGGCAGATTCTGGATATCCCCGTCTCCACAGGCCAAAGTGTCGCAAAGGGGGCACTCTTGGCCGAGCTCGATCCTCGAGATTTTCAGCTTACTGTTGCCGCCGACCTATCGGCCTTCGAGCAAGCCTCATCGCGACTGGCTCGCACAAAAAGGCTCTTGGAGCGCGAGGCGGTCTCGCGGCAGGAGTACGAAGAGTCCTTGTCGGCATATACAAGAGCCGAGTCAACCTACGAAAACTCCAAGGAGATTCTCGATCAGACCTCGCTTCGAGCCCCCTTTGCGGCGGTTGTCGAGAGGGTCGATGTCGATACTTATGAGCGGATTCAGAGTGGTCAGACGATAATGCGCATTGTCCAGCCACTATCAAGCAGCGTCGAATTTACCATCCCCGAGAGCTCTTTGCAGAGTATCGCACAGCCAACCACACAATTCTATGTCACCTTCGATAATTATCGAGATGTGAGATTTTCGGCGACCCTAAAGGAGTATGCCGTTACCACCTCGCAATCATCGGGTTTTCCGGTTAAGTTGACCATCGAGAACCCCTCGCCTGAGCTCTATGCTATTGCCCCGGGTTTCTCGTGCGTGGTCACCGTCAAGAGCGAAGATCCCAATCGAGGTGCAATTTCGTTGCCCCTGTCGGCAATCTATGCCCCAGCTTCGGGTGGGACATATGTTTGGATCGTCGATGCGCAGGATTGCGTCAAGCGTCGCAAAGTGGAGCTTGGCGAGCTATATTCCACCGATAGGGTCGTCGTAAAACATGGAGTGGAGAGTGGCGAGAGGGTAGTTGTAGCTGGTGTCTATCAGCTCGAGGAGGGTGCAAAAGTTAAGTTAATATCCTAGGGCCATGTCGATACCTTTACTCTCAATTAAGCATAAGAACCTCACGTGGTTCCTGCTTGTGTTATTCTTCGTTGGAGGCATTATGGGCTTCCTTAATCTCGGCAAAAAGGAGGATTCAACCTTCGTTATCAAGACCGCTGCTGTAACGTGTCTATATCCCGGAGCCACTCCGCATGAGGTTGAGCAGCTGATTACTGAGCCTCTGGAGCGCGATATTCAATCGATGCGAGGGATCTATAAAGTCACCTCGGAGTCGAAGTATGGCCTCTCGCAAATCATGGTCGAGTTAGACCCGGCAACCTCCACGCGTGATGTTCCGCAACTCTGGGATGAGCTACGTCGCAAGTGTGGCGATGCTCAAATGCGATTGCCGTCGGGTGCGTCGCAGGTTATTGTGAGCGATGATTTTGGCGATGTTTATGGCATATATTACGCACTTTCGGCCGACGATGGAATCTCGTTCACCGAACTGCGCAATTGGGCTCAACGCCTTAAGACTCAAGTGATAACTGTCGATGGTGTGCAGAAGGTATACCTCTATGGCGAGCAGACGCCAGTTGTTAATCTATATGTTTCGCTCTCGACTTTGGCTAACTTTTCGATCCTTCCAAGCCAGATAATCTCAACGATAAGTCGCCAAAATAGTGTGGTTAATAGCGGCAAGAAGCAGGCCGGTGAATTGGAGCTAACAATCTTAGAGAGTGGTAGTTATCAAAGTTTAGACGATATTTCAAATCAGCTAATTATCTCGCAAACGGGCAAGAATTACAGGCTTGGCGACTTGGCAAAAATCGAACGCACCTACTCCTCGCCACCCACCTCGCTTATGCGGGTCAATGGAAAGCGAGCGATCGGAATCGGGATATCGACTCAGGGCGATAAAGATGTGGTTAAGACGGGAGCACTTATCGAACAGGTGACTTCAGAGTTGACCTCGCAGATGCCTATAGGTATAAATTTAGAGGTTCTCTATCCCGAAAATGTAATTGCTGCCGAGGCGACAAATTCGTTTTTGATGAATCTGGCCATGTCGGTTTCGATAGTGATTTTGGTGATAATGTTGGTCATGGGGCTGCGTGCGGGGGTGCTCATTGGCTCATCGCTCATCTTCTCGATTGGTGGAACATTGCTGCTGATGCAATTTGTGGGCGAAGGGCTCAATCGCACCTCGCTCGCTGGATTTATTATTGCTATGGGAATGCTTGTCGATAATGCGATTGTTGTTACCGATAACGCTCAAAATGCGATTCTTCGGGGCGCAAAGCGCAGGGCGGCAGTTATTGCAGGTGCCGACGCTCCAAAATGGAATCTGCTTGGTGCGACATTGATTGCGATATTTTCGTTCCTGCCGCTGTATTTGGCACCTTCGTCGGTAGCCGAAATTGTTAAGCCTCTCTTTGTAGTGCTATCTATCTCATTGCTACTTAGTTGGGGTTTAGCTCTGTCGCAAACTCCGCTCTTTGGGGATCTCCTTTTGCCCTCGAAAGTCGAGCCGCGCGACCCTTATAACTCGGCGTTTTATAGGTTTTTCGATCGGGTGTTGGTCGGCTTGCTTCGCTATCGTTATCTAGTTGTCGCGACTACTGTAGCCCTGTTTTTTGCCTCGCTATATATTATGGGGCTGTTGCCGCAAAATTTCTTTCCATCGCTCGATAAGCCATATTTCCGTGCCGATGTTATCTTGCCTGAGGGGTATAATATTCAAACAACGCAGAGCGAAATGATATCAATCGAGAGGTGGCTCATGGAACAAGAGGAGGTGAAAAATGTCTCGATGACAATGGGTGGCACCCCTCCACGCTACTACCTTGCGAGCAGCTCGGAGTCGTTGATGCCAAATTTTGGTAATATCCTGGTCGAGCTATACGACAAGAGTCAATCTGAAGATCTCGAAGAGCGCTTCGCTAGATATGTGCGAAGCGAATACCCCGATATCTGGCTCCGCTCGTCGCTCTTTAAACTCTCGCCCGTGCCCGATGCTTCGATCGAATTTGGCTTTGTGGGCGAAAATATCGATACGCTTTTGCGCTTGGCCCAAGCAGC
Source organism: Rikenellaceae bacterium (assembly GCA_044433805.1). Taxonomy (GTDB): domain Bacteria; phylum Bacteroidota; class Bacteroidia; order Bacteroidales; family Rikenellaceae; genus Alistipes. Next base: position 21,273 of record JAWXTD010000012.1, read on the forward strand.
AGAAGAGATTATGTGGGCAAATGGTGATGCGGAGAATGTGCGAAATAGTTGGGGCAATCGCATCCCAACGTGGCAGCCGCAATACTCGCAGCTTAGGGGTCAAAATGTCGGAATTTCGCGAAGCGACCTTGCCGGGGGATTGACCGTTGCCACGGATGGATATAAAGTTGGTGAGTTCCGACAGGGGGATCAGGTGATGAATATTTTGCTCAAGGATGCAAATATTTACAACTACAACCTTACCAATTTGCAGTCGTTGCCCCTCTTCTCGCCAAGCGGTGGAGTCTATTCGGTGGAACAGGTCTCGACAGATTTCAACTTCGATTACCGCCTTGGTACCATAAAACGATACAATCGCCAGCGGGTCGTCAAGGCGCAGTGCGACCCTGCGCGAGGGGTGAATACTGCAGCCTTATTGAAGGCGTTGAATGATCGGATAACATCTTCAATTTCAATCCCTCAAGGCTATTCACTTAAACTATTTGGTGAGATAGAGAGCCAAACAGAATCGAACGAAGCTTTGGCCAAATATTTCCCCTTAACAATGGTGTTGATATTCATCACTCTGCTTCTGCTCTTTGGCAATTATCGCGATCCGATTATGACACTTTTGATGCTGCCTCTGATCTTTGTTGGTGTGGTTTTGGGTCTGGTTGTGACCGGTAAGATCTTTAATTTCTTTGCGCTGTTGGGGCTCTTGGGGCTCATTGGAATGAATATCAAAAATGGGGTTGTGCTGATCTCGCAGATCAACGAGCTCAAATCAAATGGCCTTGAGCCATTTGCGGCTATCCTTCAAGCCACTCGCAGCAGGGTAGTTCCAGTTGTCATGGCCTCGGGAACCACAATATTGGGAATGCTGCCACTGCTTTTTGACTCTCTGTTTGGAGCTATGGCCGCAACAATTATGGGTGGCTTGTTGGTGGCTACATTGCTGACAATCTGTATGTTACCCGTTGTATATGCTATTTTTTATAATATTAAGCCAAATTAGGTAGGTTATGAAATTTTTGTCAATTATCGCTATGTTTATCCCCTTTGCGGCTCAATCGCAAGTAGATATTAATGAGTACAGGCAAAGTGTTGTTGAGTATAGTTATACGCTCAAAAAGGCCTCTGCTGCAATCGATTACGCCGATCAAGTCTGCCGCGTGAAGCAGACTTCGCACCTGCCATCTGTCACATTGTCGGGCGATTTTACCCAGCAACTTCGAAGTGTCGCGGGGCAGGAGGGTTGGAGTTTTACCCTGCAGCCGCAAATTAGCCAAACTATTTATAGCGGTGGTTCCATTCGAGCCGTAGTGGCAAAGGCACAGTTGGGCGTTCAAGTGGCGGAGCTCGATGCCGAGTATGATCTGCTAGATGTCTGCTATACAGCTGATTACTACTTCTGTCACCTTGCGGCAATGCGTAGCCTCCAAGATGCCGTTACTCAATATGTCGAGATAATTTCGTCACTCAAGGATGTTGTTGAACTTCGTTATCGCGAGGGTTATATCTCGAAGAGTGATCTCTTGATGATCGAGACGCGACTAAGTGAGGCGCTCTATGAGCAAATTGCCTTTAATGAGGACTATACCATTGCACGTCAGAAGTTTAACCTGCTGCGAGGCTATGATGCACAAGTGCCGGTAGAGCAGGTGGATATCCATATAGATCAGGTGCATCTCCCCGCTCGCTGCTCGATTGAGGAGCTTCTCGATAGACGCCCCGATTTCTTAGCCTCGCAGTTAGCCTCCCAGCAGGCTGCATATGCGGTTAATATCGCTCGAGCAGCATATAATCCCACCCTAAGTGTCGGTGTGGCAGGTAGTTGGCAGCCTAATGTGCCCAACGTAAATGGGTCGACAATAATGAATGGTTCGCTATTTTTAAGGCTCTCAGCGCCAATATTTCACTTCAATGAGAGGCACAAAAGTGTAGCGTCGTACAGGTCGTTGCAGTATACAAGTGAGCTTACGACCCTAGCACTTTTGGACGATATTCGCCTGGAAGAGAGCAATATGTGGGCGACAATCATCGATAGCAAGGCTCAAGTCGAGGCAGCAAGGCGAGCCTTGGATATTGGTAGCGAGAACCTCGAGATTAGCACATTCTCCTACAGCGAGGGGTTAACGACAATCCTCGATGTGATGCAGGCGCAAATTAGTTGGTTGCAGCTATATACCAATGCAATTTGGTCGGAATTTAACTATTTGGTGGCAATTTCGGCTTATCGAAGGATCTCTGCGCAGCAGTGGTAGTATAATTCCTATTAATAAATAGCTTTAAAACGATATTTTTTATATCTTTGTAGGGTGAATTATTAATAGCTTATGCGAATATTTAGAATATTAACAATAGTTTTTTTTGTCGCTCTTTCGAGTGTTAGTATGGCCTCTGCTCCCTGGTCGTTGGAGCGTGGAGTGGAGCTTTATCGAGATGGTCGTTGGATTGATTCGCGGCTGTGTCTACTTAAAGTAAAGGATCAAATAATCGATTCTAATAGTAGTGAATTAGAGGATGTTGACTTCTATTTAGCTATGTGTGCAATAGAGTTGGATGACCCTAATGCCGATAATTTTCTGCTAGACTTTGAGTCTCGTTATCCCAATTCGTCATACCTCAATTCTGTCTATTTTGCCAAGGCGATGTTATATTGCTCGGCAGAGGATTATGAGGGTGCAAAGGAGTTATTCCAAAAGGTTAAGTACTCCTCGTTAACCGCCTCGCAAAGAGAGGATTACAACGTACGAATGGGTTATATATCTTTCCTTGAGGGGGACTATGCTGAGGCGCGCGGTTATTTCGGTGCTATTGACCATGAGAGTGAGGTATACCATCATGCGCTCTACTATACATCATATATGGACTACATTGAAGGTGACAATGCCTCTGCGCGCAAAGGCTTTATGCAACTGCTTGATAGTGATGCTTATAGCGCTGTTGCACCTTTTTATCTTATTCAAATCGAGTTTAATGATGGCAACTATGCCGAGGTGTTAGACGATGGTAAGGTTCTCTTTGCTAAGGCGTCGCCCGCTCGACAAAAGGAGCTGGCTCGCTCGATGGCAGAGGCGGCATTCAGATTGGAAGAGTACTCAAATGCGATTAAATATATTGAGCAGTATGGCGATTTAGGGGGTGAAATGGGACGTGAAGAGAGCTACATTCTAGGATTTTCACTCTATCGCCAAGTGCGTTACACTGAGGCTGAAAAGCACCTGCGCGATGCCTGCGGAGCCGATGATTCGTTGACTCAAAATGCGTCGTACCACCTGGCAGATTGCTATTTGCGTTCGGGCGATAAAGCCTCTGCTTCGAGGTCATTTGCTATGGCTGCCAATGAAAAGTATAGCGCTCAAATAGCTGAAGATGCGCTGTTTAACTACTCTAAGCTACAATATGAATTAGGTAATGACCGCTTCAATGAGACGATAAATATCTTAACACGCTATATAAATCAATACCCAGATTCTGGCGATCGTTACGATCAGGCAAAGGAGTTGCTGATTGCAACTTATTACAATTCACGCAATTACGATGCTGCATATAAATCAATAAAAGAGCTAAATAATCCCGATGCGGACATCCGTTTGGCGTTGCAGCGTATCGCCCTATATCGAGGTTTAGAGAGCTATAATAGAGGTGATTACGCAGCGGCCGTTGCGCAGATCAATGAGTCGCTAGGGGTGAATATCAGCCCAAAATATAACTCTATCGCTCGTTTCTATTTGGGTGAAATTGATTTTGCGGCAGCCGATTATCCCGCAGCCTTAGATAACTATAGCGCATATATTGTTTCGGCCCCTACCACCGACGAAAATTACCCTTTGGCACTGTACAATATGGCATATACAAAAAGTGTGTTAGATGCTGAAGGTGAGGCGCTTGGCTACTTCGAACGATTTATAGATGCCTCACCAGATGATACATTCTACCGCGCCGATGCATATAACAGAACGGGCGATATATTCTACTCGAAACGTCAATATTCGCAGGCTGCAGAGAGCTATAAACATGCATCATGGTCGAAGTTTGAACCGCGTTATTATGCAATGTATCAGAATGCCATAATCGATGGAATAACAGGTAATTACAGTGGCAAAATCAAGCGGTTAAAGAGCATAATTACAAGCGCTCAAGGGGATTACATCGAAGCATCTATGTATGAATTGGGGCGTAGTTATATTGCTGCGAGCGATTATAAGAGTGGTGTTGAGAGTCACAAGAAGTTTGTGGCAAGCTATCCTTCGTCGGATAAATATGCGCAGGCACTGTCTGATTTGGGGCTTGCCTACCTAAACCTTGGTGATAGGTCAACGTCACTAACTTATTATGATAAAGCGATAAAGGCCTCGCCACAATCGGCTGTTGCAAAGGATGCACTGCAAGGTGTTCGCGAGATTTATATCAATAATGGTGATGCAAATGGCTACTTTAAATATGCAGCCTCGATTGGTCACAGTGGCGATTTAGACAATATGACTCGTGATTCGTTGTCATTTGCTTCGGCACAGCGATTATACCTTAATAGTCAGGGTAATAGCCAGGTAACAGTCAATGCTCTAACGGACTATATAAGTAGCTATCCACAAGGTTATTACACCGTTGATGCGCTCTATTATCTTAGTGATAGCTATGCAAAAATGAACAAAAATAGCGATGCAATTGCCACTCTTGTTCAACTTACAAAGCGTGGTGCAAATCAATATAGCGAGCGTGTTTATGATCGATTGTCGACGCTCTCGTACGCTGAAAAGCGTTATTCCCAATCTGCCGATGCATATAAAAATCTCTACGAAATCACCTCGAGAAGCGATGTGCGTAGTCGCGCACTTGCCGGATATGTCGATGCTGTAAAGATGGAGGGTAGTAATAAATCTACTTTAAATATGGCTGAATATGTGTTGAGCCAATCGTCCGTAGAACATAAATTAATTGTTAAGGTAAAGCATGCTAAAGCTTTGGCGCTAAGCGATATGGGTAATGCAAATGCAGCCTTGGCGATATTCAAAGAGCTTAGTGCTGACCCTCATTCGGCCGAGGGTGCTGAGTCCTCGTATCGGCTCATTGAAGCGGCATTTAATAGCGGTAATATTGATAGTGCCGAGCAACTTATTTTTGATTTTGCGCAGAGCGACACTTCGCAACTCGACTTCCTGGCCCGATCATTTATCTTGTTGGGTGATATTTACGTGCTCCGAGGCGATAATTTCCAAGCCAGAGCTACCTATCAAAGTATCATTGATGGCTATGGCACAGATGGAAATGAGATTGTTAAGCAGGCTCGTGCAAGGATTGATAAATTAGACTAAAACTATGAAGAGATTATTTATAATATGTTCAGTTATTTTTCTGACAATAAATTCATTACAGGCGCAAGTTAACAAAGAGGTTGAAGTAACTAAAGCCTATGTGCCAACAGTTACAAAGGCTCAGAAACCTATGCTCGAGGCCACTATAACCGATACTGCATATATCAATCCGCAGATCGATTATAACATCACGCCGTTGGCGATTAACACCCAGCTTCAAACCCTGCCAATTAAGCCTGCAACGGTGACATATTGGGAGTATAATAAGCCTGCTGTGGCGCAATTGAAGGTTGGTGCTGGTCTTCCGCTCAACTCTCTTCTGCAGGGGTATATATCGAGTCACAACGCAAGTGTGGGCTATGTTGCCGCGCAGGTAGATCATCAGGGCAATTACTCAAAGATAATCAACGAGTTAGACGACCGTGTTAATGCCACGCAGACGCTCAATTCTGCAGCTCTCGCCGCAGGTCTCTACCTCGGAGGTCATACCCTTGGAGCAGATATTTCATATTCGAATGACCTGTTCAATCGCTATGCTTTTGAGCAGGTAGTCTCGCCTCGAGTTAACTATCAAAAAGTTGGGGCAGCTATGAGGTTTGGCGATGATTTTATCGATCTCGAGCGCTTTAATTTTAATCTTGCGGTAGGCTATTCTCACTTCTTTGATCATAATAGTAATGTCAATAATGAGCTGCAATTTGGTGCTGCAATTGGCAAGGAATTAGGTTTAGGTAAGCTTGTCTTAAGTACTGAATATAATGGTGTTGGTGGCGGAAGTTTGTATGATAATCAGACGATAAGTTTAGATGCATCCCTCAGCCGAGAATTGGCCAATTGGCAATTGTTGTTGGGTGCGAAATATTTCTACGATAAGAATCAAATTTCGAGTAGCAGCACCCCTCATCACTACATTATGCCTCAGTTGTTAATTAGGAATTCATCAGCCGCGGCTGTGTGTCCATTTGCTCAGATTGGTGGTTCGATCACCCAAAATAGCTATGCCAACCTCAGTGCGATCAATCCATATTTGGTGGAGGCTATGTCGGCAGATAGCAGCGTTGAATACAATTTTGCGGCAGGCATCACCGGACAATTTGCATCTTCAACAATCTCATATCGATTGGATGTTGCCTACACTATTGCGCAAAATAATCCGTTCTGGGGCCTCTATATAATCGAAGATGCTGTTTCAGCCGATGAGGTGTATGATAACTATTTCGACATTCAGTTCTCAAATTTGAATACGACGTCGCTAAATTTAGAGGTGGATTATAAGCCACATACAAATTTCACCCTTTCGGCCGATGCTCACTACTACCTTTACAATGAGTACGACGAGCAGGCATATGTCAACTCGCAGCCCGATTATAAGGTGAATTTCGCCTTGGAGTATAATATGCAGGATGTCGAATTTGGCCTCAAGGCAAGTGTGTTGGGGCAGCGCAATTTTACGATTATCTCGCAGGTGCTCAACGACACTTCTTACGATAGTTCAATTGTGCAACTCCCTGTGGCTGTTGATGTTGGTGTATATATGAACTGGATGGTGAAGGATGATATGTCAATCTTTATTAATGCCGACAATCTCTGTAATATGGATCAATATCCATGGCCATATTATCGCGGTTTTGGAATGCAATTTACCGCTGGTGTGAAGTTGAACTTTAGATAGTTTAGGTTGACATATGGGCACAAAAAAGGGTAAGCTACTTATATCGCACCGCTCGACCACTTACCCTTGCTTGATCACTCACCTGGGGGAGTTGTAGGAGCTGGTCGTATAAGACTTACCCGGCACAAAAGTATAAAAAATATTTTAATTAGCAAATTATGGGCAAGAGTTTTTTGAAAGTCATATTAATTTTAATTACACTCGGCGTTGCCGCTGGGGCGTGGTGTTACAGCCAATTTTTGGGCGATGCTGTAGTCGAAACATTTACTGTCTCGGTTGGCAGTCAAGATGTTGACTCTGATCATTGGGGTGATCTCGAAGAGCAGATTTTGCCAAATATCAACCACGATTGGGCTTTCAAATTATATGCAAAACATTTGAATTTATCTTCAACAATAAAGCCTGGTCGCTACTGTTTTGAGCCGGGAATGAGCGTAATCCGCATTGTTCGCATGCTTAAGCTGGGCGAACAATTGGCCGTAAATGTCACATTCAATAATATCCGTACTCTGCCCGAATTTGCCGGCAGAATCAGCTCGCAACTCAATGTCGACTCATTGGAGCTGCTAGGCTATTTGCAAAAAACTGAGGTGGCCAAGAAGTATGGATTTGACAGCGCGACCATTTTTTCGATGTTTATTCCCAACACATATCAATTTTATTGGAATACAACGCCCGAAAAATTTGTGAGTCGCATGCACTCTGAGTATAATTCATTTTGGAACCAGGAGCGAGAGGCTAAGGCAAAAGCTTTGAAGTTGAGTCGTTTAGAGGTTATGACGCTTGCTTCGATAATTTACGAAGAGACCAAGCAAACATCCGAGATGGCGCGTGTGGCGGGGGTATATGCCAACCGTTTGCGCATCGGTATGCCTCTTCAGGCCGACCCCACGGTGAAGTATGCCATTGGTGATTTTTCGATCAAACGAGTGCTGAATAAACATTTGGAGTACGACTCGCCATACAACACCTATAAATATCGAGGCTTGCCACCCTCGCCGATAGCTATGCCAAGCATTGCGGCTATCGATGCGGCTCTTGCACCCGAAAAACACGACTATCTATACTTCTGTGCACGACCCACTTTCGATGGGTATCACAACTTTGCTCGCACGCTCACGGAGCACAATGCAAATGCTCGGGCCTATATAAATGAGCTAAATCGGTTAAAAATCAAATAAAATTGTTAACTTTGCCTGAGCAATGATAATAAAATTATATAGTAAAAATACATCGCAGAGAGATCTGTCGCGAATTTGCGAGGCGCTAGATGGTGGAGGGGTAGTGATCTATCCCACCGATAGTGTCTACGCTTTTGGTGCCTCTATTCAGTCGCCTAAGGGGATTGAAAAGTTGAAGTCGCTGTGTGGCAAAAATGTCGATCAGCTATCGATCGTATGCTCCTCGATAAGTCAAATTGCGGAGTATTGCCGTGTAGATAATGCCGAATTTAAAACTCTCAAGCGCAATCTGCCCGGAGCGATAACATTTATCCTCAAAGCCTCGCAGCGTATTCCTGAAAAGGCAATAGGCAAACGAAAGAGCATTGGAGTGCGTATCCCCGACAACGATATCACCGCGGCCATTATCGAAAGGTTGGGCGTGCCAATGGTGACAGCATCGGTCAAAAGCGTCGGCGAAGAGGAGTATACCACCGACCCGGAGTTGATCGATGAGATGTGGGGCGATAAAGTGGCAGCAGTTGTCGATGGTGGCATTGGTTCGGTTACACCAACAACAGTCGTGGAGCTTATGGATGGCGATGTGGAGATCATTCGCCAGGGCGAAAAAGAGTTAATTTAATAAAGGTAGATTAGATATGGATGTAAAATCTTTTTGGAACGAGGTTTCGAAGTATGGAATAATGTTGGGCGTCGTTATGGGTGCATTGACCATCTTTATGCAGTCGTTGGTGATCAATGGAGGTGTGCAACATGCTGGAAGTGTGACGCTTATCGCAATATTATGCGTGGTTCTATTTTTTGTAATATTGCGCGTTGCAGCTAAAAAACGTGCAGCATCGATAGATCCTGAATTGGGCTTTTCTTATTTTCAGGGGGTTAATTACATGATCCTTGTCTCGATGTTTGCGGCTGTTCCGGCTGCATGTATCTACTATGTCTATATCAACTCAATTGTTGGTTACGACAACTATATTGATGGTTTAACCTCTATTTTAATCGAAGCCGCAAAGTTGCAACCCCTAGACGATAGCAGTGCAACCCTCGTCGAAGATTTAATCGAGCAGGTGCGCAAGCAGCCACAAGTGTCGGTCTTTGCACTGGTATTTAATTCAATCATTCAATACGCTTTTGGCGGAATGTTCGCAGGATTGATTTTATCGGGATTCATATCTCGCAAACCTCAAAAAACGAACGGCAATGGAGAGTTGTAAGTTAGATATTTCGGTTGTGGTGCCTCTCTACAATGAGCAGGAGTCGCTTTTGGAACTTACCGAGTGGATTGATAGGGTAGCTCAAAAGAGTCAATTCTCGTATGAATTGATCTTTATCGACGATGGATCTTCCGATAATTCGTGGGGTGTAATCGAGGAGTTGCGCAAAAAATATTCGACAATTCGAGCAATTAGTTTCGCTCGCAATTATGGTAAATCAGCCGCACTATATTGTGGCTTTGCTGCAGCGAAGGGCGATGTTGTAATAACTATGGATGCCGATCTGCAAGACTCGCCCGACGAAATTCCCGAGCTGCGCAGAATGATATTGGAGGATGGCCTAGATGTGGTCTCAGGGTGGAAGCAGAAGCGACATGACCCCTTAGGAAAACGCCTGCCAAGTAAATTTTTCAACCTTACGGCCAGAATATTTTCAGGAATCAAACTCAACGACTTTAATTGTGGCCTGAAAGCCTACCGACGCAAAGTCATTAAAGCAATCGAGGTTTACGGAGAGATGCACAGGTATATCCCCATCTTGGCCAAAAACGCTGGTTTTAAGCGAATTGGCGAAAAGGTAGTCGAGCATTACCCTAGAAAATATGGCGAATCGAAATTTGGAATTGAGCGTATGGTTAAGGGTTATTTGGACCTTATTACCGTCACCTTTATGTCGCACTTTGGTCGCTCACCAATGTACTTCTTTGGCGGACTGGGCACCTTGATGTTCTTCTTTGGAGGTGTAACAACACTTTGGGTGATAATAGACAAGCTGTATAAACAAGCCAATTCTTTGCCGCTTAGAGCCATTACAGATCAACCTCTATTTTACATAGCAATTTTATGTGTTGTGCTTGGTGTTCAGCTGTTTCTGGCTGGATTCATTGGCGAGCTAAGCAACAGAAACTCTGCCGATAGGAATAAATATTTAATCGATAAAACTTTATAGAAGATCTTATGCAACGAATTCAAACACTCTATTTATTAGCCGTAACGGCACTTTTAGCGATCTTTTGCACCAACACCCTAGCTGTTTTTTCGGCTACCGATGGCATCTATTCGCTTTCGGTTTTTGGCGTTACATCTGCCGATGGTGCTGCTGTGACCAATGCTCCTCACCTGCTTGTTTTAGCACTGCTGGCTTTGGTGCTACCATTTGTCAATATCTTCCTATTCCGCAAGCGCATGTTGCAACTCCGTCTGTGTGTTGTCGAGATCGTGCTCACGATTGGCCTTTTGATTGTGGCGGGAATATATTATTTCCTTTCATGTCGCCTGTTTGGTGTGGGTAGCAGCGGTGCTGTCTCGGTGCGCATAGTTTGCATCTTGCCATTGGTAGCCATATTCTTTGATTTTCTGGCACTTAAGGCGATCTTCAAGGATGAGATGTTGATCAAATCTCTCGACAGAATCCGATAAGAATTAATGTATTGAACTGACTGGCAATGCCTATGACAGTTAAACAGATTCACAATGTTAGAAAATATAATTGCGCAAAACCTTGGCCTAGCTATCGCAGGCGTTAGAAATACAATCAAACTTTTGCAAGATGGTGCAACTGTGCCATTCATAAGCCGTTACCGCAAGGAGGCTACCGGCTCGCTCGATGAGTTGCAGGTCGAAAGCATAAAAAATCAATTTGATCGCCTAACGGAACTCGAGGCTCGAAAGGCAACGATCCTGAAATCTATTCAGGAGCAGGGGAAACTATCGTCGCAGCTGCAGGCTCAAATCGAGTCCTGCTACGACTCCGCGCTCCTCGAAGATATCTATTTGCCATATAAACCAAAGCGCCGTACTCGAGCAACCGTCGCACGTGAACGTGGGCTTGAATCTTTGGCGCAACTCATTGAATTGCAGCGAACTGCTAACGTCGATGCCGAAGCAAAAAAGTTCATCTCATCACAAGTGCCAACCGCCATGGATGCCATTGCCGGAGCTTGCGATATCATTGCCGAGGGGATTGCCGAGGATGCGCAAGTGCGTGGTTATATCCGCAAGAACTACTCTCGTTATGGATCGCTCCACTCGAAGGTTGTCAAAGGCAAGCAGGAGGAAGGAGCTAAATATTCCGACTATTTCGATATGTCGAGCTCGCTTAGGCGAATGCCAGCGCATAGGCTCTTGGCAATGTTGCGAGGCGAGGATGAGTCGATTTTAAGGCTCTCGATAGAGGTCGAGTCAGAGCCAATAATCGATCACATTTCGCGAAGCAAAATTAGAGCCTCATCGCCAACGCGCAAATATTTGACTCTGGCTATCGAGGATAGCTACAAGCGATTGCTGCGCCCGTCGATTGAGCGTGAGACACTTAAAGAGGCAAAGCAAATTGCCGATGACCAGGCAATTGCAATATTTGCCGATAACCTCCGACAACTCCTGCTCTCCTCGCCACTTGGGCAAAAGAGGGTGATTGCCATCGATCCGGGATTCCGCACCGGATGTAAAGTCGTTGTGTTGGATTCAAATGGAAATTTGCAGCATAATACAACAATATACCCGCATGCTCCACAAAATCAAGTGGATACAGCCGCCGCAAAGATCAAGGAGATGGTTGCAAAATATAAGACCGAGGCCTTTGCAATTGGCGATGGAACAGCCGGACGCGAGACCCAAATATTCCTGCAAGGCCTTGGCTTGGATTCATCCATAAACCTATTTATGGTCAACGAGGATGGAGCTTCGATCTATTCAGCTTCGGTGGTTGCCCGTGAGGAGTTCGCCGATTACGACGTCACGGTGCGTGGTGCGGTGAGTATCGGACGAAGGTTGATCGACCCACTCTCGGAGTTGGTGAAGATCGATCCAAAGTCAATAGGTGTTGGACAATATCAGCATAGTGTCGATCAATCGAAACTCAAAGAGAGGCTAACAACAACGGTCGAGAGCTGCGTGAATAGGGTAGGAGTGAATATCAATACCGCCTCGAGACATATTTTGACATACATATCGGGCCTAGGGGCCTCTTTGGCGCAAAATATTGTCGACTATCGTACGGCCAATGGTGATTTCTCGACACGTCGCGAGCTATTAAAAGTTCCCCGTTTGGGTGAAAAAGCTTTCGAACAGGCGGCAGGATTCTTAAGGGTTGTGGGTGGCGCAAACCCCTTGGACAATAGCGCTGTGCATCCTGAATCATACCACATCGTAAAGCAGATGGCAGCGGATTGCGGAGTGTCGATTGCGAAATTTACTACCGATAGCGCCCTGCGCACAACATTAAATAAGAGTCGCTATGTGACCGATAATGTGGGACTTCCAACGATAAACGATATTTTAGAGGCACTTGACAAGCAAGGGCTCGATCCTCGTGAACAGCTCTCCGTATTTGAGTTCGATGAGTCGGTTCGCACAATTGATGATCTTCGCTCGGGAATGCTGCTCAATGGCATCATCTCGAATATTACCGCCTTTGGTGCGTTTGTGAATATTGGAATAAAGCAAGATGGCTTGGTGCATATCTCGCAGCTTGCCGACAAGTATGTGGCATCCCCTTCCGATGTGGTCAGGCTTGGTGATCAAGTTCAGGTTAAAGTGCTCGATGTCGACCATAAGCGAGGGCGAATATCTCTTACTATGCGACTGTAATTGCCTTGATGCCTATACCTATTTATTGCTATTTTTACTATAATATAGTACCAATAGGCATATCTTTAGCAAATCTTTTATAAATTTGCATGCCCTAAAAAGTTTTGGGTAAATATTATAGGATGAGATTGACAGAATTAAAGAGCGGTGAGAAGGCTACCATAGTCAAGGTTTTTGGCTATGGCGCATTTCGTCGTCGCATACTTGAGATGGGATTTATTCGCGGCAAAGAGGTTTCAGTTGTGCTCAATGCCCCTTTTAAAGATCCGATCGTTTACAATATAATGGGTTACGAAGTGTCGTTGCGTCGTAGCGAAGCTTCATTAATCGAGGTGATTACAAAAGACGAAGTTGCCAAAAGTATCGTCGAGGGTGACTCGGTAGATGCTCCGATTGACGACAGCGTAATTGCCAAAGAGATTCAGCGCAGCACAAAACGAATACATGTCGCGCTCGTTGGAAATCCCAACTGTGGCAAAACATCGCTATTTAACCAAGCTTCGGGCAGCAGGGAACATGTGGGAAACTACAGCGGGGTCACTGTCGATGCCAAGCGAGGTTCGCTGATGCACAAGGGATATGAATTTATAATTTACGACCTTCCCGGCACCTACGCCCTTTCGGCATATTCACCCGAGGAGGTCTACGTTCGAAAGCATATTGTTGAGCAGAATCCAGATGTCATCCTCAATGTGGTTGCCGCCTCGAACCTCGAGCGCAACCTATACCTCACCACCGAGTTGATTAACATGGACCTGAGCATGGTCATTGCGCTAAATATGTACGATGAACTCACCTCGCAGGGCTCTGTGCTCAATCACAAGGGGTTGGGCGATATGTTGGGTGTGCCAATGATCCCCACAAATTCGCGTAATGGCGAAGGCTTCGATGAGCTCTTCGATACATTGATCGAGGTCTTTGAGCAGAAGAACCAAACAGTGCGACATATCCACATCAACCATGGAGCGGTGATCGAGGAGGGTATAAACGCTCTTCACTGTAAGATTAAAGATGTTGAAGAGTTGCAATCTAAATTCTCATCTCGCTACCTGTCGATCAAGATGTTGGAGCGCGATAAGGAGGTTGAAGAGCTGCTGTGTGCCGACTCGCAAATCAAGGATCTTCGCGACAAAGAGGTCTCGAGGATCGAGATGCTTTTGGGCGACGATGTCGAGAGCTCAATCATATCGTATAACTACGGATTTATCTCGGGAGCACTCAAAGAGACATTCTCGCAAAAGCAGCAAGAGAGGGCAAAATCGGCGCAACGTCTAGATTCGTTGGTGACTCACAAATTTTGGGGTTTCCCGATCTTCTTGTTTATCATGTGGGCGATGTTTACCGCAACCTTCGAATTGGGAGCTTACCCTATGGAGTGGATCGATGCCGGTGTCGTTGCTCTCTCGGCTCTTATCGAGGGGGTGATGAGCGATGGAGTCTTGAAAGATCTAATTATCGATGGTATAATTGGTGGCGTTGGTGGTGTGATTGTCTTCCTGCCCAATATCGTTATCCTATACCTCTTTATTTCGTTTATGGAGGATTCGGGATATATGGCTCGCGCAGCATTTATTATGGATCGTGTGATGCATGGAATGGGTCTGCATGGCAAATCATTCATTCCGTTGCTAATGGGTTTTGGGTGTAACGTCCCTGCGATCATGGGAGCACGTACGATCGAGAGCCGCAGCAGCCGTTTGATCACAATCCTGATAAATCCATTTATGTCGTGTAGCGCACGACTGCCTGTCTATCTGCTGTTGATAGGTGCATTTTTTTCCTCTAATGCTGGAACAGTACTATTCTTTATATATATATTGGGAATTATAGTCGCAGTTTTAACCTCGCTTTTGTTGCGAAAAACACTATTCAAAAAGGATGAGACACCATTTGTGATGGAGCTACCTCCATATCGCACACCTACCCTCCGTTCAATTTTTATCCATATGTGGGATAAATGTTGGCAGTATCTGCGCAAAATGGGAGGTGTTATCCTTATCGCTTCGATCGCAATATGGTTCTTGAGCTACTACCCACACTCCAGCGATGCGAGCCAAACAAAAGAGCAGCAACAAGAGAACTCATACTTAGGCCAAGTGGGAAAATCACTCGAACCGGTGATGAATCCCTTGGGCTTCACCTGGCAGGCCAATGTGTCACTAGTTTCCGGTATGGCCGCAAAGGAGATTGTCGTAAGCACCTTGGGTGTGCTATATGCTAATAGTGCCGATATTGATGAGAGCGACCCGCAGTTGCAACAACAGTTGAAGGCCGAAAATCCAGCAACAGGCAAGCCTAACTTCACCCCTATCACCGCCCTAGCATTCATGGCATTTGTTTTGTTATGTTTCCCATGTGTGGCCACCGTTGCGGCTGTCGCTGCCGAAACTGGCGACTGGCGTTGGGCTGCGTTTATGGTGGTTTATAATACCACACTAGCGTGGATTGTGGCGTGGATAATTAAAACTGTAGGTGAATTAATCGTGTAATGCAAGAGATAATTACATATACAATAGGTGTTGTAGTGGCCTGCCTCATAGTGAGCTGGCTCTGGAGGTCAATTAAAAATCGCCATAAAGGAGGCTGCACCACCTGCGAGGGTTGCAAATGTAAGGATAAGTGTGAGTGATTTTATCACCTCCCAAAGCCCGACATTATAGTTCTTACAAATTCTTTTGTTATCTTTGCCGACAAATTATAATTTATGGTTTCAGTAGAGGGAATAACAGTAGAGTTTGGTGGGACATCACTCTTTAAGGATATATCATTTGCTATAAACGACAAGGATCGTATAGCGCTAATGGGTAAAAATGGAGCAGGCAAATCGACCATGCTCAAAATCATCGCAGGTGAGAAGACCCCAACACGCGGTAAAATAACTGTTACCGATGGCGGAAAGGTGGGTTACTTGCCACAACACTTGATGGTTGACGATGGCCGTACGGTCTATCAGGAGGCGTGTCAAGCCTTCGAGCACCTCTTTAAGGTGGAACGCGAGATTGCAGAGTTGAATCATCAACTAGAGACTCGCACCGATTACGAGAGCGACGAATATATGAATATCATCGAGCGAGTGACGGCTCTCTCGGAGAAGTTCTACGATATCGATCTGACTAATTATCAGGAGGATGTCGAGCGAGCATTGCTGGGCCTTGGCTTCGAGCGTGCCGATTTCGAGCGTCAAACAACGGAGTTTAGTGGAGGATGGCGAATGAGAATCGAGCTGGTGAAGATCTTGCTTCAAAAACCAACTCTCTTGCTGCTCGATGAGCCAACCAACCATCTTGATATTGAGTCGATTGAGTGGTTGGAGCAATTTATTATCAACCATGCCAATTCGGTTATGGTCATCTCACACGATAAGGCCTTTGTTGATAATATCACCACTCGCACCATCGAGATCACCATGGGTCGAATCTACGACTATAAAGTAAACTACTCCAAATATCTGGAGCTCCGTGCCGAGCGTCGCGTGCAACAAGTTGCAGCATACGAGAATCAGCAGAAGATGATCGCCGAAAACAAAGATTTCATCGATCGTTTCAAGGGCACATACTCCAAAACAAATCAGGTGCAGTCGCGAGTGAGGATGCTCGAAAAACTGGAGCTTATAGAGGTCGATGAAGAGGATCGCAGTGCGCTCAACTTGAAGTTCCCACCTGCGCCACGATCTGGTGCATACCCTGTGTTGACTCAAAATTTAGGCAAGGCTTATGGCGATCATCAGGTATTCAGCCAAGCCTCGATTGCAATTGAGCGAGGCGATAAAGTGGCCTTTGTGGGTAAGAATGGCGAGGGTAAATCGACGATGGTAAAGGCGATAATGCAGGAGATAGATTTTGAGGGCGAGTTGCAGATGGGTCACAACGTGAAGATCGGGTATTTCGCACAGAATCAAGCCTCGATGCTTGATGGCGAATCGACTGTGTTTAAGACGGTTGACGATGTTGCTGTGGGCGATATTCGCACCAAGATACGCGATATTTTGGGTGCCTTCATGTTTGGACGCGACGACATCGATAAGTACGTCAAGGTGCTTTCGGGAGGAGAGCGCACACGCTTGGCAATGATAAAATTGCTGCTCGAGCCGGTGAACCTGCTGATCCTCGATGAGCCCACCAACCACCTCGATCTCCGCACGAAAGATATCTTAAAAGAGGCCCTCAAGAGCTTCGATGGAACGCTCATTGTGGTGTCGCACGACCGTGATTTCTTGGATGGCCTAGTCGATAAAGTCTACGAATTTTCGAAGGGTAGAGTCGTGGAGCACCTCGGAGGCGTATACGACTTCCTGCGCAACAAACGCGTGGATAACCTTCGCGAAATTGAACGCCGCAAGTAGGGTTTGCTTACTTATCTGCTTTCTTACTGCCTTTGGCGGGTGGGGATAGCACTCCCACGGGTGCAGTTAGTATTGCGCAGATTTATTGATCGCTGCGCTCTTGCGCTATATATTTATAATAATTTTTCGCATTTCCCTTTGAATTAGAAAAACTTTTCTCTACCTTTGTCTTGCAATGGTTTCTTAGGGTGTAGTCAAATATACCAAGAATTAAAAGGGAAGTTAGGTGTAATTCCTACACAGTTCCCGCTGCTGTAAGCTCTCGCCTTGTTACAAGGTGTTTTCAAGCGTACTCTTTGCCACTGACATTTTTGTTGGGAAGGCTCGCTTGGATGGAGTAAGTCAGAAGACCTGCCTGCGCAATTAAAGAATTTGTGGTCTACGGGTGTATGGACTAAAATGATGGAGCAGAGTAGCAAAGAGAGATATTAAGATAAAAGCAGGATCTTTACATCTTTTCAACCTATTTAATTCAAATACTTTTTAGCTGTAAATTCTTTTGTTTGTTATTGTTATAATGACGGGAGTTTGCCCACGAAATTAGTGATTGAATTAAATGAGCAAGCGACAAAGAGGCCAGCTAGCGATTGTGCTAGTTGGCTTTTTTGTGCCTTTTCCTATTTATTACAACTATTTTTCAATTACTTGTAATTATTTTTCTATATTTGTAATTATACGCACCACTAAAGACCAAAACCAAATGAAAAGAAATCTACCTCTGCTGCTAGCCATAGTAGCTATTTTATGCGCAACAAATGGCGCGTTTGCTGCTGCACGCGAAGTGAAACCACCAACGTTCGATAAGATTCATCGAGCACTTTTTACTGTCTGGGCCCAAGATCAAATTACCAGTTACACACCCGAACTTAAACTTGCAGGGGTCAATGGCAGTGTGGATCTGTCGTTTATGCTCAGAGCATCGGGCCAGATTGATAGCATCGTAGTTCTCAGCTCGCCCCACCCTGATCTAATTGACGACGCAAAACGTATAGTTATGGAGTCGGCAGAGTTGTGGAGCCCAGCAAAAGAGGGTCGCAAAAATGTCGACTATAAGGTGAAGACAAGCATCAAGATTGAGTCGGGCTATAAAATCGCGAAGAATAAGAGTAAAACTAGGGGCTATCCCTATGTGACTTCCACTCCGTCAAAAAGCATTATTATAACATACAAAGATAAAGATGGGGTGGCTAGTGGCTACAAAAGTGGCGATGCTGAGAAGATAATGATCGCCAATGCCGACCTATCGTTAGATCAGATGAGTTGGGACGATGCTCTGAAGGCAGCCCAAGCGCGCTCTACTAAAGGTACTGGTCGCCTGCCAACTATTGCCGAAATTAATGATATTTATGCGCTTGGAGGGTCGATCTTAAGCGATAGTCAGGCATCCGATAAAGAGTTTATCCTCAACCAAAGCATGCAGTTCAAATTGCGTTTCTCGACCGATTTCGATACGATGTATGGTAAATATTGGCTGATGGACCAGATGGAGGATGGTACGCGTGCATATGTTGATTTCACCCAAGGTGAGTGCACAATCAAAAGTGCTGACCCTTCGGAGAAGTTGCTTGCGCGAGCTGTGCTTGCGTATGACGCCAAGACTCGAGATTCACAGAAGAGTTCAACATCACCCACATTCCTAAAAGTTGAAGAGGGACCGAAGTTTCAAGGAGGTGGAGACTTCAATGATTTTCGATCTTGGGTTGCATCAAAAGTTCGATATCCGTATGAACTCATTGGTGAGGGTGTGGGGAGATGTGTGGTTACAGTGCGATTTAGTATAGAGGATGATGGCGCGATAAATGATATTGATATTATCTCGTCGCCACATTATGAATTCTCAAAAGAGGCTATATCGGTTATAGGATCGTGCCCAAAGTGGACTCCAGCAATGCAGCGTGGCAAAAATGTTAAAATCGCTTTAACCGTACCTATTGCCTTCGAAGGGAGATAAAATGGGTTTTATCCTATAAATAAAACTTATAGAAATATAAAAAATGAGTATTAATAATATGGTTGTATTTAGAATTTTATATTTAACTTTGTATTAAATAAACAGAACAACAATTAAAACTCACAACTATGAAAGGCACACAAACTGAAAAGAATTTGCTAAAAGCATTTGCAGGCGAGTCGCAAGCTCGCAACCGATACACATTCTACGCTAGCGTAGCTAAAAAAGAGGGATACGAACAAATTGCAGCGATCTTCACCGAGACTGCCGAGCAAGAGAAGGAGCACGCAAAGCGTTTCTTTAAGTTCCTCGAGGGAGGCATGGTCGAGATCACCGCAACGTTTCCTGCTGGCGTAATCTCAACAACTGCCGAGAATCTTCGCGCAGCAGCCCAGGGCGAGAATGAGGAGTGGGCAGAGCTATACCCAGAGTTCGCTGATGTTGCTCAAGCCGAAGGGTTCGACGAGGTCGCAGCAGTATTCCGCTCAATAGCTACAGTTGAGGCTATGCACGAGGAGCGCTACAGAAAGCTGCTGGCTCGCGTTGAGGATGGTTCGGTATTCACTCGCCCCGAGGAGACTGAGTGGCAATGTCGCAACTGCGGATATGTTCACACCGCAACCGAGGCTCCCGATCTATGCCCAGCATGCGCACACAAAAAGGCATACTTCGAAGAGAAGAAGACCAACTTCTAAAATTTTCAGAGGCTAGCTCATCGCGCTCATGCCGCGCGGGCACCAAGCTAAGCTTGGATCCAAAAACTTACGTTTTTGACTTTTGTAGTGCACTGATTTGCAGCGCTTAAAAGCGCTAACGATATAAAATAATAGATGAGATCTTTTGAAAGTAAACTTCCAACGATCTCATCTATTATTTTATATCTATGTCAACCTGCGGTTGCCATGAGCAAATCATCGAGGTAGAACAGTTTTGAAAAATTGGTTAAGGTGTAACCTCGATATTGGGTTTAAATGCCCTGAGGCATTTAATAAATTTTAGCATGAAATATATTGCGCAAATTTATTTGTGGCAATATATTTCATGCTAAAATCTAAAAACTGCAAAGTTTTTAGCCCAATAGCGCAAAAAGCACGCACCCGCGCAGGTGCTATCTGCGCCCGCCGGAGGCAGTAAGAGAGTTATAATTAACACATAGATAGTGTAAAAACCACCAACATTTTGATAATCCAAAACTTTTTCTATAAATTTGCATCAACCGAAAATTTAAAAATTAACCTTATTTATTATGTATAGTTTAGGATTAGACATTGGCTCCTCGTCAGTCAAAGTGTCACTTATGGATATTGCAACGGGAGCTTGCGTAGCTTCTGCAACCAACCCTTCGCCCGAGATGCCGATCGATGCACTTCAAAGTGGATGGGCCGAGCAGGCGCCACAAATGTGGTGGGAGTATGTGAAGACGGGCGTTGCGCAAATTAGCGAGAAGTGTGATATCTCGAAGGTCGCATCAATCGGCATAAGCTACCAAATGCATGGTTTAGTAGTAGTTGACAAGTGCGGAGAGCCACTTCGCAAGGCGATTATTTGGTGTGATTCTCGCGCTGTTGAGATCGGCAATCAAGCATATGAGGCACTTGGCGAGCAGGTGTGTCGTGAGCAGCTGTTAAACTCTCCGGGTAACTTCACCGCCTCGAAATTGAAGTGGGTAAAGGAGAATGAACCCGAAATTTTCAGCCAAATATATAAGATGATGCTTCCGGGCGACTATATCGCCTTCTGCCTTTCGGGTCAGATGTCGACAACCGATACGGGCTTGTCGGAGGGCATTTTGTGGGATTTCAAGAATAATGAGCGTGCAGACTTTGTTGCCGAGAATTATGGAATCCCCAAAGAGATGTTTTGTGATGCTGGCGAGGCTATCGGAATTCAAGCTCGCACAAGTGCCGCCGTCGAGGCTGAGCTAGGAATCAAGGAGGGTACGCCAATTTCGTATCGCGCTGGTGATCAGCCAAATAACGCATTCTCGCTCAACGTTATGGCTCCGGGCGAAATCGCTGCGACGGGAGGTACTAGTGGAGTGGTTTATGGCGTGATCGACGAGGCGAAGGGCGACGATAAGTTCCGCGTAAATCCATTCCTGCATGTTAATCATACAGCCTCTACACCTCGTTTGGGTGTCTTGTTGTGCATCAATGGAACAGGTATCGCCAATGCTTGGGTACGTCGAAATTTTGCATCGCACTTGAGCTACGATCAGATGAATGAGTTGGCCTCGCAGGCGCCTGCCGGAAGTGGTGGCGTGGTGTTGCTGCCCTTCGGAAATGGCGCTGAGCGCGTTTTGGAGAATCAATATACCAAATTTACTCTGGCGGGTGTTGATCTTACTATTCACTCTCTTGCTCACATTCTGCGTGCAACACAAGAGGGTATCGCTTTCTCGTTCCGATATGGAATTGATGTGATGAGAACTATGGGTCTTGAGCCAAATATCATCCGTGCAGGCGAGGCAAATTTGTTCCTTAGCCCACTTTTTAGACAAACCTTATCGACTTTGTGCGATGCAAGAATTGAGTTGTATAATACCGATGGAGCGTTGGGAGCAGCTCGTGGTGCAGCGCTTGGCGCGGGTCTTTACCCTTCGCGCGAGAAAGCATTCGAGTCGCTCGAGATGATAAAATCGATAACTCCAATCGATGCCGATAGAGAGGCTCTCGAGTGCTCCTACCAAGCTTGGAAAGCTCAAATTGAGAAGCAACTGACCAAGTAATATTCTACTTAGTGTTATAAAGGGCCTTACTGTTAGGCCTTTTTTTTATGCCGTTTCATACAATTTGTAGAGGTTTAACAACTTTGAGGGAATAAAAATAAAATTAGTTAGTGTAAGTTTTGGCATAAGTTTGGTATTGTATTATAATATATATACTTTTGCATACCACCTAACTGCACCATTTAAAACTTACAGCCTAATGTCGATAGAGACTAACCACTCACTATCTGTAGATTGCGTAATCTTTGGCTTCAATGGAGAGGAACTCAAGGTTCTACTCATTGAAAATAGAGAGGGTGTGCGGCGAAAAAAGTTACCCGGAAGCATGATTTTGGAGAACGAAACTTTGCCATCTGCTGCCGAGCGTATTTTGTCGGATATGACGGGGCTCGATGGAATCTACCTCAAACAAACATATATATATTCTGATCCTTCTCGAGTCGAAGAGAGTGATCTTAGGTGGATAAACCGCAATCACGGAGTGGAGAGCCATCGAGTTGTTACGGTCGGTTATTACGCGTTGCTTAAACTCAGCAGTGCAACAATTCGACACACAACGGGTAAAGGGGCTCACTGGGTGTCGATTGACAATATTGGCGAGTTGATGATGGATCACAATAGAATCCTTAAAGATACACTCAAACTGCTTAAAGCCCAAATTGTTAACTCTCCGGCAGCCTTTGAGTTATTACCTAAAAATTTCACCATTAGAGCTCTGCAAGATCTTTATGCCGCAGTCCTAAGAGTCGATATCGATAAGCGCAATTTTCGACGTAAGATCCTTAATTCGGGGCTGTTGACACCAACGGGAAAGTTCGAAGTTGGGGTTGCCCACAAACCGGCAGAATTTTTCACCTTCAATCTCCAAGAGTATAACAAGCGACTTAAGCGCGGACCAAGATTATCATTTTTATAAACAAATATAACTTAATAATAATTAAAATTATGGCACAAAAAACTTATTTTCCAAACATCGAGAAGATCCAATACGAGGGTCCAGCATCTAAAAACCCAATGGCTTTCCGCTACTACAACCCCGAACAAGAGGTTTATGGTCGCAAAATGAAAGATTGGTTCAAATTTGCAATGGCTTGGTGGCACACATTGTGCGCTGAGGGAGGCGACCAATTTGGTGGTGGTACAATTAACCACCCATGGGCTGAGGGTGCTTCAGCACTTGAGATTGCAAAGAACAAGATGGATGCAGGCTTCGAGTTCATGCAGAAAGTTGGTATCGAGTATTTCTGTTTCCACGATATCGACCTTATCGACGAGGGTGCTTCAGCCCAGGAGTACGAGGCTAACCTTAAAGCTATCGTAGCTTACGCTAAAGAGAAGATGGCCCAGACTGGAATCAAATTGTTGTGGGGTACAGCTAACGTATTTGGCAACGCTAGATATATGAATGGTGCTTCGACTAACCCTAACTTCGATGCTGCTGCTCGCGCAATGTTGCAGATCAAAAACGCAATCGATGCAACAATCGAGCTAGGTGGTGAGAACTACGTATTCTGGGGTGGTCGCGAAGGTTACATGAGCCTTTTGAATACCGACATGAAGCGCGAAAAGCAACACATGGCAACAATGCTTAAAATGGCACGCGATTACGCTCGCTCAAAGGGTTTCACAGGAACTTTCCTTATCGAGCCAAAGCCAATGGAGCCAACAAAGCACCAATACGATGTTGATACAGAGACTGTTATCGGCTTCCTCCGTGCAAACGGTTTGGACAAAGATTTCAAAGTTAATATCGAGGTTAACCACGCAACACTTGCAGGTCACACATTCGAGCACGAGTTGCAATGTGCAGTAGACGCTGGTATGTTGGGTTCAATCGATGCAAACCGTGGCGATGCTCAGAATGGTTGGGATACCGACCAATTCCCAGTTGACATTTACGAGATCACTCAAGCGATGATGGTTATTCTTCGCGGTGGTGGAATCCAAGGTGGCGGTACTAATTTCGACGCTAAGATCCGTCGTAACTCAACAGATGCTGCAGATCTATTTATCGCACACATCTCGGGTATGGATATCTTCGCTCGTGGTCTTCTCGCTGCAGCTGATCTATTGGAGAACTCTCCATATGAGTCTATGCTTAAAGAGCGTTACTCTTCTTATGACAGCGGCGTAGGTGCTGATTTCGAGGCAGGTAATATGACCTTGGAGCAGGTAGCAGACTATGCACGCGCGGCAGGCGAGCCAGCTCAAATCAGCGGCAAGCAAGAGCTCTACGAGACAATGGTAGGCATGTATATTTAATATAAAAAGGGTGATTAGCGTTTTGCTGGTCACCCTTTTAATTTCACCACCACTTCACCTAAAACTATACTAAAAATGAATCAAAATAAAAACGGAAGCACAGCATATCTGGTTGGAATAACTATGGTTGCAGTGATAGGAGGTCTTCTATTTGGATATGATACCGCTGTAATTTCAGGTGCCGAGCAGGCCTTGCAGCAGTTCTTCCAAGGAGCCGCAGACTTCACATATACAAGTGTTCACCACGGTATGACTGCATCGAGCGCACTGCTAGGATGTGTTATCGGAGGTGCTATTTCTGGCCTTTTAGCTAATCGCTTTGGACGTCGTAACTCGCTGATTATCGCAGCGATATTGTTCTTTATCTCGGCTCTTGGATCGTACTGCCCAGAGTTCTTGTTCTTCAACTATGGAGAACCTTCGTTTAACTTGCTTATGGCATTTATCACATATCGCGTTATTGGCGGAATTGGTGTGGGTCTAGCTTCGGCAGTCTGCCCAATGTATATCGCAGAGCTTGCTCCAGCGAAGATCCGCGGAACTTTGGTTTCGTGCAACCAATTTGCAATTATCTTCGGTATGCTTGTGGTTTACTTCGTCAATTATATGATCAAAGAGTCGCTGCCAGCTCAAGAGGCTATGGTGACTATCGGATGGCGCAAGATGTTCCTTAGCGAGGCTTTCCCAGCTGGTATCTTTGGATTGTTGCTCCTTTTGGTTCCTCGCACACCACGCTATTTGATGATGATTGGTCAAGAGAAGGCTGCCTTTAATGTGCTCGAGAGAATCAACGGAACAACCGAAGCTAAATCTGTTTTAGAGGATATCAAGAACACTATCAAAGAGAAAAATGAGCCAATTTTGGCCTACGGTTTTGCAGTAGTTCTAATTGGTATGTTGCTCTCGTTCTTCCAGCAAGCTATCGGAATCAACGTTGTGTTGTATTATGCTCCTCGTATTTTCGAGAGCATGGGTGCTTCGGGCAATGCCGCTATGGTTCAGACAGTTGTGATGGGTGTTGTAAATATCATCTTTACACTTGTTGCAATCTTTACAGTCGACAAATGGGGTCGCAAGCCACTTTTGATTGTCGGTTCTGTAGGTATGATGGTCGGAATGATTGCCCTTGGTATCTTGACATTTATGGAGTCAATCGGTGTTGCAGCTTTAGTGTTTATCATCATCTATACCGCTTCGTTTATGATGTCGTGGGGCCCAATATGTTGGGTGTTGATCTCGGAGATCTTCCCAAATACTATTCGCGGTAAGGCTGTAGCAATCGCTGTGGCAACACAATGGATTGCAAATTATTTGGTGTCGTCTACCTTCATCTCGCTATCGGAGTGGAGTCTAGGTAGTACCTATTTGATCTATGCTGCATTCTGCGCATTGTCGATCTTCTTTGTTTGGAGATTCGTTCCCGAGACAAAAGGTAAGAGTTTGGAGGATATGACCGCTTTGTGGAAAAACAGAAAGTAGGTTATTTGTCACTTAAATATAATAAATAGCCCAACTTCCTAAGAGGGGATTGAGTCGTTTCGTTATAACTAGCTAATTATCAATATTGTTGTTTTGGTGAAAAGCACGAGTCCTACATAGGAGACTACATATAGCCTGATTTTAAGGTCGTTTCCACAACTGCAAAGGTAGACAATATTTGTGTAAAAACAGTGGCTTTTTTGCCTCAAGTTTTACAAATCGTGTTTACAAGGATTGGTGGCGAAAATGTAGACATCATAAAAGACTACATAACGAGAACACCGAGATATTTTCCAGCTAATTTTGGAGAATATCTCGGTGTCGTTCGTTTAGGAATTATGAGCCTGCCAATCACTCAGCAGTCGATTTTGTAGCTTCGCACTTGACTTGAAAACTACCACCCTCTTCGTGGGTCTGGACTCCATCTGTCGGGAATGGACGTTGTAATATCGTCTCTCTGGTTGCTGCTTTGTACTCAGCTTACCAATACCCGTTATATTGACCGTTTCGCCTTGACATAAGGTTTGGGCGATGATCTCAACAAAGGCATCTACTATTTCATTTATCTCCGACTGGGAGTAGCCACTCTCTAATTTATTAGAGAGCTTCATCATTATCTCTCTGTTATTCATACCTACCTATTTTGATTGTATGAATAACGCTTGCATAGAGGCTTCGTGTGGACCTGAACACGTCCATCTTGCAGGATGCTTTGTACAGCATTATATATAGGTAGGCTTTCTACCCCTGCAATCCTCATCGCCTCTATGACCATTGTGTTCTCGATAAGGCGGAGGTATTCACTCTCGGTTATCGTAACATATCTTATAGATTGGGATT
>JAWXTD010000013.1:0-45438 GCA_044433805.1 Rikenellaceae bacterium
AGTGTGCAGCAATACGATGCCGATGGTTACGCCATTGGAGGCTTGGCGGTGGGAGAACCAACCGAGGTGATGTACGAGATGATAGAGGTTACCAACGCCATTTTGCCCGAAGATAAGCCCCGATATTTGATGGGCGTGGGAACCCCAATCAACATCTTGGAGGCGATCGACAGGGGTGTCGACATGTTCGATTGTGTGATGCCTACGCGCAACGGTCGCAATGGCCAACTATTTACCTGGCAGGGAGTTATAAACATCCGCAACAAGAAATGGGCCGACGATTTTTCGCCTATCGACCCCGAAGGCGAGGCCTTTGTCGACCACACATATACCAAGGCATATCTGCACCACGTCACAAAATGCAACGAGATGCTCTCCGCACAAATCTCGTCGCTGCACAACATCACCTTCTACTTAAGTTTGGTGCGCCAGGCGCGAGCACATATCATCGCAGGCGACTTTGCAGAGTGGAAAGTGGGAGCTGTGGAGAAGCTAAGCCGCAGATTGTAAAGAGTTAAAATTCAGAGTGATGAAGATAAAATTTCCCGGCATAAAGATTTTGGACCGCTATATAATTGGCAAGTTCCTATCGACATATTTCTTTGCCATTGCGATGATTATTGTCATCGTGGTGATCTTTGACTATGCCGAAAAGTTGGACGATTTCACGCAGTTCAAGGCGCCATTCAAGGCGGTGGTGATGGACTACTACGTCAACTTTATCCCCTTCTTTGTCAATCAGTTCAGTGGTCTGTTTACCTTTATCGCGGTAATTTTCTTCACCTCGAAAATGGCCTATAAGACCGAGATCATCGCAATGCTATCTTCGGGAATGAGTTTTAGGCGTTTGATGTGGCCCTATTTCGTTGGTGCTCTGATCATCTCGTCGCTCTCCTTATCACTAAATTTGTGGATAATACCCTCGGCACAAAAGACCAGAATTGAGTTCGAGAGCCAATATTTGGCGCGCAAGCGAAACAAGACCTTCGATAGGCATATCTACCGACAGCTCGAGCCCGGAACATTCCTCTATTTGCGAGGATATAACGCCACGGGAAAGGCGGCATACTTAGCTATAGATAAGTATTCGGATGGTTCGATAAGCGAGTCGTTGGAGGCTGCAACAGTGACACTCGACGACGAGACAGATCGCTGGGTAGCACAACGTTACATCACTCGATCGTTCGACTCACAGGGCACCGAAACATTCACCCAACACCGAAATTTGGACACCCTGATCAACATCGACCGTAATGAGCTGGGTAAGGTCAACGAGCTGATCAAAACTATGCCCATCGACGAGCTCAACGAATTTATGGATCAGCAAATTGCCAAGGGTTCCGACTCGATCAGAATCATTGAGGTTGAGCAACATGCGCGTTTTTCATACCCCTTGGCCACCTTTATCCTGACGCTGATTGGTGTCTCGGTTTCGTCGCGCAAGGTGCGAGGCGGAACGGGCCTCCACATCGGTGTGGGCATCGGTTTGTGCTTCTCGTACATCCTGCTCACGCGCTTCTTCGAGGAGTTTGCCAAGAGCGGAACGATGACTCCATCGCTGGCGGTTTGGCTGCCCAATATAATATACCTATTCATCGCAATTTACTTCTACATCAAGGCCCCAAAATAGTGAATACCATGCAGTTAAACATAGATAGTATAGCCCAAAAATGCCGCCGCAAAGAGCGAATTTCTGCTGCCGAGGCACTCATGCTTTGGCGCGAAGCTCCGCTGTGGATGCTCTCGCAATTGGCTCGTGAGCGCAAGGGTGAGGTGAGTAGCGACAAGGTATTTTACAATCGCAATTTCCATATCGAACCCACAAACCTATGCCGCTTCAACTGCCTATTCTGCTCATACAGAAGGGGTAAGGGGGCTGAAGATGCGTGGGACCACTCGATCGAGGAGATGCTCGATGTCGCACGCAGCTACGTTGGACGCGGAATCACCGAGGTGCATATCGTCGGCGGAGTGCATCCCGACCACGGTTTGGAGTTCTACTTGGAGTTGATAGCCGGCGTGAAGGCGATTTTGCCCGCAGCGACCATAAAGGCCTTTACAGCAGTGGAGTTAGCCGATATGATTGAGCGCGCAAATCTTAGCTATAGCGAAGGATTAGAGCGCTTGCGCGATGCCGGAATGGAGGCGATTCCCGGAGGAGGTGCCGAGATTTTCGACGAGGAGCTGCGAGCACAAATTTGCCCCGACAAGGGCTCGACCAAGGTGTGGTTGGAGATGCATCGCACAGCGCATGAGTTGGGGCTAAAGAGCAATGCCACAATACTTTACGGACACATGGAGACGCTCGAGCAGCGTATCGACCACCTCGAGCGTCTGCGCCGCCTTCAAGACCAAACGGGGGGCTTCAACGCCTTTATTCCGCTTAAGTATCGGAACTTTGGCAATTCGATGAGCCACCTGGGTGAGGTGTCGATTATCGAAGATATGAAGATGTTGGCAATCAGCCGATTATTCCTCGACAATGTGCCACACATAAAGTCATATTGGGTGATGTATGGCCGCGACACAACACAAATGGCATTGGAATTTGGTGCCGACGACATCGATGGTACCATCGACGACTCGACAAAGATCTACTCGATGGCCGGAGCCGAGGATTCAAAACCCAAAATGAGCATCGATGAGATGGAGAATTTAATCCGCCAAGCGGGCTTCGTCCCAACCGAGCGAGACACACACTATAACGAAATCAAACGCGTATGAAAAAGGAGGTAACTTTAAAAACAATTTTGATAAACATTGCGCTTATTGCTCTGACAATCATTGCAGTAGCTGTCGCAGCGCACTTTGTTATGCGTAGCGCAACACGCCATGGAACACGTCGCACAGTGCCAGAATTCAAAGGCATCACACTTGCCGAGGCGCAACTTTTGGCAAAGCAAAATGACCTGAAACTTCACATCAACGACTCGCTCTATGTGATGGAGTATGCCGGTGGAACGGTGCTCGACCAGCTGCCAGCCAGTGGAGTGGAGGTGAAGCCCGACCGCACGGTTTACATCGTCATCAACGCCATTGGCAAGCGTATGGTCGATGTTCCGTTTGTGGCGAATCGATCGTTGCGACAAGCAAAAAATATGTTGGAAGTTGCTGGTTTAGAGATAAATAGCTTGCGCTATATCCCCGATATTGCAACAAACTACGTGCTGTCGCAGAGCTACCAAGGAGACCCAATCCTTAGCTCGTCGAAGCGCAAGGGCGAAGCGGGAAGTGGAGTGGATCTCACGGTGGGCGTCTCGCGCGAGGATCCCTACACACTAACACCTAACGTGGTGGGACTCAGCTTAAAAGAGGCCAAAAGTCGCATATGGGAATCGGGGCTAAATGTGGGTGAGATCAAGCACGACAAGGGTGTAAACTTGGTGCGCGACAAAAATGCGAAGGTCTACCTGCAAGGCACCGCGGCCAATGTATCGACAAAATGGGGAAACTCGATGAGTGTGACGCTCACCACCGATCAGGCGAAGGTTGACAAGGCTGCGGCAACAGCTCGCAAGTCCGACTTGCAGTATGAAAAAATGCTCAACGAGGAGTAAGAAAATAGAGAATGATAGAAAACGATAAGTATTTAGACAACATCGAGTTAGATGTTGATATTGAGGATGATGCAATAGAGCCAATCGAGGGTACAGCCGTCGAGGGTGGTCTCTACGAGCACTTCCATTTTGTGGTGGATAAGGGGCAATCGCAGGTGCGAATGGACAAATATCTCACCCCACTTATGCGCAATGCATCGCGCAACAGGGTGCAAGATGCAGCCGATAATGGTCGCATTTTGGTCAATGGAAAGGCTCAGAAATCGAGCTATAAGGTCAAGCCGCTCGACGAGATTTCGGTGCTGATGGACTACCCCAAGTACGAAAACGAGATCATTGCCGAGGATATCCCGCTCAATATTGTATACGAGGATGACGACATTTTGCTGGTCAACAAAGAGGCTGGAATGGTTGTGCACCCGGGGCATGGCAACTACTCGGGAACACTAGTCAATGCCCTTACACACCACCTGCAAGGGCTTAGCCTATTGGAAGATAGCGACATGCGAGCAGGGCTTGTGCACCGCATCGACAAGAACACTTCGGGGCTGCTGCTGATCGCCAAGAATGAATATGCACACACCTTTTTGGCCAAGCAATTCTTTAATCACACCACTCGACGTCGCTATATTGCGCTAGTTTGGGGCAACTTCGAGGAGGATGAAGGCACCATCACGGGCAACATCGGACGTTCGCTTCGCGACAGGTTGCGCATGCACGTCTTCGAGGATGGATCGGATGGCAAGCACGCTGTGACGCACTACAAGGTGCTCAAGCGATTTGGCTATGTCACCCTTGTCGAGTGCCACTTGGAGACGGGTCGCACACATCAAATTCGCATACACATGGCGTGGAAGGGGCACCACCTTTTCAACGACGAGCGCTATGGTGGCGACAGGGTTCTACGTGGAACAACTTTTACAAAATATAAGCAATTTGTCGAGAATTGCTTCTCGCTGATGCCTCGCCAAGCGCTTCATGCTCAGTCACTTGGATTTGTGCACCCAACCACAAAGCAAGAGATCTATTTCGAGAGTGAACTGCCCGACGACTTCAAAGCTGTCATCGCAAAATGGGAGGGATACGCCGCTTTCAGCAGCTATGTTGAACAGGATGATGGCGAGTAAATTAATTAACATCTAAGGTAATGAATACGGATTATCTGGTAATTGGCTCTGGAATTGCAGGGTTATCTTTTGCGCTCAAGGCGGCCAAAAGTGGAAGTGTGACCATCGTCACAAAGGGAAAAATCGACGAGTGTAACACCAATTACGCTCAAGGCGGAATATGCTCGGTGACATACGAGCCCGACACATTCGAAAAACACATCACCGACACGGAGGTGTGCGGAGCGGGCAAATGTAAGCACGAGGCCGTTGAGTTGGTTGTGCGTCGAGCGCCTGAGTTGATTGCCGATCTTATCGAGTGGGGAACGCGCTTCAACACCACCGAGGATGGGCTGTTTGAATTGCACCGCGAAGGTGGTCACTCAGAGCACAGAATACTTCATTATAAGGATCTTACGGGTGCCGAAATTGAGCGCGCATTGATCGAAAGCGTGCGTCGCGAGCCCAACATCACCGTGATGGAAAACCACTTTGCTATCGACCTTTTAACGCAGCACCACTTGGGCGAAATCGTAACGCGACACACTCGTGGTTTGGCCTGCTTCGGCGCCTATGTGCTTAATTTAGAGACCAATGCAATCGAGACGCTCCACGCGAAATTCACAATCGTTGCGGCGGGCGGAGTCGGCAATATCTACAACACAACCACAAATCCAGCCGTTGCAACGGGCGATGGAATTGCAATGTGTCACCGCGCAAAGGCGCAGACCGAAAATATGGAGTTTATACAGTTCCACCCCACTTCGCTCTTCAATCCTGGCGAGCGTCCCTCGTTCCTAATTACCGAGGCGATGAGGGGCTACGGAGCGATCCTGCGACTGCAAAATGGTAAGGAGTTTATGCAGAAATATCACCCGATGTTGTCGCTTGCTCCGCGCGATGTTGTGGCTCGATCGATCGACCACGAGCTCAAGATCAGCGGCGAGGAGTTCGTATATTTGGACGTGACGCACAAGGATGCTGAACAGACGCGCGAGCACTTCCCAAATATCTACAAAAAATGTCTATCGCTAGGATTAGATATAACTAAGAATATGATCCCTGTGACCCCTGCAGCGCACTATTGTTGTGGAGGAGTTCGGGTCAATAAGCATGGCGAAAGCTCGATAAAAAGGCTCTATGCGTTGGGCGAAGCGGCCTGCACAGGGCTCCACGGAGCTAATCGTTTGGCCTCGAATTCACTCATCGAAGCGTTGGTTTATGCCGACCAAGCAGCGACGCATGCGGCAGCGAATGTTGCTAAAATTTCGATTCAGGAGGGTATTCCCGATTGGGACTTCGAGGGCACTTCGTCGGCCGAAGAGATGATTTTGGTGACGCAAAACCGCAAGGAGCTGCAGCAAATAATGTCGAATTACGTGGGCATTGTCCGCTCGAATCTGCGTTTGGAGCGCGCAATGAAGCGTCTAACGGTGATCTGGCAAGAGACCGAGGGGCTTTACAATAAAACCACGCCAAATCGCGAATTGTGCGAGCTGCGCAACATGATCGCAATAGCCTATCTCACTATAAAACAGGGTGGTGAGCGCAAAGAATCGGTCGGTCTGCACTACACAATCGACTACCCTCCCGTAAAATAAAAGGACAAAATCCTTAGCTATAACTAAGAAAAATTAAACTATAAAATATGACACAACAAGAAGAGATCCTACGTCGACGAACCTTTGCCGTGATTGCCCACCCGGATGCCGGAAAGACCACGCTCACCGAGAAATTGCTACTTTTCGGAGGTGCGATCCACGTGGCCGGAGCCGTGAAGAGCAACAAAATCAAGAAGGGAGCGACCTCCGACTTTATGGAGATCGAGCGCCAAAGAGGTATCTCGGTGGCAACTTCGGTGATGGGTTTCGAGTATAACGGAACGAAAATCAACATCTTAGATACCCCCGGTCACGAAGATTTTGCCGAGGATACTTACCGCACACTCACGGCCGTCGACTCGGTGATAATCGTTATCGATGGTGCCAAGGGAGTCGAGGCGCAAACCCTTAAGTTGATGGACGTTTGCCGCATGCGCCAGACCCCAGTGATCGTCTTTGTCAACAAAATGGACCGCCCCTGCAAGGATCCCTTCGAGCTGTTGGACGAGATCGAAAAGGAGCTCAAGGTGCGCGTCAGGCCGCTCTCGTTCCCAATTTCGAGCGGCCCAACATTCAAGGGTGTATACAATATTTATGAGCACAACCTGTCGCTTTTCATCGACGAGGATCGCCAAACGGCGCAAGGTGAAACCGTAGAAATCACTGATCTTCAGGACCCTACACTCGACACAATTGTCGATGAGCGCTATGCAAACCAGTTGCGCGAGGATGTGGAGATTGTCGAGGGAATCTACGACACGTTCGATCGCGATGCATATCTATCGGGCACGTTGGCACCGGTCTTCTTCGGCTCGGCGGTCAATAATTTTGGTGTTCGCGAGCTGCTCGACTGCTTCGTGCGCATCGCTCCATCGCCTCGTCCGGCAACAACCGAGAGTCGCAAAATCGATGCTGCAGAGCAGAAAATGACCGGCTTCATCTTCAAAATACACGCAAATATGGACCCCAATCACCGCAACCGATTGGCCTTTATGAAGATCTGCTCGGGAACCTTCGAGCGCAACAAAAATTACCTGCATGTGCGTAGTGGTAAGCAACTTAAGTTCTCATCGCCCACAGCATTTATGGCCGAAAAGAAGTCGATCATCGACCAAGCCTTCCCGGGCGATATCGTCGGTCTGCACGACACGGGTAACTTCGCCATTGGCGACACTTTCACCGAGGGCGAGAAGCTGAAATTCACCGGCATCCCATCATTCGCTCCCGAGCAATTCCGCTATATTGAAAACGCTGATCCATTGAAGTTCAAGCAGTTAGGTAAGGGTATCGACCAACTTATGGACGAAGGCGTGGCGCAGCTGTTCACCTCAACGCTCAATGGCCGTAAGATCATTGGCACGGTCGGAGCGCTTCAATTCGAGGTGATTCAATACCGCTTGGAGCATGAGTACAATGCCGCGTGTCGTTGGGAGCCTATCTCGATTTATAAGGCGTGCTGGATCGAGAGCGATAATGCCGAGCAACTTGCTGATTTTAAGCGTCGTAAGCATACAAATATGGCTGTCGATAAGCATGGCCGCGATGTATATTTGGCCGACACAAGCTACGGTTTGGCTCTTGCACAAGAGAATTTCAAAGATATACGATTCTTCTTCACTTCTGAATTCTAAATCACTGATCTATGGTAAGTTACCTGCAGGTTGAAGGGCTCACAAAGAGCTATGGCGACCTCACACTTTTTCGCTCGCTAAGCTTCGGTATTGCCGAGGGTGAGCGCGTTGGGCTGATCGCTCGCAATGGCGCTGGCAAGTCGACGCTGCTCAATATTATCGCCGCGGGCGAGGATTACGACAGCGGCAGTGTCACTTTCCGCAACTCGATCAAGGTGGCTTACCTGGTGCAAACGCCCTCGTACGACAGTCGCCTGACGGTGCTGGAGGCCTGTTTGACGGGCGATTCGCCTGCGCTTCAGGTGATTGGGGAGTATGAGCGAGCGTTGGTTTCGGGCGATGAAAATCGCATAAATGAGTCGATCGCACGCATGGATCTTGCTCAAGCGTGGGACTACGAAGCGAAGATCAAACAGATACTTTCGCAGCTGAAAATCAACGACTTCGATCAAAATATTGGACAACTTTCGGGTGGCCAGCTCAAACGCGTGGCACTTGCCAATGCGCTTATCGTCGAGCCCGATTTGCTGATCCTCGATGAGCCGACCAACCACCTTGACTTGGATGTCACTCTGTGGCTCGAGGGGTACCTTTCCAAAAGCAAACTTTCGCTGCTGATGGTGACCCACGATCGATATTTTTTGGACCGCGTATGCAACCGAATTTTGGAGATTGACGAGCGCACAATATTCTCATACAAAGGCAATTACAGCTTCTATTTAGAGAAACGCGAGGAACGAAAAACCTCCGCCGCGGCCCAACGTGAAAGCGACGAGAACCTCTTCCGCAAGGAGCTCGATTGGATGCGTCGACAACCGCAAGCGCGTGCCACAAAGGCCAAATCGAGAATCGACAGCTTTTATGAACTCGAGGAGCGATTAAAGCGCGAAAGAGCCGAAGGCAGCGTCAAAATCGAGATGAAGGGGTCGTACATCGGCAAGAAGATTTTCGAGGTTGAGAACCTCTCAAAAAGCTATGATAATTGCTTGATCCTCAAAGATTTCAGCTATCTATTTGCACGCTACGAAAAGATGGGAATCGTCGGCGAGAATGGCGTGGGAAAGTCGACATTCCTCAAAATGTTGATGGGCGAAGTTGAGCCCGACAGCGGCAAAATCGACATTGGCACAACCGTTCGTTTCGGCTACTACTCGCAGGAGGGAATCAAATTCAACGACGGCGACAAGGTGATCGATGTGGTCGCATCGATTGCCGAGTCGATCGACTTGATGGATGGTCGCAAAATGACCGCCTCGCAGCTGCTGCAGCACTTTCTATTCGAACCAAAACGCCAGTACGACTACGTGGCCAAGCTGAGCGGAGGCGAGCGCCGCCGACTATATTTGTGCACGGTGCTGATGAATAACCCAAACTTCCTGATCCTCGATGAGCCTACTAACGACTTGGATATCATGACTTTGCAGGTGCTAGAAGAGTATCTACAACACTTCTCGGGTTGCGTTATTGTGGTCTCGCACGACCGCTATTTTATGGATAAGGTTGCCGATCACCTGCTCATTTTCGAGGGCGAGGGGCGCATCAAAGATTTTCCGTCGTCGTACAGCGACTACCTAGTTTGGCGCGATTTGAAAGCACAGCACCAGGCCGAGGAGCGAGCAGCCAAGGCAGCCAAGGAGAAGAGCGTAGCAGCACCAAAAAACGAGCAAAAATCCTTAGCTATAACTAAGTTAAGCTACAAAGAAAAACAGGAGCTCGAAGCGACAGAAAAGGCCCTAGAGGCACTTGAGAGCGAGAAAATCGAGATCGAAACCGCTCTAGGCAGTGGCGCCCTATCGATCGACGAGTTAACCGAAAAATCGCAGAGGATCTCACAGATAATCGACGAAATTGACGAGCGAACCATGCGCTGGCTGGAGCTCAGCGAGAGGGCATAATCTTAGCTATAACTAAGGAAAATTAACGAGATTTATGTTTTTACCAACAACAGCAAAAGAGGTCAAGGCCTTGGGATGGGACTACATTGATGTGATCCTCTTCACGGGCGACGCCTACATCGACCACCCTTCGTTTGGGGCGGCTGTGGTGGGTAGACTACTTGAGGCTCAGGGATATAGGGTGGCGATAGTTCCGCAGCCAAATTGGCGAGACGACCTGCGCGACTTCAAAAAATTAGGCCAGCCGCGTCTATTTTTTGGCGTCTCGGCAGGCTCAATGGACTCGATGGTGAACCACTATACGGCAAATATTCGCCTGCGAAGCAACGACGCTTATACCGCGGGCAATAAATCGGGCTTCCGTCCCGACTATGCCGCAACAGTTTACGCACAGATACTCAAGGAGTTATACCCAAATACACCCGTGATTTTGGGCGGAATTGAGGCCTCGCTCCGTCGGCTGACCCACTACGACTATTGGAGCAATAAATTAATGCCCTCGATACTCTGTACGAGCGGTGCCGACCTGCTTATGTACGGCATGGGCGAGGGGGTTGTAGAGCGTGTGACTCAGGCACTTAGCAATGGCTACAACACAAATCTGCTGCGCAAAATTCCGCAGGTGGCCTACGTTGCCGACCGCAAATTTGTTGAGCAGCTGCCCGGTGAAAAGGTGATAAATTTGGCATCATTCGAGGAGTGTCAGCAGAGCAAAAAGAGCTTTGGAGAGAACTTCAAAGTGATCGAAACGCAGAGCAACCTGCGACGTTCAGATAGCTACCTCGTTGAGCAGGTGGGCAGCAGCTATGTTGTTGTAAATCCGCCACTTGCGACCCTCACAACGGCCCAGGTGGATCGCTCATTCGACCTACCCTACCAGCGCGCTCCGCACCCACGATATCGCGGCAAGGGCGAGATCCCCGCATGGGAGATGATCAAGCACTCGGTGAACCTGCATCGCGGCTGTTTTGGCGGCTGCTCCTTCTGCACAATTTCGGCTCACCAAGGGAAATTTATCGCCTCGCGCTCTGAAAAGTCTATCTTGACCGAGGTGGAAAAAGTTGTGCAAATGGCTGATTTCAAGGGGTATATATCCGACATCGGAGGCCCCTCGGCAAATATGTACGCCATGGGTGGACGCGACACCTCGCTCTGCGATAAGTGCCGCCGACCCTCGTGTCTGCACCCCAAAATCTGCCCCAATCTCAACAACGACCACCGCCCACTGCTCAAACTTTACGACAAAATTCGCTCGGTGAAGGGGCTCAAGAAGGCATTCATAGGCAGTGGAATTCGCTACGACCTCTTCGATAACTCACCTTACCTAGAGACCGTGTTGCGCCACCACACATCGGGGCGCCTGAAGGTGGCTCCGGAACATACCGAAGATCAGGTGCTTAGGGTAATGCGCAAGCCCTCCTTCGAGCAGTTCGAGCAGCTCAATGCCAACTTCAAACTCATATGCAAGCGCGAGGGACTACCCTACCAGCTAATACCCTACTTCATCTCATCACATCCCGGATGCACCGAGCAAGATATGAAAAGGTTGTCAGCCAAGGTGTTAGGGCGTCTGCACTTCAACCTCGAGCAGGTGCAGGACCTCACGCCAACACCCATGACACTCTCGTCGGTGATGTTTTACACCGGCATCGACCCCTACTCCGGCCAGAAGGTCTTTGTGGCTAAAAGTCAGGAAGATAAACGCCGCCAAAAGAGCTATTTCTTTAAGGGACGACGGTAGGTTTACTGCCTTATTACTGCCTCCGGCGGGCGCAGATAGCACCTGCGCGGGTGCAACTTAGTTTTGCACTGCGGGCATTGAGTTTGCAACTCAATGATTTTAAAGGTCTCACTTTATATTGTCAAGCGAGCTTGCAATACAAAGTGAGACCTTTAAAATTTTTCAATTCTTTCGAATTGAACCCTTGTGAGTTGAACGTTTCTCGCTTTCCTTAAAATGCTGAATGTAGTCTCTGAACTCGATTATTTTTTAATTATATTTCGATAGCCACCCCTAACCCCTCCAAACCGTTACAGACTGCTCTCCGCACCTCGGCAATTCGAGCGAGCTCGATTGCGCTCGGTTTGTCGGCAGTTGGAGGGGAATTCTAATTGGTGCTGCCGCTCCTTGATATTTATCAGTTCAAGGTATTGGTAAAACATCCTCTAGACTTGAGATATATTAATTTATAAGCTAGCGTAAAACCTCGATATTGGGTTTAAATGCCAAAGGCATTTAACAAATTTTAGGAGTCAATAAGTTGTGCAAATTCATTTGCAAACAACTTATTGACTCCTAAAATCTAAAAACTGTAAAGTTTTTAGCCCAATAGCGCAATACAAGTTGCACCCGCGCAGGTGCTATCTGCGCCCGCCGGAGGCCGTAAGAAAGCAGTAAGCAACTACCCCACCAGCGCTCGATTTTCGATTCCATCGACCAGCACCTCGAGTGGCTCGGGGAAGCTCACGCGGCGCAGGAACTGGCCTTCTGAGGTGGCCTTCATGGCGTCGAGCCGCTCCAAGTCGAGGGTGTCGCTACCCTTTCGGCAATCCATTGTGATGTATCCGATGCCTAGCGAGGTGACGTTTTGGAAGAAGTGAGTGCCTTGGCTAGGCTCGATGTCGAAGCCATCTATTGCCCTCTCTACTATCACTTTAGCCATCGATATGTGCGACCATTTCACCGGCACACCGAGGTATGGATCCGACGATCCCCAGCGTCCCATTCCGATGAGGATGTAGTTGCGGCCCTCGCTCTGCATCTGCTCGTTGAGCGCGAAGAGCTCGGTTGCGATCTGCTCCGTGGTCAGGGAGTTGAACGAGGCCTCCTTGATGTAAATTATGTCGCGCAGTCCCTCCATTTTTCCGGTGCCCAGGGCATCTGCGGCGTAGAGTATTGGGTTGCTCTTATCGACTGATTCCCAGTCTA
Source organism: Rikenellaceae bacterium (assembly GCA_044433805.1). Classification (GTDB taxonomy): domain Bacteria; phylum Bacteroidota; class Bacteroidia; order Bacteroidales; family Rikenellaceae; genus Alistipes. The sequence continues at coordinate 12,720 of JAWXTD010000013.1, forward strand.
TTGTGCGAGAAGTGCTCTGCGAAACTATGGGGCGAATCTGCAGAAGGTTGAACACTTTTGGCTCTGCTGCGGGCACATCCATGTTCACAGCAAACTCCACCTCTACGGGGCAGCGCATCTCGGCCTGTCCAAGCTCGAGGATGTCGATTATGATTTGGGGTAGTGGGAAGCTGTCGTATTTGAGTATCGAGTTGAATGTCAGTAGCTTATAGCCCTTACTCAGGGGTGAGTCGCTCACACGCTGCGAGGTGCGATCCCATGTCGAGGCCACGTAGCGCGTTTGTCGCAGAGAGGCGATTTGCCGCAGCGTAAGTCGCTCAATATTAACATCATCGTGCGTCGAGGTGCGGAATTTTTCGGGCGAGAGGTTGAGTGCCAAGATCTCGGTTTGCGTCTGGCTCACAGCGAGCTGGTCGGTGGATGTCTGCAGTGCCTTTTTGGGGTAGTAGGGCGAAAATCGCAGGCACTTGCCACCATCGACAACCAGCTTGCCCAACCCCATGGCGATGTTGCAGACTCCCTGCTCGGGCTTCTCGTCGCCGATAGGGTAGCAGTTGATCGAACGTGCTACACCTGAGATAGTTGGCAGGAATAAATTATCCTGCTCCGTGCCGCAAACATGCTGAATAATTACGGCCATTTTCTCCTCGGAGATTAGGTTTTGCGAGGTAGCGATGTAGGCCCTCGAGGCGGCAAAATATACCGATGCGTAGACGCTCTTTATGGCCTTGATGACCATGCGAAGCATCTGCTCCTCGTTGGGGGTATAGGGGATCATGTAGGTGGAATATATGCCGGCAAAGGGCTGATAATGAGAATCTTCCAGCTTTGACGACGAGCGGATTGCAAGCGGCGAATTTACCGTGCGGATGTAGCTCTTCAAGCTTTCGCGCAGCGAGTGGGGTAGTGTGGAGTCGATAAATTCCGAGAGGATCATCTCGTCGCTCACATCGCTCGCGCAGATCCATTCTAGGCCGTTTAGGGTGATAAATTCGTCGAAGTAGTCCGTAGCCACCACCACCGTGCGCGGGATCATTATTCGCACCCCCTTGTACTTATTATATAGCTGGTGCTCGATGAGCGAACTATTCATAAATGCTAGGCCGCGCGCCTTGCCCCCCAGTGAGCCGGAACCTACTCTGGCAAAGGCAATTACGTCGCTATAGGTCTGGTTGTCGAAGGCTGCGATCAACCCCTGGCCCAGCAGCGTGCGGTAATCTTTTATCATCGCCACAACCCTTTCGCGATGCTCCTGCGTAGATTTGAAATCGCCCCTGCTGATGCTGCGTATCGACGAGGCAAGAGGGAATAAACCCCTAGCATAGAGCCACTTAGAGAGGTGGTTTTGCGAGGTATGGTACTCGAACGCACGATCCGAAATCCTCGAAATGAGCTCCTGCATATCAACCAAATCGTCGGCAACACCGATCACCTCGCCCGTTTGCGGGTCGTTGAACTTAAGGCCTCCGAAGGCAAATTCGCGTTCTATATATTTGGTAATCTGCGATATAAGCCGCTTCGACTGCTTGGCGACAAACCCCGCGCCAAGCGCCTTGGCCGGCTGCTCGAACTCCGCCTGCGAGGATTGCATCAGCACCGGCATCAGCGGATTGTCTTGCTTGATTATGCGGCACAGCTCTAGCCCCGCATCGTGCTTCTCGGCCGAGGGGTGCTCGCCCTTCCTCATCACAAAACCCACGTCGGAGATCACTCCAAGCAGGTTTTCGCGGTACTGCTCATACAACGAAAGCGCCTCCTGGTAGTTGGTGGCAAGCAATATTTTTGGTCGTGCACGCTTGCGAAGCACCTGCTGCTGCTCGTTGTAGCTATCGCGCAGAAATTCGGTCGATTGCTTAAGGATAACTTTATACAACTCAGGCAGATAGGTCGAATAGAAGCGCACGGAATCCTCGACCAAAAGTATCGCCTGCACATTGCCCCGCTCGATATCCTCGCGGGCATTCAGGCTATCCTCAATAAGCTTGATGATGGCGATAATCAGGTCGGTGTTGCCCATCCAGCAAAAGATCGAGTCTATGGCGCTTAGATCTTGGTCGTAAAGACGCATGTAAATGTCTTGCGAGAAGCTAGTTAGCAGCGTCACGGGTAGGGTAGGGTGCATCGCTTTGACCATCCGCGCGAAGGTGAAAACATCGGGCTCGCCAATGTTATACATCGTAATTATGAAGTCAAATGAGCTGTCGCTCTCAAGCAGCTCAAGCGCCTCGGCAGTGGAGCTCACACGCGTGAAAGAGGGTGGATTCGAGAGGTTCAAGTCGCTATATTCGCGGTTGATCTGCGACTCAATGTGGCCATCCTCCTCCAAAATGTAGCCGTCGTAGCTGCAGCAGACAAGCAGGATTTTGTGGATGCGATGGCGCATGTATCTGTGCGCGGGGGTTGTTGTGGTGGTCTCTTTGTGGTTCATATTTTAGTTTTTTTGCTTCTTTCTGTGCGCTTCTGTGTGTTTCTGTGCGCTTCTTACTGCGCTTATGCCGCGCGGGCACCAAACTAGTTTGGATCCAAAAACTTCGTTTTTGACTTTTTGTTGCGGTTATTTGCTCTTCGCTGCGCTGCTACGATATATATAAATTATTGCTCTTTTGAAAGTTCACTTTCAACGATCAATACTTTATATATATCTATGTCAACCTACGGTTGCCATGAGCAAATCCCCGAGGGCAATGCTTCTTAAGGCTATCAATTAATCATTAACCATTAATCATTAACTATTTACCATTAAATGTGTTGGCCAGCAACCTCGATATTGGGTTTAAATGCCAAAGGCATTTAATAAATTTTGGATTGCAATATGTTGCGCAAATTCATTTGTGGCAGCATATTGCAATGCAAAATCTAAAAACTTAAAAAGTTTTTAGCCCAATAACGCAACACAGTCTGCACCCGCGGGGGTGCTATCCCCGCCCGCCGGAGGCAGTCCTCAAGCTTTGCCGGAGGCAGTAAGTGAGCTGTCAGCTACAGTCACCCCATACAAATATATAAATAAACTTTCACAAATTGCGCTCTTTGGGCAAACAAAGTTGAAATAAATGGATCGAATGAGCAAAAAATTTACTATTTTTGACACCAAATATAATTATCAAAACTTATGTCGCAAGAATTTAAACGATACTTGGTTACTTCGGCTTTGCCCTATGCCAACGGACCGGTTCACATTGGCCATTTGGCTGGAGTATACATCCCTTCGGACATCTACACGCGCTACCTTCGCCTGAAGGGCCGCGATGTTATCTCGGTGTGCGGAAGTGACGAGCACGGAGTGCCTATCACCATCAAGGCCAAGAAGGAGGGTATAACGCCCCAAGCGGTGGTGGATCGCTACCATGCAATCATCAAGGACTCCTTCGAGCGCTTCGGCATTGCATTCGATATCTACTCGCGCACCTCGTCGAAGACCCACGCCGCTACGGCGTCGGATTTCTTCCGCAAGCTATATGACGATGGAAAGTTCATCGAGCAAACTTCCGAGCAATTTTATGACCAGGAGGCGCAAACATACCTTGCCGACCGCTACATCACTGGCACCTGCCCACGTTGCCAAAACGAAAAGGCCTATGGCGACCAGTGCGAGAAGTGCGGATCGACCCTTTCTCCCGACGAATTGATCGCGCCTAAGAGCGCATTGTCGGGTGCGGTGCCCATTAAGCGCGAGACGAAACACTGGTATCTGCCTCTGGATCAGTACGAACCGATGCTCAAGGAGTGGATCTTGGAGGGTCACAAGGAGTGGAAATCGAACGTCTATGGCCAGTGCAAAAGCTGGATCGACGGAGGGCTTCATCCGCGTGCTGTGAGCCGCGATTTGGATTGGGGAATCCCGGTTCCTGTCGAGGGTGCCGAGGGTAAAGTTTTGTATGTTTGGTTCGATGCTCCTATTGGCTATATATCTGCTACTAAGGACTTTACGGCGGATTGGGAGACCTACTGGAAGAACGAGGATACCAAGATGGTGCACTTCATTGGAAAGGATAATATCGTCTTCCACTGCATCGTTTTCCCGTCGATGTTGAAGGCTCATGGCGACTATATTTTGCCCGAGAATGTTCCGGCAAACGAATTTTTGAATCTCGAGGGTGATAAGATCTCAACCTCGCGCAATTGGGCTGTTTGGTTGCACGAATACCTCGAGGAGTTTCCCGGCAAGGAGGATGTTTTGCGCTATGTTTTGTGTGCCAACGCTCCCGAGACCAAGGATAATGACTTTACATGGAAGGATTTTCAGGCGCGCAACAACAACGAATTGGTCGCTATTTTGGGCAATTTTGTCAATCGCGCTTTGGTCCTTACACAAAAATATTATGGTGGGGTGGTGCCAGCATGTGGCCAGTTGACCCAATACGACATCGATACAATCGAGGAGCTTTCGAAGATTAAGTCGTCCTTGGAGTACAACTTGGAGCACTACCGCATGCGCGACGCATTGAAAGATGCGATGAACGTTGCACGCATTGGTAACAAATATTTGGCCGATACGGAGCCTTGGAAGGTTGTCAAAACCGACGCTACTAGGGTAGAGACGATACTTAATATTGCACTTCAAATCACCGCCAATATCGCTATCGCCATCGAGCCATTTATGCCATTCACGGCTGCTAAAATCACAGAAATGCTCCACGTGGAACACTACGATTGGGAGCAATTGGGATCGATGGAGCTGATAGCAGCGGCACACACAATCGCCACTCCAACGCTACTTTTCGAGAAGATCGAGGATGAGGCGATCCAAAGTCAACTCGACAAATTAGAGGCTTCGCGTGCAGCGATCTTAGCTGCCGAGGTTTCAAATGAGGTTGCTGAGCAGAAAAAGGAGATTGCATTCGACGATTTCCAGGCGCAGGATATCCGCGTGGCGACAATCCTCGAGGCCGAGAAGGTTGCTAAAACCAAGAAATTATTGAAGCTTACGGTAGATACCGGCATCGACAAGCGCACAATTGTGTCGGGAATAGCCGAGCATTTCACGCCCGAGGAGCTTGTTGGGCAGCAGGTTTTGGTACTTGTGAACCTTGCGCCACGCGAGCTGAAGGGCATCGCATCGCAGGGAATGATCCTGATGGCCGAGGATGCTACGGGAGCTTTGCGATTGGTTCGCCCAACCGAAACGACGATGAATGGCGCAATGGTAGGGTAGCGCTAACTAATTGATTATTAACACCTAAACAATAAAACGATGAACAAGATTGATTGGAGCTCGATAGGCTTTGGTTACATGAAAACCAATAAAAATATCCGTGCTACATACAAAGATGGCCAATGGAGCGATTTCTTCTTGACCGAGGATGAGACTATTCCGTTGCACATGTCAGCATCGGGATTGCATTATGGAACCGAGATTTTCGAGGGGCTCAAGGCATTCCGCGGAGTCGACGGCAAGGTCCGCCTATTCCGCCCCGACGAGAACGGTAAGCGAATGGTTCGTTCAGCCGATATGATATGCATGCAGGCACTTTTGCCCGAGCGTTTTGTCGAGGCTTGCGTCGAGGTAGTTCGCGCAAATATCGAATTTGTGCCGCCTTACGAGTCGGGTGCATCGTTATATCTTCGCCCCTTTATCATCGCGAGCGAGGCTGTTTTGGGTGTTAAACCAGCCAAAGAGTTTATATTTTGTATCTTTGTTTCGCCCGTGGGACCATACTTCAAAGGGGGGATGCAGCCTATCGATGTGGTTATCGATGTGGATTACGACCGCGCTGCTCCACGTGGAACGGGTGGTGCTAAGTGCGGCGGAAACTACGCTGCGAGCCTCTATTGTGGCGAACGTGCGCACGATAACGGCTTCTCGAATGTCCTATTTGTCGATGGCGTAGAGCGTAAATATATCGAGGAGTGTGGCGCTGCGAACTTCTTCGGAATCAAAAATGGAACCTACGTAACCCCAGTTTCACCATCAATCCTGCACTCGATAACCAACATGAGCCTGCGCACATTGGCCTGCGAAGAGTATGGCCTGAAGATCGAAGAGCGCCCAATTGCCCTCGACGAGCTGCCTACATTCGACGAGTGTGGCGCCTGCGGAACAGCTGCCGTGATCTCGCCAATAGGCTCTGTGAGCGACTACCGCCACGAAGAGAAGATATCATACGGCACCGAGCCGGGCAAATACTGCGTGGCAATGTACAACAAACTGCAGGATATCCAATACGGCCGCTGCGAAGATAGACGCGGCTGGACAGTGGTTGTGGAGTAGTTGATGTTCCACGTGGAACGGTTAATTAACGTCCTTCTTACTGCCTTTCTTACTGCCTCCGGCGGGCGGGGATAGCACCCCCCCCCACGGGTGCGACTAGTTTTGCACTACGGGCATTGAGTTTGCAACTCAATGATTTTAAAGGGGTGATTTTATATTCTTCAAGCGAGCTTGCAATATAAAATCACCCCTTTAAAATTTTTTAATTCTTGCGAATTGAACCCTTGTGAGGTGAACGTTTCTTGCGTTTCTAATGTGTCAAATTTTAAACCTATTTTTTTGATTATATTTCGATAACCACCCCTGACCCCTCCAAACCGATGGAGGGGAATTCTAATTGGTGCTGCCGCTCCTTGATGATAATCGGGTCAAGGTGATGTTGAATATCAAATCTGAACGCGGAGTATAAATTGAATTCTATGCGAGCGTATAACCTCGATATCGGGTTTAAATGCCAAAGGTATTTAATAAATTTTAGGCTGTATAAAGTTGTGCAAATTCATTTGCGGCAACTTTATACAGCCTAAAATCTAAAAACTTAAAAAGTTTTTAGCCCAATAGCGCAACAGAGTACGCACCCGCGGGGGTGCTATCCCCGCCCGCCGGAGGCAGTAATAAAGGCAAAACCTATCGTCCAAACTTAATAAGCAACACATTAATATCAGCCGGAGAGACCCCAGGTATGCGCGATGCTTGACCGATTGTTTTGGGTAGTATCTTGGTAAGTTTTTGGCGTGCCTCGATGGTTAGGGCCTGCATCTGCGTGTAGTCGAAGTTGTCGGGTATCTTGATGCTCTCGAGGCGTTGGATCTTGTCGGCGATGAATCGCTCGCGCTCGATGTAGCCGCGATATTTTATCTGTATCTCGACCTCTTCGATCACCTCTGGTGAGAAGTTATCTGCCTCCATGAACTTGCGCAGTGGGCGAACGACGGCGCGTAGCCCCTCGATTGTCACTCCGTTGCGTGCCAAAAGGTCGTATATCTTACGTCCTTGGGTGAGTGGCTCGGAACCTACGGAGCGCAGGTAGTCGTTCACCTCGTCCATCTTGGCGCCCTTTGTGCGGACAAATTCTAGAAGGCGATCTATCGCGGCGCTCTTTGCGTGAAACTCCGCGGCACGCTCTGCATCGATTAATCCGATCTCGATTCCGAGGGGAGTTAGTCGCAAGTCGGCATTGTCTTGACGCAGCAGGATTCTGTATTCGGCTCGCGAGGTGAACATTCGGTATGGCTCATCGACCCCTTTGGTCACCAAATCATCGATTAGGACGCCGATATACGCACCGTCGCGCGGCAAAGAAATTTCTGTGCGATTCTCAAGGGCTCTAGCTGCGTTGATTCCGGCTATAAGTCCCTGAGCAGCAGCCTCTTCGTAGCCGGTTGTTCCATTTATCTGTCCGGCGAAGTAGAGGTTTTTTACCCGTTTTGTCTCCAGCGAGTGCTTCAATTGCGTCGGTGGGAAGTAATCGTACTCGATGGCGTAGCCGGGGCGGTAGATGTGGAGATTCTCGAATCCCTCGATCTTATGCAGCGCCTCCCACTGCACCTCCCAAGGCAGCGACGAGGAGAATCCGTTCAGGTAGTACTCGTTTGTGTTGCGTCCCTCGGGCTCCAAAAATAGTTGGTGCTGATCCTTTCCGGCGAAAGTGCGCAGTTTATCCTCGATGCTGGGGCAGTAGCGCGGACCAATGCCGGCAATGGTTCCATTGAATAGTGGCGAGCGGTCGAAGCCCGAGCGCAGGGTCTCGTGCACCTCGGCCGAAGTGTAGACCAGGTAGCAGGGTAGTTGTTCCTCCACCGGCTTTGTCGCTGAGGAGTATGAAAATTTCGATGGTTTTGCGTCGCCCGACTGCATCTCCAAGCGGCTAAAGTCGATGGTGCGAGCGTCGAGCCTAGCGGGTGTTCCCGTCTTCATGCGGCCTGCCTCGAAGCCCATTGCCACGAGTGATTCGGTGATGCCGAGCGACTCCTTGTCGCCTGCACGTCCTCCAGCCGCCTGCGAGGCTCCACAGTGCATCAAACCGCCCATGAAGGTGCCAGAGGTCAGAACCACGGCGCGGGCCGAAAATTCGATGCCCATTTGCGTCTTTACGCCCGAAATGCGTGGTGCTTCCTCGTTGCTAGTGTCGAAAAGCAGCTCCACGGCACTATCCTGCCAAATATATAGGTTGTCGGTATTCTCGAGTGTTGATCGCCAAAGTTGCGAAAAAAGTTCCTTATCGCACTGCGCGCGTGGACTCCACATGGCTGCTCCCTTCGAGAGGTTAAGCATGCGGAACTGTATGGTACTCAGGTCGGTAATGCGTCCCATGTGACCACCCAAGGCGTCGATCTCGCGCACAATTTGCCCCTTGGCCACACCTCCCACAGCGGGGTTGCACGACATATTGGCAAACTTGGTCATATCCATGGTGAGTAGCAGCGTCTTAGCGCCTAGGCGAGCCGCCGCTGCCGCTGCCTCGCACCCTGCGTGCCCGGCACCAATAACTATAATATCGTAGCTGAGTATCATTGATTTACGCTTTTCGGGTTAGCTGCACAACATTCTCCACGTGGTGCGTGTGGGGGAACATATCGACCGGTTGCACCTTGGTGATGGTGTAGTGGGCCTCCATGAGTGCCAAATCGCGCGCCTGAGTGGCTGGGTTGCAGCTCACGTAGACAATGCGGTCGGGCGCTGCACGCAGGATCACATCGATCACTGGCTCGTCGACACCCGCACGTGGAGGGTCCAAAATGATCACGTTGGGGCGACCATTTTCCTCGACAAATTTGTCGCTCAGCACCAGCTTCATGTCGCCGGCGTAGAATTTGGTATTTGTGATATTATTGATCGAAGAGTTGATGTGAGCATCCTCAATAGCCTCGGGAACATACTCAACACCAACTATTTGCGCACAACGCGCAGCGCAGAAGTTTGCGATTGTTCCGGTTCCGGTGTAGAGGTCGTAGAGCACATCATCGCTCTTCAGCTCAGCGAAGTCACGCGTGATTTTATAGAGCTCATAGGCCTGTGCGGAGTTGGTTTGGTAGAACGATTTTGGCCCCACCTTGAATTGCAGCCCCTCCATCGACTCCATGATATGGTCCTTGCCGCTGTACAAGATTGGTGTCTGGTCCGAAATCGAGTCATTCCACTTAGTATTAACGATATAGAAGAGCGAGGTGATCTGCTCGAAGGTCATTTTCAAATGCTCCATAAGGGGGTTGATGCGCTCCATATCCTGCTCGCCGAAGACCACAATTAGCATCACATCGCCCGTCGATGAGGTGCGGATAACGATGTTGCGCATAAGTCCTGCATGCTCCCTCACATCGTGGAACGAGTAGTCGTTCTCGATGCAATATTGCTTGATCTCCAGGCGGATAGCGTTCGATGGGTCGGGCTGCAACCAACACTTGTCGATGTCCAAAATCTTGTCGAACATACCCGGAATATGGAATCCCAAAGCGGGCGAGGGCTTCCACTCGTCGCTCGAGTTGATCTCCTCGTATGTGCGCCAGCGCTTGGGCGAGAAGGTGTACTCCAACTTATTGCGGTAGAACTGCTGAGAATCCGATCCTAGGCAGTCGCTGATTTGCGGAAGTGTCAGGTGGCCAATGCGTTGCAGCTGATCCTGCACCTGCTCGGTCTTGAATCGCAGCTGCTCCCCATAGGGTAGATTCTGCCACTTGCAGCCTCCGCAGACCCCAAAATGCTCGCAGAAAGCCTCCTGGCGCATAGGTGATTTTTTCACAAAGTTGACCACGGTGCCCTCCATAAAGCGACGTCGCTTATTGCGAATTTGTACATCCACAACATCCCCCGGAACCGTTAGCGGCACGAAGACCACAATGTCGTTATAGCGCCCCATAGCCTTGCCCTCGGCAGCTAAAGTGGTGATTTCCAACCCCTCAATGAGTGGGTAGTTTTGTCTTTTTCTTCTCATACTCATGGCACAAAGGTAGCGCTTTTCGATCGATTCTGCAAGGGTTTTTTATTGATTGTTTGCTGCTCTCTTATGCCTCCGGCGGGCGGGGATAGCACCGTAAGCGGGTGCAACTTGTATTGCGCTATTGGGCTAAAAACTTTACAGTTTTTAGATTTTAGGAGCCAATATGTCTTTTGCAAATGAATTTGCACGACATATTAGCTCCTAAAATTTGTTAAATGCCTTTGGCGTTTAAACCCAATATCGAGGTTACAGACCACATTTAATGGTTAATGATCAATGGTTAATGATTAATTAACGAGCTTAAAAACCCTAACTTCCAGCCCCCAGCCGATCCACCTCAAAGAGGTCCCAGCCACGTTCGACCGATGCCCAATCTGCCGCCACGCCATTCTCGACAAACGACATTGCGGCGACAAGCGGCACCATTGCCACGCGCTGGCACGTGTCGATTGGGGTGTCGGCATCTAGCTGTGCGCGACGGCTTACGGCATCGACGTAGATCGAGGTGTGGTTCTCGATTGGGGGTGCCCAGCGGCTTATCATCTGCCTTATTGTGTTGAGTTCGTACTTGACGTTGTATGTGTTAAGTATCACAAACATAGCGCGATAGCCCCATGCATCGCCCCGAAACTGCTTAAATTCAGAGTCTGTGCTCTGCTCTACCTCGCCCTTAAATTTTGTTGTTGAAAGCCGGATATTGCCCGGGTTTCTATTTCTCAATCCTCTGCTCATACCTATATATATGTTTAGTGTGTGGATTATAGCAAGAAACCGCCCACCAGCTCGCAGCGATTCAGGACATTTTCGTGCGGATCATACTCGGCAAAGAGCTCGGCATTGGCGTTGAGATAGTCCGATAGGGTGCGCAGGAAGAGCTTTGCGCGTTGTCGCTCGACGGTGGTGGGAGGGTATGCCGCTAGGTTGGCCTCGATACGTGCCAAGGTGCCTAGGGTAGGTGCGATAAACTCCTCACGCAGAGACTCATACGCTCCGCTGGCCACCGCCTGGGTTAGCTTCTCGCCCAAAACGGGGCTCATGTAGCGCTGTTGCGCAGCAAGAATATGGTTCTGCGTTATTGCACCCTCGGCGACATATTCACCCGTTGCAAAGCCGTAGTCGACAACCTCCGTTGGGCTCATTAATAATTTGATTTTCATAGCTTTACTCTTGGTTTGTGGTTGATATGTTCGATGATAACTGCGCAAGGAATATCTGCTGCGAGGCATCCTGTGGGTCATACTCCAACCCCTCGGCTTTGCGAGCTTCCCACACCCTCATGTAGTCGGGCTTGCTCTGTGTTGGAGGTCGATTTATGATCATTAGCGACTCGGTCGACTCGCCCAGGAATCGCTCGATGAGCATGCATATTGGCTCCATAAGTTCCTCTTGCTCAGATAGAATGATGGTATTGAGAGCCACTTCGTACTCATGGATAATCCTGTCGGAGCTGTACGATGTGGTGTAGTCGATGCCACTCAGGGCGCGATACCACGAGTGTGCCACAACAATATCCGACACAGCTTGGTCGTGCAGGTCGATCCAATCGCCATCAGATGAACTGGTTAGCGGAATAAATCGCGAGTTGTCGGTGTCGCTACCATCCTTCACCACAAAGAGCACCTGCCCGGGTTTCCCACCGAATTTTTCCTGTGCCGAGCGCATAACTTTTTCGGCCTCAGCCTCGGAATCCACAGCATCGTCGAGCAGCATTACGCCCGACATCTGGAACGAATTGTCGAGCCTCGAGATATTCCAAATATCTGTCTTATAGGCAATTGCAGCCACGTTCATTCCGGCAATGTATGGCGGCACACCATAATGCTCGAATGTCGGTTCGTAATCCTTGTAGTGGATCATCGAGCGCATTGTGCCATCCTCCTGCTGCTCGAAGAGCGGATAGAGTGGCAGCTCGACACAATCTTTGGCTGTGAAGGCCTGCCACGAGGGGTGCATCAATATGTGACCCTCGTTTTTCGAGACGCGACAGTGCGAGGCATCGTGGTGATATAGGCTCAAAAAGCTCTGCGCAGAGTCGGTGACAATCTCCAGGAACGCATTGCCAAAGAGCGACTTATCGAACGAAAGCTTGTTGAGCAGCTGGCGCAAGCTCTCGCCCGTTCCGTTGACCGAACCTAAGAACTGCTCGGTGAGCTTCATCGCTTTGTCGACCACAAAACCCTTGCCGGCGATGTAGTCGGCCTTATCGTTGATTATTCGTCGATGGATCGTCGAGCGACGCGACATTTGAGCCAAGGCGAGCGGAAAGAGATTGTCGTCGCCCCAATGCCAATACTTATCGCTCAGAGCAGCGCGATTGCCCACGAGCATAAATGAATCGCGGGAGTTGCTGACCCCAATTTTTGTTTTGATCATAATATTCTGGTTTTTAAATTGTTATATCTTGGTTGTGCCATCGGTCGACTCAAACACCCACTCCTTGCAACCCCTCTCGGAGGCCTTCTGGCCACTCGATGTAGAGCAACTAACGAGCCGGAGTGGTCTATCACACCCCGCCTCGGTGCTCCATCCCAAAGAAATTTGGTGAAGCGAGTTGAGCTCTAAATCTGCCACGAAGCCATCGGTGAGCCCACCGGCAAGCTCCTGGGGCAGCACAAAGTCGAGCGATGTGTAGAGCGTCAGGCTGTGCTTCACGCTAGCGTGCTGCTGGGTGTAAGTTGCAGTCTGCGAGTATGTTGAGCGATCTTCGAGCAGTGGAATTAGTGTGCCACTCTCGCTTAAAGCGGGTGCCGCCCCATCGGTCGGGGCGACACCTAAAACAAGAGAGGCAACTCCACCAAGTGGTCTACTTCTGCTGTTCATACGCTATGCACTAACGGTCGTTTTGAGGCGTGCAAACGAGATCAACTCCTCGTCGATAATGTCGCAACCGGCCATAAACACAGCGCGTTGGCGATTCTCCATCTCATCGGGGTTATACCACATGCGGATCTCGGCACCGGGGAAATCCGAGGTGTTCACCGCCATAACCATATTTCTGCGGTCGGTCAAGATGCAGAACGATGAGTCGTAATCGGTCGCGGCAAGGTAGTTGCCAATATGCACATCAACAACCGGAATGCCGTGATACATAAGCGATTGGCGACCATTGATCGCATCGACGTACGACGAATCTACACCCTTGTCATCCAAGTATTTCTCGTAGAGATTGTAGATATCCGAAGTGACAAAGTATACCAATTGGCCCTCGCCCTTAAGATCCTTCAACTTTTGGTCGGCATCGCTCCAAGTCTCGTCGAAGCACTCCACTGCAAAGTCGGTGTCGGAGAGGTCCGAAGCTGAGTACTCCATCACTGGAATCGCCTCATCGTCAACATATTCGTAGATGCTCTTGAGGAATCCGTTGAAAGTGTTGAAACCATCGCTGTTGTCGGTGTCGCCCACCCACATCGTTGCGCGGATCGACTCGGCAATCGAACGACGGAACAACTCAGTCTCGGCTGTCTCCAACTCGGTGCCGGTCAAATCGTCCATGTTGATGTCGCTGCGCGAGGCGATCTGCTCGAAGACCAACGAGAAGTAGTCCGATGCCGAGAATCCCAATTCGGCCTTCACACGATCCAAGTGGATTGTCTTTTGCTGCTTGATTGCCGCGTTGCCGCCTGTCCAACCATTTGTGGTATAGGGCTGTAGCACATTGCTCTGACCCTTCCAAAGTTGGATAGTTGTGGGCAGTGGCATGTTGTAGATCACCTTAACCCCCAACTCCTCGGCTGAAGGACCCGATAGCATAGGGCGGAAAAATATTGTCTCTAGATCGTTTCCGGTGTAGCTTTTTGCTGATTCAATGTAACTCATAATTGTTTAATTTTTTTCTGTTTTTTGATTGTTTTTAAATTGACGCCTATCTCTTTAGCGCCTGAATATCAGTGGCATAAGCCCTCTGATTTTTGTTTGGTGTAACATCTGCCAATGTCGGATCCTCGATTAAGGTCAGCTGCGTTGGCCTGACTGCTGCCTGCTGCTCGAGCAGGGTCTGCATAAATTGCTGCTTTCGCTGCTGCTCGTGCGATGCGGCCGACTCTTCGTGGAGTACGCTGTGGTCGTTTTGCGGAATTTCGAGAGGCGCTTCAAGCTGGTTATCAACGCTTAAGCCAAGCTTCGCGCCAAGCTTGCGCCAAAAATTCTTGATCGATGAATCGTCGGTAGAAGCGGCTGCAGCATTGTCGATTACCGCATCGGCCAACCCTGCGTCGATCGCCTCCTGAGCACTCATCCATCGCCCATTGCCACCCTCTTGGGCCATCAGCTCGGCAAACTCTTCGGCCGTGCGACCCGATCGGCGAGCATATAACTCGGCCAATCGCTCATCGGTTTTGATGAGTAGGTCGACCCTTGCGGCGAGCTCCGTGGCGTTACCTTCGGCAGCACAGGTCGAGTTGTGAACCAGATATAGGGCATTTGCCGAGATCTGGCGCTCACCCTCGCTTGCCGCCTGCGCAATCACCGTTGCTGCCGAGGCCACATAGCCATAGCAGCGAGTGGTGATTGGGACCTCGAGCGAGGCCAGCGCCTCGTAAATCAACATCGCATCGCTCACATCTCCGCCCGTCGAGCGAATGTTAACCACCACACTTTGAGCCTCTAAGGCCTCGATTTGCGCAATGCTCTGCTGAAATTTCTCGTATGTGGCCACCCTTTGACCGGCGTTCTCGAATTGCCACTCTTCGGCCACACCGATTGCACCCTCGATATCTATCACGCAGATATCCAAGGAGTTCATAATTTTAATGTTTTGCATAAAATTTTAATCAATAGTTAAAAATGTACATCGCGCCATCCCCGTCTCGGGGTTGTAGCTCTCGATGCTTTGCAGAATCGCACTAAAGCTCTCACCATCAACGGTAAAGCTAAAGATGCTCCTAAGCGATGGAGCCAGCTCGCAAGGCTCGAAGAGATTCGAATAATCCCAACTCGAAAGCTTGAGCGTTGTCGATATCAGCTGCCCACGTCGTCGCAGGGCTACCTCGCTCTGATATAGGCGATTAAGCCCCTCGACTCCATCGCGATCCTCGAAGCATAAGGTGAAATCATCGTCGGGCGAATGGAACGCCACATAGGGCAACTCGTAATTCTCACCCTCAATGGCCGCCATCCTGAAAAATCGCGCTATGCGAGGCGAAAAACTGAGCGAATCGACACTCTCCACGTCGTCCCTATCGCCCACCACCATCACTCCATCCTCGTCGTTGGTCGATGCCGAAAGCACCGGGTTGAGCAGTGTGAGATCGGTGCTCGATGCCGCATACGACTCAACTTCAACTGTCCACTCTCCAAAATAACGGTTATCACTTTGACCCATGCGCTGCACCACGCCATCGGTCTGTTGATATCCATATGTTGTCGAGCGATGTGCCGAGTGTGCCAGATCTGCGAATTCCACCTGCTCACCCTCTGCAATCTTGTCGCTCCAATCCCAAATGCCGTCGCTGTAAAATTCGTCGAAGCTCTCTATAGTAACTATTTTAGCGGCTAAATTGGTCGAGAAACGTAGATTGAAAAGGTGCTGCAGCGAGCTCAAAAAATCGAGTGCCGAGATAGAGTTCTGCCCAATATCCTCGAAGGTGATCGACGAATTGTAGGTGGGGTAGGCCGAAAAGAAGGGTCGCAGCGATGTATCCTCATGCAACGTGAAGCTCACCAGAGCATCGGCCCCCATCAACTTCGGATAGATAAACTCCATGGGCGAGGTGGGCGAACAATCCTTGGCGGCACTCCGAACGGTGATCTTCACCTCCGTCGAGCACTGCTCCTCGACATAACCGAAGTACATTGCCCAGTCGCTTGTGCAGGCCTCATACCCACCGCTCGAGCTATATTGATACAACTCATAGTCGGCGTAAGTACTTGATAAAATGACAGATGTAAAGCGGCTGCCGATGCCCGAGCTGATAGTTGTGTAGGTGCCACTTGCGTCAACACCACGCAAAAAATATGTGTACTGGTCGTCGAAATCGAAAATCGCAAGCTTGTACTCTATGCCGCTTAGCAGCTCATCGCGCTGATCGATATATCGGTTTGTGATCTCCCACTTCACATAGCCATTGTCGATTGTGTTGAGCGTGTCGATGCCCTTGAGGCGGCTGCGCGACTCAATCGAACATAGGCATGTGTAGTGCAGATAGTACTCAAAACCAACCGATACCGATGTCAACGGAGCGTAGATAAGCCCCTGACCATCAAGCTGCAAGCATCCTCCGCGATTGTAACACTCCGAATCGGAAATCGTCGTATCGACATCGACAATATTCCCCACAGTGGCTGCCGACATGTATGGCGAAAAGCTGACCATGCCTGCCGAGTCGGTGGTTGTTGTTGTCGCCTCAGATCGTTTGGCGTAGAATCCCATCGCCTCCAAGGCGGCAGCTCCGTCGGACGACGAGGAGTAATTTCCACTTATGTATAACTCATCGAAAGCCTCCGCTGTGGCCGTTGTGCTCTGCACGGTGAACCCCTCCATGGCAAAGATCGCCTCGAGGAGTGCCGAGATCTTGATAAAGGGGTGATAATCATCGATCGAGCGAAGCAGCCTCACCCCCGTAACATCGCTGCTCGACCCCTCAGCTGAGTAACTATCCCTCACAATTGGGAAGAATTTTACCGCCGAATCGTCCAGCCAGCTCTCCTTGATGTTATCTTCGGTGAGCAAATTTTCGTAGGGTATTTCAATATTTTTAAATAATGTCGTGGCTGCGGTCTCGGCCCAGCTCATCGCGCCACCTCGACACTCCACTGTCACATATCGACTCGATGATTCCCACACAACGCTCATCAAGTATGCTGTGCCGCGAAATAGCTCAATGCCATGCGCCTCGATCACCATCTCGTGCCACGCGGAGTTGAACTTATCCACTGAATGTACATCGCCGTGAATCCCAAATATCGCGCAGTTAGTGGCGTTTAGCGCCATTCGAAAGCTGATTGTTTGCCCCGTGCGACCGCTCTCCAAGTCGGTCAGGCTACCTGCGTCGAAGCTTAGTTGTATCGCCTCCGAACCGGTGATGTCGCACTCCACACCATCAATTTTTACCCTAATCATCCTGCTCAATTTTAAGTGTTATAATGGCCAATGCGCCATCTTGAATAATTGGCTGCTCTGATGGCTCTACGCTGATTTGCGTATATCCATCTTGGTTTACTCGCCACGTGCTCAGTGAGCTAGCGATCTCGCTTAGTGCCTCGATCTCCTCTCTCGATCCATATGCCGAGCGCAGGGTTTTGCACAATTTTCCGCTGCTCGAGCGGCTAATGTCGCTCACAATGGGGAAGGTGTAACTTTCGATGCTGCCGCTCGATGAGATCCATGCCAAGCGATAGCCGTTCGAGGGGTCGGGCAATAGGGCGTAGTTTATAGTTTTAACAGCCTCGCCAGCCTCTAAGTAGCTGACAATCAAACTATCGCACGTGCTATTATATGCATCTGCGCGAATGTGTAGAGTCGCTCCTAGGTCGCTCGAGCCGCACGAATACCCCTCGCTCACCTTCAAACTGCCATCGTCGCTGCTGTAGCCCTTTACCGTAAATGTGCCCATCAAACCCTCGGTCGATGTGACCCAAATTGAGTCGAACTCACCGGCGTAGAGCATGCGCTGCTGCGGCATTGTTGTCAATACGCTTGGCGCTTCGACCTGCTCGGTGGCGTATGTAAAGCCACTAGCCGCAGTTGTCGTGCTGCCAACTTTGAGTGCAATTTTTGGAAATCCACTGCTCGAGACAACATCGAGAAGCGTGTTCGATACCACCCTTGGCTGCGGCAGCATCGAGTCAAAGATAAGGGGAGCAATGTCGATCGAAAAATTATCGCATGAGTACAATTTTTTAACCCCGATCACCTCGCTGCTTCGCGAGTCAATAATTTGCACTACGACATCCTCTGCCGTCTCATTAGAATAGGTATAAGTGAGCTCTTCCCACATCGAGCTGTAGTTGCTGGGAGTGTTAATAACCATAATATATTCATATTTTAAGATTTAAAATTTGGGCCGCTTGCCCTAAAAATAACTAACTATCTTAGCTTGGCAAATTTGTGCAACGTCGCCATGTCGCGTTGTGTGCGTTAAGCGCGGGGTGACGCTCACTTCGTTTAATTCAACGATGCCCTCCTGACAACTTATCGCTGTCATTATCTCGAGCATATCCTCCTGCATCTCGGCAAGCCTACTATTCTTATCCTCAAAACTATAAGCGCTATAGTCGTCGAGCAGAGCAACTGTAATTTTATGGGTTATAACACCCTGGTCGCGACCCTCGACTGACAGAACTAACGGCAGCTGAATCCACGCTGTCGGGAATGTTGTTATGCCCTTTTCGAGACCCTCTTCCGATACGATAAGTGGGGTATATCCACTCTTTTGGGCATTCGTTGCAATGATGTTTTCAATTTTGGTAATCTCCATGTTGATAACTTGTTTAAATGTTGTTGATAGTTGTTGATAATCGATCACTCAACTCATTGTTGAAGCGCGCTATTCGAGTGGATGTGTTGGGTAATTATCAATTGTTGATGGTGCAAATATACAATGCGAAAATCTAAAAGTCAAGTAATTTAACAATAAATTTTCACCAAAAGTTAAATTATTTAATTCAGCGACTGAACATCAACGATTTACGACGTTGTTAATTTTTTTTACTAATTATTAGCATTTTACCATTATTTATACTAAATTTGCAACATTACAATATTAGCAACAATACTGACAGCATTATGAAAGAAACCAAAATTGAAGAGTTACACGACGTAGTCATCCGTTTTTCGGGCGACTCGGGCGACGGTATGCAGCTCACAGGTACCCTCTTTTCAGAGACCTCGGCACTGCAGGGTAATGGCATCTGCACATTCCCAGACTACCCCTCAGAGATTAGAGCACCGCACGGAACAGTGGCAGGAGTCTCTGGATTTCAAGTTCACTTTGGCGCAAAGAGCCTCGACAATCCCGGTGATTACAGCGACGTTTTAGTTGCGATGAATCCCGCAGCACTCAAGGCTAACCGACAGTGGCTAAAGAAGGATGCAACAGTTATCATCGATGCCGACACAATCACCGAAACACTCCTGCAAAAAGCTGGTTTCCAGACCCTTGACCCAATCGAGGAGCTTGGCTTGGAGGGCTACAATGTGGTTATTGCCCCAATCACCACCATGACTAAAGAGGCTCTCGCCGATAGTGGTTTGGACCATAAATCTGTTGTCAAGTGTAAAAATATGTTCGCCCTAGGACTCTGCTTCTACCTATTTAATATGGACGAAGATCATGCAAAGAGCTTCCTTGAGACAAAATTCGCAAAGAAAAACCCACTTATCGCCGAGTCAAACCTCAAGGTGATCAAGGCCGGCTTCAACTACGGAGCTGCAACTCATGCCTTTGCAAACACATATCGCACCCCTGCGGCACCCTTCAAAAAGGGTCGTTACCGCTCAATTAGCGGAAATGTCGCAACAGCGTGGGGCTTGTGTGCAGCTGCCGAAAAGAGCGGTCTTCCACTCTTCTGCGGCTCATACCCAATCACCCCTGCAACGGTAATCTTGGAGGAGCTTGCAAAGCGTAAAGATCTGGGTGTCAAGACCGTACAGGCCGAAGATGAGATCGCAGGAATCTGTACCTCAATCGGAGCAGCCTACGCCGGCAACTTCGCAGTAACAACCACCTCGGGCCCAGGTCTATCGCTCAAGAGCGAGGCTATCGGTCTTGCGGTGATGGCCGAACTTCCGCTGGTCATCGTCGATGTTCAACGCGGAGGCCCTTCAACAGGACTCCCCACCAAGACCGAGCAGAGCGACCTTTCGCAAGCGCTTTATGGTCGCAATGGCGAAGCTCCACTTATTGTCGTTGCAGCGTCAACACCTAGCGACTGCTTTCACTACGCATTCGAAGCTAGCCGCCTTTCGTTGGAGCACATGACCCCAACGATCTTGCTTACCGATGGTTTCATCGCCAATGGATCGCAAGCGTGGTGCATCCCCTCGATGAGCGACTACCCCGAAATTAAGGCTCCAATCGCCACTCCCCCCGAGGATGGATCGCCATTTATGCCATACGCACGCAACGAGCGCTTGGCTCGCAGCTGGGCATTCCCCGGAGTCGATGGACTTCAGCACCGCATCGGAGGCTTGGAGAAGGACCAACTCAAAGGTTCAATCTCGACAGTGCCATCGAACCACCAAGCGATGGTCAACACTCGCGCCGAAAAGGTTGCCAAGGTGGTAGATTTCATCCCTGCGCAGAGTATCGACGTGGGTGAAGATAGCGGTGACTTGCTAGTTGTAGGTTGGGGCGGTACTCGTGGAAACCTCACCACAGCGGTCGAGAAGATGATCGAGGCGGGTAAGAGCATCTCGCTGTGCCACTTCAACTACATCATGCCACTTGCTCACGGAGTCGAAGATATCTTCTCGCGCTTCAAGAAGATTGTGGTCTGCGAGCTCAACATGGGTCAATTTGCTGGCTACTTGCGCCAAACATTCCCACATGTCGACTTCAAGCAGATCAACAAGTGCGAAGGACTCCCCTTCACCGACCAGGAGCTAAGTGAAAAATTTATCAAACTAATCGAAGAGTAAAGCCATGAAAGCAAACTGCATATATAAACCTGCCGATTTTAAAAGCGATCAAGAGGTCCGCTGGTGCCCCGGTTGTGGAGACCACGCAATCCTTAGCGCTGTGCAACGTGCCTGCGTCGATATCGCCGAGCAGCGCCAAATCCCTCACAATAAATTCACATTCATTTCAGGTATCGGCTGCTCATCGCGCTTTATCTACTACATGCGCACCTTCGGATTCCACACAATCCACGGTCGTGCCGCAGCTGTAGCCACCGGAGTGAAAGTTGCAAATCCCGACCTAAGTGTCTGGGTAGCAACAGGCGATGGCGACTCATTGGCAATTGGAGGTAACCACTTTATCCACGCCATCCGTCGCAACATCGACCTAAACATAATGCTCTTCAATAACGAGATCTACGGTCTGACTAAAGGCCAATACTCGCCAACAACGCCACTTGGACGAATCACCAAAACATCGCCCTACGGAACTGTCGAAAGCCCTTTCAACCCCGGCGAACTTGTCATCGGAGCCAAAGGTTCGTTCTTCGCACGCTCGATCGATGTAGAGTTGAAACTCACCGAGAAGTGCTTGGTTGCCGGAGGAGTCCACAAAGGATTGTCGGTGGTCGAGATCCTACAAACATGCGTGATCTTCAACACCACAACCTATGCCGGATTTGGCGAGAACAAAGCGCAACGTGCCGAGAACACAATCACCCTCGAGCATGGCGAGAAGATGCTGTTCGGAGCCGATAAGCAGAAGGGATTAGTATTCGAAGATATGCGCTTAAAAGCGGTAACCGTTGGCGAAGATGGATACACAATCGACGATGTGTTGACGCACGATGCGCACACCCCCGACACCACCCTGCACAACATGCTAGCTTCGATGAAATACCCCGAACTGCCTGTAGCTTTGGGAGTTATCCGCAGCTTCGACAACCCTCAGGTCTACGATGCTGCCGTTACAGCTCAGCTAGATCTTGTGGCTCAAAGTGCCAAAATCAAGAACATGGACGACCTGCTAAACTCGGGCGACACTTGGGAGCTATAGCAGCGTGAAGCCGCTCAAGCTACATATTTCACCCTGTCCGAACGACACATTTATGTTCGATGCACTCATCAATGGGCGCATCGACACCTGCGGCCTAAATTTCGAAGTGGAGTACCTCGACATCGAGCAGCTCAATGCCACAGCCCTCACCGCTGTGGCCGACATCTCGAAGATAAGCTGCGCAATATTACCCTCCATAGCCGAGCGCTACACCCTACTCGATAGCGGTGCAGCGCTCGGACGTGGTAATGGCCCTCTGGTCGTACGACGTCAAGGCGACACATCACCCCTTTGCCGCGTTGCCACTCCCGGAATTCACACCACCGCCTCGGCACTCCTGCGGCGCCTTATGCCGCAAATCGAGCAACATGTGCCAATGCTCTTTTCCGATATCGCCCAAGCTGTCGCCAGGGGCGAGGTCGATGCCGGGGTCCTGATCCACGAGGGGCGTTTTGTCTATCAACAGCATGATTTAGAACTAGTTGCCGACCTTGGATTGTTGTGGGAAGAGCGCATGAGGTTGCCTCTGCCTTTGGGTGCGATCGTGGTGCGTTCGGATCTGCCCGAGGCGCAACGTGAGCTCGTCGAGCGTCTTTTGCGCCAAAGTATCGAGCACGCATTTGCCCACCCCGCAGCCTCGCGCGACTTTATCCGCGACCATGCGCAGGAGCTCTCCGATAAGGTAATCGACAGCCATATCTCGCTCTTTGTCAACGACTTCTCCCTATCGCTTGGCACCGAGGGGCGGGCAGCAATCAATGCGCTCTGCGGTGCGGAAATTGGCTAGCCATGATCCAAAAATTCTTGACATATATCCAAGGGGAGCGCCGCTCATCGTCCCACACCCTTCGTGCATATAGGCATGATATAGAGAGCTTTATGCTCTTTTTGAATGTCAGCCCCGAGAGCTTCGAGCTCTCGAGCATCCACCCCGAAGATATCCGCGAGTGGCTTGTCGAGAGCCCCGAGAACGTCGACTCAAAGAGCACATCCATCAACCGACGACTCTCGTCGCTGCGCAGCTTTTTTGGCTGGGCACACGCAAAAGGGTACATCCCCAATAATCCCGCCTCCAACGTGCGATCGCTAAAAAATGGTCGTCGCCTCCCCTCGTTCGTCAGCCAGGGGGCGATGGTCAGGTTGGCGCAGGAGTGCGCCATAGAGGATCTGCACGAAGATTTCACCGCCACGCGCAACAACCTCATAATACTTACGTTTTACACCACCGGCATCCGTCTTTCCGAGCTGCACGGCATCCAATGGAACGATTTTAGCAATAATTTCAAAAGCCTAAAAGTGCGCGGAAAGGGCGATAAGGAGCGCATAGTGCCCATAATTGAGCCATTGAAAGATGCAATACTAAGATACCAAGAGAAAATTAAAGAGGAAAAAATTTGGAGAAGTGAAGTAAAATTCCTATTTTTATCTCGCATAGGAGAGCCACTATCAAAAAGCATGATATACAAAATTGTGCGTGGCCAACTCACCCAAGCCAAGATCCAAGGGCGCAAAAGCCCACACGTTCTTCGACACACATTTGCAACACACCTGCTCAATGGTGGTGCAGATATGCGTGATATTCAAGAGCTTATGGGTCACAGTTCGCTCCAGTCAACCCAGATCTATACCCACAGCTCGATTGCTCACCTGGAAAGCGCATACCTCACAGCACACCCGCGAGCAAAACAAAATGATAGCAAAAAGGCCACAGAGCCAAAAATAGATCTCGACGAACCGTAGCCCAGCGAGGGTTCGTCAATTGTTGAATTAAAAAAACATATATCATGAACCTTCAAATTCAATCCGTAAAGTTCGACGCAGACCAAAAACTGATCAACTTCGTAGAGGCAAAAATCGAAAAACTACAAAAATTCGCCGACCGCTCAACCGGTACCGAGGTGATTTTGAAACTAGATAAAGATCACGACAAAGGAAATAAAGTAGCATCAATAAACCTCCGCATGCCCGGTGGCGACATGTTCGCCGAACGCCGCGCCAAAAGCTTCGAAGAGGCCGTGAGCGACGCTATCGATGCAGTGAAAAAACAACTGGAACAGGCTAAGGCTTAGGCTTTTATTTGTTTGAGGACTGCCTCCGGCGGGCGGGGATAGCACCCCCGCGGGTGCAACTACCTCTTGCGCTATTGGGCTAAAGTAAGCATCCGAGATAGCACATCTTGACATAATTTTATTTATTCCAGAGCATTATCATTCACTGGCTCATGTTATGAAGTGCATTACGCAAAAATGTGTCGCTTTAGGTTGTAAAGCGTCAAAAGTGCTCACTTGCGATGGGAAGTGAGCACTTTTGTATTTAGAGAATAATAGTAACTACTCACGCCCCACAAATTCCACTATAAGTCACATCAAAACAACACAAATTACAAGTTAATATTGATCGAATTATTTGCATAAGTCACTGAAATTTCGTGTCTTTACACTCGGAATGAAAGATGCAGGATTAGATATAGAGCAGGCGTTGCGACGTCGTTTGAATTGGGGTAAGGGCGAGTTCCCCAAAGAGGTGAGTGGCGCGGTCTGCTTTGGTCACAATATCGATGCTACGGTGGCGTATTTCAGCACCTTGCAGAATGTTCCATTTGCGAGATTGACACACCTGATGGAGGTATTGTTTGGCGTTAAGATGAGCCAAGGCTCGATCTCCAATATTTTGAAACGTATGCGCAAGAGGGCGCAACTCCCCTATGAGATGATCCGCAAGAGCGTAGAGCAATCGAAGGTTGTTGGGGCGGATGAATCGGGAGCGAAGATTGATGGCAAGAACCATTGGATGTGGACGTTTCAGACGGAGATGGCGAGCTATTTAGCCATTAATAAGAGCCACGGAGGCAAGGTTGTGAATAGTCACTTTCCCGATGGGTTTCCAGATTCTACGCTGGTAAGTGACCGATTGGCGTTGTACTTTAATGTTGTAGCGAAGGATCATCAGATATGTTTAGCGCACTTGCTTCGCAATATGCGACTCTCCAATCCATCGTGCAGACAGCCCGCAAATGTGGCCAAGATCCGCTTGCGGCTCTGCTCGCTGTTGCTGGGGTGTAGGGGCGTGAGTAGTTACCAAAAAACAGAGCTGTGAAGTAACTTCTCCTTGTTCCCATAATTTTATACTTTTTTAATGTTTTTGAGTGTTACAAAAGTAATTATTACGGCTGGAATTTGCACTATGCAAAACATTGATAATCAACGAATAAGAGACCATGCAGGTGGAGCAAAATAACAATGTGTTAACTCCACCGATCTAGTCCACCTAGAATACCCTATAATGGTATATTTTGCCTACGCCAGAGAAAGAAATAACCCCGACAATCGATTGATTATCAGGGTTATTCGTTGTTTTGCTCTTGCGAGCAGTGATCCCGCTGGGGCTCGAACCCAGGACCCCAACATTAAAAGTGTTGTGCTCTACCAGCTGAGCTACGGAATCATCATTACCATTGGCGAGTTATCTTGCTTTTGGTGGTGCAAATGTAGGTGTTTTTTTTGTATTACCAAAATATTTCGGTAATTTTGTCGAAAATATTTATTGAATTAAAACTATTTAAACCTGTTAAATATGTGTAAAGCCCTGATAATCGGCGCGGGAGGTGTCGGAACTGTTGTAGCACAGAAAGTTGCTGCTTCACCCCTTTTTACTGAAATTATGTTGGCTAGTCGTACAAAGTCGAAGTGCGACGCTATTGCTGCGGCAATTGGTGGCGATCGTGTTGCGACAGCCGAGGTGGATGCCGATTGCGTCCCTGCGTTGTGCGAGCTCTTCAATGCCTTTAAGCCCGATATCGTTATCAATGTGGCGCTTCCTTATCAAGACCTTACGATCATGGATGCCTGCTTGGAGTGCAACTGCAACTACCTCGATACGGCAAACTACGAGCCTAAGGATGAAGCCAAATTCGAATACTCGTGGCAGTGGGCATACCAAGATCGATTCAAGGAGAAGGGGCTCACGGCGATCCTCGGCTGCGGATTCGACCCAGGTGTAACGGCCATCTTCACCGCCTACGCAGCTAAGCACCACTTCGATGAGATCCACGAGCTGGATATCGTAGATTGCAACGCCGGAAATCACGGCATGGCCTTCGCCACAAACTTCAACCCCGAGATAAATATCCGCGAGGTGACCCAAAAAGGACGCTACTTCGAGAATGGCGAGTGGGTCGTTACCGAGCCACACCAGATACATATGCCACTCAACTACCCCGAGATTGGTGAGCGCGAATCGTACCTAATCTACCACGAGGAGCTCGAGTCGCTGGTCAAAAACTTCACAACGCTCAAGCGTGCTCGCTTCTGGATGACATTCGGACAGGAGTACCTCACACACCTTCGCGTGATCCAAAATATCGGTATGGCGCGCATCGACCCAATTATCTACAACGGCGTCGAGATCGTCCCAATTCAGTTCCTCAAGGCCGTATTGCCCGACCCCAAGTCGCTCGGCTCGAACTACCACGGCCAAACATCTATCGGTTGCCGCATCAAGGGAATCAAAGATGGTAAGCCACAGACATACTACATATACAACAACTGCGACCACGAGGAGGCATTCTCGCAGACCGGAACCCAAGCGGTGAGCTTCACCACCGGAGTGCCCGCAGCACTAGGCGCAATGATGTTCGCCAAGGGACTATGGAAAGGTGCCGGAGTATATAACGTCGAGGAGTTCAACCCCGACCCATTCCTTGCCGAGCTTGCCGAGCAGGGATTGCCTTGGAATGAGCTGTTTAATGTGGATTTGGAGCTGTAGTTTTTTGTGTTTCTTACCTTGCTTACTGCCTCCGGCGGGCGGGGATAGCACCCCCGCGGGTGCAGTCTATATTGCACTTCGGGCATTGAGTCTGTGACTCAATGATTTTAAAGGTGTTATTTATCTTTTTCAAGCGAGCTTGACAAGATAAATAACACCTTTAAAATTTTTCAATTCTTGCGAATTGAACCCTTGTGAGATGAACGTTTCTTAGGTGTCTAATTGTTAAGCCTATTTTTAAATCATTGAAGTAAAGCTTTTTAAGTTCGTCAATTAATCATTAAATGTGGTCTGCGTCCTCGATATTGGGTTTAAATGCCTTCAGGCATTTAACAAATTTTAGGAGCTAATATGTCGTGCAAATTCATTTGTGGCAATAATATTACTCCCTAAAATCTAAAAACTGTAAAGTTTTTAGCCCAATAGCGCAATACAAGTTGCACCCGCTCACGGTGCCATCCCCGCCCGCCGGAGGCAGTAAGAAAGGTAAGAAAGCGAACCCAAGGCAACAAATTAACTCCGCACGCCACAGGGAGTAAAAATGCCATAAATGGTATAAAGAATAGGGGTCTTCATAGAAAAAAATATTGGAAAACGTTTGGTTATGAGATAACTATTTACTACATTTGTAATATTAGTAGTTTCAGCAATGGCCAACTATATTTACGATTTACACAATTTTAATTTTAATCCCATTTATTATGAAACATTTTTTCTTAACCCTCCTCTCGGCTATTTTTATGCTGGGCTTTTCGGCATGCGACGACTCACCTGAATACGACGATTCAGCAGATGATACTGTCGGTATTGAAAGTGTACATATTTCGTTAAAGGATCTTGAATACGATAGTAATTATCCAGCATATAATGCATATACAATTGATTTTGACTCTGAATATCAAGCTATAGTAACAATTAATCCAACCGATGTTTCTATTAGTCATATTGAATTTCATACAGATAATGGTTCGGTAATCACTGTTTCAGGGGGTGGTATAGTGAGAGGCGTAGGTGGAGGTGAAGCAGTATTATATGTAGATGTGTATGATGCAAATGGTAAAATTACACAAGGGAGTGTTGTGATTTTTGTAAATTCTCACTACTCTGTGGGTGATTACTACCCTTACGATAGTGAAACTCCTCTAGGAGTTGTATTTTGGACAGATGGTGAGCATGGTAAGATTGTAGGATTTGATGAAATTGAGGTTGATTATTGGGGCGACGACAACGTGGAGCTATCATTGAGCCACTATAATGGTCTTTACAATATGGCGATTGTGCAAGAGGAGGAGTCTAGCTTCGCCAATTTCCCAGCATTTAAAGCTGTTGACCAGCTAAATAGTAGTGGAGCATATAAGAGCGGGGAGACGAATTTGTGGTACCTCCCTGCGGATGCTGAGCTGCGCCAATTAATTGCAGCAATGGTTGGTTTAAAGTGGGTGGATAGCAATGGCTCGGCCGATATAATGGGCTTAATTAGCAATGGCACCTTTACCGATTGGTACAACTACACCGAGAGCACGGATTACTTTCCCTATGAGACCTTCTATGCAGATGACACGTACAGCAGCAACACCGCGTGGTTCGACAAAATAATCACCGACAAAGGTGGCGTCGCCT
Organism: Rikenellaceae bacterium; assembly: GCA_044433805.1. Lineage (GTDB taxonomy): Bacteria > Bacteroidota > Bacteroidia > Bacteroidales > Rikenellaceae > Alistipes. The sequence continues at coordinate 40,861 of JAWXTD010000013.1, forward strand.
TGATGGAAGGTGGCGAGTATTGGAGTTCAACTTCCGGCACTTCAGACATTAGCAGCTATGCATATATAGTTCTTTGCAGCGAATTCAACACAAGCCTTATGGATAAGGACTCCGGTGGCGTCAAAGTACGTCCGATTATGGCCTTTTAGGGCATTTAAAAACCTGAGTTTTGGATAAGGAAAATGCCATATATATCAGTGAGTTTTATTCATTTTCCATATCCCAAACACAGGTTATCGGCTTAAAAAAGCCGATTTATGTTCGATAACCCCCTCTAAATTTCCCCCCCCCAACTGCCGACAAACCGAGAGCAATCAAGCTTGCTTGAATTGCCGAGGTGCGGAGAGCAGTCTGCAAACCGTTGGGGGAGACTTACTTTTAGAGGTGTTTTGAATAAGATGCTCTTATCCAAAACTCAGGTTAAAAAATAGTCAATATCTGTTTGCTACGCATGATGTAACCTCGATATTGGGATTAAACGCCCTTAAAGGGTGTTTAAAAAATAATAATAGTCAATATTTTGACCAAGCTAGCTTGATTCAAAATATTGACTATTATTATTTTAGAGCTGCAAGCTCGTATTCCCAATAGCGCAAAAGTAGCTGCACCCGCGCAGGTGCTATCCCCGCCCGCCGGAGGCAGTCCTCAAGAATAGCAAGAAAATCAACCCTATCGATATCGATTAGAGATCAGTGTCATAAACTCCTCGCGTGTTCTGATATCGGAAAGGAATACGCCGGTGAAGGCTGATGTTGTTGTTGCTGAGGATTGTTTTTCTATTCCGCGCATCTGCATGCACATGTGGCTTGCCTCGACAACTACGGCCACGCCCATTGGGTTTAGTGCCTCTTGTATTGAGTCGCGGATCTGCACCGTTAGGCGCTCCTGCACCTGCATGCGACGTGCGAAGCACTCCACTACGCGGGCGATTTTCGATAGGCCGGTGATATATCCATTGGGGATATATGCCACATGCACCTTGCCGTAGAATGGCAACATATGGTGCTCACAGAGCGAGTAGAGCTCGATATCTTTGACCAGCACCATATGGCGATACTCCTCGCGGAACATTGCCGAGCGAAGTATCTCGAGCGGATCTTGCTGATATCCTTTATTTAGGAAAGACATCGCCTTGGCCACGCGGTGAGGGGTCTTTATCAACCCTTCGCGCTCGGTGTCCTCGCCTAGGAGCTTAAGTATTTCGGCGTAGTGATACTCTAATTTCTCGAGCTTCTCGGGGTTGTAGATATCCTCGCGACTGTATAATTGATCTTCCATTTTGTTATTTTCTTCTAAGGTAATCGACTAATTTTTTCACCGCACGACCACGGTGCGAAATCTGGTTCTTCTGCTCTAGGGGCATCTGTGCAAAGGTTATCGGAGAGCCTTCGGGAGCAAATATCGGGTCGTACCCAAAGCCCCGTGCGCCAGAGTGTTGAGTGGTTATTTCACCCTCCACTATCCCTTCGAAGAGGGTCTCTTTGTCGCCCTCGATCAGTGCAATAACCGTACGGAAACGAGCTCGACGATTCTCGCACCCCTCCAAGTTTTTGAGCAGCAGGCGGTTGTTGGCCTCGAAGTCGTGGCCATCGGTGGCGTAGCGTGCCGAGCGAACTCCGGGGGCACCTCCCAGCGCCTCGACCTCCAAGCCGGTGTCGTCGGCAAAGCAGTCGAGTCCGGTCTTGGCCTTCAGGTAGCGCGCCTTCTGCAGGGCATTGCCGCTGAGCGTGTCGCTAGTCTCGGGGATATCCTCGATGATGCCACACTCGCGAGGCGTTACCAGCTGATATTCAGCGCCTAGCGTGGCCGACACCTCGGCCAATTTGTGGGCATTATTTGTTGCAAAAATTAATTTCATTGTTATACTTTTTCTAAAAGTTTAAGTCGGTGGTCGGTCTCAATTTTATCTATTATCATCTTCACCAGCTTGTCGATTGGTGATCCTTGGGTGTAGTTTGCCGGGCATACGTGGTTCACGCGGTTATCCTTGATTAGACTGCCCATTTGTGCGGGTACCCCTTCGGATTCCGCAGCGTTGTAGACGGCAATCGATCGTCCTCCGAAGTTCTTCACCAGGCGCATGCAGGGGATATCGGTGGTGCCATCGCCAATATAAATCATATGCTTGAAGGGCACTGGGCGGTCGCTCTCCTCGATAAAGCGGTTCACCTCGGTGCTGTCGTATACCGACTCCACACCCTTGTTTATCTTGAAGATGAACTGCGTTTTGTTGGTGTAGTTGACCGCTGCTGCGGGCCAATAGGCCTCGCCAGAGTCGTTGTATAGGAATTTGCAGGCGTATATTTTGCGGAATTCGTGAGCGATGGAGGTCCCCTCGATCATCTCGGTGAGCCCCGAGGAGTTGATGTAGTGAAGCACCTCTACACCTTTGGATGCCCCGTATGCATTGATTCGCGAGAACCACTGCTCAACACCCTCAAAAAGAGTCACTTTAGCCCCCGACGCTTGGAACATCTCGCGCTTTAGCGACATCCCCTTTTGGCGTGCCGCTTGGATCATCATTGCCAAATATGTCATGATTCCGTCGGCATCCTGCTCCTGGGCTAGTGCATTCGCCTCGCTCCAAAACTCCTTGTTGCTCTTGCCCACGGCAGGGATAAAATCGTGCTCCTGCATGTTTCCGGGCGAGAGTGTGCCATCGAAATCGTATATTAATGCTACGGTCACTTTGCTCTTCATGGGTTAACTTTTTTACTATATATGTGTCAAAAGTAGTGAATTTTCACTATATTTGACACATATAAGCAATAAAATATTTTAATCATGGAGTTCAAAGAGATATTAGATAAGCGTCGAAGCATCCGCAAATACTCCCCAAAGGAGGTTTCACAACACGTTTTGGAGCAATTGATTGAGGCTACTCTCAAAGTACCCTCGTCGCGAAATTCACACTCTACGCACTTGGCTGTGGTGCGCAATGCAGATACAATCGCACGATTGGCGCAGATGCGCGACTATGGTTCGGCATTCGTAAAAAATGCGCCTCTGTTTATCCTTGTGATGGGCGACAGATCGGCCACAGACCTTTGGCAGGTGAACTGCGCGATATCGGCCACAACGATGCAGCTAGCGGCAACCGACCTTGGATTGTCCTCATGCTGGGTGCACATCGAGGGGCGTCCGCAGCTCAAGGATGAGCCCGAGGGGGCGATGGCCGAGGATCTTGTGCGCGAGCTTGTTGACATCCCCGATAACTTCGGCATTTTGTGTGGCGTGGCTGTTGGCTACTCCGATTTTCAGCCTGCGCCGCTGCCCGAGTTCGATGCTGCGCAGCATGTTATTTATAAGGACTAAATAGTTAAGTTAATGAAAGATAGAGTAATAGAGCTACTCGAGCAGGTCATCCACCCCGAGACAGGGTTGGGCCTTGTAAGCAGTGGTTTTGCGCAGGGTGTTGCGTGCGATGAGAAGAAGATAACCATCACTTTGGCCTTTGCCAAGGTGCGCGATCCATTCTCGCTAAAGATTAAGAATCAGGTTGTTGCGCTTCTCGAGGAGCATTTCCCCTCGCACAAAGGGGCCATTGGGGTGATGATTAAAGAGGGAGCTCCCAAGCAACAACCCAAGCCCAAGGAGGCACCCACCACAACCGGCACGATAGCCAACATCATCGCCATTTCGTCGGCCAAGGGGGGCGTGGGAAAATCGACCGTTGCGGCAAATGTTGCCACAACGTTGCGCGATATGGGCTTCCGCGTGGGAGTTCTGGATGCCGACATCTATGGACCCTCGCAGCACAAGATGTTCGGATGCGAAGATCACGTGCCCGAGGCTCGTCAGAAGGATGGCTTCGACTATATGATCCCCGCTGAGACTCAAGGCATTAAGCTTATGTCGATAGGCTTTTTCGTCAAGCCAACCGATGCGCTGATGTGGCGCGGAGTGATGGCGACAAATGCCCTAAAGCAGCTTATTCACCAAACCGAGTGGGGTACCTTGGATTTCCTTTTGATCGACCTTCCTCCGGGCACGGGCGACATTCACCTCTCGCTGCTCACCGAGCTCAAAGTGACTAGCGCAGTGATAGTTTCGACTCCGCAGCAGGTGGCCTTGGCCGATGTTGTGCGCGGCATCGAGATGTTCCGCCACGAGCAGGTTAATGTTCCGATTGCCGGCATTGTGGAGAATATGGCGTGGTTCACCCCAGCCGAGCTCCCCGATAATCGCTACTACATCTTCGGACGCGATGGCGCTAAGAATCTGGCCTCGCAGAGCGGTGTTCCCTTCTTGGGCAGCATCCCGATTGTGCAGTCGATAATGGAGTGTGGCGAAGAGGGCAAGCCCGCAGCATCGCAAAATGAGGCTGTCGGAGATTATTACCACGCGATTGTCGAGAAAATTATTGCAAACACCCTAAAGGGTTAAAGAGTTGATACTGTGCTGATTCGTACAAAGAGCGAAAAAATAAATTAAAAAAAGTTCCAAAAAAAGTTTGGAATTACATTTTTTTTGTATCTTTGCACTCACAATTAGTTCAGCTAAGCGGATGTGGTGTAATTGGTAGCCACGCTAGACTTAGGATCTAGTGCTGAGAGGCGTGGGGGTTCGAGTCCCTTC
>JAWXTD010000014.1:0-45289 GCA_044433805.1 Rikenellaceae bacterium
AACTCACTCACGTCTAAAATCTTAGAGCTATAGCTCTAAGCCTAATATCGCAACATTAGCTGCACCCCCGGGGGTGCTATCCCCGGCCGCCGGAGGCAGTAAAAGAGTAAGTTTTTTCATGCGTTTGCCCTGCGTGAAATCGCACGAAATTTCCAAATACGATAAAATTTTTGTAACTTTGCCTAAAATAGACTTTATACATAAGATATGAATATAGCAACTTTGCAATTTAACCCAATTGGGGAGAACACCTACATTGTGTGGGACGACACTTTAGAGTGTGCAATTATCGACGCGGGCAACAGCAATGAGCGTGAGGATCAGGCACTTTTCAACTTCATCGAGCAGAAGGGGTTGACTCCGAAGTTGGCGATCAACACCCATGGCCACTTCGACCATGTGATGGGTGTCGAGGCTGTTAGAGCGCGCTATGGCATCCCCTTTGCGATCTCGTCGAAGGATAAATTTTTGCTCGATAGCTCCACTCCGGGCTCGGTGATCTATGGCATTAAGCTTGGGGCAATGCCCACTACGATCGATGTTGATCTTAGCGAGAGGAGCGAGATTTCGTTTGGCAATACCACCTTGCAAGTCATTGAGACTCCGGGACATACGCCAGGGCATGTGTCGCTATTCGAGCCTGTGCAGAAGTCCCTCTTCACGGGCGACACGTTGTTCAAGGAGTCGATTGGCCGCACCGATCTGCCAGGAGGCGACTATTCGTGGATCATGGAGTCGATCCTAAAATCGATCATTCCGCTGGGCGACGATGTTGAGTTCTTCCCCGGGCACGGACCAAGTTCAACCATTGGCCACGAGGCTCTCTACAACCCTTTTGTTGTGGAGGTGCTCAATGCCGAAGTAAATTATAAGTAGCTATGAACGGTGCACTTCACAAGATTCTATACCGCATTTTGCCGCTGAAGCTCTACCTGAAGGTGGTCAGCTCGATGCTCTTTATGCTGCTCCGCATGGGCTGGGGTCGCAAAAAGGAGTCGGTGGAGTACATCTATCACCTGCCGGAGCTGGTGCGCTCGGGCGATGTGGTGATCGATATTGGCGCCAACTTGGGCTACTACACACGCACTCTTTCGCGCATTGTTGGGTCGCAGGGCAAGGTCTACGCGGTGGAGCCGGTGCCGCCTATCTTCGAGGTGCTCAACTCAAATACTCGTCGCTGCCACAATGTCGAGCTGATGAATGTGGCACTGGGCGAGCAGAACACGACCATCACTATGGCCAACGATTCTGTGGCCTCACAGGGCTACTTTGGCACAGGCCAAAACTTTGTGCAGCAGGCAGATAGCGACAATGCCATTGAGTTCACGGCGATCATGCAACGTGGCTCGGAGCTCTTTATGCCGCTGCAGCGCTTGGACCTTATTAAGTGCGATATCGAGGGTTACGAGACAGTCGTGCTGCGCGAAATGTTGCCAATTATCGAGCGCCTGCGCCCCATTGTGCTGCTGGAAACGGGCGGTGATAATCGAGAGGAGATGATCGAATTCTTCAAAAAACTCCGCTATCGCGGCTACACACTGCTCAATGGCCAGGAGGTAGAGCTACGCGAGAGCTGCGGCAAAGATATAATATTCAGACCTTTAGATATTTAACAATGCGCATTGATATACTTACAGTAGTTCCCGAACTGCTCTCTTCACCCCTCAATGAATCGATCCTCAAGCGTGCCCAAGAGAAGGGCTTTGCCCAGATCGTGGTTCACAACATTCGCGATTACACCACCGACAAGCACCGCACAACCGACGACTATCCCTTTGGGGGTGAGGCAGGTATGGTGATGAAGATCGAGCCAATTTTCGCCATTGTCGAGAAGCTGCAATCCGAGCGCCACTACGACGAAATTATATATATGTCGCCCGACGGTGTGAGGTATAACCAGCACGAAGCCAATAGGTTATCTACGCTCGAGAACATCATAATTCTCTGCGGCCACTACAAGGGAATCGACCACCGCATCCGCGAACACCTGATCACTCGCGAGATTTCGATTGGCGATTATGTGCTCACCGGAGGCGAATTAGCCGCTTGCGTCATCGTCGATTCTCTCGTGCGTCTTATCCCTGGGGCCATTGGCGACGAGGCCTCAGCACTAACCGACTGCTTTCAGGACAACCTTTTGGCACCTCCGGTATATACGCGTCCGGCGGAATTTCGCGGCTGGAGGGTGCCCGATGTGTTGCTCTCGGGCAACTTCGCACTTATTGACAAATGGAAAGAGGATCAGGCCTATGAGCGCACAAAACGGCTTCGTCCAGACTTATTAAATGATTGATTATGAGATACTTTCTTATTGCGGGTGAACCCTCGGGGGATCTGCACGGGGCAAATTTAATCAAGGGGCTCAAGGCCGAAGATCCAGAGGCAGAGTTCAACTTTTGGGGTGGCGACGCTATGGCTGCCGAGGGTGGCGCACAGAATCTTTTGAAGCACTATCGCGAGAACTCGTTTTTTGGATTGATGCAAGTGGTGCGCAACTATCGCAAGATCACCTCGCAACTTAGGGAGTGTAAGCAGAGCATCTTGAAATTTAAGGCGGATGTGGTGATTTTGATCGACTATCCGGGGTTTAATATGCAGATGGCGAAGTTCGCTAAAGAGCAGGGAATCAAGACGTTCTACTACATCGCACCAAAAGTTTGGGCATCGCGCCGACAGCGAATTGTGGCAATGCGCAGATATATCGACGAGCTTTTCATCATCTTCCCCTTTGAGCAGGAGTATTTTGCGCAGCAGGGTATTAAGGCCCATTTTTGCGGAAATCCAATCACCGATGCCCTTGCGGCGAAGGTCGAAGGATTGAGCTCGAAGGAGGAGTTTATTGCTCACAACTCGCTGAATAACAAGCCTATAATTGCACTCTTGGCCGGCAGTCGCGTCTCGGAAATTAGGGCAAACTTGCCGCTTATGGTGGCAGTTGCCGAGCAGTTCCCCGACCATCAATTTGTTGTAGCGGGGGTGTCGTGGATAGATCGCAAAGAGTATGATAACCTGCTGAAAGGCACAAAGATAGCGCTCATAAAAGATCAGACATATCAGCTACTCGTCTCGTCCCAAGCGGCCGTGGTGACATCGGGAACAGCGACACTCGAAACAGCGCTGCTCAACATCCCCGAGGTGGTGGTTTACAGGGTCAGCAAGGTGTTGCAGATGATGCGACCATTGATCCTCTACACCGAATTTATCTCGCTGGTAAACATTAACTTAGGGCGTGAATCGGTGCGCGAGGTAGTGCAAAGCTCCTTCGATGCCGCCCCCGTGGTGGAGTCGCTGCGCACGATCATCGAGGGTGGTGAGCAGAGGGAGCGGATGTTGACAGATTATGCGGAACTACGCGCGATAATTGGCCCAAGCGGAGCTAGCGATAGGTTTGCCGCTCGGATGGTGGAACTGCTTAAAAATGAGTAGTTTATTACTGCCTCCGGCGGGCGGGGATAGCACCGTGAGCGGGTGCGTATTTTTGTTGCGTCTTGGACTTAGATGCCTTTAGGTATTTAAATCCAAGCCGAAGAGCACAACGTTAATTAAAAACTTAAATATTAAATAGATATGAAGATAATTTGCATAGGTCGCAACTACGATGAGCACATACACGAGCTTAACGATGGAGGCACAAAACCCGAGCAACCTCTATATTTTATGAAGCCCGACACGGCACTTTTGCGCAATAACGACCCGTTTTACATCCCTTCGTTCTCGAGCGACTTGCATTACGAGTGCGAATTGGTGGTGAAAATTAACCGCGTGGTTAAGTGCATCGATCAGAAATTTGCCTCGCGCTGCTATGGCGAAGTGGGGCTGGGAATCGACTTCACGGCTCGTGACGTTCAATTCGAGGCGATCAAGAAGGGGCTTCCTTGGGAGCAGTGCAAGGCATTCGACCACTCGGCAGCCCTGTCGCCTAAGTTCCTGACACTCGAGGAGTTAGGTGTGCCAATTGACGATCTACATTTCGAGATGGAGCTCAATGGCGAGCTGCGACAGAGTGGCCACACGGCACAAATGATCTTCTCGGTCGACGAGATTATCAGCTACATATCGCAATTTGTGACGCTCAAAATTGGCGACTTGATCTACACGGGAACCCCCGTTGGAGTTGGTGCGGTGAAGAGTGGTGACACGATCACTGCGCGCCTGCAGGGACACGAACTGTTAAACTTTGATATTCGCTAAGATGCTGTTATTCGACAAGTTAGAGGCTCAGGGAGTGCATCTGGTTTTGGCCTCGCAATCGCCTCGTAGGCGAGCATTGATGGAGGATAGCGGATTGAAGTGCAGCGTGGTTTGCTACCATGTTGACGAGGCCTATCCCGCAGATCTTCAGGCAGATAAAGTTCCAGAATACCTTTCGCAGCTCAAGAGCGAGCACTACCCTACCGAAATTTCGCCCTGCGAGATTCTAATCACCGCCGACACCATCGTAATTTGCCAAGGCGAGATACTCGGAAAGCCCCGCGACACAGATCAAGCACGCGAGATGCTCGGCAAGATTTCAGGACGTAAGCACCAGGTAATCACCGGAGTAACTATCCGCTCGAGCGAGAAAAGCGTAAGCTTCTCGTGCATGAGTCATGTGCAATTTGCCCAGCTCACCGGAGAGGAGATCGACTACTACGTCGAGCAATACCACCCACTCGACAAGGCCGGTTCGTACGGCATTCAGGAGTGGATCGGATATATCGGCATCGAGGGCATCGAGGGCTCATTTTACAACGTTATGGGGCTACCAATTCAAAGATTATACAACGAACTAAATAAATTTATAGGATGAAAAAACAGTTACTAACTATCTGTGCTACAGTGATTTCGCTCGCAGCAATAGCCGACGAAGGCATCTGGTTACCAAGCCTAATTTCGCAGAGAATCGACGATATGCAGAGTAAAGGTTTTCGCCTGACGGCCGAGGATATTTACTCGATAAACCAAGCTTCGATGAAGGATGGAGTGATGCTTTTTGGCGGTGGCTGCACTGCGGAGGTGATATCGGACCAGGGTTTGATTCTCACCAACCACCACTGCGGATATGGCCAAATTCAGAGCCACTCGACCCTCGAGCACGACTACCTGACCAATGGTTTCAGCGCAAAAACGATGGAGGAGGAGCTGCCAAACTCTACGCTCAACGTCCGTTTTTTGGTGCGCATGGAGGATGTGACATCTCAAATTGAGGCGGGAGAGAGCGCCTCGTCGATCGAAAAAGCGGCATCTGAAGATGGTCGTTATCGCTGTTCGGTGGAGCCTCTGTACTACGCAAATCAGTGGTTTCTATTTGTTTACGAGCAGTTCGACGACGTGCGCTTGGTAGCTGCGCCACCCTCATCGATTGGAAAATTTGGCGGTGACACCGACAACTGGATCTGGCCGCGCCACACGGGCGACTTCTCGATCTTCCGCATCTATGCGAACCAAAATAATGAGCCATCAGCATACTCGCCCGACAACGTGCCATACATGCCAAAACACCACTTCAAGATCTCGACAAAAGGGGTCGAGGAGGGTGACTTCACAATGATCTACGGCTTTCCGGGAACCACGCAGCAGTATATCACTTCGCAGGCTGTGGAGTATGTTGAGCGCACTTCGAACCCAATGAAAATTGACCTTCGCACGCGACGCCTCGATATAATCAAAGCGGCGCAGGAGGCTGATCCTGCCGTAAGAATCAAGTATGCCTCGAAAGCTGCGACGATTGCAAATTCGTGGAAGAAATGGCAGGGTGAAGCGCTGGGACTCAAGCGTTTAGAGACAATCAAGAAGAAGCAGGTATACGAGGTGGAGTTCGAAAAATGGGCTGCATCACGACCAGAATACAGCTCGCTTTTGGACTCGATGAGGGCCGCATACGCTGCATGCGCACCAACATATTTCAACTACGAATTGTGCGTGGAGTCGGTGCGTGCAATTGAACTTGGCGGTGCGCTGGCTCGGTTGAGCTACCCCTTAAATATGGAGCTCCTGGAGCGCTTTTACAAGGATTATGTGGTTGATATTGACCGCGATATCGCCCTGGCACTGCTCACCGAATTGGAGGCGCGAATGGAGGATATTCCATCGGCATACACCGATCTGGTGGCTGCACACGGCTCGAGGGCAAAATATGTCGATTTCATCTTCGAGAACTCCGCGGCAACATCGCTCGAGAAGATTACTCAAGCTGCAACATCTGCCGAAGCAGTAGAAAGAATTAAAAAGGAAGACCCTATGGCTCAGCTACTTACAGTATTTGCACCATATACAGCCAAAAGCCTTGGTCGCAACCTAAGCAACATGGAGCAGGTGAGCAAGTGGTATGCACCCTACCTCAAGGCGCTGCGCGAGTTTGACGCCGAGCGTTCGTTCTTCCCCGATGCAAACCTCACACTGAGAGTGGCTTACGGCCGCGTGGGAGGATACACCTATCGCGATGGCGAGTACCACAAGCACCTGACGACGATCGATGGAATCATAGCTAAGGACAACCCCGAGATCTACGATTACGACATTCCGCAGTCGCTACGAGATATCTATGCATCAGGCAATTACGGCCGCTGGGCAGTGGAGATCGACGGCAAAAAGAGCGTGCCCGTATGCTTCCTGGCCAACAACCAAACCACAGGTGGCAACTCCGGATCGCCAATAATCAACGCCTCGGGCGAGCTTGTGGGGCTAAATTTTGACCGCACATGGATCTCGACAATGAGCGACATCGCCTTCGACGAGAGTTTCTGCCGCAATATCTCGGTCGACATCCGCTACGTGCTCTTTATCCTCGAGGAGATTTTGGGCGCTAAACACCTTGTCGCGGAGATGGAGTTGGTTTATTAAAGTTATTTTGGCACTGCGCGCTTAGGCGTAAGTATCTGAGTATTTGCTCATTGCGCTCATGCCGCGCGGGCACCAAGCTAGCTTGGATCCAAAAACTTCGTTTTTGACTTTTTTTTTGTTTATTGCGATGATTTGCTCTTCGCTGGCGCTCAATACGATACAAGATAATGGATATGATTTTATGAAAACAAGTTTTCAACAATCATATCCATTATTTTGTATCTATGTCAACCTACGGTTGCCATGAGCAAATCCCCGAAGTTGAACAGTTTCAGGAAGTTATATGTGAGTGGGGAACCTCGATATTGGGTTTAAATGCCTTCAGGCATTTAATAAATTTTACATTGTGATATCTTGCGCAAATTTATTTGTGGCAAGATATTACAATGTAAAATCTAAAAACTTAAAAAGTTTTTAGCCCAATAGCGCAAGAGGTAGTCGCACCCGCGGGGGTGCTATCCCCGCCCGCCGGAGGCAGTAAGAAAGAATATTCTGCACTAAATCACCTCAGCAAAGAGGTCATACTCCTGAGCATCAACGATTTTGACTCTGTAGAATGCGCCCTCTTCGAGGTCGACATCCTCGCATGGAATTAGGATTTCGCAATCAACTTCTGGTGAATCATACTCTGAGCGAGCTACATAGTAATCACCTTGTAATGAGTCGATTATAACGCGTAGCTCCTGCCCTACTCGCTGCTGGTTATTCTCCAACGAGATTTGATTTTGCAGCATCATTATGCTCTCCACGCGCGCCTCTTTTAGCTCTTGGGGCACGTTATCTTCGAGCTGCTCACCGGAGTAAGTTCCCTCCTCGGGCGAGTATGGGAATACGCCCAGACGCTCAAAACGCACGTCGCGCACCAGCTGCAGCAGCTCTTCGAAATCCTCCTCACTCTCAGATGGATAGCCCACCAGTAGCGTTGTGCGGAGCGCCAAATCGGGGATTGCCGAGCGCAGCTTTTCGATCAGCTCATAGGCCTCGTGCTTGGTGTGGCGACGCTTCATTGAGCGGAGCATATTGTCGGAAATGTGCTGGAAGGGGATGTCAAGGTAGTTGCAGATTTTTGGCTCGCGCGCCATCACCTCTATCACATCGTCGGGGAAGCCCGTGGGGTAGGCATAATGGAGGCGGATCCACTCGATGCCATCGATCTTGCAGAGCTCTTTGAGGAGCTGGGCAAGGCAGCGACGCTGGTAGAGGTCAACCCCGTAATATGTTGTGTCTTGGGCAATTACGATCAATTCACGCACGCCTTTGGCCGCCAATCCGCGCGCCTCGGTGAGTATCTCCTCCATCGGCACGGAGATGTGTCGACCGCGGATCAATGGAATTGCGCAGTAGCCACATTTCCAGTCGCAGCCTTCGGATATTTTTAGATATGCATAATGCTCGGGGGTGGTTGTAATACGCTCTGTTTCAAGCTCTTTGCGATGCTCACCACCAAGTTTTTCGATCACCTGGGCCCAATTTTTCACACCGAAGTACTCATCGACCTCAGGGATTTCGGCACGCAGCTCGTCGGCATAGCGCTCCGAGAGGCAACCTACTACGTAAAGCTCCTCGATGAGCCCATCTTCTTTGGCGCTAGCGGCTTGCAGAATCATCTCGATGGACTCCTCCTTTGCATCGCCAATGAAGCCACAGGTATTGATCACAACTATCTCAGCATCAAGGGAATCACTGTCAAATTCAACGTCGTATCCGCACGCCTCGGCTTGCGCCATAAGGTGTTCGGAGTCGACAACATTCTTGGAACATCCCAGCGTAATAAAATTAATTTTTTTCATCGCCAAACAGTGCGTTTACAAACTCCTTAGCTTGGAACATGCGCAGTTGGTCGACACCCTCGCCAATGCCGATATAGCGCACGGGGATGTTGAATTGGTCGCTGATTCCGATGACAACTCCACCCTTAGCGGTGCCATCTAACTTGGTGACTGTCAGCGAAGTAACCTGCGTTGCTTGGGTGAAGTGCTTGGCTTGCTCGAAGGCATTTTGGCCTGTCGAACCGTCGAGCACCAACATCACCTCATGAGGCGCGTCGGGGATAACTTTGGCCATCACGTTGCGGATTTTGGTCAGCTCGTTCATCAAGCCGATCTTATTGTGCAGGCGTCCGGCGGTATCGATCAGCACCACGTCGGCACCATTTGCCACGGCCGATTTCAAGGTGTCGTAGGCCACAGAAGCGGGGTCGGAGCCCATATCTTGGCGCACCATTGTTGCTCCGGCACGCTCGGCCCACACCCCTAATTGCTCGATTGCGGCAGCCCTAAATGTATCAGCAGCAGCGATATAGACATTGCGACCGGCAGCCGTTAGTTTGGCTGCCAACTTGCCGATAGTCGTGGTTTTGCCAACTCCGTTGACACCCACTACCATCATCACATAGGGCATGCCCTGCTTAACTTCAATGCCAAAATCGGCCTTTGAGTTCGATGCCTCCTCGAGTAATTTTGCGATTTCGTCGCGCAGGATCCCCTGCAACTCATTAGTCGTTAGGTATTTATCCTTGGCCACGCGCTCCTCAATATTGCGAATGATCTTGACGGTGGTATCCACGCCCACATCCGAGGTGATCAGCACCTCCTCCAGGTCGTCCAACACATCGTCATCGACCTTTGTACGGCCAGCAATTGCACGGCTCAGCTTCGAGAAAATGCCGCTCTTGGTGCGCTCAAGCCCTGCGCTAAGTTCCTCTTGCTTAATATCTTCTGCGCCTTGAGTGGCAACGCTTTGCTCTATATCAGCACTCGCCTCGACCGTAGTCTCGCCAGTCGCCTTCTTCTTAAAAAGATCAAAAAATCCCATAATCTAAATGTTTAGTTGCGACAAAGTTAGTGAAAAAAAATGAAACCTTTTATTTATCGGGGCAAACGCATGAAAAATAACTATCTTATTGTCTCTGGCGAGCCTTCTTATTGCCTCTGGCGGGCGCAGATAGCACCTGCGCGGGTGCGTGCTTTTTGACTTTGTGCCAGCGATGATTTGCTCTTCGCTGCGCTCTTAACGATACATAATAATAGGTGTAATTTTATCAAAGCTGGGCTTTATAAAATTACACCTATTATTATGTATCTATGTCAACCTACGGTTGCCATGAGCAAATCTCCGAAGTTCAACAGTTTCAGGCATTTAAACCCAATGTCGAGGTTACACGCTTACATAAATCTCTACCAATATTCTATATCGATAGTTCTATTGAGTGTTGAGCCACTAGAGTAGTATGTGGTGCGATTCAAAGTTTCGAGGAATCCTTCATCGTTAAATAGGTAACTATAGAGCCTATATTGGTACTCGAAAGAGTCATCGGTAGGTTGATCAATATCCACGCGCTTAACCAGATTTTCACTATTGATACCCAAGAAACCAAACGCAATAACAAATGGATTGGCCACATATGGCAATGTAACACTATCGTTAAGGTCGTATGCCACAACGTCAATGGTGGTATTGTTCAATAGGTCGTAATATTCATAAGTAGAGCTATAGATGCCAAAATCCTCATATTCAGTACCATCCTCATCCTCATACGTTCCAGTACTCTCTAGCTTGATCGACGCTATATTTTTGCCATCCCATGTTATGGTATAAAGTTTATCTGTAGTCAGAACATTTCTACCATCATCATTATTCAATCTGCTCTCGATAATGCGGCTTGTAGCTAGATATTTTTCATCGTTTGAATAGGTATTTACAACACTATAGTATACTGTTTGGTCGCTTCCATAACTATACGATTTTGAATAATTCTCGACATTACCTGCACTATTGAGAGCAAAGTTCATTGTTGAACCACTCTCAGTGCTGCTGAAAGAGTAGGCGCCGTACTCAAACGAGACGTAAGATACGTTGTCACTGTCTTCGTCGCCATAGCTACGGCTAAACGATGTTGGCAGACCATTAACATCGTAAAGAGCGTAGTTATCAATATATACGTCTGAGCTAGTATCGTTACCACTACTGTTTTTCCACACACTCCCAACAGTCATTGTTTTGATATATGGAGGAGTTAAGCTAGATTGCGTGTTTGGAGTCTGGCCATCCTCACCCTCAGCATATTGCACAATTGTGATGCTTAGCGACGAGGTGCCACATGTGATATTGATAATCGCAGTGCGAGTTACACCCGTAAGGTTCGATTCAGCATAGACATTAATCGAAGCATCGCCCGCATCGCCACTTGTTGGATCGACCGAAAGCCACGTTACTGCAGAGCCTGAAGCGTCGGTGATAGTGATACTCCACGACTCTTGGGCCGTGAACGAAAAACTCTCGTCGAGGCTGCTTTGATCGGCGTATAATGATTAATTCAAAGAGCTAGACGAATAACCCGATAGCAAATCGCTATCACTCGTTTCGCACGCCACAAACGCGGCAGCAAAAGAGAATAACAAAATTTTAAATAGATTTTTCATAACTTCCTGAAGATCTTATATGCACATCTCTCCCTCGGCTTAAAATTGAGACAAAATAACTGATTTTTATTAAATGAAACTTACTTCTGTTTGCGCAAGAAGCACTCGATGGTGTTCTCCATTAGGCAGCAGATGGTCATTGGACCGACGCCACCGGGAACGGGAGTTATCACCGAAGCCTTTGGCTCGATTGCGGCGAAATCGACGTCGCCACAGAGTTTTCCGGTCTCGGGATCGCGGTTCACACCCACGTCAATCACCACTGCATCTTGGCCAACCATGTCGGCCGTAACGAATTTTGGGCGACCTATTGCAACAACCAAAATCTCGGCTTCGCGAGCTACGTCGGCCAAATTTTTAGTGCGGCTGTGAGCGATTGTCACTGTTGCATTTTCGTCGGTAAGTAGCTTAGCCACAGGCAGTCCCACGATGTTGCTGCGACCAATTACCACAGCTTTTTTGCCGCTGATCTCCACACCTGCCGTCTTCATCATCTTGATGATTCCCTTGGGTGTGCAGGGCAGAGTGCACTCCTGTTTTGTCCAGAGCGCTGCGACATTCAAGGGGTGGAAGCCGTCGACATCTTTATCCTTGTCGATGGCTGCGATCACCTTGTCCGAGTCGATGTGGCGGGGCAGGGGAAGCTGCACAAGCACTCCGTCGACCGAGTCGTCGGCATTGAGCTCATCGATAATTTTTAACAATTCGGCCTCGGTGATGCTCTCATCGTGGCGAATTGTGGTATTTTTGATTCCTACCTCCTCCGAAGCTTTGGCCTTGCCGCGCACGTACGAGACGCTGCCAGGGTCCTCGCCCACCAAAATCACAACTAGGTGGGGCACACGTCCATACTTCGAGGGGAAATCCTTTACGCTTGCAGCCATCTCGATTTTGAGGGATGCTGCTAGCTCTTTACCGCTTATAATCATAATGTTAGCTAATTTAACGTGAGTTCGAAAATAGCCCCACCTCCGAACTCCTTGAAAATGTTTAACTTGTACGGTGGGGCTATTCTCGACCGCACGTTAAGCGTTGTTTAAAAAAAACGCTGAGTATTTAAAATCTCCCCCTTACCCCCTCTTTGTTAAGAGGGGGCTTGGTCGCAATTTTGCAAATTGCTCCCCCAGCGGTATTTATGAGTTCGATAATTATCGAACTCATGTTAATTTATGTTTCACTATTTTATTGCCCAGTGGCCGATGTCGGTGCGGTGGAAAAGTGCATCGCAATCGATTTTTTCGATCTGTGCCAAGGCATCTGCCTGCGCCGCTTTTAGGTCGGCTCCCTTGCCTACCACTAGCAACACGCGGCCGCCAGAGGTGACAACGCTATCGCCTTTGAAGGCTGTTCCCATGTGGTAAACTTTTGTATCTACGCTATCTAACCCCTTGATTTCAAAGCCACTAGGGTAACTACCCGGATAGCCCTTCGAGGCTAGGACGATGCCCAAAGTCGAGAAGTCATGCCACTCGATTCGAGCTGGCGTGCCATCGGCAATAGCCGAAAAAATATCGTAGATATCGCTCTTCAAACGAGGTAGAACCACCTCGGTCTCGGGATCGCCAAAGCGCGCGTTGAACTCGATAACTTTGATTCCATTTGCGGTTTTGATCAAGCCACCATAGAGCACTCCGCTGAAGGGATAGCCCTCTTTTACCATCGCCGCAGCGGTTGGTTTCATTACATTTTCTAGCGTGTAGGCCTCATCCTCGGCGGTGATAAATGGCACCGGAGAGTAGGCACCCATGCCGCCTGTGTTGGGACCCTGGTCGCCATCAAAAGCACGTTTATGATCCTGTGCAATGGCCATCGGATAGACATTTTCGCCATCGACAAAGCACATGAATGAGAACTCGGGGCCCTCCAAGAAATCTTCGATAACTACCTTACCCTCACCGAATTTCGTGTCGAGCAACATATCGGCAAGAGCTTGCTCAGCCTCCTCGATTGTCGTAGCGATCACAACTCCTTTGCCGGCAGCAAGCCCGTCGTATTTCAACACTGTGGGCAGCGATCCTTTGCGCACGTAATCCATTGCCGCCTGGTACGAAGTGAATGTCTCGAAGCCCGCCGTTGGTATCGCGTGGCGCTTCATTAGCTCTTTGGCAAACTCCTTGCTCGACTCGATTTGAGCTGCCGCCTGCGTTGGGCCAAAAATGCGTCGACCATCGGCCTTGAAAGCGTCGACAACGCCTGCAGCTAGTGCCACTTCGGGACCAACAACAGTGAGGTCAACACTGTGAATTTCAGCGAATTGACGTAGCTTTTCAACTTCGGTCTCCTTGATCGAAACACACTCGGCTTGCTGCGCGATACCGGCATTTCCCGGAGCGCAATAGATCTTCGAGACCTTCGTCGAGCGGCTCAATGCGTCGACGATTGCGTGGCAGCGACCTCCGCCACCTATTACTAATACCTTCATTTTTCTAGTGTTTGAAGTGACGCATTCCGGTGAATACCATTGAGATACCCTTTTGGTTGGCCATCTTGATTGAATCCTCATCGCGCATGCTGCCGCCCGGTTGAACGATTGCTGCCACGCCATACTCTGCTGCCAAAGTTACACAGTCGTCGAACGGAAAGAATCCGTCGGAAGCCAACACAACGCCTGCGCTAACTCCCTTAGCCTTAGCTTGGTTGAGTGCGATTTCGGCCGAACCAATGCGGTTCATTTGGCCTGCGCCAACGCCCAAAGTTTGGCCGCCCTTCACCGCAACGATAGCGTTCGACTTAACGTGCTTAACCACTCTCCATCCGAACTCCATGTCGGTGAGTTGCTCGGCGGTTGGCTGAGCTTCGGTTACAGTCATATCTGCCTTAACATCAACGGTTTCTGTGTCAAGGTCTTGAACCAACATGCCGCCGTTTACGCTAACATATTGTTGTGGTTTTGCCTGTGGAGTGCTCATATCGACCTCCAAAAGGCGAAGGTTTTTCTTGGTGCAAAGAACCTCCAAAGCCTCGGCAGTGAATGCTGGGGCCATGATGATCTCTAAGAAAATTGGCTTCATAAGCTCGGCAACTTCTGCTGTAACTGTCTGATTTGTAGCGACAATTCCGCCGAAGATACTCACCGTGTCGGCCTCGTATGCCTTGGTCCACGCCTCGACGACGTCCGCTCCGATTGCCGCGCCGCAGGGGTTCATATGTTTCAAGCCCACGCAGAAAGGCACATCGAATTCGCGAACGATTGCCAACGCTGCGTTTGCATCTTGGATATTGTTATATGATAACTCCTTGCCATTTAGCTGCTTAGCCGATGCCAATGAGTAAGGGGTAGCCTCTGCCGATGCGAAGAACTTAGCCTCTTGGTGAGGGTTCTCGCCATAGCGAAGTGATTGTTTAAGATCAAATTCAAGGAACAATTTCTCGCTAAGACCTGCATTTTTGCGCATGAAAGTCGAGATCATCATATCGTACTCTGCGGTGTGCGTATATGCCTTTGCAGATAGCTCGAAGCGTGTTTTTAGCGTTGTATTGCCACCCTCTTTGATCTCGCCAATGATCTGTGCATAGTCCGATGGATCGCACACAACAGTGACATCGTTGAAGTTCTTGGCAGCGCTACGAAGCATCGATGGACCACCTATATCGATATTCTCGATTGCGTCGGCAAGCTCAACATTTGGCTTCGAGATAGCTGCGCGGAAAGGGTAAAGGTTGACGCAAACAAGGTCGATGAACTCGATATTGTTCTCTCGAAGAGCCTCCAAGTGGCTCTCATCGTCGCGGCGAGCGAGCAATCCACCGTGCACATTTGGGTGAAGGGTCTTTACGCGACCGTCGCAAATCTCGGGGAAACCCGTGATGTCGCTAATGTTGATTACCGCCACGCCGCTGTCGGCAAGTAGCTTCATTGTGCCACCTGTTGCGATGATCTCCCAACCTTGTGCCACCAATTCTTGAGCGAACTCCACTAGGCCGCTCTTGTCGCTTACGCTAAATAATGCTCTTTTCATATTTGTAATTTTAAAGTTCTAAAGTGTTGAATATAAAGGTTATAGGTCACCTTCAACAAGCCGCCTTAGGCAATCGATATATAGAGGATGCTCGTGCTGATGCACCAACTCCTCGAGCTGCTCGACGCTGTGGCCATCATAGCGGAAGGCAACTTGGTCGATGATGCTGCCTCCGTCGAGCTCCTCGCTAACGAAGTGAATTGTCACCCCGAAGAACTTCACGCCATACTCCAAAGCCTGCTCAATTGCGTGAGCGCCTTTGAAGGCTGGCAGCAGAGAGGGGTGCACATTGACTATGCGACCCTCGAAGGGCTGCAGGAGCGTCGGCCCCACAATCCGCATATAGCCGGCAAGGCAGATGAGCGAAACTTGCTCATGCTCCAAGCGCTCGACGATCGCCTTTTCGTAGTCGGCCTTAGTGGCAAAATCGCGCGGAGAGAGCACTAAGGTGTTGATACCCAAGCGCTCAGCCCTTGCGATTACTCCTGCCGAAGGTTTATCGCACACCACGAGCGCCACGCAGGCCGCAACCCGCCCATCGAGGCAGGCCGTAGCCAATGCTTCGAAGTTGGAACCGTTGCCGCTGGCAAAAATTGCGATGCGCTTCATGCCTATACCTATATTATATGATCTCTACAGCACCAGCCTTGTCGGTGATGCGACCGATGATCGATGCCTTTTCGCCCGCTTGGCTCAAGATTTCGATCGCCTTATCAGCCTCAGACTCGTCGAGTGCGATGACCATACCTACACCCATATTGAAGATGTTAAACATCTCGCGGTGAGCAACTTGACCCTCGCGCTCCAAGAAGCGGAAAACGGGAAGAATCTCCCAGCTGCCCTCCTTGATCTCGATGCCCATGTCGTCCTTTAGGATGCGTGGGATATTCTCGTCGAAACCTCCTCCGGTGATGTGGCTAATGCCGTGAACATCACACGCTTTGACAACTGCCAACACTGGTTTGATGTAGATCTTCGTGGGGGTCAAAAGCACCTCACCAAGGGGCTTGTCGCCCAACTCTGGGTAGACCTTGTGAAGGTCGCTGCCGCTGTCCGAAACGATCTTGCGCACCAAGCTGAAGCCGTTTGAGTGAACTCCGCTCGAAGCAACTCCGATAAGCACATCGCCCACCTTAACCTTTGATCCATCAATTAGTTGCGACTTCTCGACAACACCGCAAGTGAATCCCGCGATATCGTACTCACCATCGGTGTACATTCCTGGCATCTCGGCAGTTTCACCTCCGATAAGTGCACAGCCACTTTGGCGACACCCCTCGGCTACACCTGCCACAATTGCCTCAATCTTAGATGGTTCGTTATGACCTACGGCCACATAATCCAAAAAGTAGAGAGGCTCGGCACCTTGCGCCAACACGTCGTTTACGCACATTGCCACAGCATCGATGCCAATTGTATCGTGCTTATCCATTTGGAAAGCGAGCTTGAGTTTTGTGCCCACGCCATCGGTGCCACTAACCAAAACTGGCTCTTTGACGCCCAATGCCGATAGGTCGAACATGCCTCCGAAAGCACCAATGTTGCCCATCACACCCAAGCGTGCAGTCGATGCAACATGCTTTTTGATGCGTGCTACAACTTCGTAACCTGCCTCGAGATTTACTCCCGCCTTTTCATAACTCTCTGCCATAATTTTATCTATCGTTTTTTTATATTTATACCTGTTTTTTTATCTGCTCCGTAGAGATCCGTTGGGTAGCGCCCGGTGAAACAAGCCGTACATAGCTCCTTGCGATCGGCCGCTGTGAATAGATGTTTCGGATCGAGGAAGATGAGTGAATCGGCTCCCAAGTACTCCTGCGCTTTATCGGTCGACATCCTGTAACACAATAAGTTAGACTGCTCCGAAGTGTCGACACCATAGAAACATGGATTGCGATATTCGGGGCTGGCGATGCGCACATGCACCTCGGTTGCTCCGGCCTCCTTGAGCATCGTCACGATACGTTTCGAGGTGGTTCCGCGCACAATCGAGTCGTCGATCAATGCCACGCGCTTGCCCTCGACAATGCCTCTCACGGCCGAGAGTTTCATCCGCACGCCCTTCTCGCGCATCGCTTGCGAGGGTTGGATAAAGGTGCGACCGATATACTTGTTTTTGATCAGACCCATCTCGTATGGTTTGCCACTCGCTTCGGAGTAACCCATTGCTGCACTGAGACTTGAGTCGGGAACTCCTACGACAATATCGCACTCACATGGCGCTTGGTCCCACAACAATTTTCCAGACTCCTTGCGGAATTTGTGAACGTTGCAACCCTCGATATCCGAGTCGGGACGCGCGAAGTAGATATACTCCATAGCGCACATATTGTAGTGGCGATATTGCG
The DNA here is from genome assembly GCA_044433805.1 of Rikenellaceae bacterium. Lineage (GTDB taxonomy): Bacteria > Bacteroidota > Bacteroidia > Bacteroidales > Rikenellaceae > Alistipes. The sequence goes on from JAWXTD010000014.1 coordinate 17,554, forward strand.
AATAGAGCGTTGAGCGGAGTCCGTGGTAGTCAATCGAAACGATCTCGCCCGGCTCGACATCACGCACATATTCAGCACCCACAACGTCCAACCCACATGTCTCACTACTAACAACATAGCCATTGCCCAAGCGCCCAATGCAGAGCGGACGAAGGCCATATTTATCGCGACATGCATAGATGCGATTCTCGGTCATAATCAAAAATGCGAATGCTCCTTCGATCATATTCAGCGCATCGACAATTGCCGAAATGCGCTCCACTGTGCCCTTATCTTTTTTGATTAGGTGGGCCAAAACCTCGCTATCGGAGCTCGATTGGAATAGGCTTCCGTTGTTCTCCAAAAAGCGACGCAACTCGCCGGAATTGACCAAGTTACCGTTGTGCGCCATTGCGAAATCTCCTCCGTTATGGCGAAACAAGAATGGCTGGATATTCTCGGCTGCATTGCCCCCCGAAGTGGAGTAGCGCACATGTCCGATGGCGATTTTTCCGGGCAGCTTCTCGAGTTTTGTCTCGTTAAAAACCTCAGTCACAAGACCATCACCACGAACGCGACCGAACTCCTTAGAGTCGGCAACAGCGACAATTCCGCAGCTCTCCTGCCCGCGGTGTTGCAGTGTGTGAAGACCATAGTAGGTGAGCGACGAAGCCTCGGGCACGCCCCAGACTCCGAAGACTCCACACTCCTCGTGGATCTCGCGATCACTTACTAGTGGCATCATTACGCCTCGAGTTTTTGAAGACGAGCCAAAATTTCGTCGTACGCCTCGATAACCTTACCTAGGTCGCGACGGAAACGATCCTTGTCCAACTTCTCGCCAGTCGACATATCCCAAAGGCGACAAGTGTCGGGTGAAACCTCGTCGGCTAGGATAATCTCGCCTGAAGATGTTCTACCGAACTCAATTTTGAAGTCAACAAGTGTGATATTCATCTTTGCGAACATTGCGCCAAGCACCTCGTTGATCTTTGCTGTCATAGCGTAGATTTGATCCAACTCCTCGTATGAAAGTGCGCCAAGAGCTACTGCGTGGTGGTCGTTGATAAGTGGATCGCCCAAATCGTCGTTCTTGTAGCAGATGTCGTAGATTGTGTTCGATGGCTTTGTACCCTCCTCAATTCCAAGACGTTGAGCCATAGATCCTGCGATGATATTGCGAACGATAACCTCGATTGGGATGATATCAACACGGTGGCACAATTGGTCGCGGTCGTTCAAAGTCTCGATGTAGTGAGTCTTGAGGCCAGCCTTTTGCAGCTGCTCGAAGATGATAGTCGAGATTGCATTGTTCAATTCGCCTTTACGGTCGATTGTTGCCTTCTTGATATTGTTGAATGCCGTTGCAGCATCTTTGTAGTGAATGATGATTAGATCCTTGTTGTCGGTTGTAAATACCTGTTTTGCCTTGCCCTCGTAGAGCATCTCTCCTTGTGTCATAATTTTATTTGGTTTTATTATTTAAGTAGTGTAAAACAATTATTGCCATATTTTTAAAAGCACTCTTGGAGCGATATTTTTCACTATCAAATCTCAATATAGAATAACTATATTTTCGATTCAATAGCAAAAAAATCTCTTCTCCAATAGTACTCTTAAAAACACACCAATAATTATTTTACCCTACTTATTTGTTTTTCTAAAATAGTTTACTGCATTCTCGAAGATCGGTTGGTGCTTTTCGCCCTCGATATTTTTGAATAGATTCTGCTCGTAACGCTCCGTGTGACCCATTTTTCCAAGGATGCGACCATCTTTGGATACGATTCCCTCGATTGCGTACGACGATCCGTTGGGGTTGTATGGCGCCTGGGCTGTAACTGCGCCCTGCAGATCGACATATTGGAATGCCACCTGTCCTGCGGCGAAGAGCTCACCTGCAAGCTGCTCACTTACAACGAATTTACCCTCTCCGTGGCTCACTGCAATTGCGTGCTCATCGCCAATGTTGAACGACGAGAGCCATGGTGATGAGGTTGTCGAGATGCGTGTTGTGACGATCTGCGAGATGTGGCGATTCACATCATTGCGGAACAGAGTTGGCGAGGCTGTAGTAACCATGCCCAAGCGGCCATATGGCAACAATCCCGACTTGACAAGGGCTTGGAATCCGTTGCAGATGCCCAAGATAAGTCCCTCACGCTCAATGAGTCGGTGAACTGCAGCCGTAACGTCGGCATTGTTTAACACCGTTGCGATAAATTTACCGCTTCCGTCTGGCTCATCTCCTGCCGAGAAACCACCGCTTAGTGCCAAGATGTGGCACTCATCGATCATCTTGACCATCGTTGCGATTGATGCCAAGGTGTCGTCACTCGTTAGGTTGCAGAATACCGATGTGCGTGGCTCAGCGCCAGCCTTGCGGAATGCCTTAGCGGTGTCGTAGTCGCAGTTAGTGCCCGGGAAAATTGGGATGTAGACAACTGGCCTCTGCACTGCAGCGCCTGAGTATGTCACCTCGCGCTTTGGAGCCTCGACAACTTTTGCTGTCGCTTTGTTCTCGCCCTTCTCGGGGTAGATCGAGGCGAAACGGTCGGCATTGCATGCGCGAAGCTCCGCGATGGTGAAGCTCTCCGCATTGAATACCAAGCTCTTATCGGCTGTAGTTTCGCCCAACTTCTGGGCGTAAGCGCTCTGGATTGGGGCTGTTGCCTCTACCACGATCGATCCGTATGCGTAGTTGAATAGCTCCGTCTCGCTCATCTCGATTTTGGCACCGATCTGGTTTCCGAAGCTCATCTTGGCTACCGCCTCGGCAACTCCTCCGAAGCCAACTGCGTAGGCCGAAACCACGCGTCCGCTCTCAATGAGGGCCGAAGTTTGGGTGAATAGCTCCTTGATTTGCGCCGTGTCGGGCATGCCATTCTCTTGAGGCGTGTGGCGCATTATATATAGGTGGTTGCCTGCCGCCTTGAGATCTGTCGAGATCACCTTGCGAGCATCCACCGTGGTGATACCAAATGCCATAAGCATCGGTGGTACGTTGATATCGTGGAACGTTCCGCTCATCGAGTCCTTACCTCCGATCGAAGGAAGGCCCAACTCGAGCTGCATTTTCAAGGCTCCAAGCAGCGATGCAAGGGGCTTACCCCACGATTTATCATCGGTCATACGCTCGAAATACTCTTGGTACGAGAAGCGCATAGAGTCGAAACGAGCACCCGCCGCAACAACCTTCGCACAAGCCTCAATAACCGCATAAGCAGCTCCGTGATAGGTGCTCCATGACGAGATGAAGGGGTTGTAGCCGTGTGCCATAATCGAGGCAGTATTTGTAAATCCATCGGTCGGAAGCTTCTGCACAGAGACCTGAGTTTCAGAATCTTGAGTGCGACCACCAAATGGCATCAACACTGTCGAGGCGCCAATGGTTGCATCGAACATCTCCACCAATCCGCGTTGCGAGGTGACGTTGTCATCCTCCATGTTGCTCATGATCTTCTCGCGCAATGAGTCGCCTTCGACCTTGCGCTCAAATGGGTTGCGAGCCTCAACAGCCTCGACCTTAGCCGCAGCGTAGTGCTTAGCACCTGCCGAGTCGATAAATTCGCGCTTAAGATCTACAACCACCTCGCCCGCATAGAACATGCGCATGCGCTTAAGGTCGGTGACATCGGCAATGTGTACCACCTCCAGGTTCTCCTGGCGGCAATACTCCATAAACTGCTCTTTATCTTTGGCCTCGACCACTACCGACATACGCTCTTGCGACTCGCTGATTGCGATCTCGGTGGTGTTCAAACCGCTATATTTTGTCTTTACGCGATCAAGGTAGATATCCAAACCATCGGTCAGCTCACCAATAGCAACGCTCACTCCACCAGCACCAAAGTCGTTCGACTTCTTGACCAATCGAGTAACCTCGGCGCGGCGGAAAAGACGCGAGATTTTGCGCTCCTCGGGTGCATTTCCCTTTTGAACCTCGCTGCTGCAGGTCTCCAATGACTCCACGTTGTGCTCCTTAGATGATCCGGTTGCACCACCAACACCATCGCGGCCTGTGCGACCTCCGAACATCAAAACAACGTCGCCAGCCTCGGGGCGATCGCGACGTACGCTATCGGCCTTAACTGCTCCAACAACTGCTCCAACTTCCAGACGCTTAGCCACATAGTTGGGGTGGTAGATCTCGCGAAGGTGGGTTGTTGCCAATCCGATTTGGTTTCCGTAGCTGGAGTATCCAGCTGCCGCCTTGTGGCTGATTATGCGCTGTGGGAGCTTTCCCTCCATAGTTTCGCTCACAGGTGCGTAGATGTTGCCCGCTCCGGTCACGCGCATTGCTTGGTAGACGTAGCTACGTCCCGACAATGGGTCGCGAATAGCTCCACCCAAACATGTTGAAGCACCTCCGAAAGGCTCAATCTCGGTTGGGTGGTTGTGAGTCTCGTTCTTGAATTGGAGCAACCATTTTTCCATCACTCCATCGACATCTACGTCGACGAAGATCGAGCATGCGTTGTTCTCCTCGCTCACCTCCATATCATCCAACAAACCCTTGTGGCGCAGGTAGCGAGCACCAATTGTCGCCAAGTCCATCAAGCAGACATCCTTGTGCTCACGACCCATCTCGCGACGGATTGTAAGGTATGCTGCAATCGACGAATCGATATCCTCCTTAAGGAACGACTCCTCGACCTCGATGCCCTCCAACTCCGAAGTGAAGGTGGTGTGGCGGCAGTGGTCAGACCAATATGTATCCAAGATCTTAAGCTCGGTTTCGTGTGGCTCCCTGCCCTCGGCCTTGAAATATTCGCGCACTACGCGCAAGTCGTCGGCATTCATCGCCAAGCCCATCTTCTTGCAGTATGGTGCAAGTTCTGAGTCGCACATCGCCGTGAAGTTCTCCAACACTGTGGCTGGAATGATCTCGGCCTGCTCCATGTCGCTAAGTTGCGAAAGATCCTTTTCGCGGCACTCTACAGCGTTGATCGAATAGCGTTTAACGCGATCCACATCGGCATCCGACACATCGTCGCTAAGCAAAATAATGCGCGAAGATTTGATGCGAACATCGGCCGTAGGCTCCAAAAGTTTAACACAATCCACCGCCGAAGCTGCGCGCTGGTCGAATTGACCCGGCAGGAACTCAATGGCGATGCTCTTCATCGAGGCTGAGTCCAAAGTGTCGGTCACTGTGTCGGTCACCGTCTCGCCAAAGACCCCGTAGCGGCTGCGCTCCAAGAGTTCGGGTGAGAATCCAAATAGGTCGTAGACACATATGTGTCGCAGACTCTTGATCGAAAGGTTGAGGTTGGCCTCCAACTCGTGGCGCAGGCTGTCGGCCTCGACACAGAATTGCGACTTTTTCTCTACAAATATACGATAGTTGCTCATCTATTTATTTAAGTATGTTATTTTACAAATTTCTCTTTCCACTGCTCGTTGTACTCATCGAGCGAGATTCCAACGTAGGTTACGTGACCCATTTTTCGCTTTGGCTTGCACCCCTCTTTGCCGTAGATATGTACGTGGCAACCTTCGGGTGCGCCTTGATCCTCAATGGTTTGTGCCGCTTGAAGATCCTCGCCCAAGATGTTTTTCATGATCGTGGGAGCAATGAGTTTTGGCTGCTCGAGCGGCATATCGAGCAGGTAGCGCACAAGTTCGCGGAATTGCGAAGTCGAGCAGCCCTCGATGGTGTAGTGTCCGCTGTTGTGTGGACGTGGGGCCATCTCGTTGAAAATCACATCTTCACCCCTCACGAAGTACTCGATTGTGAGGATTCCGCGGTAGTCGCACTCCTCCATAAATCTACGGCTTTGATCGTCGATCTTCTGCTGCAACTCTTGCGAGATTCCCGAGGGAACCACCGAAAGATCTAAGATTCCTTCGCGGTGCGAGTTGCGAGGCGTGGGGAAGATAATGCACTCATGCTCATCGCGCACGGCGATGGTCGAGACCTCGAAGTCGAAGGGGATAAACTCCTCCAAGATGCATGGAACTTCTAGCAGTGCTTGCGCCTTAGCGACATCTTCGCTCGAGCGGATAACCGCCTGACCATGACCATCATAGCCCAAGGTGCGAGTCTTCAAGACCGACGGGATGCCGATGGTTGCAATTGCCTGCTCTAAAGACTCCACAGAATCGACAGCGGCGAACTTTGGGGTCATAAGGCCATGCGCCTGCGCTTGTCTCTTCTCCCTCAAACGGTCTTGAGAGTCAAGGAGTTGCCCATAGCCTTGCTTGATATTATATTTGTCACAGAGCGGAATTAGCACCTGCGAGGGGATATTCTCGAATTCGTAGGTCACAACATCGCACTTGCGGCATAGCTCCTCGAGTGCCTCAGCATCGTCGAAGGGGGCTACCATATGCTCGTCGGTGACCTTAAAAGCTGGCGAAGAGGCCGAAGGGTCGTATGCTATTGTCTTCACACCGAACTCTTTAGCAGCTTGGGCGATCATCATACCCAGCTGGCCAGCTCCTATAATTCCTATTACTTTCATTCTTATCTTTAAACGTTAAATTTCTGCTGCAAGTACATCTTCGGTCTGCTTTTTTCGAAAAGCGTCGTACTTCTCGGCTAGTGCCTTATCGCTGAGCGCAAGGATCGAGATGGCGATGAGTGCCGCATTTTTCGCTCCATTGATCGCAGTGGTAGCCACAGGAACTCCGGCGGGCATCTGCACGATCGAAAGCAATGAGTCCAAGCCATTTAGGGCTCGCGACTTCACCGGTACACCAATAACTGGCAGTGGTGTCATCGATGCCACCATACCTGGCAGGTGAGCCGCTCCGCCAGCTCCGGCGATGATAACCTCCAAGCCGCGATCGCGAGCAGTTGTAGCGTACTCGACCAATAGCTGAGGGGTGCGGTGTGCACTAACTACGCGCTTTTCAAACGCCACTCCAAATGTTTCGAGGGTCTCCACGGCTGCCGACATAACCTCGTAGTCGCTCGTAGATCCCATTATTATTCCAACTTTCATCAATATAATCAATTAAAAATCCGCTACAACACTCCTGATACGTGTTATAGCGGAACTTTATTAGGTTTTTAACAATTTGCTTTGGTGCGCACAACTAAAAGCGAACTCCTTGGTGCGCATGCGCTTGGTGAAATGGTGGCAATATACCTGTCGCTCGTGCGACAACTTAGAGCAGAAATCTGCGCCATATACCCCTATAAAAGAGAGTGTTACCATCTTTGTATCTCCAATTAGCATTTCGACCACAAAGATAGAAAAAAAATTTGATATTGCACAGTGAAAAAATGTATATTTTTATGATTTTCGCATGAAAAAAAATTCTTTCTTACTGCCTGTGGCGGTAATAAAGCCCCTCAACTAATTAGCCGCATAGAGCTTTCCAAGGGGAATACTAAGGCCAAATTTGAGGTTGAAGTTTGAGGAGTTGTAGGGGATATAGCTTGAGTTTACGCCACGAACCATGCAGTCGGTACCGATAAAGAAGTTGATCCAACGTGGGCAGATGTTCATCGCGAAACCGCAATATGTGCCATATGAAGATGCTGTTCCCGACACTGCGATATCGAACCAACTAGCTGGGCTGTAGGTTCCTACGAGCATAAATTCGGTTGTTGTAGCTATGCCGAATGTTGTTGTCCAGAGGGCACCTGCCGATAGGCAGTCGTAGATTTTGTACTCGGCACCAATGTTGAGGTTTGCATCCAGGTAGGTGGTATACTCTCCTTTTGATGAAAACTCGGCATCGCCGAAGTCGGAGCCGAAATCCTCGAATGCGCTCAAGTCATTCTCGGTGCTACCCTCGAAGTCGTCGAAGTCGAGCGATGAGAATCCCGAGAAGTTGATCGAGTCACCCAGCGTGATGGTGCTAGGATTCTTCCAACGGATATACCCTAAGTCGGTGAGTGCCAGCGAGAATGTGAAATCCTCCCACTCGTATGTTGCACCCAGGTCGATTCCAAGGCCACTGCTTAGCCCCGAGCTCATGTCGAATTCATCGAATGCGATGTCGTCTACAGCACCCACTAGTGGGAAGCCAGTGATTGCGGCATTGCCCACAGCATTTAGGTTTAGCATCAGCTCCTTGCTGTTCGACGAGAAGTACATCTTGTCGATCTCGAGGTTGGCATTTGCCGCTCCCACAAGGTACTTTACTTTAGCACCCACGGTGAGGTTGTCGTTGATGCGGCGCGAGTGACCTAGGGCCAGCTCTGCCCACGCATTAACATCGAGGCCTATGCCCGCCATGTCGTACGACGAGCCTGAGGTGCCACCCACCAAGAACTCGAAGAGCGACTTTGGGAGGTTCATGCTAAGCTTCTCGCGCACCGAAATGTCGAAGGTGTTGTAACCTCCCCACGCGTGGAAACCGAATCCAAGTACCTGAAGACTAAAGTCTTGCGAGATGGTGTTGTTGTTATTAAGCCCATCGAGGAACTCTGCGCTATCCACGTCGGGATGCGCAAAAGTTGCCAAGGTGCCGTTGTCCATTGGGAAGAGCAGCTTGTCGATGCTCAAGTTCGAATTGATACCCACGTTGATATCGCCCAAAGCGGGAATTGCGAAGTATCCATACTCATTCATCAGCGCTGGGTTGAGTTCATGGCGAGTGGTCATTCGATCCATGAAGTAGGCTGTTTTGAGTGTTGTTTGTGCTGCTGCCACCCCTATTGAGCAGATCAGCAGAAGCGTTATGATAATATTCTTTTTCATTTTCATTCTTCTTTTAGCTTATTCTACTCTTCGTTAAGGTCTACGGTGATGCCGTTAGGAATTTTTGCCCAGAGGCTAATCGATAGCGACTGCTCCGAATTTAGCGCCACTCCGGCTGCTGTTTGGTCGATCGTAGCTTCGATCTTGATATCCAATCCATCGAGCTTTCGAAGATCTCCAGCTGCGTTGTCGGCAAGCGATAGTTCGACTGTCGAAGTGCCAAGGGCTGCAACCGTATTGCTCTTGCTGTCGATAAACGCATCGAGAGTAGTGATCGCCTCGCCATCCGCATCGAGAGGTGTTATCTGGCTAATTATTAGCGAAATAGGCAACTCGTTGTCGATTGTTAGAGTAAGCTCCAAAGCCGAGATGTAGTCCAAAACCTCCTCGAGGTCGCCACCCAAATCATCAACCGTAGTTGTATACTCCAAGTCGAACGACTCGAAGGCAAGAGGAATATCGAGCGAGTAATCGAGCACAAACTCATAGTCTGTGTTGATCTCGACAACGTGCAACGCGTCGCCCTCTTGCCACTCTGGCACACCTGCCTCGTAGCTAATTGCGATCATATCGGGCGAGCCATTGAGGATCTCACCGAAGTTCTCGAGTGTGACATATTGCACCGAGCTATCGCCACCGTTGTAGTCCGCTGCGGTGATGTAGATCTGCGTAACCGAAGGGGTGTCGCCATCGGCAGGATCGATCGAAATTGTCTTGTTGATGGTCATCGCATCAAATCCCGCGGTGCTCTCTTCACGGCTTGGTTGAAGCGTGAGGCTTGTGATCTCCAATGGAATTTGAAGTGGGTTAGTCGCTGTAATCGAGATAGTTGGGTTGTCCAAAACAACGTTCAACTCGATATCCTCCAATGACTCGGCAAGGTCGGCAAGCGAAATCTCTTGATCCTCAACAGGGATATCTGGCTTCACAACGCCGTAAACCTCGCTAATCTTCATCTCGCTAATCGAGTAGTCGATCGAGCAGGCAATCGAGCCGCTCAAATCGCTGCTGTCGATCTCACCACCACTCACTTTGACACCTCCCGAAAGCAATACTTGATCCTTGAGGTTAAGCACTCCATCGCTCAAGATTGTCTCGTCGTAATCCGAGAAGTCGATCTCCTCGATCTCCAGCGTGAGGCTATAGGTGCAGTGTCCAGCGGTTGTTGTCGAGTCGAACTTGTCGTTAAGAACTACCGTGTAGTAGCCATCCTCGGTAAGTGCGATCTCAACCTCTGCGTTTGGTGCAAACTTCAAGAAGTTCGGGAATTTGATGGTGTAATCGTCGAACGAAAGCGTTGGCGCACCAGCTGCGCTAAGGTCCAAATTAACATCGATATCGAGCTCCACAAGCACCTGAGTGCCCTCCATGAAGGTCATGTTATTGATCGAAACCAATTGCTCGTCAATAGTTTGAGTCTGAGTGAAGTCGATCGTGTTATCCTCAATTGGTGCACTATAGCCAGTGATCACCGCCTCGGCAGAGTCGATCAAAAGACCAGTAGTCGATCCCACCTTGGCTACAAGCGCAGCGTCGGGATCCATCTCCTTGGCAATTGCGTTGTATGCCGATAGGGTTGTCGAGTAGCTCTCGTCGTCTATCTTTGTTCCCATCGATAGGGTTAGCGTGGTGCCACTCATCGAGATACCTGGGTCGAACGATACCATCTCATCGACCACAGTGCCATCGGCAAATAAGATTTTATCGATCGAGATAGTGCGATTGTAACCACTGACACCACTGACACCGATGATGCTGCTCACGGGGATAGGCAATATGTAGTTGCCATTCATTATTGTCAAATCTTCATCTAATAATAGATAGGTATCACAAGGGAAGTAGATGTAGATATTGTCACCCGACACATTTAATCCCGAAGGGATAGTTATTGGCAAGATGCTGATATTGACGGTGTTAAAGTCTTTATCTAGGGTCACCGAAGTAACGCTCTGGATCATATCGTCAACCTTAATATCCGCCTGGTCGCTAAGCTGGCCCTGCTCCTCGACTTCTACCTCGAGAACACCAACTGAGAAATCCATATCGGCAATAGTTATATCGGCAGCGATATCGATTATAATCAAGTCGCTGGTGATCTCCTCCACACCCTTGGTGGTTCCCGAAAGTGGCACCTCCTCTTGGATTGTGCAGACGATATCTCCCTCGATCGACTCCAAGCGTTTATCGATGTTTGCAAGTGGCAGGTTGTACTCCAAGATGTCAAAATCGACCTTGCGAGGCTCGCCCTCAACTACCATATCCTTAATAGTTATGGTGTTATCTGCGCTATCTGTATCCTCGTCGCACTCCAAAACAAACCCCTCAGGGAAGGTGATCACAAGCGAAGGGAAGGTCATCTCGAGATTGTCGAAAACTATTGCGAAGTCCGAAGCATCGATAGTGATTGTCGCACTCGAGCCAGTCAAGTCGATTCTGGTCACACTCTTCAAAAGATCGGGACAGGTGATGCCATCGCCAAACGAGAGGTCGATTGTGGTGTTCTGATACTCCGCGTCGATATAAATTGCCGCGTCATCGGGAAGATCTTCCCCCTCGGGAACCGAAGTGATATTGATGCTCTGCGACATGTAGGTTAACTCCATATCAGCAAGTCCGGTCTCGATTTCAACCTTATCGGCAATCGAGGTGCCAGAGCCATCAACGTCGATCTGTGTGAGTTGCGTATCTACCTCAATGTTAACATCTTCAACATCGATATCGAAGGTCTCAAATTCGGCCATTCCAAACTCAGTAGTCTCGGTCATACCACCCTTTATAGCGGCAATCGACACTCCAGAATCGCCTCCGAGCTTAGTGATATCGACACTCATATAGTCGCTTAGGCTGATTTTGTAGCTACCATCCTCCATCAACTCCAAATTTTCGACATCCGCGGGGTCTAACATTTCACCCAGTGTAAGAGGCTTAATTGAGCCAATTGGCAGCGTAAGCTCACCGATCAAGTTCATCTCCAAATCAATCTCCTTGTCAAGGTCGTAATCGGCATTGACACACGAAGTTGAAGTGAATAATGAGCTGCCGTATATGGCCACAGCCACAACAAACCTACTTAGCGATAAGTACAGTTTTCTCATAATTTCTTCTTTAATATTTCTAATAAATAATTGTGTGTAGATGTCACAAAGATACGATATTATTATAATGTTGCAAAACAATTGGCATTAAATTGGTATTAACAGCCTGCTGCCAGACCACTTATAAAACCCCTATAAGCCACTCTAGCAGCGAAAAAATAAATATTGTTATTTTTTTCACAAAATAATTAGTAAAATTTTTGGTTATTATATATAAAGTAACTAATTTTGCGAAGTTGAAAAGTAAAAACGAATTTATTAATAAATAACAAATTAAAATTATGTCAACAATTAAGATTGGTATCAACGGTTTTGGCCGTATCGGCCGTTTGGTTTTCCGTGCTGCTTGCACTAACCAAAACGTAGAGGTAGTAGGTATTAACGACCTTATCTCTGTAGAGTACATGGCTTACATGCTTAAGTACGATTCAGTACACGGAAAATTCAACGGTACAGTTGACTTCAACGAGTCAGAGCTAATCGTTAACGGTAAAGCAATCCGCGTTACAGCTGAGCGCAACCCAGCAGACCTTAAGTGGGACGCAGTAGGTGCTGAGTACGTAGTTGAGTCTACAGGTCTTTTCCTTACTGAGGAGACTGCAGCAAAACACATCGAGGCTGGTGCTAAATACGTAGTTATGTCAGCTCCTTCTAAGGATGCTACTCCAATGTTCGTTTGCGGTGTTAACACCGACACTTACGCTGGTCAAACTATCGTCTCTAACGCTTCTTGTACTACTAACTGTCTTGCTCCAGTAGCTAAGGTTCTTAACGACAAATTCGGTATCATCGAGGGTCTTATGACAACTGTTCACGCTACAACTGCAACTCAAAAGACTGTTGACGGTCCATCTATGAAGGACTGGAGAGGTGGTCGCGCTGCTGGTGGCAACATCATCCCATCTTCTACAGGTGCTGCTAAAGCAGTAGGTGTAGTTATCCCTGAGCTTAAGGGCAAACTTACAGGTATGGCTTTCCGCGTTCCAACTTTGGACGTATCGGTTGTTGACCTTACAGTTCGTTTGGAGAAAGGCGCTTCTTACTGCGAGATCAAAGAGGCTATCAAGTCTGCTTCTGAGAACGAGATGGCTGGTATCCTAGGTTACACTGAGGATGCAGTAGTTTCTACCGACTTCACAGGCGACGCTCGTACCTCTATCTTCGACGCTGACGCTGGTATCGCTCTTAACGATAACTTCGTGAAGGTTGTCTCTTGGTACGATAACGAGTGGGGTTACTCTAACAAAGTTATCATGCTTATCGAGAAAATGTCTGCTTTCAACAACAAATAGTCGAAGCAAATATTTATATATTAAAGGTGATCCTCTGGGTCACCTTTTTTGTTTTCTTTCTGTGCGCTTCTTTTTTCTTTCTGTGCGCTTCTTTTTTCTTTCTGTGCGCTTCTTTTTTTTCTTTCTGTGCGCTTTCTACTGCCCTTACGCCGGGCGGGCGCCAAGCTAGCTTGGATCCAAAAACTTCGTTTTTGACTTGTATTGCGTTGATTTGCTCTGCGCTTCGCTTTTACGATATATAATAATACAAATGTTCTTTTGAAAGCTAGCTTTCAACGCCCATTTATATTATTATATATCTATGTCAACCTTCGGTTGCCATGAACAAATCACCGAGGTTCAAACCTTATCAATCTATACGTGAGCATGTAACCTCGATATTGGGTTTAAATGCCAAAGGCATTTAACAAATTTTAGTATGCATTAAGTTGCCGCAAATGAATTTGCACAACTTAATGCATACTAAAATCTAAAAACTTAAAAAGTTTTTTAGCCCAATAGCGCAAGAAATAGTTGCACACGCGGGGGTGCTATCCCCGCCCGCCCACAGGCAGTAAGAAAGGTATCAAGAAAGGGGGCTCAAGAAATCCACATAAATTTGCATAAATCAGAAATTTGCATTATCTTTGCGTACTAAACAAAAACGCTCCACGTTCGGGGAGTATATTTTCTTCAGCAATATCAACATAAAATAGTATGCACGACATAAAAGCATTGGAGGGCAAGAGCCTTGCAGAGTTAAAAGTTATCGGTAAATCCCTGGGTGTCAAGAATATGAATATCCGCAAAGAGGCGCTCAAAGAGGCGATATTAAATGCCGCAAATAACGCATCACAAACACAGGAGGCAGTAGCAGTGGAGCCTAAGCGCAAGCGTGGCCGTCCACAAAAGAGTGCTTCTAAAAGCCCGGCTGTGGAGAGCGCTCCAGCGTCGGAGGTGGAGAGTGCTGCAGCACCTCAAATACCTAATGCTGAGAATGTTAGCAAAGATGCTGTCGCCCCTGCTAAGCGTGGTCGCAGGCCTCGCATGAGCTCTGCGGTGAAGAACGAGCCCGTTGCAGCAGCGCCAGCAGCGCAGGAGTCGGAGAGTGCTACGGAGTCACCAGAGCCAGCAGCACCGATGGCAGAGGAGCCAGCAGCACAACCACAAGCAAAGAGCGATAAGCGCTTCACGAAGGAGCGCCACAAGAGCCGTCGCCAAAGAATCACCGAGCAGAAGGTGGCAACGCCCGAGACATCGGAAGCAATAAAAGAGAGCACAGAGCCTGCGCAAACCCCTGAGCCAGAGGTTGTTGTGGCTGCAGCTCCCGCAGAACCAGTTATCACCAAGGATGATTTCACCGCCAAAATCGAGGGTGAGGGAGTTCTGGAGATCATGCAAGATGGCTACGGATTCCTCCGCTCGGCAGACTATAACTACCTCAATTCGCCCGATGATATCTACGTGTCGCAGTCGCAGATTAAGCACTATGCCCTCAAGCATGGCGACTCGGTGATGGGTCTCATTCGCCCTCCGCGCGAAGGTGAAAAGTACTTCCCGCTGGTGCAGATCAACGAGATAAATGGCCTCAAGCCCGAATTTATTCGCGACCGTGTGCAGTTCGAATTTATGACGCCACTCTTCCCGAGCGAGAAATTTAAGCTCACCGGAAATGGGCACAACACCCTCTCGAACCGCGTTATCGACCTCTTTGCACCTATCGGAAAGGGCCAGCGTGCGCTGATTGTGGCACAACCCAAAACGGGTAAAACGATGCTGCTGCAGTCGATTGCCAATGCCATTGCCGACAACCACCCCGAGGCCTATATGATTGTGTTACTGATAGATGAGCGCCCCGAGGAGGTTACCGAGATGGCCCGCAACGTAAAGGCGGAGGTTGTTGCATCGACCTTCGATGAGCAGGCCTCGCGCCACGTGAAGGTTGCCGAGATGGTGCTCGACAAGGCCAAGCGCATGGTGGAGTGCGGGCACGACGTTGTGATCTTCCTCGACTCAATTACCCGCTTGGCACGTGCCTACAACTCCGTGCAGCCAGCATCGGGAAAGATCCTCTCGGGAGGTGTCGACGCAAATGCCCTCCACAAGCCAAAACGATTCTTCGGCGCGGCGCGCAACACCGAGGAGAAAGGATCGCTAACTATCATTGCCACAGCACTTATCGACACCGGATCGAAGATGGACGAGGTGATCTTCGAGGAGTTCAAGGGAACAGGTAACATGGAGCTGCAGCTCGACCGCAAGCTCGCCAACAAGCGCATCTACCCCGCAGTCGACGTAATCGCATCGGGCACCCGCCGCGAGGATCTACTCCTCACGCGCGAAGAGATGAACCGCACATGGATCCTGCGCAAATACCTATCCGAAATGACCTGCGTCGAGGCCATGGAGTTCCTGCAAAAACAGATGAACATGTCGAGCAGCAACGAAGAGTTCCTGGCGACTATGAATCAGTAGTTATATTGAGGACTGCCTCCGGCGGGCGCAGATAGCACCTGCGCGGGTGCGTGCTCACGTTAATTTACGACAGGTTTGAACCTCGGTGATTTGCTCATGGCAACCGGAGGTTGACATAGATGCATAATAATATATGTGATGTTGAAAACGTGTTTTCATAAAATCACATATATTATTATGCATCGTAAAAGCGCAGCGAAGAGCAAATCATCGCAGAAGTACGCACCCGCGGGGCTGCTATCCCCACCCGCCGGAGGCAGTAAGAAAGGCAGACACCAACAAAAACCCCTACTCGCTGATGATCTTAATCGACAAGATAAGGTCTCCCGGGCGGATGTCGTCGACAACGTCCACTCCTTCAACCACTTGGCCGAAGCAGGTGTGTACGCCATCCAGGTGCGAGGTGTTGTTGCGCGAGTGGCAGATAAAGAATTGCGAGCCACCGGTGTCGCGGCCTGCGTGAGCCATTGAGAGTACTCCACGGTCGTGATATTGGCGTGGTGCCGATGTCTCGCACTTGATGCGATATCCGGGACCTCCAGCGCCATTTCCGATTGGGCAACCTCCTTGGATCACAAAATCGGGGATCACGCGGTGAAATGTTAGCGAGTCGTAAAAGCCACTCTCTGAGAGCTTTACGAAGTTCTCGACTGTGATTGGGGTCTCGTTGCTGTAGAGTTCAGCCTTCATCGTACCCTTCTCGGTCTCTATAATTGCAAATTTTGCCATGATGTATTGTTTATAATTGTTAATAATCTAGTGCAAAAATAGGTAATTAATCTGAAAAATAGCTACATTTGTGGGGACTAATCATCAATGTTATGTTAACAAGTATCGCATTACTGCTTATTGTGGGGCTTTCGTTGGGCTTCCTATTCAATAAATTGCACCTGCCTGCACTCGTCGGGATGCTCATCGCGGGCATCGCGCTAGGTCCCTATGGGCTCAATCTGCTCGATGAGTCACTTTTGGGAATCTCGTTGGAGCTGCGCCAGATAGCCCTGGTAATCATCCTGTTGCGTGCTGGTCTGGCGCTCAATATTGCTGATCTGAAGCAGGTGGGGCGACCAGCGATCCTGCTATGCTTTGTGCCGGCGCTCTTCGAAATTGCCGGTGTGATGCTCCTGGCACCTGCGCTGTTGGGTGTCTCGCTACTCGAGGCGGCAATCATTGGAGCGGTCGTTGCGGCGGTATCTCCGGCGGTCATTGTCCCTAAGATGCTGCGACTCATGGAGCAAGGACGTGGCACGAGTAAGGGCATTCCGCAGATGATCATGGCTGCCGGATCTGTGGACGATGTCATTGTAATTGTGCTATTTACGGCATTCACCACGCTGGCGGCAGGGGGCACAGTGAGCGCAGCGAGCATCCTCGATATTCCCCTTTCGATAGTTTTGGGTGCTGCGACAGGAGTAGTCGCGGGCCTAGCTTTTGCCGCCTACTTCAAGCGGTTCCACACGCGCGACTCGATCAAGGTGCTGGTGCTGCTGAGCCTCTCGTTTCTCTTCCTCTCGCTCGAGGCGTGGTGCAAGGGGAGCGTTGCGATTTCGGGACTGCTAGCCGTTATGGTGATGGGAATCACCATATTATGGCGCTACCCCGTGCTGGCAAAACGCATCTCGCCCAAGCTCAACCGCATGTGGGTGGCTGCCGAAGTGATGCTATTTGTGCTGGTCGGAGCAACCGTAGATATCAACTATGCCCTAGCTGCCGGAGCTGTGGCTGTGGCGCTGATTCTTTTGGCACTGCTCTTCCGCATGGGTGGTGTTTTCACCTCGATGCTCGGCACCCGGCTCACAGCCAAGGAGCGTCTTTTCTGCATGATCGCATACACCCCAAAGGCCACTGTGCAGGCCGCAATTGGCTCAATACCAATGGCTATGGGGCTGCCCTGCGGTGAGATCGTGCTGACAATAGCCGTCCTAGCAATCTTAATCACTGCCCCCATTGGCGCCTTTGGAATCGAGGCTACGCAGGAGCGGCTGCTTGAGTAAATTAACGTCAGTTCTGCCACCCACAGACAATAAGAAAGAGTAACCTATCGCTGCTCAGGGAAGTTCTTGCCGTAGAGCTGAACCTCGGATGTAACTTTAAGCACCCCATCTTCGACCCACTCTGGGCCTCTAACGCTTAGGTGCTCGACCATTCGTGCTCGCATCTTCTTGAGGGTGGCTTGATAGCGGCGGCTATCGACTAGGTTGCGAGCCTCGTAGGGGTCGGATGTTAAGTCGAAGAGCTGCTCCACTCCGGTTGCTCTGGACCATATATATTTGATCTTGCCATCGGTCAGAGCCATCCAGTAGTTCTCGTCGAAGTAGAATTGCGAATGCTCCAAATCTAAGTATTCGCGCCACAGAGGGGCACTCTGCTCGAAGAGTGGCATCAATGATAGTCCATCCATCTGCGAGGGCTGCTCAGCGCTACACAGATCCAACATCGTGGGGAGGATGTCACGCAGCTCGACGGGCTGATCGATCTGGCTTCCTGCGACCACTACGCTGTTGATATTGGCTGGTAATTTTACGATGTATGGCACCGCTGCCGAGCCTTCGTAAGCGTAGGTCTTGCGCCAGAGATTATGGTCACCCAACATATCGCCATGATCCGAGATGAATATAATCAGCGACTCCTCGTACATGTCGTTTGCCTTGAGTGCCTCGATGATGCGGCCAATCTGCTCATCGACAAATGTCACCGACGCATGGTAATATTTACGCGAATTCTGGGCATACTCGTCGCCAAATGCTCCTATCGCCGCATCGCTCATATAGGAAGGATCGGAGAACTCAGCCCATGCTGCGGGTGTCCAATCGCCAATGGTTGGGGCGGGAGCCTCGATATGGTCGTACATATCTAGGACTCGCTGCGGAGGGTCGTAGGGGCTATGTGGGCGGGCAAAGGATATCTTCATGAGTAGTGGCTGCTCCGAGTCGTAGCCCTCGATGGCGTCGACTGCCACATCGCCCGTCCACTGCGTTGGATGCAGCTTCTCGTCGAGGGCATAGGGGCGAGCAATGTGCGAATTCCAGCCCACACCCGTCTTGTCGGGATCCTCGCTCAGCGCCTGCGAGTAGAACCATTTGCGGTAGTCGCTAACGAAATATTCATCCTCCACACGTCCGCTCTCGTCGTTTATCACAAGGTCGAAGCCATGAGTGTTGCGCTGCGGGTTGAAGTGCATCTTGCCGATGCCGATGGTGTTGTAGCCTGCATCCGAGAGCATCTGCGGCATGGTGAATTGATACCTTGTTGCCTGCTGGCCATAGCCCAAGAGGCCATGACCCCAGGGCGACATGCCTGTGAGCAGCCCCGCACGTGCTGGGGTGCTGCTTGGCGTAGATGAGTATGCCGCCGTGAAGAGGTAGCCACTTTGGGCTAGCGCATCGAGGTTGGGCGAGATCACAGCATCGTTGACACAGCCTAGGGCGTCGAAACGCTGCTGATCGGTCATAATCAATATTATATTGGGCTTCTGCTCGCGCTGTTGTGCCGCAATGGTCGTGGGCAGCTGCGGCAGGGCTGCGGCTACTGCGGCCATTTTTGTTATGTGGGAGAGTTTCATTTTTTAATGGTTTAGTTTTTTTGTGGAAGTGGTGTTGCACTGCGGGTTAGGAAGTGATGCTGCACTGCGGGCATTGAGTTTGCAACTCAATGATTTTAAAGGTGTTATTTATCTTTTTCAAGCGAGCTTGACAAGATAAATATCACCTTTAAAATTTTTCAATTCTGACGAATTGAACCCTTGTGAGGTGAACGTTTCTTATCTTGCAGTGTATCAGCTGTTAAACCTATTTTATATATATATTTCGATAACCACCCCTGACCCCTCCAAACCGTTGGAGGGGAATTCTAATAGGTGCTGCCGCTCCTTGATGTTTATCGGGTCAAGGTGATATTAAATCTGTAACTTGAGGTCTGAATATAGTTATTATAAGTGAGCGGAAAACCTCGATATTGGGTTTAAATGCCTTCAGGCATTTAATAAATTTTAGGCTGTATAAAGTTGTGCAAATTCATTTGCGGCAACTTTATGCAGACTAAAATCTAAAAACTGCAAGTTTTTAGCCCAATAGCGCAATACAAGTTGCACCCGCGGGGGTGCTATCCCCGCCCGCCGGAGGCAGTAAGAAGGCTGACCAAAGGCAGTAAGAAAGCAGTAAGAAAGCAATCCTCAAGCTATCGAGCAAACTCAAGTTTAGGCAATTTATCCCAGCCGCCACGTGTGAAGTCGGGCACTTGGACGGGGGCAGAGTCGTTCTCGATAGATAGTTTTGTTAGTGGGGTGAGGCTACACCACTCGGCAAGGTCGTAGACATCCATATCTAGAGGCAGGCCATTTTGGAGGCAGTATATCAGGCGGTAGTCCATGATGAAGTCCATGCCGCCGTGGCCACCGATTTTTTTGGCTGTCTCCTCGAGCTCGACGTGAATTGGGTGTTTATATTTCTCCATCAGTGCTGTTTGCGCCTCCTTGGAGATAAATCTGTGGCCCGATAGATCTTCGTGGTCTGTGACGATATCATCGCCAAATGCCTCACCGCCATTTAGGGCGTAGCCAGAGATGGGGTATTTATTTGCAAAGCCCTTGGTGCCAGTCAATTGATACATGCGGTCGTAGGGGCGTGGTGTTGCCACGTTGTGCTCGATAAGTATCGTCTTTCCCTTCTCGGTCTTGATTAGAGTCGATGTGTGATCGCCATTTTGCATCTGGGCTGACACATCTCTACCGGTTGTCTCGAGGATAAATTCGGGGATGCATACGGTCTTGGTCTGCATCGACACTAGGTAGTTCATCTTGTCACCTCGGTGGATGTTCATCGCTTGGCACACTGGTCCTATGCCGTGTGTTGGATATACATCGCCCTTGTTGTGGATGTTGTACTCTAATCGCCAGTTGTTGTGGTATGTATTCCAAAATGGCTCCAGGTTGTGGATATAGGCACCCTCACCATGGAGCACCTCGCCCAGCAGGCCTTGTTGAACCATGTTGAGTGTCGTTAGCTCGAAGAAGTCGTAGACGCAATTCTCGAGCTGCATGCAGTGCTTGCGTGTCTGCTCCGAGGTGTTGATAAGTGCCCAAATCTCGTCGAGGTTCATCGCTGCGGGCACCTCGATTGCTACGTGCTTACCATCCTTCATCGCCTGCACACCCATCATTGCGTGGGTGCTCCAATCTGTGGCGATGTAGACTAGGTCGAGATCCTCCAACTTTGTCAATTCGCGCCACGCATCGGCACTACCATAGAACTCCTTTGCGCGGGGTCTGCCAGCAGCCTCAACACGGTCGTTAGCCGCCTCAACGCGATCTTGCTCCAAGTCGCAGAGGGCAACCACCTCGACTCCGGGGATATTAAGCATGCGCGAAACGGCACCGGGGCCACGCATTCCCAATCCGATAAATCCTACGCGCACCACAGGGATTGCAGGCGCAGTGAGTTGAATCACATCCTCTTGGCCCGCTGGGCGCTTGGGGATAGTGGTTTTAATTGCGTAGGGCATATCCTCGCACGATGACGAACCACACGAGGTAATCGCCACCGAGGTGAGG
Organism: Rikenellaceae bacterium; assembly: GCA_044433805.1. Taxonomy (GTDB): domain Bacteria; phylum Bacteroidota; class Bacteroidia; order Bacteroidales; family Rikenellaceae; genus Alistipes. Next base: position 38,582 of record JAWXTD010000014.1, read on the forward strand.
ATAAGCAGCGCTAAAGCTAATAATTTTTTCATGGTATTGATTTTTTAGTTAACATTTTCGAATTTCAAGATCTCGGTTCCGGCAAGGATATAGGCTCCCACGCCATAAGACATTGTTGTCGAGGCCTTTGTGTCGCCCGGAGCAGCTCCGATTGGCTGAACCCAACCCAACATTCCGCTCTCGGGATCGATGCAGTCGCACAGAGCATCCCAGCCGCGCTCAACCACCGGAAGATAGGTCTGAGCATCGAGCAGGCCATTGTTGAGTCCCCACGCTAGGGCATAGATGTAAAAGGCCGATGCCGAGGTCTCCTTTTGAGCATAGTCGTTGGGGTCCAATAGGTTGCTGCGCCACATTCCATCGGGCTGTTGGAGCTCGATAACACGGCTGGCCATAGTCTTAAATAGGTCGATATATCTATCTTTTGAGGCTTTATCCTTGATATAGGGGATCATCCTGGCCAGGCCTCCCATTATCCAACCATTGCCACGTCCCCAGAATAGCTTCTCGCCATTAGGGCTTTTTGCGGTGAAGTATCGGCGATCACGATAGAATAGCGACTCTTGGGTGTCGAAGAGGTAGTCGTGCACATCCCAATACATCCTCTCGTTGAACTGGTAGTAGGCATCGTCGTTAAAGATTTTACCCGCCATAGCGTATACGGGAGGTGCCATAAATAGCGCGTCGCACCAATACCAATCCTCGCGACCGGGGATCTCGCTTGCCATGATTGTCTGCATCCTCTCGAGTAGTGGGGCGATGTATCGCTCTTTTCCATCGTGGCGGTATAGGTCTAGGAATATCTGTCCGCAGACAATATCGTCGGCATGGCGCAGTCGAGGGGCGCAACTCCAATCAAATTTATCTCCCCAAGCCTTAACCGCATCGATATATTGAGAATCTTGAGTGGCCTCATAAAGAGGGATCAGCGAGATGTAGAAGGTCGAGGGGACCCATCCATTGGGGTAGTTATAGGGATCATCTTCGGCGTAGTGGTGCGAGGGGTTTGCAAGCTCATAGGCGGCAACTCGCTCCATATTGCGCACGATAGTATCTGGGTCGAAATTGCTCTTTTGGCACGAGATCACCAGAAGTGAGAGGAGGAATAAAAATATTGGTTTCATAAATGGTTGATTTATATGGTTGGCGACTTGGTTATTGCGTGTGTTGCGACCCTCATATCCGAGGTGTTGATGACGATTTTGCTCTTCTTGCCACCCTTTGGTGTGACCTGTATCGAGACTGGCTTTGAGTCTCCAGCAAGGTTGGTTAGAGACATTTGCACCCCACTATCGACCCTCTCCAAGAGCACTAGCGCAGGCCTATCGACCTTGACGCTGACCTCCTTGTCGCTGTAGCTGCCCCTCTTGTAGAATAGGATCATTGTGTAGTTTTCGTAGGTTGCCGCCTGAAGATCGGCACGATTTGTCACACTCAACGATGAGCGGATCTGCTCGATTCTCGACTTATCTCCACAGTTTGGAATTTGGATATAGCTATACTCGGCACCCTTCGCACTTTGCCCATGGCGCCACACTAGGCTAAATACCTGCTCGGTGATCTCCTTATCCTCTTGGTTGTAGTTGATGCTGTTCCAGTTGCCACTCTGCGCGGATGCCTTCAGGTCGAATTGGCCACTTTGAAGTGGGACAAATGCCATATTGTTGTGAATTATATAGTCGGGGTTCTCGATCCTCTGCTCGATTGTCGCATAGCTCTTTTCGCCCTCTTGGGTTTTTACCTTTACCTTGGACTTTAGGAAGCTCTGATCGAGGGTTGTCTGCAAGTTCATGCTGCTCGCGTCGATATCTGCACCCAGCGCCACAATGAAATCCTCGAAGAGGAACCAACCCTTCTTGGCGGTGAATCCCCTATCGTCGTGAGCATATGCAAAGGCTCCAACCGCACCATTCGATACTCCTGCGGTAAGCGTCGAGGTTCCCATAGCTCCCCACGATGGATCGAGCTCTTGAAGTTCATCGGGCGAGGTGGTTCCGGGGATCTTGGTCCAATCCCACACGCCATACAATCCGTCGTACTCATCGCCACTTTGGCGAACATTAAAGGCTCCATCCGACAAGTAGCACGATTTGAGATTCTCGCCATTGCCATTTTCGGCCTTCTGCAACCTCTCGGAGGCGGTTCTCACCGAGGCTACATAGTTGGGGTTGCTGTGGAGCATATAGTCCGAACGGTGGTAGTATCGATTCTCACAAGGTAGATCTAGGCCCACCGAGCTAACATCGGCCATACGTTTTTTAATCAACAAATACTCCTCTTTGTGCTCGCCATCGATTAGAATCATCCTATCGATGATATTCCAATACATGGTCGATGTGTCGATGGTGTCTAAAAGACGAGCCCCTTTGCGGCTGATGCTACGTCCAACAACACTCCAATCGATATATGGACCTCTGAAGGTCTTGAAGTAGCCCTCGCGGACAAACGACGAGAAGATTGCAAGCTTCTCGGAATCAAGCTGGTATGGCGTGCCAATCAAAAGCGTTGCTATTTGAGAGACACCATCGAGGAATGCTGTTCCGTAGCCACCAATATATAGCTGAGCTCCATGCTGATGATACGACATATCCTCTTGGATGCCCTCTTTTTCGGTGATGCGAATGGCGTAGAAGCTCTCCTCTACGGCATATCGAACCAGCTTTTCATCCTCTAACAAACATCCACGATATAGGTGGTGGCGTGCGATATCCGACTTGTTGGCTCCGGTGAACTTACTTGGGTTGCTGCCAGCAAACGACTCGCAGAGAGCGACCAACAGATCCTGATCGATCCTCGATGTGGTGGAGTGAAGCACAGCCAATAGGTCGGCCATCTTTTGGCTCCCTCCAATCTGGTTGTGCCACCAGTTGTGAGAGGTTGGCGACTTCTTCAACCAGAATTGCAAGCCATCGTTTATCGCCTCAAATAGGTCGCTATTTAGGTAATATTTTGATTGTGGCTCGGCATAGCAGATGCTTAGCGTAAGGAGGTAATCTAGGTGTAGGCTCGGCTGCCAGTCGGTTCTAAAGATGCAGTCGTAATCGATCGAGGCAAACCAACCGCCTTTCTGCATAACCTTTACAAGATATTCAGCCTCGCGCTCCAACTCCTCGCTAAAGCTTGCGCGAAGCTCGGTTGCGGCTCTCGAGAGGATTGTCTGGTATATATTGCTTGGGGTGTATATGGCCGAACTTTTGGCCTCGAGGCGAAGTGGGTAGGCGTCGGTTGCAATCTCGAGGAGATTATCGACGCTAAAGTTTAGACGAATTAGGTGAACCCCCTTTTGGGTTCCGCTATTTATTGCCGTTGAGTAGATCTCGGCATTGAACGACTGCTCACAGGTGATAAATCGTCTCACATCGCAGCTCATCGTGATCCGACCTCGCTCTCCAGGTTGATAGGTGCGGGTTTTGTCATAGCTAAGGATGCTGCCACACGAGGGTATAACTTGCTTTATTTCAAGCTTTTTATCGCCCGCGTTGACAAATTCGAACTCGGCAGTGACGATATTGTCGGTAAGTGAGGCGATCTTCACTTCGCCCAAGTCGATCTCCAATTTGTCGAATTGGATAACCTGACCAAAGAGTGCGGTTGCAGGCAGGCTGAGCACTGCGATCAGCAGTAATTTTTTTAGTTCACGTAGTTTCATAGGTATGTTGATTTAAATTGTTATTTGCGTTGTGCTACCCTCAAAGCCGCTCTGGCGGGCAAGGGCGATAGTGTGCTCCTGCAGCTTGCCTCTTTGGGTGATTTTAACTCTTACACTCTCTAGCTCCTGGGTTGGGTCCGCAGCACTTACCACCCACTTTTTGCCTTCGCGGCAGAGCATAATCACCGAGGGCTGAGAGACGTAGATCGATAGATCGTCGGTAATCTTCACCTCGCCCGACTCATAAAAAATTGCCCCAATAGTCGCCCCATTGTCACTGGCAACCACCTGTCGACTTTTGCTATTTTCGACCACTCGAATGGTTGGAGAGGAGCAGAACGCTTGGGTCTGTTTTGCTGTGCGATTGGGCAATATGACATATTCATAGTGGGTGTTTTGCGAGCTGCGGCCATGAGCGATCGAGGCGGTAAATATCTCACCTTTAGCGGTTTGCTGCTCATCGAAGAAGACTGCAATCTTGCGCCAGCTCTGCATCCTCTCCTCTCGACTGAGCTCCAAGGATTGCGGCTCCAAGAGGCAATACCCCACCTTGTCGCAATGCAACCACTCGACCTCCTTTCGATCGTGGCTGGCTTGGAGCGTTGAGGCTTCTCCCGAGGCAGATCCGTAGCTTACAACATCATCTTTCTCCATCAATCGCTGCTCGAGGGTTGTGAAGAGGGGGTGATCATTACTCACCGAAATATCGGCACCCAAGGCAACAATCACATCGTCAATAAAGAAGTAGCCCTTGCGTGCCTCTACGTCGTCACGCTCCAGGTGCATCGCCGCAACGCCCTGACCATCGGATGCGACTCCACCTACGAAGCTCGACCTATTGGTTGGCGTTTTTGGCTCTGTGCAGATTAGTGGCTCACCATCGTCGAAGTAGGTCAAGCCGGGCAGGCGCCTCCAATCCCACAGTGGGTAGATGTTGTCGTACTCATTGCCATCGACCTTAACTACGAGCACTCCATCGGCACTATATTGGCCCTGAAGATTCTCGCTATTGGTCATCTCGAAAGGTAGTGTCCTGCAAGAGTTTAGCCTCACCGAGGCGAACCAATCGTCGGTGCGCTGAACATAGTAGTCGGAGTGCCAGAAGTAGCTGCTGCCAACCAGTTTGTTCTTGGATCGCTTTTGCGTGAAATTGAATTTTATAAAGCTATTGTATAGGTCGGCATTCGGCCTGTCGACCTCGATCATATTCTGCGTCGAGACCAGCTGAGAGTAGGCTTTGCCCCGCTGAGAGTTCTCGAATACCTGCCTTGCGCAGGCGCTAGGGTCGAAATATCCACGCCAGAGGGTTGTGTGGAGCCCCTCGGTGAGAAACTCCCGCAGGATCGAGATCTGGCTCTGCGAGAATGCCAGCGGGGTATCCTTGAAGACTCGTGCCCAATAGGCCATCGAGCTGATATAGGCCAGTCCATAGTTGCCAAACTGCATCTGCGCGCCATGCTGGTGGTAGGAGTTGTCGAACTGCACACCTTCATCTAAGGTTCTGAAAATCTCGGAAGAGATAATATCGCGGGCCTCCGCCACCGTCTCGAAATCATCCTCCAACAGCGCCTTGATCAATACATTTCCGGCTAGCCACACCCTATTTTGCCCCGTTTTGGTGAATGTCGACCTGCTCATTATTCGTTTAGCCTCAGCGAGTTGCTCCGCGGAGAGCTTATCCTTCAGCAGTAGGTAGACAGGTCCGATATGTTTGGGGATTCTGATGTCGTTATAGAACCAGTTGGGGCAGATCAGCCCCGAGCGATGCCAATAATCTACCCCCTTTAATATTGCATCAAGGAGCTCCTCACTTTCGCAGAGCCTCGATTGCTCCGAGCAGTAGACCTTTGCCAAGGCATAGAGGCGAGTTATATGCTCGGCAGGCGACCAGCGGCTGCGCTTAGTGTCGGTGTAGTCGACCTCGTCCCAGCTGCCATCTCCATTTTGCCCCTCGAGGAAACTCTGTGCCGTAGCATCGGGGATAGTGGCCCAGATATAGAGCTCGAGGATCATCAGGTCGTTATATTTCCCGTGATTTGAGAGCTCCAAAAACTCCTGATTCATCTCAGCAGAGGTGGCTTGCGGCTGCGAGCTGATCTCATTTATATTTGAGATCAACTGGCGCAGAACCCCCTGATTAGCAACGGCTATCAGATTGACACACGAGAGCAACGAGAGCAGCAGCAACTTTAGCTTCATGGCAGCAGGCTATTTTAAGAAGTCCTCGCGGGCAGGATTAAATGAATCGATCAAGATGCCCTCCTCGATAGCAACTACACCATGTGGCTGCGAGGGGAATGCAAAGAAGGTATCGCCCTGGCGCACTCTTTTGGTTACCCCATCGATGGTCACATCGAACTCACCCTGGGCAACATATGACGCTTGCGAATGTGGGTGGGTGTGCATAGTTCCAATAGCCCCCTTCTCGAACTTGACAACAACGAGCATCATATCGTCGCTATATGCCATGATCTGACGCGTGACGCCCTCAGAAGGTGCCTCCCAAGCGATATCACTGCTGTACTGAAAATTACCGTTGTGCGACGTGCAGCACTCCATAGTTTTACTCTCCATTTTTGATCCTTTTGAATTATTAGTTAAACAGTTGCAAGAGCTAGCAAAAGCAAGCGCGCCAAACAATAGCGCCAAACAAAAAATTAAAGTCCTCTTCATAAAATATAGTTAATTTGGTTATTGCAAAGTTAAACTAATCGACTCCCCGCCGAGCGGAATATCGTACCATTTATTTGAATATTGTCCCAAAGTTGGGGGTATTGCCTTTCTTACTGGCCTTCTTACGTTTGGGTCTGCCTCCGGCGGGCGGGGATAGCACCCCCGCGGGTGCGTACTTTTGCGATGATTTGCTCTGCGCTTCGCTTTTACGATACATATATTATAATGATCTTTTGAAAGCAAGCTTTCAACGCTCATTATAATATACTTAAGTTTCGGAAGTAGTATTGCACTGCGGGCATTGAGTTTTCAACTCAATGATTTTAAAGGTGTTATATATCTCATTCAAGCTTTGCTTGATAAGATATATAACACCTTTAAAATTT
>JAWXTD010000015.1:0-45206 GCA_044433805.1 Rikenellaceae bacterium
TCGTAAAACGACGGTAAAACTTTATCGAGTTCACGCCTATAAATTTTTCTCTTGCTCCCATAATGCAAAGGTAGCACTTATTATTTACTTAGTGCGCTCTATGCGCCTAATCCTATAAATGATTTTATGAAAGCGAGCTTTCAACACTCATTTATATTATTACCTATCTATGTCAACCTACGGTTGCCATGAGCAAATCCTCGAGGTTCAAACCTATCAAATTATACGAGAGAGTGCAACCTCGATATTGGGTTTAAATGCCAAAGGCATTTAACAAATTTTAGAAGTTAATATGTTATGCAAATTTATTTGCAAATAACATATTAACTTCTAAAATCTAAAAACTTAAAAAGTTTTTAGCCCAATAACGCAATACTATATGCACCCGCGGGGGTGCTATCCCCGCCCGCCGGAGGCAGTAAGAAAGTCACCCGCCCACAGGCAGTAAGAAAGCAAGCAAACTAAAAACGAATAGTCACACTTCCATACACCGAACGTCCGGGAGTGAGCGTTGCATAGTTACTATTCCATGGTCTATCGTCGATATAGTCGAATAGGTTCTCGATGCCCACAGCTGGCTCGACGACGATCTTATCGAACTTAAATGAGTGCTGCGTTCTTAGGTCCCAGAGCTGATAAGAGGGGGCGTATCCATAAGATGATGAGTAACGCTCGTCGCTCCAGCGACCATTGATTGCGACATTTAGCGTGTAGTTATCCCACCCTTTTGCCCACGATGCATTTGTAGTTATGATGTTGCGAACGCTGCGGTTAATAGGGTCACCCGTCTCGAGGTCGACAGCATCGAGACCGGTGTAACCAGCTCTAAAGTTAAAGCCTGCGCCCAGCACTGCGTTGAGCGACAAGGTGACTCCCTTAACCTCGGCACGCGCTATATTTGAGCGTATACGCACCTCGGTAGCTCCATCGTAAGCATCGGCAGCATCGTCGCCCGTGAGTAACACCTTGTAGTCGATCATATCATAAACGTCGTTATAAAATCCTGTGGCCGAGAATGATAGCCACTTATTATTATACTCCGCATTCAACGAGTAGTAGTTGCTCTTTTCGGGCTGCAGATCCTGGTTTGGCAACACCACTACCCCACTTGAGTTCGACTCATACTTAGCAAAGATATCGGAGAGATCTGGCGTACGGAATCCCGACGAGTATGAGGCTCTAAAGTTGAAGTTTTTCAGCGTGTAACGCAGCGATGCATGAGCTGTGGCGTGGCTATTGAAAGTTTGGTGATAGGTATATCGAGCACCTGCCAGCGCATAGAAGTTATCGACAATCTTGACTTCGTCTTGAGCAAAAAGCGAGACGTTCGACACGGCTGTATAGTCGACGTCATCGGCGATACTCTCCAAGGTGTTCATCTCATACTCGGCTCCAGAGGTGATTACATGTCGCTCACCTACAAAGAAATAGCCCTTCACATTGGCGTTGTGATAGTGAGTTATGCTACGAGCGATACGGTCGCCAATCTGGGCATCGGCCGAAGATACAGCCTTCATATAGTCGTACGACGAGGTGTAGTTATCGGAGTGATAATCAAACGATAGGCGGTTGTTGCCCTTGAGCTTATAGTCCGCACCTAGGCCATAGGTGTAATCCTCGTGATGCATGTTGTAACTATAGGCAGCATAGGGGCGCTTGGTGATATTGTCGTAATAGGAGCCTCGAGCATTGAGCGATAGTTTATCGTTCACATCGTATTGAAACTCCTGATTTAGCAGGTTGCGCGAATATCCCGTCGAGGCCTCTTTTTCGGTCTCGACCAACTCATCGCCACTCTCGACATAGGGGCTAAATTGCCATCCCCCCGACTCGGAGTGGGTGTAGCTTGTTGTAGAGCGGAATTTACCACTGCTGAGGGTGAAATCCATAGAGTTGACATATCTGTCATAGCTCGAGACATGGCTCTGCACCGATCCCGATACGTCCGCACGATCCTCGCTCAGGTCATCGGTAACGATGTTCACCACACCACCAATGGCGTTTGTGCCATACATAACTGCCGCAGCTCCCGACATTACCTCGATGCGTTTTACACGATTGATATCAATTTGAGTATATGGGTTGGCGCCATTCATACGTCGGCCATTGACCAAAAAGAGGATGTAGTCGTCTGGCATACCATTGAGCGACATTGTTGTACCCATTCCGTTGGTCATAACCGAGAACGACGGGTTGAGCTTAATGAGTGCATCTTCGAGGTTGAGGATGTTACCGATCTTCAAATCTTGAGCTGTAATTACTGCAATTGGCACTGGACTCTCCTTTAACCTGCGGGGGGTTCCTGTTGCCGTTACAACTACCTGCTCGATAGATAATTTCTGGATTTCGGCAGGATCTTCTTGATCCGGCTCTGAATAGCCATCTTGAGTGGGCGTGGCTACTGCTGCCGCAGTTAATGCTAGGGATAGCATCGAGATAAGGAATCTTTTTTTCTTCATCTTAATTAAACTTAAAATTAATAAAATATAACTTTAAGCTATTTTGCAAGAACAAATTTGAATTAGACTCCCCATCAACACGCAAGGCCGCAAGACTCCTCACCGAAAAAAGATGTGTGCAGTTCCAAAACATTTACCCGTGCTTTGCAAAAAAACTTAACATGCAAAGGCAGGTCTTCTGACTTGCTCAAAGATGCGCCTTCCCAGCTCATAGGCCAGTGGCAAATTGCATCTCCAGATGGTTAAAAACCACCCCAAGGAGCTCACAGCAGCGGGAACTGTTTGGGTTTTTCACCCAATTCCCTTTTAATCCACATATGTTCACATATAAATAAGAGGAACCTATTGCGTGGCAAAGGTATCGAAAGTGACGCGAAAATGCAAATAAAAGTTGAGAAAAACAGTTATGCGCGTGAAAATATACCTTCTTACTGCCTCCGGCGGACGGGGATAGCACCGTGAGCGGGTGCAGCTAGTGTTGCGATGATTTGCTCTGCGCTGCGCTTTTACGATAGATAATAATATAAATGATTTTATGAAAGCGAGCTTTCAACACTCATTTATATTATTACCTATCTATGTCAACCTACGGTTGCCATGAGCAAATCCTCGAGGTTGATCTACTCGGAAAATAGGTTGACACGTAACCTCGATATTGGGTTTAAATGCCATTAGGCATTTAATAAATTTTAGGTTGTATAAAGCTGTGCAAATTTATTTGCGGCAACTTTATACAACCTAAAATCTAAAAACTTAAAAAGTTTTTAGCCCAATAGCGCAATACTAGCTGCACCCGCTCACGGTGCTATCCCCGCCCGCCGGAGGCAGTAAGAGAGCTAATATTTAATACATCTACACCTCAAAGCTACTTCTTGAAGATAATAATTCGATCATCGTTTAGTGTGTATCCCATTGGTGCGAGGAACTCCAACTCTTTGAGCACCTGCTCTAAAGGGGTCATCTTGCCGGTGATGAGCGTGATGTCGTAATCGTAGATCTTGGGGTCGCGCACCACGATATCCACTCCATACCAGCTACGCAGTTGTTTAATCACATCCTCCATTGGGGCATTGTCGAAATAGAGGATATTTTTGCGCCAAATAGATTTCTTATCGACATTTTTATTGTTCGACAGAACCACCTCTTTTGTCTGCTTATTATATGTTAGCAGCTGGTCGGGTAGCATTGAGTAACTACGATTTAGGATATCGACATCGACCTTGCCTTGGTCTAGGGCCACGCTCATGCGCTTGCTAGTCGAGGGGGCATTAACGTTGAACGAGGTTCCGGTAACCTTGATATCGGCACCATTGACACTAACAATAAATGGTCGTTTACTGTTGCTCACCACCTCGAAATAGCCCTCTCCATCGAGCTCCACACGGCGCGTGGAGTAGGCAAAAGTCTCGGGATATGTAAGGCGCGAATTGGAGTTCAGGTAGACCTTGCTACCATCTTGGAAGACCACCTGAATGCGCTCTCCACCGTCGGCCACCACCTCGATCATCTCCGAGGAGTTGAAGATATCGACCTTCGAGTCAAGCATCAAGCCAATTGAGCTGATCAAGGCCAGAGGCAACAGAACCGCTGCAACCCTAAATAACAGACGTCTGAGGGCCTTGCTCTTGATACGTCGCTCGAACTCGGCATATAGCTTATCGACATCGACCTTGCTGCTGCCGACCATCTCGCGCATCTTGATTCTCTCGATATCCTCATCGATGAGCGACGAGAGGAATTGCTCTCCCTCGGGGGTTCTGAACCATTTCAGCACTACACGGGCCTGCTTGCGCGAGGCTTGATTGTCGAGAACCGACTGGATTATATCATTATGTGGTCTAATCATTGTAGTAATCTATTAGTTAATCAATAGTATAATCGACAGCACAGCAAGCATTGCTCGCAACAGCTTTATACTCTGTGAATATTTTGATTTAACGGTATTTAGTGGAATGTGCAACTGATCTGCAATCTCCTGATTCGAAGAGCCTTCAATCTTCATATTGACTATATTTTGGCTCGCGGCAGGAAGACGCGATATTGCGCCCAAAAGGCGACTGTGGAGCTCTCCTTGATCTAGAAGGTTGAGCAGGTTATCTTCGGCATAGCCCCTACTTTGGATATATTCGTAGCTCTTATCCACCAGTTTGTTATTGCTGCGGATTTGGTTCATAATATAATTCTTGGCCATCGTGAAGAGATAATTCTGCAGACTCGATGAGATGGTAATCTCCTGGCGATACTCCCAGAGTCGAACAAAAACATGCTGCACAGCGTTATTTGCCAGGTCATCATCCTTCAAATATCTATACGCTAACACATGCAGACCCTCGGCATACCTGAAATAGGCAGCCGTAAAGGCAGATTCATCACCACGCTGAATCGCCAGAAATAGCTCATTCCCACTAAGGGTGTTATAATCTGTATTGCACATTACTAGTTAATAGTATAATTGGAAACCAAATATATACATATTATATGGTATACGCAACTAATTCGACTAAAATCTCTACAAAAAATATCGGCTTTAACATTTTAGCAGCTACTGACCATTACCACTCCTCTGGTGCGAATAGCTCCTTGCAGCACTAAACAACATCTGCGCAACGACACTCGAGAATTCATTACGCGCATATTCAGGGTGCCACTGCACTCCAAGGACGAAGTGTGCTGGGTCGTCCAACATTATCGATTCGATAACTCCATCGGGCGATATTGCATGCACTCGAAAGCCATCGGCCAATCGACCTACGGCTTGATGGTGAATGCTGTTGACGTAATATTCGCCGCTGTCACTCTCGTAGTTCTCCTCGATCCAGCTATCCGCCACAGGCACAATTATATGCACCGAATCCTTGACTCCCGATTGGCGATGTGCCGACTCGTCTAATCCAAGAAAGCTCTCAATATCGGGAATCAGATCGCCTCCATTGGCGACATTGAGCAGTTGATGACCTCGACAGATGCCCAGAATTGGAATTTTATGCTCCATAGCGTAGCCAATCATTGCAACTTCGAGCGTGTCGCGACTGCGATCAAACGACTCGCAATAGGGTAAATATTCACTCTTCATATACCACTCGGGGTAGATGTCGTTACCTCCCGATATGATAACAGCATCGGCACAGCGGATGCAATCCAGCATCGAATCGATAGGCATCGCGTAGACCACATCAATATCAATCATACTATCGACACTTTTCAGCCAATCGATCACAGAGGATTTAGCATCTTTCGAGATCACAATATTCAATCTATGATCCGATTCCGCAACCGCAGAGCCAATGCAGGAGAATAAAAATGTGCTGATTGCAATTGAGACAATCGCAAGCGAAATTATATGTTTTACTCTTCTCATACGGCTAATATTAACTTATTAAAGTTATGGCCAACAGAATCTTTAAAGATAGTGTTGGCCATAAAGATTATTGCAACTAAGTAGGGCAATAATTGTTTTACACTACTTATATCCTACCAGTTTGTAGTCTGCTCCAAATTGGAATTTAGAGATATCGCACTAATTGGAATTGGGTAGTAGTAGTTCTTATCCTCATCAAACGAGCGATCCTCGTATGTCGTTCCTGCGTATGGATCAACGTAATGTTTGCCAGTAGCGGTGTCCTCGTAAAGGATTACAAGCGATGGATCTGATCCTTCGAAGGCCTCTTCCTCGAACCACTCAGGCTCGAAACGCATACCCAAGTAGCGTTGATTTAGCCTTGTTCCCCACTTCCAACGCATAAGGTCAGTGAAGCGAAGTTGCTCGAACGAAAGCTCACAACGACGCTCGCGACGGATCTCGATAAGTACTGCCGATAGGCCCTCATCCTCATATTTAGGATCCATCACAGGGTCCATTGTCAAGTCTGGCAAACCAGCACGTGCACGAATAAGGTTAACTGTATTATCCAAATCGGTTTGAGAGAGTGTTCCAAGCTCTGCCTTAGCCTCGGCCAAGTTCAAAAGAACCTCCGCGTAGCGGAACAATGGAGCATCGTGAGTCTCTTTACCATAACCTTTAACATCTTGCTCTTTATCGTAATACTTGATTAGCATGTAGCCGGTAAGTGCACCACCACCAGACATACCTTGAACAGATGGATAGTTAGCAGTTGAAGTGAGCAAGATATCACTCTTTTGGCTTGGACGAAGAATTGTTTGAGCCAAACGAGCATCGCGATTATCGAACTCATCGTCCATGCTATCATCGTTGAAAGAGGTGCTCAACGATACTGGAAGTGCCGAACCATCAGCCTCAAGACATAGGAAATCCTCGACAAAATCTTTAGTTGCACCTGTAGTCTTGTGAGCCGACAGGTATCCACACATACGGTGAGCCAAAAGACCCGATACATATTGACGATAGAAGATCATCTCTTCGTTACCTGACAAATCGTCGCTATTAAATAGCGCAGCGTAGTCAGATGCGGGGTTGCCTGTGTTGTAGATTCCATAGCTGTAATCCGAACCCATAAGCTCCTCGGAAGCACTAACAGCCTCCTTTAGATAATCCTCATAATCGCCTAGTCCATGATACTTTCTAAAGGTACCTTCGTAAAGACAGATTCTCGATTTAAGAGCAAGAGCAACACCACGGTTAACTCGAACCTCGCCATCACCCCAATCGATAGGTAGATAGTCGATAGCCTTGTTGATATCGGCCAAAACGTTGTCCATAACATCACAACGAGGGTCGCGAGCACCGTACAACTCCTCGGAGTCGGTCTCCAATGGAATGGTTACATATGGCACATCACCAAAGCGTTGAACCTTATCCAAGTAGAACCATGCACGGAAGAATAGCGCCTCACCGTTGTACATATTGATTGCATCCTCCGAGGCATCTACCTTGCTACTGTTTGCAAGCGACACATTGATACGACGAAGAAGAGTCCAATACCAACCACCATATTGTGGCGACGAAGGGATAATATTTTTTCCTGCTGCAACCTCTGTTGCATAACTATGGCTCGAAACCATACTTGCGAAGTTGTCACTCTTAGCCTCATGAAATGGCGCACTCAAATAGCTACTACTCCACGCTGTATGGGTGAAACCATTCATAAAGTGATAGTAGTAGTTGGATCCTGCCTCATTATAGATACCCTTGTTGTAGGTCTCCAAGTCGGTTAGCGTATTCCAGTAACTGTTATCGTTCAAGTTGTGCGTCGGAGTTCTATCAAGAAAAGAGTCGTTACACGCAGTTGTTGCCACCGAAAGCAGTGATACTAGTGCTATGTTTTTAATATATTTTTTCATTGTATAATCTCTCTATTTAGGTTATTAAAATGTTAGGTTAATTCCAGCAGAATATGAACGTTGGAATGGATATCTACTTCCTGTCGATGACATAACTGACTCAGGATCGAATGGTCCCATCACATCGCAAAACTCAAATAGATTCTCACCACTGAAATATACTGTTGCCTTTTCAATTTGAATCTTACGAGTCCACTCTTGTGGAATGTTCCAACCTATGGTTAGGTTCTTCATACGCAAGTATGACATATCTTGAAGATACTTAGTTTGTGTCTCTTGGTTTTTGTGGTCGCGAGCAAGCGTACGTGGGAAGTATGCATCGGGATTATCCTCTGTCCATACATTGTCTAACCACCACTCTTGAGTACCATACCACTCAGTATATGCAGGCCAGAAGTTATCTGAAGTTGGCCAGTAGTCGCATTGACCTACACCTTGGAAGAATGCAGATAGGTATACATTTTTGTACTCTAAATTGAGTGAAATACCATATTGGTAGCGAGGAGTTGTGTTACCAATCTTCTGCAAATCACCATGATCGTCGAGTGTGTTATCACCAACTGAGATCTCGCCATCACCATTTAGGTCTGCGTACTTAACATCACCAGCAGCCCAAACACCACTACTAATTGCCGATTGATCGGCATGCGAGGCAACATCCTCGGCTGAAGTGAAGTAACCTTCGGTCACATAACCCCAAATCTCGCCAATCTCGTAACCTACGTAGTAATCCGACAACGATCCTGTTGGGTTGTCATACTTAGTAATAACTGCTTGAGAATCCGAGAGAACGAAACCTACGCCATAAGAGAAATCCTTACCAATCTTATCTTTCCAATCGATGCTAAACTCCCAACCTTTAGTACATAACTCTGCGCTGTTTGCTGCAGGAGCTGTAGTTCCTAGGAGTTCAGGATAGGTAACACTAATCAACATATCAGATGTAGTTCTCTCGTAGTAGTCGAACGATGTATCCAAACGGTTGCGAAGCATTGTGAAGTCGATACCGAAGTTGACAGTCTTAGCCTTCTCCCATGTCAAATCTGCAGATACAAGACCCGCTGGGCTGATATATAGTGAATTCTCGGTAGAGTTGAAAAGGTAGTTCGAAGCTGTACCCGACGACATAAATGGAATGTATGGATAGTACTTTGTATTTCCACTCCAGTCGCTCGAAGTAAGAAGTTGGTTACCCAAGATACCATATGATGCACGCAACTTTAAGTTGTCTAACCAATTTCTAGTTCCGCTCATGAAATCCTCCTCAGAGACACGCCATGCACCAGAGAACGATGGAAGGAATACGAAACGGTTGTCAGAAGGGAAACGAGATGTACCATCGTAACGGCCATTAACCTCGAGCAAGTAGCGATCGTCGTAAGCGTAGTTCACACGGAAGAAACCTCCACGAAGCGCCCACTCATAACCACTCTCAGTTACAGTTTGAGTACCTGTACCCAAGCTCAACGAAGGAAGAGTTTGCGAAAGCATATCTTGGCGAGAAGCGGTTGTGTAGTAGTATCTTGTAAGCTCTTGGTTGTAACCAACCATACCTTTTAAGTAGTGCTTATCGTTGAGAGTCTTCTCATACTCGGTATATGCGTTGAACGAATAGTAGTTCTTGTTTGCATTTGTCCAAGTGTAGTCGTTGTTCACTGTATCACCCTCACTTACCAAGAATTGAGAGGTAATGAACTCCAACTTCTTCTTTTGCGATGAGTTGTTATCGTAATTTAAGTTGTACGAGAAATCGACTCTAGCCTTCCAGCCATCCATAATATTGAAATCTGCAGCTGCTGTCGACCATACATCGTGCTCACGTGTGATATCGCGACCACCCTCCATTAGCTCATACATTGCACTATTCTCCCAATACATACCGTCGTATTGATCATACTCTGGGTAGTCTGGATCTTTGCTCCATGGGTTGATATCAGAACTTGGTGCTGTAGCCGACAGTTGGTGGAAAACATCATATTTTGTACCATATGCATATGGGCTGTTGCTTGTGCTATAGTTGTACAACATTGTAAGGCTCAACTGCATCCAATCTGTAGTTTGATTCTTGATATTCAAACGAGTGTTGAGTTGCTCATAGCTATCGTTTGCATACTCGATAAGTCCACCTTGGTTCAAATAACCAGCCGAAGCGTAGAACTTAGTCTTTTGGTTACCACCTTGGATACTTAGGTTATGACGATAAGTAACCGAGTAATCTTTGATCATCTCGTCTGCCCAATTTGAGCTTCCGTAGTAGCGGTAAGCACCGTCGACGATCTCATACTCAGGGTTGTTCGCTGGATCTGCCTCGTATAGTTTCATCTTCTCGACAGTCTCAGTTAAGAATAGTTGAGTGTAACCCGCGTTTGTCAGAGCCTCGTTGATAAACTCAGCATGAACCGAACTATCGTCAACGATATCGATCATAACAGTTGGCTTAGAGATCGAAACATTAGCCGAGTAGTTAACCACGATCTTCTCGCTATCGCCAGCGCTCTTTGTTGTAACCAAAACTACGCCATAGGCTGCACGTACTCCATAGATAGCTGCCGAAGCTGCATCCTTGAGAACCGTTACACTCGCAATATCGTTAGGATTCACCAAATCTAAATCCATCTCCACACCATCGACCAAGATAAGAGGAGAACCTCCATTGATTGATGTTGTACCACGAATGTTCAATGTTGCCGAAGAGCCAGGCTCACCACTTGAGTTAGTCACCTGAAGGTTAGGAATAGCTCCTTGAAGTGCGCTCGAAGTGCTTGTAATTGGGCGAGACTCCATAACCTCGGAACCGATTTGATCGACAGCACCAGTCAAGTTTGCCTTTTTCTGAGTACCATAACCAACGACGATCACCTCGTCGATAATGTCGGCATCCTCAACAAGTACAATGTTAACATTGCTCTTGCCAACTACTGCAACCTCTTGATCGGCATATCCGATATAAGAGACGCTAAGCAGGTCGCTCGACTTTACAGATGCCAAACGGAATGTACCGTCGGCAGACGAAGTGGTACCTTTGGTTGTACCCTTAACCATAATTGTCGCTCCAATAACGGCTAGGCCGTCGGAATCGACAACTTTACCTGTAATGTTACTTACCGAAGCAGCCGAAGAGGGTTGCTCAACGGTAGTAAGCGAAACTCGCTGTCCATCGATAGCATACTTAATGTTGCTGCCAGCAAAAAGCTTATCGAGGGCAGTTTTAATCTCCACGTCGTTAACATCCAAGGATACAACCTTATCTAGGGGTACCCTCTGACGTGAGTAGTTAAACGTATAACCAGTTTGTTTGGTTATAGTCTCCAACACACTCTCCATCTTCACCGACTGGAGATTCACAGTTACTCGCTGTGCAAAAGAGCTCAAAGAGCCGATACACAGAAAAAGTAGTGCCAAAATTAAATGTCTAGTTTTGATCATAGTCATTCATCGTTTTGAGTTAAAATTTTAGTTAAATTGATTTGGTTACAAACTATAGACACAGCAATGTGAAAAAAGGATTAAAAAAATATAAAAAAAGTGTGATTTAGTTTATAAATTAATTACTTTCGTGGAAAATGTGCACATAGACACACTATCTAGAGTTGCCATTTATTAATTACAGTAACATATTTCCGGTATAGATAATTAATATTTTAATATCTTCAGAAATAAAATAACCCTCCGCCCAAATTACTTAATCGTTAGAAATCAGATAGATACATCAATGGGCAAAAAAAATCGGCAAAAAAGTCGCAAAAATCAATTTTAAAATATATACCTTTGCTATAGATTTCTGCAATCTTTCTTTAATCCGAAAATATCAAAACCAATCCAAAACTAATTCAATGAAAATGAGACTCGCCACACTTTTCGCAGCACTACTCACGCTGCCCGCAACGCTTCTTGCCCAAAGCGGCACAGAGTGGAAAGACCCACAAGTAAACCAAATTAATCGCGAGCCGATGCGCAGCTCATTCTTCGCCTTCCAGAGTGCAGAAGATGCCCAGAAAGGGTGCCCAAAGAGCTCGCAGAACTACCTATCGCTAAACGGCGACTGGCGATTCAATTGGGTCGAGAACCTCGAAGAACGTCCAACAGACTTCTTCAAAGCTGACTACCTCGATCAACATTGGGCTACGATGCCCGTTCCGGGACTCTGGGAGCTTCACGGCTATGGAGACCCCTTATATGTAAATATTGGCTACGCATGGCGCAACCAATATACCAACACCCCTCCGCATGTGCCAACCAAGCTCAACCACGTGGGCTCATATCGTCGTCACATCACAATTCCCGAGCAGTGGAAGGGTCAAGATATTTTTGCACATTTTGGATCGGTAACCTCGAACATCTACCTATGGATAAATGGCAAATTTGTGGGCTATTCCGAAGATAGTAAATTAGAGGCTGAGTTCAACATCACAAAATATTTAAAGAGTGGCGAGAACCTATTTGCCTTTCAAGTATTTCGCTGGTGCGATGGAACTTACCTCGAGGATCAGGACTTCTTCCGCCTCTCGGGAGTAGGTCGTGATTGCTACCTTTATGCTCGCAACACTTCGCGAATCGAAGATATTCGAATAACCCCCGACCTAGACTCAAACTACCAAGATGGATGGCTCGATGTCGATGTCAAAATCAAGGGCAAAGGCGAGGCCAACCTGCAACTCACCGACCAATCTGGCCATATCGTAGCACAATGCACAACAACCAAGGGCGCAGCAAAAATAGAGCTCGAGAATCCAAAGAAATGGAGTTCCGAGCAGCCCAACCTCTACACCCTTACCACAGATTACAATGGCGAGAGGATCCAAACAAAAGTCGGCTTTAGAAAGGTCGAGCTCAACGAGCAGAGTGGCCAGATGCTCATCAACGGCAAGCCAATATTGATCAAAGGAGTCAATCGCCACGAGCTCAACCCCGACAAGGGTTACTACGTATCGCGCGAGGATATGTTGCGCGACATCAAAGTATTCAAGGAGCTAAACATCAACGCGGTGAGAACCTGCCACTACCCCAACCAAAATGAGTGGTATGAACTCTGCGATCAATATGGAATATATGTTGTTGCCGAGGCCAACCTCGAGTCGCACGGAATGGGCTATGGCGATGCAACCTTGGCCAAAGTCGAGGCCTTCCAAAAAGCTCACCTTGAGCGAAATATGCGCAATGTGCAACGCGGATTCAACCACCCGAGCATCATCATCTGGTCGCTCGGAAACGAGGGTGGCGACGGTGAGAATTTCGATGTCTGCTACGACTGGATCAAGGCCGAAGACCCCTCGCGACTAGTTCAATACGAGCGTGCGGCAGATGCACGCAACAGCCACACCGACATCCACTGCCCAATGTATTACCCCTACGAGGATTGCCAAGAGTACGCACTTTCGGATGCCCCACGACCACTTATTCAGTGCGAATATGCCCACGCAATGGGTAACTCGATGGGTGGATTCAAGGAGTACTGGGAGATGATCCGCAAATACCCCAAATATCAAGGTGGATTCATTTGGGACTTTGCCGACCAATCGCTTCGCTGGAAGGACGACCAGGGCAGAGAGATTTGGGCCTATGGCGGAGACTTCAACCCCTACGATGCCACCGACAACAACTTCTGCAACAATGGTGTAGTAGACCCCGACCGCAACCCCAACCCACACGCTGCCGAGGTGCGCTACTACCACCAAAATATATGGACCTCACCCGTCGATCTAAACCGCGGAGAGGTGGAGATCTTCAACGAGAATTTCTTCAGCTCCTTGAGTAACTACATGTTGAAATGGTCGTTGCTATCCAACGGCACAGTTATCGAGCAGGGCTTCATCGACAATATTGATATTGCTGCTCAAAGGCGCAAAACCTACACTTTGGGCTATACCCTACCGCAGGACGACTCATCGGAGCTACTTCTAAATGTGGAGTACATCACAAAGCGCAGAGATGGACTCGTTGCAGCGGGCACAATTGCGGCATACGACCAGCTAACGATCGCACCATACACATTCCCCGCGATCGACCTAAGCACAATCGAGGGCGCAGCACCAACCATTGAGCAGGAGGACATCCACTTCTTGCGCATACATGGCGATAACTTCACAATCGATTTTGCAAAGGAAAATGGATACATCACTCGCTATCGAGTGGGCAATGATGAGTACATCGCCAAAGATGGTGCCCTACGTCCAAACTTCTGGCGTGCTCCAACCGACAACGACCTTGGAGGTGAGACATTGACGGCAATGCGCAAGTCGCTTGTTTGGAAAAACCCTTCGATCGAGCTCAACGATATCACCCACTCTACCGATGGTAACACAGTCGAGGTGGTGGCAAAATATGACCTGCCCGATTTAAGCTCATCGCTTACTATATCTTATGCAATTGCACCCGACGGAACAATCGCTATATCGCAAGAGATTGAGTTTGCGCAAGGCGCCGATATCCCCGCGATGCTTCGCTTCGGCATGCAGGCGGCACTCTCGGGCACTCTTTCCAATATCGACTACTACGGACGTGGCCCAGGCGAGAACTACACCGACCGCAAAGGCTCGGCAATGATTGGCCGATACACGCAGCGTGTCGACGAGCAGTACTTCCCCTACATTCGCCCTCAGGAGAGCGGAGCCAAGTGCGACGTTCGTTCATGGAAGCTACTCGACAATAGCGGTCGAGGTATCGAGATATACTCCGAGGAGCCATTTATCGCCACTGCTCGCGACTACTCGCAAGCATCGCTCGACGACGATGAGAAGAAGAAACAGCGTCACTCACCCCAGATCCAACGCGTGGACTACACCGAGCTTTCGATCGACCAGAGCCAAATGGGCTTAGGATGTTTGAATTCATGGGGAGCTCGACCACAGGAGCAGTACCAGATCCCAGCCAAAAATTACAAATTCAAATTTGTGATTAGCCCCGTGAGAATCGAATAAAATGGGCATACAATAGCTATTTCAATATGGAGGCCGATAATTAAGTTCATCGGCCTCCATATTGTTTTTATGCAGAAGAGCAAAATAAATAACAAAAGATAAAGTGCACAATATAAACACTATAGTGCAAAAAAATAAAAAAATAGAAAACTTTTATCACAAAAATTTTGCAGTTTCCAAATTTACCCCTATATTTGCAACCGCAATGCCTCTTTAGCTCAGCTGGTAGAGCACGACACTCTTAATGTTGGGGTCCAGGGTTCGAGCCCCTGAGGGGGTACAATGCAAATCGCTAACTCATTGATTTTTCAATGGTTAGCGATTTTTCTTTTTAGGCTTGTTCCCAAATTGTTCCCGTGCAGATTGCGCATAACCTGCTGTGCAGGCTCTGTAATCCCGATTAAGGTGCATTAAATGTAATTGAGGGCTTTCCCCACATTTCCCCCACGCTTGTTATGGTTACAGAGCGATATCAAATGCACGTCAAGGTGTGATTGCGGAGAGGGTTACACTTGGGGGATTATTCTCCTAAGTGCCTTGTTTTCAATAAGTAATAGTGGTGGTGTTTGTTGATACCCTACGACTAATAAGCACGGACAGCCTAAATTGTGGCTCAATCGTAGATATTATATCACTGCTTGACAATCTCTATACAAAAGCGAATATAACAAAAATACCAGAACCGTATGATCTTTTTAAAGAATATATTTTCATCGAATAATATAGAGCAATGATTAAGCACTATGAACAAACGAAAAAGAGTGTAAATGACAATGATTCAATACTATCACATATTATTAGATGTTGTTTAGTCCAGCTCAACCCTCGTGTGCAAATTGTGTGCAAAAAGAAAAAGCACCTAAGTAGTAAAATCTACCTAAGTGCCTGATTTTCTGTTGTAGCGGGTCCGAGACTTGAACTCGGGACCTCATGATTATGAATCATGCGCTCTAACCAGCTGAGCTAACCCGCCATTGCATTGTTCCTTTTTGCGTTTGCAAAGGTAGTGTTTTTTTGGTTAATTCCAAAATATATTGATATAAAATTGCAAAATGTTTTTCAGCTCGGGGCTATGGTATTGAATTTGAGAGGTTATTGCTTGCTAAATAAAATTGCGCGCAGCAATAAATTTTTATGATCAAACCTAAAATCGACAATGTTGTGGTGGTGGGAAGCATGTTGCTGCTTGCCGCGCTTTCGCTCGAGATCGTCTCGGGCGACCACCTCAATTTTACACCCTACTACATCTTTATCGAGGGGGTGATATGTGCCACATATATAACAAAGTTCATTGTCGATATGAGTGGCGCGCTCCATAAGAGGCGATTTTTCTATCAGCGCCTGCCTATTCTACTTATCTCGGTGCCATATTTGGCCATCATTATGCTTTGCGGAGCTACGGTAAATCGCCAAGCGGCACTGACATTGGGGCTGCTGCCAATCCTTCGGGCCATCATATCGTTCTACCGACTCTTCGTGCGATTGGTTACTGCACAGAGCATCGATAAAATCCTGCTGGCCTACTTGATGGTGACAATCTTATTTACATATATTGCCGCCTTGATCTTCTACGATATTGAATATCACGTAAATAGCTCGCTCCACGGATTGGGCAATGCTATATGGTGGGCATGGATGAGCCTAACCACAGTTGGGGCTGCGATATATCCGGTGACCACCCTGGGCAAGATCCTCTCGGTGGTGCTGCCGCTACTCGGAATGATGCTTCTGCCGCTCTTCACCAGCTATATTATTGCCCTTCATAAGCGTCGAGGATAGTCCTGCAGCCATCCTCCAGCAGGTCCAAAACATGGTCGAAACCATCTCTGCCTCCATAGTACGGGTCGGGAATATAGTGCACATCTTCGTAGCTTTTGCAGAGCGCAGCAAAGCGTTCGATCTTTGCCTCCGCCTGGGGAGAGGGGGCCATGCGACGAAGATTCTCGAGGTTATTATCGTCCATAGCTATGATGCGGTCGAAGTGGAAGAAGTCATCCATATCTACCGGTCGCGAGCGGTGCGTAAGCGAGTAGCCACGTCGCGCAGCAGCACTGCGCATGCGAGCATCGGGCAACTCCCCAGCATGTCCCGCATAGGTTCCCGCCGAGTCAATCTCTAACGCGTCGCTCAGACCACGCTCGGCAGCCAAAGCATGAAGAAGCCCATCGGCAGCCGGAGAACGACAGATGTTACCTAGGCAGACAAATAGTATTTTTTGTTTCATTTGTGCGATGTTAATGGTTGGACAAATATAGCTATAATTTTTGTATTTTTTGTCGCTTACTGCGCTTATGCCGCGCGGCACCAAGCAGGCTTGGATCCAAAAACTGCAAAGTTTTTAGCCCAATAGCGCAACAGAGCACGCACCCGCGCAGGTGCTATCTGCGCCCGCCCACAGGCAGTAAGAGAGTATATTTTCACACATCTACCCCACATGATAACACAACAATAGTCAATAAATCGGTTTTTTTGTCTATCTTTGCGGCTTAATTAAACGAGCAATAGATGATTACAGTATCGAACGTAGAGCTTCAATTTGGTAAGCGAGTTCTTTTCAAGGATGTTAATTTTAAATTTACGCCCGGCAACTGCTATGGTGTGATTGGTGCTAATGGCGCAGGTAAGTCCACCTTTCTCAAGATCTTGAGTGGTGAGATAGACTGCACCAAGGGCAATGTCTCATTTGGTCCTAACGAGCGCCTATCGGTCTTGAAGCAGGACCACCACGAGTATGACCACTGCACGGTGTTGAATACCGTTCTTATGGGTCACACAGTCCTGTGGGACATTATGCAGCAAAAAGAGGTACTCTATGCCAAGGAGGATTTCTCGGATGCCGATGGCGAGAAAGCAGCCGAGTTGGAGATGATCTTTGCGGAGTTAGATGGCTGGAATGCCGAGAACGAGGCGGAGTCGCTGCTAAGTGGCCTAGGTGTAAAGGAGGATAAGCACTACACACTAATGAGCGAGCTCAATGCCAAGGAGAAGGTGTTGGTGCTGTTGGCCCAAGCGCTTTTTGGCAAGCCCGATAACTTGTTGCTCGATGAGCCTACCAATGACCTGGATGTCAACACGGTGATGTGGCTGGAGAACTACCTGGCCTCGTACGATGCTACGGTGCTTGTGGTATCGCACGACCGTCACTTCTTGGATGCTGTAAGCACACATATTTTGGATATCGACTATAGCGAGATCAACCTATTCTCGGGAAACTACAACTTCTGGTATCAGTCGAGCCAACTTGCTCAGCGTCAACAGGCTCAGCAAAATAAGAAGGCCGAGGAGAAGAAGAAGGAGTTACAGGAGTTTATCCAACGATTTAGTGCCAATGTGGCAAAATCTAAGCAGGCTACCTCGCGCAAGAAAATGCTCGAAAAGCTTAATATTGAGGAGATTAAACCTTCGATGCGCAAGTACCCAGGTATCATCTTCACCATGCAGCGCGAACCGGGAACCAACATCCTGGAGGTTACCAACCTTAGCAAGAGCATCGGTGGCGAGGTGTTGTTCTCGGATGTGAATTTCACGATTAACAAAGGCGATAAGGTTACATTCATCTCGCGCGAGCCACGTATCGTAACGGCACTCTTGGAGATCATTGCTGGAAACGACACACCCGACACGGGCGAGGCGAAGTGGGGCGTGACAATCAAAAATAGCTACCTGCCGCTCAACAACCACTCATTCTTCGAGAGCAAGACCTCGATTATCGACTGGTTGGCTCAATACTCATCTGACACGCTCGAGGTATATTTGCGCGGCTATTTGGGCAAGATGCTCTTCGCCAGAGAGGATGTCTATAAGGCGGTTAATGTCTTGTCGGGAGGCGAGAAGGTGCGTTGCATGATCGCTAAGATGATGGTCGAGGAGCCCAATGCTTTGGTGCTCGATTCGCCAACCAACCACCTTGATATGGAGTCGATTCAGGCATTCAACAACTCGCTTATGAGCTACAAGGGAATTGTGCTTATGACATCGCACGACCACGAGTTTATCAACACCGTATCAAACAGAATCATCGAGATCGGCCCAAAGGGTGTGATCGACAAATACACCGAGTACGACGAATATATTGTCAACGAGCAAGTTAAAGCTGCCCTTGAGCGTATATATTAACGATATGTAATTGGGGGAAGGCAGGAAAGAACTTGCTTATCGCGCTCATGCCGCGCGGGCACCAAGCATGCTTGGATCCAAAAACTTCGTTCTTGATTTTTGCGCCAGCGATGATTTATTGATCGTTACGCTCTTATGATATCCTCGAGGATAGAACATCTTAAGATCACCAATCAACCACTATATATTGAGGTTCACCTCGATATTGGGCTGTAAAGTTTTTAACCCAATAGCGCAATACAAGTACGCACCGTGGGGTGCTATCCTCGCCCGCCGGAGGCATAAGAGAGTAAATTTTCATACATTTACTCCAACTCCAGATATCTAAAAAAGAGGGTCATCCGCATTGGATGACCCTCTTTGTGACACCGCCAGGACTCAAACCTGGAACCTTCTGATCCGTAGTCAGATGCTCTATTCAATTAAGCTACGGTGCCGTTGGGAGTGCAAATATAGGGCATTATTTTAGTATTACCAAATATTTTCCTAAAAATAAATTAAATATTTCTCTAAGTCATTGATCTGCAATTGAGAACAAACAGAACTCCTAACTCCTAACTCCTAACTCCTAACTCCTAACTCCTAACTCCTAACTCCTAACTCTTAACTCTTAACTTTAGTTAGCAAAGATTGATTATAAAGGAATCGCTTAATACTCTTCTTAGGTGTCTTTTCGAACTCCTTGGGGAAGATGGTGACTGTAGCGACGCGTTCGAAGGCCGATACGCATGCGTTGAGCTCCTTGAGGTTCTCTTGCATAATTGTCTCAAGCTCTTCGTTAGAGACTTTTTCGTTGCGAGCTGCCTCGTAGTCGGGCACAACCAATGCAGCCAATTTACCGTTATCCTCCATTATGAGCGACTCACTGACCATATACATATTGTTCAATCGATCCTCGATCTGCTCGGGATAGATATTTTGACCATTCGAACCTAGGATCATCGTCTTGCAACGACCACGGATATAGATCGTGTTGTCAGGATCCATCACACCCATATCGCCCGTGTGCAGCCATCCATCGTCGTCGAAGATTGCAATTGTATCTTTCTTGTTTTTGTAGTATCCCACCATTACGTGCTCACCCTTCACAAGGATCTCACCCGGAACATTTTGAGGATCCGGCGAGTCGATCTTCACCTCGAGGTGCTCGGTGATAGCCTTGCCACACGAACCGGCCTTAAACTCAACATCGGGAGCAAAGCTGATGAGTGGTGCACACTCGGTCATTCCATAACCTATAGTAATCGGGAAGCCGATCTTCATCAAGAATGCCTCGGACTCTTGATTCATGGGGGCACCTCCCACAACAAATATCGCAACTTGACCACCGAAGGCATCGAGCAGCTTCTTGCGAATTGTTGCGTAAATTGCCGTATTGAGCAGTGGAATTTTCACAGCGAAGCTCATCGGGCCCTTCTCCAAGAGAGGCAACACCTGCTTACGATAGACCTTCTCCAAAATCAACGGAACGCAACAGATCACCGTTGGGCGAACCTCCTCCATTGCTCCAAGCAGAATTTTTGCCGCAGGAATTTTACCTAACAGAGTCACGTGACCTCCAACGGCCATCTGCGTCAAGAAGTCAAAGGCGCAACCATAGGCGTGGGCCAAAGGCAAGAACGATAGCACCCTACCGCCACGCTCAAAATAGTGAACACCAGTTATTGGATTCTTGAAATTCATCGCCGTAACTACATTACCCGTAAGGTTATTGATCGTTAAGATCACACCCTTTGAGTAGCCCGTAGTACCTGAAGTGTAGTTCAACAAACAGACATGGTCGTTGGGCAGATCGGGATATTTAATCTCATTAACACTGAACCCTCGAGGGTACTTCGAACGATAATTTTTGGTGATATCGCGTTGGAATTTAGTGAGCGTTTTTCCGCTACGCTCATATGCGATATCGAATTTCGAAAGCGAGATAACCGCCTCAACCTTGCGTATTTGATCCTCTTCGATAGCATCCCAGTAACTATCCCCAGCAAAGAGCAATTTGCTCTCCGAATGGTTGACAATATGGATAATGTCGTTTGTATTAAAGTCTTGAAGAATTGGAACGATAACAGCTCCATATGTAATTGTCGAGAGGTAGCTCACACACCAACGCGTATCGTTGCGACCCACCAATGCAATTTTATCTCCTTTTTTGACCCCTGCTTTTTTAAATAAGAGGTGAAGTTTAGCTATTTGCTTAGCCAATTCATAGTATGAAAGTGTCTCCTTGCTAAAGTAATCGGTTAATGCCGACATCTCTCTGTTATCACGAAAGCTTTGCTCGTATAACTTAATGAGGTTCTCTTTTAACATAAATTTTTTAAGTTTAGTTTTCAGTTTAGGTCTACAAATATAAATAAAAAGTATGTAAAAACCAAAACTTTGCGCCTCTATTTTGCAACCTCCTTATTCGTTGGTTGGTCGCTTCAGATATATTTTTGACTCTGTTCCGGCTCTTAGACGGCCGATATTCTTTCGATGAGTAAGGATCAATAGAATAGCTGTCACAACAGAGAAAATCACCAATGGAGTATTCTCACGCGTATCATTAAGCAACAAGGTAAAGAGGGGAAATAGACATCCAGTAACCATAGAGGCCAGCGATACATAGTGCGAAATGGCCAAGACAACAAACCACACTGTAAAACACAAAAGCACCAACGGAGGATGTATCGCAGCAATAGCACCAACTAGAGTTGCCACACCTTTACCCCCTTTAAATCCTGCAAAAATTGGGAATATATGGCCCAGGACAGCGGCAAAGATTGCAACAATCTTCAAAGTTGTCAACATCTGCTCACCGACGTGCGCATGAAGCAAAAGCCCCATAACCGACACAGCCACAAAGCCTTTGAGCATATCAAGGATAAAAACAGGAAGAGCTGCCTTGCGACCCAAAACCCTGAGCACATTGGTAGTTCCGGCGTTATGACTTCCATGCTCACGCACATCAATCCCCCAAAAGCGTTTACCGATCCAGACTGCATTTGGAATTGACCCGCAAAGGTACGCTACTATCAGCGCCACAGCTATATATACACCTATCATCATCTAGTTTTAATTGGTTTAGAAATACAAATATATAAATTTTATCTGTAAATAATCACTACATCATCAAAATAAATTGTCTATTCGCTATTAAATGACTATCTTTGTGGGATTAATTTGAGTAAAATGAATAGTGTCATAAAAAAATTAGTAGAGCCTATCTTCTCTGCCGAATGGTGGCGTTCTATAGCCCTTATCGTTCTGGGTTCTGCGCTTTTAGCATTTGGCTACAACTGCTTTATCTCGCCATATAATATTGTGCCGGGAGGGGTCTATGGAATGGGTATTGTTATGCACAATATTTTCCCCTCGATTCAGGTGGGAACTTTTGGATATATGTTCGACATCCCACTTTTGATAAGCGCGATTTTGATCCTTGGGCGTCAATTTGCCGGACGAACGCTCTTTGCTGCGCTCATCACTCCGGGCTTTATGAATCTCTTCGATCGCTTGATATACCCCTCAGCGGAGGCTATGCGACTGCTCGACCCCTCGCAACTTTTGGGCGGTAGTATCGATCTGTCGAACGATCTAATCTTGGCCACGATTATGGGCTCGGTGCTCGTGGGAGTTGGTCAAGGCTTGGTGCTGCGCAATCGTGCAACAACGGGAGGAACCGACATTATCGCGATGTATCTCCAAAAGTTCGCCGGTTTCAAATTCTCCAACGGAATGTTGCTCGCCGATAGTGCTGTGGTATTGATGGGCCTTTTTGTTATCGGTTTTGGATTTCTGCAATCGCCCGAAAAGGCTTTGGAGATGGGCGAAATAGCTGGCTGGAAGCTATCGCTATATTCGCTGGTAACCATATATATCGGCTCGCGAGTGATCGATTATGTTATCGATGGTGCCTCGTACGACAAGCTTCTTTTTGTCATCTCGAGCCGCGAGAGTGAAGAGTTCCGCGACTTTATAATCAACGACTTAGAGCGCAGTGCAACATACATCAAGGCAAAAGGAATGTACTCGAACGACGATAAGGAGATGATCTTCTTGGTGGTAAGCCGCAAGGAGATCAATACGGTGCAATACGCCATCAAAAAGTTCGACCCACTGGCCTTTTGCGTGGTGACCGACGCATACAACACCTTTGGCGAGGGGTTCAAAGAGTTCCCCGATAAGGATGTGGTGCAGGCCGAATAGAATATTTTTTTTTACAATTAACACAAAAAATTTTGAAGATAGACATCAATGCGTTACGCCCCCTAAAAGGGATGGGCAAGCGCCTATTTATAGAGACATATGGCTGCCAAATGAATGTTGGCGATAGCGAAATCGTGGTTTCAATTCTGCAAAAGGAGGGTTACGTATATTGCGAGAAGATCGAAGATGCCGATGTAATATTGATCAACACATGCTCGATTCGCGACAATGCAGAGCAGCGCATTTGGGGTCGACTTAGCGAAATGAAGCACCTACGCCGCAAGAAAAAAACGCTCGTGGTGGGAGTAATTGGCTGCATGGCCGAACGCCTAAAGGAGAGCCTATTGGAGGGTGACAAGGGTGTGGACATCGTCGCTGGACCCGACTCTTACCGCGATCTCCCACAACTTCTTCGCAATGCCGAAGCAGGAGCAAAAGGTGTCAACACTCTGCTATCGACCGAGGAGACATATGCCGAAATTGCTCCTGTACGCTTGGACAAGGCTGGAGTAAGTGCCTTTATTGCAATTATGCGCGGATGCAACAACTTCTGCACATATTGCGTGGTTCCATACACCCGTGGTCGCGAACGCAGTCGCGATGCTCAAACAATTGTTGCTGAGGCTAGTGAGCTGTTCAAAAATGGTTATCGCGAGGTGACTCTGCTTGGCCAGAACGTAAATTCATACAGCAGCCAAGAGGTCGACTTCCCCGAACTTATGCGTCGCGTGGCAGCAATCTCACCACTACTCAGAGTTCGTTTTGCAACATCGCACCCCAAGGATATGAGCGACGAACTTTTGGAGGTGATCGCAGCTACGCCCAACATCTGCCGCGCTATTCACCTGCCGGCTCAATCGGGCTCAACGGCGATGTTGGAGCGTATGAATCGCAAATATACGCGCGAGTGGTACTTGGATCGTGTGGCAGCAATCCGTCGCCTAATCCCCGATTGCGCTATCACGACCGACATTATCGCAGGATTCTCATCCGAGAGCCTCGAAGAGCACCAAGAGACTCTGTCGCTTATGCGCACCGTGGGTTACGACTTTGCCTATATGTTTAAATATTCAGAGCGCCCCGGCACCACAGCGTCTAAAAACCTACCCGACAACATCGACGAGAAGGTGAAAACCGAGCGCCTCACCGAGATCATCAATCTTCAAAACAACCTCTCAGCCGAGCGTAATGCGCAGGATGTAGGCAAGGAGTTCGAGGTATTGGTCGAGGGAGTATCAAAGAGAAGTGAGAGCCAGATGTTTGGTCGCACTTCACAAAACAAGGTGGTTATTTTTGACCGCCATAACATCCAAGTAGGTGACTACGTGCGAGTTAAAGTTACATCTTGCTCCTCGGCTACCCTGTTTGGAACAATAATTTAAAAACTCATGTATTTCGATCAATTAGATTTAGACTACGACCTGTTGGATGCCATCGATGAGATGGGATTCGAGGAGATGACTCCCGTGCAGGAGCAGACTATACCCGTCATATTAGAGGGCAGCGACCTTATTGGATGCGCCCAAACCGGAACTGGAAAAACTGCAGCCTTTGCACTTCCGCTACTTAGCCAGCTTATCTCAGCTCGCCAAGAGGAGGGCCACGACGATAGCAAAGTCAAGGCTATAATTATGGTGCCCACGCGCGAGTTGGCGATGCAAATCGACACTCAATTCCAAGGCTTCTCATACTACCTACCAATCTCAACCACAGTAGTTTATGGCGGTGGCGACGGCAAGACTTGGGATGTGCAGCGTCGTGGAATGTGCAGCGGTTCGGATGTGGTTATCGCTACGCCTGGACGCCTACTAGCGCATATCGAAAGTGGCACTATCGACTTCTCAGGTGTTAAGCATTTTATCCTCGATGAGGCCGACAGAATGCTCGACATGGGATTCTTCGACGACATTATGCGCGTGGTGGCCGAGCTACCTAAAAAGCGCCAGACGATTATGTTCTCTGCTACCCTACCGCCAAAAATTCGCAAAATGGCAAAAGAGCTTTTAACGGAGCCCAAGGAGATAAATATTGCTATCTCGAAGCCTAGCGAGTCGATCGATCAGGGTATCTACGTATGTTACGAAAATCAGAAGCTGGCCATTGTGGACCACCTATTCAGCCAGCCCCAAGAGGGAAAATCGCTAATCTTTTCCAGCTCGAAACTCAAGGTCAAGGAGCTTAGCTACCAGCTTAAACGCATGAAGCTTAATGTTGGTGCCATGCACTCCGACCTCGATCAGGAGCGTCGCGAGGAGGTTATGCTCAACTACAAAAATGGCAAGATCGATATCCTAGTAGCTACCGATATTGTGGCTCGCGGAATTGACATCGACGACATTGGCCTTGTGATAAATTTTGATGTGCCACACGATCCCGAAGATTATATCCACCGCATTGGCCGTACGGGTCGTGCAAGTGCTACGGGTCGTGCAATCACCTTTGTGAACGAGGCTGAGCAGGGAAAATTCCACCGTATAGAAGAGTTTATCGAGCGTGACGTCAAGCAGTTAGAGATCCCTGAAGAGCTAGGCAAAGCCCCTGTATACAATCCATCGGCACATCCTGAGCGTGGTCGTGGCGGCTCTCGTAGAGGCAGTGGCAATGGTAAAAACTCACGCGGAGGTGGCAGCAAGCAACAAAACCGAGGTGGCAAAGGCGCGGGCGAGCGTCGCGCAAAGCAACCCAAAGAGCAAAAAGCAGATCAGGTAGAGAAGGTTGCCGCTGCAACAGACTCCACGCCAGCTACATCTGCACCTACAGAGGGCACCGCAGAGCAGAAGCCAAAGAGCAAGAAGCGTCGAATTTTCCGCAAACCAAAACCAAAAAGCGCAGAGTAACGATGGCAAAGAGACCAAACAAAGAGTACACAGCGCGCAACACCGCATTTCTAGAAGCAATAGCCGCTGAGCCCGACACCAAGCAACTAGCTCGAGGGGTATTATATAAAGTCATCGAGAGTGGTCAAGGTGCTGCACCAGAGAGCAATAGCATTGTATCGGTGCACTACACCGGCACGCTTATCAGTGGACACATGTTCGACTCATCGCGCAAGAATAGCTATCCTGAGACCTTTCGCCTGCGCGAGGTAATCGTAGGATGGCAAATTGCTCTGCGCGCAATGCACATTGGCGACCGCTGGCAGGTATATATCCCTGCAGCTGAGGCATATGGCGATCGCACAATCGACGATATCCCCGGTGGCTCGACACTTATTTTCGATATCGAATTGCTAGCAATAAGCTAGAGCGATCATGAGAGCAGAGGTAAAAAAATATATCGAGCAGCATATTATACCACAATATGCTGCATTTGATGCTGCTCACAGCATCGACCACGCCCAAACGGTAATCGAGCAGAGCGATGCGCTTGCTAGGTATTACGCTGAGATTGATCGCGAGATGGCATACGTAATTGCTGCATTTCATGATGTTGGGCTCTGCGAAGGGCGTGAGTTTCACCACATTGCATCGGGTAAGATCCTGCGCCGTGATCAATTTATCGCCTCGCATTTCACCGCTGCGCAGATCGAGATAATGATCCAAGCAATCGAAGATCACCGCGCATCGGCAAAAGATGAACCACGATCACTATATGGCCGCATAGTTGCCGAGGCCGACAGAATAATCTCGGTGGAGGTAACCCTGCGACGCACGGTGCAATATGGCCTCAAGCTCAACCCCCAAGCATCGGCCGATGAGCACTACGCACGCTTTTGTGACCACCTGCAAGAGAAATATGCCAAGGGCGGTTATTTGAAGCTCTACATACCCTACTCAGAGAATGCAGCGCGACTAGAGGAGTTGCGAGAAGTTGTGGCGAATCCCGCAGAGCTACGCCGACGCTTTGATCTTATTTTCAAAGAGTTATCCTAAAGAATGGTTATAGGCAGGCTACTTATAGTAGTTGGTCATCTTTCCATCTACGCCGCGCTTCCAGATTTTGTGCGACCAGAGCCAATATTGAGGTGCGCGGTTAATGCTCTGCTCGAGCTTCGAAAGAAATTGTCGAGTGTAGTACCCTTCGGTATACTCGCCTTCGGCTGGTGGTGCTAAGCGCTCGTAGGTCAGGGAGTAATATCCACGCTTAATTTTCTGAAATGAGACGTAGTGAAAAACTGCGTTTGTCTTAAGGCCAATCTTCTCACCTCCAACAACATAGGGTGTATCCATTCCTAGAAATTTTATCCAATGCTGAAAGTTTCGACCCGATGGACGTTGATCGCTGATTAATCCCACGATATAGTTGCGACCCTGATTTTGAATCTCAAAGAGTTGACGTATAGCTCGCTGCTGAGGGATGTTTTCGAGCCCATAACGCGAGCGAAGTTTCAGTATGATACGATCCATAGTCTTGCTATGCAGTGGTTTATAGACCTGCACCAATGCATCATCACGACCGTTAAAATAGAGCGACATAGCTTGACACCACTCCCAATTACAGTAGTGACCCAACATTAAGGCTTGCGATGAGCCTTCGCGCGATAATTCATCCAAAAGCTCAGGGTTAGTCACAACAAAACGCTTGCGCATCTGCTCGTCGGAGATATGCAGCACCTTAATGCTCTCGATAAATATATCGCACAGATGGTGATAGAACTGCCTCTCGATAGTTGGGATATTATACTCTGGGCGATCTGCAAAGGCTAAATTGAGGTTCACACGAACCGTTTTACGACGATATCTGGCCACATAATAGATGAAAAAATAGATCACATCTCCAATGATGTAAAGCACTGGCAGAGGCAAAAGTGCAATAACAGATAAAGCACCAATCGATAAACGATATTTAAGATCTAATTTCATCTAAACTGTCACTATTTTTATTTGCGATAAACATTAAATTTATGCACCGATTGCTGTTTACGCTGCGGTGGAAGCTGCATATAATCGCCATATACATTTGATAGATACTCATCGTATCCCGCAGGGACATCATACTGCTTGCCCTCGAATTCCAGCTTCACACTCGAGGCAAAGAGCTCGGCACGACACACCTCTCTTTGGCTATATCCCCACACTACAATACCCTTATAATCAGTATTTTTATCGTTATACTTGCGACCCACGCGGGTCAACGAACGACAAAATGCAGAGAGCGAAATTGGCTTGAGCAACACACGTGCTGCAAAGCGCAATGATGACTCCAAGCGCTTGCGGCCAAAACGATAACGTTTTTGACGAAGACACTTACGGATAAAGGTCATGCGGAAGATATACAGACGGCGAAGCAGCGAATTATTAGGCATGCTATCAATAGGAAATAGATCAATATTTATGCCCATCTGCTTATTATCGCTAGTAAATTTCGTCTCATCCATAATGGTGTTATTATCCGAAATTTTTACAAACGGATAGTAATAGTCATCGAATTTTTCATGGCTAAGCAATGTCATATCATCGTGCTGGAACTCAGCGATAAGTCGTTGATAATCTTCGCGAAGCATCATCAAATCGATATCGTCATCCCATGGAATATAGCCCTTATGGCGCACAGCCCCTAGCAGCGTTCCGCCACATAGGAAATAGCGAATATTGTTTGCATTGCAAAATTCTACTACTGTGTCGAGAATATTGATTTGTGCTGCGCGAATCTCAGCAATTGTTAACTCTTCCATTCTGGTGTATATAAATTATTTGGTTAGTTTAACATCAAACACTTGGCCCGAATCGCTACTCAAAAGAGCTGTAATCGAAGCTTGGGCAACCTCCTGTGCCGTTAGCAGTGTTTGCGCATCCTCAAGCCCGAAATTTTTAGTTCGCATTGGGGTGCTGGTTCTTTCGGGGTTTATGCAGTTCACACGGATCTTATCTGAATTCCACTCCAAAGCTACCGCCTGAACAAAGTTCACTACCGCAGCTTTAGTCGACGAGTACAAACTATAGTATGCACGTCCACGAGTATACGAACTCGAGGTGTAGAGCAACAGCGCCCCTTGGGTCTCCTTGAGGTATTTGTGCGATTCGCGTGTCACATTTATCATGCCCTTAATATTGGTGTCGATAATTGTGTTGATATCCTCCATGGGCGTGGTGACCAACGGACGTTTAATCAATATTGCTGCTGTATTGATCACAAAATCAATTCGTCCATACTTCTGGTGAGTAGACTTCAGGCTCTGCGCAACGCTCTGTGCAGAGCAGATATCGACTCCATTTTCGCTTCGCGAGAACGACTCCACAGAACAGTCAAGAGTGCGAAGTTGCTCAACGATCGACTCTCCAATGCCATAGCTACCGCCAAAAACAACTGCTACCTTGCCCACAAAAGCGTCGGCCGTAAGCGTTGGAATAAGCTTCTCGGACTTCAACTGGAAGAGCTTATCGAGCAAAAATATATTCTCCTTGTAGGTGAGTTTCATATTTTGCTCCTCGCCCTCGACAACAAAAATCGGCACTTCGGGCAGATACTTACGCACCACACCGCAATCGTCGGTAGTTTTAAACACTGGATCCTGCAGAGCTAGTTCGTATGCTTTTTTGATCACCGAAAGCTTGAATGCCTGTGGAGTTTGCCCCCTGAAAAGCAGTGAACGATCGGGAATTTGCGAGATATAATCACCATCGCATTGAATCACAGTGTCGACCATTGGGATTGCAACATCAACAGCCTCACACTCATCGAGCTTTGCGATAACCTCGTTGATTATTCTGTTGCTCACCAAGGGGCGTACTGAATCGTGAAAAATTAGGTTACACTCACCCTCGCATGCGTTTATTGCACTCACGCTAGATTGATATCGCTCATCTCCACCATTGAGGATTTTAGATATCTTGGCCCAATTATTCTTCAAACATATATTCTCCATCATCTGCTTGTACTGACTATGGATCACAATGTAGATCTCGTCGATATTTACATTGTCGTTAAATGTTGAAATTGTATGCTCGATAACACTCTTGCCGGCAACCTTATAGAATTGCTTGGGGATCGATAGCCCTAAACGACTACCAGTTCCTCCCGCAAGTATTACAGCGATATTCTTCATCCTACAATAAGTTTAATTCAAAAATAAATTAGCACACATGTGCTATAAACGTGCAAATATATGAATTATTTCTGACTTTTTTACCATATTGTAACACTATTGCAAGGTAAAGGGGTGAAAATATACTTTCTTACTGCCTCCGGCAGCCGGGGATAGCACCCCCGGGGGTGCAGCTATTATTGCGCTATTGGGCTTAAAACTTTTAGTTTTAAGATTTTAGAAGCGAGCAAGTTGTCACAAATAAATTTGCACAACATGCACGCTTATAAAATTCATTAAATGCCTTTGGCATTTAAACCCAATATCGAGGTTCACCTCGATGATTTGCTCATGGCAACCGTAGGTTGACATAGATATAAAATAATAGATGTGATTGTTGAAAGTTTACTTTCAAAAGATCTCATCTATTATTTTGTATCGTTAGCGCTTTTAAGCGCTGCAAATCAGTGCAAGACAAAGTCAAAAACGTAAGTTTTTGGATCCAAGAAAAGCTTGGTGCCCGCGCGGCATGAGCGCAGGTGAGCAAGTTACAAAAAACCAGAAAAAACCTATCTACTTAGTGTAATACTCAGGCGTTTTTCGAACCACTCGCGGAACAGCTCCACCTGCTCAATATTTGCCTTATCTAGGGAGCTGATGCAGCCGAAAACCAGATGCTCCATTGTGTCGGCCTCTTTGAGTTTTCGGGCCATGTAGTTGGGCTTCTCACGCGTGGGCTTTAGGAATAACGTGCGCCCCTTGATCGATTTATAGATGCAGTTATTATAGTGCACATCCTCGACTAAGTGACAGAGTACCTGTGGATTATATTGGCTCTCGTCGCGAAAACGATGCGATATATTAGCCTTCATAACTTCGGGGTGCAACTCATAAAAACTCTCGAACGACCTTCGGCGCTGCGCCAGCGGAGCGTGGGCAATATATCCAAAATAGCTAACGCCCATCACATCGGCAGCATTTAGCATAGCATCTTTATGGCCGAAAGTTTTGTGCCCATTTCGCTTGGGCTTAAGGGTACGAAGCAGCCTGGCGAGCCACGTGGGAAACTTCTCCCCACAGCAAATTGGGGCGCTCCCCTCGAACCACTCTTCGGCGGTAGTTGGGCCAAGCAGCATAAAATCGTCGTTGCAATATATAAACCGCTCGCTCAGAGTGGGAATACGATAGAGCATCGTCTCGATTGAGAGCGAGTTGAACACCGGCAGGTACTCCTCATAGCCGCGAAATAAAACCTTGTGGTCAACAATTTCTATTGGGATTCTATTATCTGGAAAATTTCGCTCGACACTCTGCTCTAGGTGTGGATCTTGCTCATCTGTAACGATATAGATCTTGCGCACAAATGGCGCATAGCGAAGAAACGACAATACGCAGAACTCGATTTCGCCCTGCGCTGCAAAGCGCGTAGCTCCGGCAACATCCTCCATCTGTGTCTGATCGCACTCAGGCGAAAGAAAGGCTCGACGCTTGCGTGCATGATTGGGATCATCGCCATCAACCCATGCAATCACTACATCTATACCCTGGTCAACTCGCCCCTTCTCTTGCTCGCTACTCATCTATACTATACCTTTAAATCTTTCTGGGATCTCTACAATAACCTTCATCCACATCATCGAAGGTTTGTTTGGAGCATATAGTAATCTGCAGAAGGTCTGCACTTTACGCGCAAATTTTGTTGCACAGCCCCAATCGTGCACCTTATGATTTGTGATTTTATGGATCGTGCGTGCACGCTTGCGAAGGTGGCGCTCCGACCATCCATTTGCCTTGTTGCGACGCTCAAGCATATTGTAGTCCATACTTCCGAAGTGGAACAAATAGAGATTGCTATCGATATGGAAGTTGCGATATTTAACCCTATGGAAGCCACTACCCCACATCGCTGGGCGCAAGAGCGTATTTGGCTTAGTATATCGCGTTGAGAGATAGCCAAATCGACGCTGCCCCAACAGCGGTTGCGACAAATCGATCTCCGTCTCATGATCCAAATGCTGGCCCACATCTATTCCTAGGCCCGAAACACTTGTACCTCCCTTGACCTG
The DNA here is from genome assembly GCA_044433805.1 of Rikenellaceae bacterium. Classification (GTDB taxonomy): domain Bacteria; phylum Bacteroidota; class Bacteroidia; order Bacteroidales; family Rikenellaceae; genus Alistipes. The sequence goes on from JAWXTD010000015.1 coordinate 31,970, forward strand.
ACTTAGATATTGTGGTAGTGAGACTCCCAAATCTGGATCGACAATCAAGAACTCATCGGCATCGGTTCCAATAACAATATCGTAGCGCTCGAAAAGTTCTCGAGCTCGATCACTCAAATATGCTAATCGACGTTTTTCTGACTCAACAACACTATCGTAGCGGATTTTCTCCTTATGGGTAACGCAAATATCACTGCAAAAATCGGGTACTACTTGATCTACCCCATCCATAAAAACATAGAGATTCTCACGACCCAACTGCGAACCGTAATACGTTATCCATTTTTCAAGAAAAAAATTATCGTCGCGCACCATTGTTATGGCACAAATACGCTTCGATGATCCTATGTTATTATGTGGAAAACCCATATCTCTCTATTTAAATTATAGCACTATACAGCCCGCTGAATCTGCATCGTAGCAAATTACCGACCATCCTAGTAATACAAAGATACAACAATATATTTAAAATCAAAATTATGTCAAAGTAAAATATGGGGTAATAGTATGAAAAAAGCTTACTCATCGCGCATATGCCGCGCGGGCACCAAGCTGAGCTTGGATCCAAAAACTTACGTTTTTGACTTTTGTAGTGCACTGATTTGCAGCGCTTAAAAGCGCTAATGATATAAAATAATAGATGTAATTTTATGTAAACAAGTTTTCAACAATCTCATCTATTATTTTATATCTATGTCAACCTGCGGTTGCCATGAGCAAATCAGCGAAGTGAACCTTGATATTGGGTTCTAGCTCTAAGCCTAATATCGCAACATTAGCTGCACCCGCGCAGGTGCTATCTGCGCCCGCCGGAGGCATAAGAAGGTATTTTTTCATGCGTTTGCCCTGCTATAAAAACTAAGAGATAATCTTTATAATTCAATATCGTCGATATCAATCATAGGAATATTGAATCCGAATATAGAGAACATAATTGTCTCACCTTCGCGACACTTATAGTTGTAGATTTTAGCACTCGACCAAAACTTCTTTTTGTAAACAGCAATACTATTTTTCTTCTCAAACTCAGTTTTAATCTGTTGCTCATTGGCATTTATGAGCATCGACCATAGTCGGCTTGCATCATCTCCTCCAAGCATATTAACTAACTCATTATTTGAATAGCTATCCACGATACACTCAACGGCACTATTAGTAGCCTCGCGCTCTAATTTTTCATATGAAGGGACGGTGTAATAGGCAATGAGAAGAGGTGCGGCTACCTTTAACAGAGGGAAAATGCATCCAAAGAGCGCATCGCCAGCATTCTCGGCTGAACTCTTATCTTTCTCTTCTTCGTATTTTGATAACCAGTTACCACAGTGGCGACACTTTTTTGCATCTATATTAATATCCTCTTGACAAAAAGGACATTTCTTTGAGGTTAAATCTTCCATCGTATCTACTTTTCTTTTGTCATATAAGATGCATGTAATCCTAGAGATATTACAAATACAATAAGCGCGATCCACCAATAATCACCGAAATTATCTGTCATCATTCGCATCTCTATCTCAAAGTCGCTTTCATCCATCAAAAGTGGAGCCACAGATAGACCTATCAAACCCCATATAGCCGACACCGCAATGGTATATATTACTCTATATATAGCTGTTGTAAGCAGCAGGGTATTCACAAAAAAAGCGCCTATTATAACTATCCATCCCCACTCCATCAACTCAGCGAAAAGATAGATAGCAAGAGCTGCCTCAATATAAACAAAGGCACTGACACTTCCATCAGAACTAGAGGATTCAGGCTCAGCACTGGGCGTTACACCCTCGAATTTTTCCTTACTAAACTTGTTAAGCCATGTGCCGCAATGTTTACATCGCTTTGCGTCGGCTATAATCCACTCCTTGCAACAAGGACATTGTTTCTCCAGCTCCTCTTGACAATAACTACACATTTTTGACCCAATAGCAATTTGCTCACCGCATGCGGGACACTTAATCATTTCGTCCATAATTTTATTTATCTTACTTGCCTACTCTGCTAGGTTTTCGGCTACTCCTTATTAACGCTGTAATATGGCATAAGAAAAGACGCGCGCTTACAACTTTTCATTCTTAAGGTCCGACCAAGGTACCCGCCTGCAAAAAGTGAAGCCCACGTCTAATTGGACGTGAGAATCAATTCTTTGCTTTGCAGGACTTTGGTGAGGCTACGATAAAAAACCTCTTATCTTTGTACTTGGTCGGTTATAAGAATAAAGTCAAAGCTATTAATCTTCTAATATGTCTATTTAAATTTTAATTCATTGGCAATTTTAGTTGAATGCATAATCACAAAATTAATAAAAGTTTCTCTAAAAACGATCTTTTTAAGACACAAAATTATAGAAACATAATTCAGATGGATACTATCATGCAATTATTGTATCTAAAAAAGAGGCCACCACATTAAGTGGAGACCTCTTTTGCTATAGTAATTAGCGTAAGCCCCTAGGGGTTATTACATCTTTTTACCTACGTTTGTTTTTGTTGCAGAAACCTTAGCGCTAGTTGCTTTTGTTGCGCGTGGAGCGCGTGGAGCAGCTGCTTTCTTTGGTTTTGCCTCTACAACTGTTGCATCCTCTACTGCATCAGTAGATTTATCTGCCGACTTGCTGCGTGAGCGACGAGTCTTTGGCTTAGCCTCTGCTGCAGCTGCTGGTGCAGTTCCAAGGGTGTAAGCGTCGTTGAAGTCAACGAACTCGATGATACACATCTCGGCAGCGTCACCCAAACGGAAACCTGTGCGAAGAATACGTGTATATCCACCCGGACGATCTGCAATCTTTGGTGCAATTGTACGGAACAACTCAGTAACTGCCTCTTTTTGCTTGAGGTAAGAGAACACCATACGACGTTGGTGAGTTACATCCTCTTTTGACTTAGTTACCAAAGGCTCGATGTACATCTGTACAGCCTTTGCTTTAGCAACAGTAGTCTCGATACGCTTGTGCATGATAAGCGATGAGGCCATATTTGCCAACATTGCTTTGCGGTGACCCGCTTGTCTGCCAAGGTGATTGAATTTCTTATTATGTCTCATTTAATTAATCTTTATCAAGTTTGTAGATTGATACATCCATACCAAATTTAAGGCTGAGAGAGTCTAACAACTCGTCGAGCTCTGTGAGCGACTTCTTACCGAAGTTACGGAACTTCAATAGGTCGTTGCGATGAAGCTTCACTAGGTCGCCAACAGTCTCAACATCAGCTGCACGAAGGCAGTTCAAAGCACGCACACTCAAATCTTGGTCTGAGAGCTTTGTTTTGAGTAGTTGACGCATGTGAAGAACATCCTCGTCGAACTCTTCTGCGCTGCTGCTATCCTCCATATTCACTGTGATCTTCTCGTCTGAGAACAACATAAAGTGTTGGATAAGGATTTTAGCTGCCTCTTTAAGCGCCTCCTTTGGATGGATCGAACCGTCTGTAGTGATTTCAAGATTCAACTTCTCGTAGTCAGTTCTCTGCTCCACACGGTAATCTTCGATCGAGTACTTCACATTCTTGATTGGAGTGTGAATAGAGTCAATCGGTAGAGTACCAAATTCGCAATCGGCTGGGGTATTCTCCTCTGAAGGGATATATCCACGCCCCTTACCAATAGTGATAGTAAGTTGCATCTTTGTGCCGGCTGCGAGGTGGCAGATTACCAAATCAGGGTTCAATACCTCGAACGATGAGAGGAAATTTGAAATGTATCCGGCAGTAAGCTCTGTTACTCCAACAACTGGAATAGTCACCTTTTCTGCCTCCTCGTTGTCGACAGTACGGATGAAACGAACCTGCTTGAGTTTCAGGATGATATCGATCATTCCCTCCATCACTCCGGGTACAGCGGCAAATTCGTGATCTACGCCACCAACCTTAACAGTGGTGATTGCGTAACCTTCGAGCGAAGAGAGCAAGATACGACGTAATGCGTTACCGATAGTCATACCGAAGCCAGGCTCCAACGGACGGAATTCGAACTTTCCGAATGAGGGAGTTGACTCGACCATAATTACCTTCTCAGGTCTCTGAAATGCTAATATTGCCATAATTAATTGTGTGTTGTATGATTACTACTTAGAGTATAACTCGACGATAAGTTGCTCCTTGATGTTCTCTGGAATCTCCTCACGCTCAGGACGTTGAAGGAACTTACCAGACATTGACACTTGATCCCACTCCAACCATGCGTAACGGCTTTTTGCGGCACCCGATAGTGACGATGTGATAACCTCAAGACTCTTAGACTTCTCGCGAACTGATACTACCTCGCCAACCTTAAGTGAATATGATGGAATGTTAAGCACACTTCCATTCACGCAGATGTGACGGTGAGACACCAATTGACGAGCTGCTGCACGTGTAGGAGCGATTCCCAAACGATAAACAACATTGTCCAAACGACACTCCAATAATTTCAACAAGTTCTCACCTGTGATACCACCCATACGGCCTGCAGCCTCGTATGTACGAGCAAACTGCTTCTCAAGTAGTCCGTAGGTAGCTTTTGCTTTTTGCTTCTCGCTAAGTTGCTCTCCATACTCAGAGACTTTCTTACGCTTGCGAGCCAAACCGTGCTGTCCAGGAGGATAGTTTCTCTTCTCGAGAACTTTATCCGCACCGAAGATAGCCTCGCCAAACTTTCTGGCAATTTTTGATTTAGGTCCTATATATCTTCCCATTGTTTTACTAATTTAAATCGTTAATTGATCTGTTATTGTCGCTGCCGGATTATACACGACGACGGTTAGGTGCACGACAACCATTGTGTGGCATTGGTGTTACGTCGATAATCTCGGTAACCTCGATTCCAGCACCGTGGATAGTACGTACTGCTGACTCACGTCCAGCGCCTGGGCCCTTAACGTAAACCTTAACCTTGCGCAATCCCATATCGTAAGCAACTTTAGCGCAATCGGCAGATGCAGTCTGTGCAGCATATGGAGTGTTCTTTTTAGAACCACGGAAGCCCATTTTACCTGCTGAAGACCAGCTGATTACATCACCAACCTCGTTGGTAATTGTAATGATAACATTGTTAAATGTTGAGTGCACGTAAACCATACCTGCTGCTCCAACCTTAACAACTTTTTTCTTAACTGTTCCAGTTTTCTTTGCCATAACTTTTGTCTATTACTTAGTTGCCTTTTTCTTGTTAGCGACTGTCTTCTTGCGACCTTTACGCGTACGAGCGTTGTTTTTAGTACCCTGTCCACGAACAGGAAGACCAATACGGTGACGGATTCCACGGTAACAACCGATATCCATCAAACGCTTAATGTTTAGTTGTACGACTGAACGACACTCTCCCTCGACCTTAAGGCCCATTGAAGCAATTGCAGAACGGATTGCTGCAATCTGATCGTCATTCCAATCATCAGTTTTGAGGTCATAGCTAATGCCTGCCTCGTCGAGAATAGCTTGAGAAGTGCTACGACCAATACCATAGATATAGGTCAAAGCGATCTCGCCTCTCTTGTTTTTTGGTAAATCTACACCGACTATACGTGCCATAAATTTTCTTCTTTAATTAATCGTTTAATCAATGGTCAATTAACCTTGACGCATTTTAAACTTAGGATTCTTTTTGCAAATCACGTAAAGCTTACCTTTACGACGAACGATTTTGCAATCCTCACTTCTTTTCTTAATTGATGCTTTTACTTTCATTGTGTGTGTTAAGCAATCTATGGTCAAGCCCATTTCCGGTCGGCACTATGATTGCCGCCACAAATAAGCCCCACCGTTGGTTATTTGTACCTAAATGAGATTCGACCCTTACTCAAATCGTAAGGTGTCATCTCTACCTTTACTTTATCGCCGGTAAGAATCTTGATGTAGTGCATACGCATCTTTCCGGAGATGTGGGCCGTGATAACGTGACCGTTATCCAATTCAACTCGAAACATAGCGTTGCTAAGTGCCTCGATAATTGTTCCGTCCCTTTCAATAGCAGTCTGTTTTGCCATGAGTCTAATTTTTTAAATCTTTTTCGATTATACTATAATCCGTCAAAATATCTGGACCATTTTTACCTACTGCAACTGCGAATTCGAAGTGTGCCGAAGGTTTGCGATCTCGAGTGCGGACAGTCCAACCGTCGCTCTCGAATACTACCGCTTTTGTGCCCATGTTAATCATCGGTTCTATGCAGATTACCATCCCTGCCTTAAGCAGCGGACCTCTGCCTCTTGCGCCAAAGTTGGGAACACCCGGTGCTTCGTGCATCGCACGACCACATCCATGTCCCTCTAACTCTCGCACCACGCCATACCCGAAACTCTCTGCATATTGCTGTACAGCATGCGAGATGTCGCCTACGCGATTTCCGGCTTTGGCTTGAGCCGCACCTTTATAAAGAGCCTCTTTGGTGACATCGAGCAGTTGCTTAACTTCCTTCGCAATCTCGCCTACGGCAAACGTATATGCCGAATCACCAACAAACCCCTTTAGAAACGTACCACAATCAACCGATACAATGTCTCCATTTTTCAAGATACATTTATCTGACGGGATACCATGAACCACATTCTCGTTGACAGAAACGCACAACGATGCTGGGAACCCCTGGTAACCGAGGAAAGCTGGAACTGCTCCGTGATCACGAATAAACTCTTCAGCTATTCGATCTAACTCCTTAGTGGAAACTCCCTGGCGGATGTGGCGACCCACCTCTGCGAGAGTTTTGCTCACCAAGATGTTATTCTCGCGAAGCAGCTCTATCTCTTCCTCTGTTTTTAAGTATATCATTCTGACTTGTGATAAAACTTAATTAACGACCTTGAATGCGACCAGTCTTCATAAGACCATCATAGTGACGCATCAACAGGTAGCTTTCTATCTGCTTGAGAGTGTCAAGAACTACACCCACCATAATCAACAACGAAGTACCACCGTAGAAGTAAGCAAACGCTTGTTGAATACCCAATAAGTTCATAGCCAAAGCTGGCAAAATTGCCACAAATGCTAGGAATACTGAGCCTGGAAGTGTGATTCTCGTCATGACGCCATCGATGTAGCTTACAGTGTGCTTTCCTGGTTTAACACCTGGGATAAAGCCACCGTTGCGCTTCATGTCGTCGGCCATCATTTGAGGATTTACAATAATCGCTGTGTAGAAGTAGGTGAATACGATCACCAACACTGCGAGTGTGAAGTTATACCAAAAACCTGTCATATTGCCAAAAGCTGCCGCAAAGTTTGGAGCTATGTTAGCAAAAAGCATTGGAATAAACATCAAAGCTTGTGCAAAGATGATTGGCATAACATTTGCCGCATTCATCTTTAGCGGGATATATTGGCGAACACCGCCATATTGCTTGTTACCAACAATACGTTTTGCGTATTGAACTGGTATCTTGCGTACTGCTTGAACAAGAGCGATAGTAGCCATAAAGATCAAGAAGAGTATTGCTAGCTCTAGGATGATCATAATTACACTACCGTCTGATGTTTGGAAACGCGCTGTAACCTCGGCCAAAAGTGCTTGTGGAAGGCGTGCGATGATACCAATCATGATGATTAGCGACACTCCATTACCAATACCCTTGTCAGTGATTTTCTCGCCCAACCACATTACAAACATAGTACCTGCGATAAGGATTAGCGTAGCGTAAGCTGTGAATCCGAATGAGTTACCATATACGAATGCCTCTGGCACTTGGTGATAAAGGTTTGCGATATAAGCAGGGCCTTGCAAAACCAAAACACCAATTGTAAGGAAACGAGTCCATTGATTCATCTTGCGGCGACCGCTTTCACCCTCCTTCTGGATTTTCTGGAAGTAAGGGATCATCATACCCAAAAGTTGGATAATGATCGACGCTGTGATGTATGGCATCACTCCAAGTGCAAAGATTGCTGCGTTACCGAATGCTCCACCCGAGAATACGTTTAGTAGGCCCAAAAGACCGTTACCTTCTAACTGTTCCGCCATAGCTGAACCCGCGCCCAAAAGGTTTGGATTGATACCGGGAATAACTACGAAGCTACCCAAACGATAAACCAAAAGAAGCAACAATGTGTAGACTACACGATTGCGAAGCTCCTCAATTTTATAGATATTGCGGATAGTCTCGACAACTTTTTTGTTAGCAGCCAAAAATGCAATAACAATTGCGAATAGGATGGCAACAATAATATGAGTATTCATAATTTTTGGGTATTAGCGTAACCTTACAACTTTACTACTTGTCCTTGTGCCTCTACGATAGAGGCCTCAGCACTTGCAGAGAAAGCGTGAGCTGTAACTGTCAATGCTTTAGATACGGTGCCATTGCCCAAGATCTTAACACGATCCTTTGATTGAGCAAAACCTGCTGCGATAAGTGCCTCGATATTGATTTCGGTAGCACCTGTTTTAGCAGAAAGCGCCTCAATGGTAGAGAGGTTAATTGCCTTGTACTCTACACGATTGATGTTTGTAAAACCAAATTTTGGAAGGCGACGTTGAAGTGGCATTTGACCTCCCTCGAAGCCTAGCTTGCGAGAGTAACCAGAACGCGACTGAGCACCCTTGTGACCACGTGTAGATGTTCCACCGTGACCAGAACCTGCTCCACGACCAATACGTTTTTGGTGGTGGGTTGAACCCTTAGCGGGTTGGAGTTTATTGAGTTCCATTGTCTGAAATTGACTTAAATGTTATAAACTATTTTACCTCTTCTACCTTCACTAGGTGCTGAACCTTAAGGATCATACCTTTGATAATTGCAGAATCATCGTGCTCAACTGAAGCGTTAATCTTACGAAGACCCAATGCATCGAGGTTAGCGCGTTGACGCTCAGAAGCGCCGCAACGGCTCTTAACTTGTGTGATTTTTAATCTTGCCATAGTATTCCTTGAGATTAACCGTTAAAGACTTGTTTCATAGAGATACCACGAACTTGTGCTACGCTATAAGCATCGCGCAACTCGCAAAGAGCTCCAACTGTAGCCTTCACAAGGTTGTGAGGGTTAGATGAACCTTTACTCTTAGCCAAGACGTTTTTAACACCTACAGACTCCAATACTGCGCGCATCGCACCACCGGCGATGATTCCAGTTCCGGGAGCTGCTGGACGAATCATAACTTCTGATCCGCTGTAACGCATCTCTTGTTTGTGAGGAATAGTTCCGTTGATGATAGGTACCTTCACTAGGTTCTTCTTTGCATCCTCAATACCTTTTGAGATTGCAGTAGTTACCTCAGATGCTTTACCCAAACCATAACCAACGACACCGTTCTCATTTCCTACTACGACGATTGCCGAGAAGGTAAATGTACGACCACCCTTTGTTACCTTTGTAACACGCTGGATGCTCACGAGTTTGTCTTTCAACTCAAGGTCGCTTGTGCGTACTTTTTGTATATTGCTATTTGACATAATCGCTTAGAATTTAAGACCGCCTTCACGTGCGGCATCCGCTAATGTTTGAACTCTACCGTGATAAAGGTAACCGTTACGGTCGAATGCTACTGTCGAAATACCTTTGGCGATAGCGCGCTCTGCAGCGAGCTTACCTACAACGGCAGCAACCTCTATTTTGTTTTTACCAGCAGTCTGATCTGCAACCTCTACTGAAGAGGCAGCTGCAAGAGTAACACCTGCTTGGTCGTCGACGAACTGTACGTAGATCTGTTTGTTACTACGGAATACAGTCATTCGAGGCATCTGTGCTGTACCGCTCACGATTTTGCGGATACGCATCTTGATTCTCGATCTTCTTTCTATCTTACTTAATGACATAATCTGACCTTATTTACTATTTAGCACCTGCTGACTTACCTGCCTTACGACGGATTTGCTCGCCAACAAACTTAACACCCTTACCCTTATATGGCTCAGGCTTACGCAATGAGCGGATCTTCGCTGCAACTTGACCTACAAGTTGTTTGTCGCTGCTCGTTAGTGTGATGATAGGATTTCCTTTCTTCTCAGTTACTGCTACTGCCTTAACCTCTGCAGGAAGTTCTACGTGGATGTCGTGTGAGTAACCAAGACTCAACTCCAACATTTGACCTTTAGTCTCCGCTTTGAAACCTACTCCGACCAACTCTTGTTTGATCTCGAAGCCTTTAGATACACCTACAACCATGTTGTTGATAAGTGAACGATAAAGACCGTGTAGTGAACGGTGACGTGGTTGGTTAGTTGGACGGCTTACAAGCACTGCAGGGATATCCTTCTCTGTGTCCTTCTCTTTGTAAGAGCCAACTTCTACTGTGATATCTGAATCAACTTTTTGAGTCAGTGTCCCAAGAGGCCCTTTTACGCTTACCACATTTCCAGCTAAAACCTCTACGGTTACGCCAGCGGGCAAGTTTACAGGTAATTTACCAATTCTTGACATAAAATTTTCTGTTAAATCAATTAATAAACGTAGCAAAGTACCTCGCCACCTACTCTCTCACGACGTGCCGCAGCGTCGGTCATGATACCTTTAGATGTTGATACGATTGCGATACCCAAACCGTTAAGAACACGTGGCATATCATTAACCGATGCGTATTGACGCAAACCTGGACGGCTCACACGCTTAAGGTTTTTGATTGCATTGGTCTTGGTTTGTGCGTTCCATTTCAATGCGATCTTGATGATAGGGAAACCCTTCTCATCAGTGTCGAATTTGTAAGCTAGGATGTAACCCTGATCGTAAAGAATCTTGGTCATCTCTTGCTTAATTTTTGAACCAGGAGCTTCAACCACCTTGTGATTGGCTTTCACTGCGTTTCTAATTCTGGTTAGAAAATCCGCGATTGGATCTGTCATAATGAATTAAAAGTTAAAAATTAATAATTTAGTTAATATTCTGTAACTCAGGCAGATACAATCTACCCTCGCACATTTTACTCCGAGCACGTACATTCATTACGCGCACAAAAGTGGGCAAATATAGTGATAATTTCTCAATTATCAGCATTTTAGGGTAACTTTTTGCGAATTATTTTCTCATCTCACAAAAGCCATGCATCCAATACAAACAAAAAAATGTTAGCACAATGATGGCTAACATTAATTCTCCAAGCTAAATTTAGGTGCACTGCGCATGGAATAGACCACACTCACTACAAGCGACCAACAACAAAATTATCGGCACCACACCAGCATTTGTGCTTGGTGAGTCGCAATCAAAAAAGATCGCGATTCATATAAGGAGCAACTTCTACGGCAAGCGGGCATTAGCCACACCACTCACCATACGGGCACAGAGCATGCACCCTCAAAGTTTCACCTAAAATGCATATTCACCAATAAGGGGTAGCCACACGAGCCACCCTCTATTGATAAATACTTTTACTAGAGTAGGGTCATCGGCCTAAGCCTACATACCCTACTCATAAGTTTACTACTACCAGCTTGCTTTGGTAACGCCTGGGATCAAACCGTTTGATGCCATCTCACGGAATTGAATACGGCTGATACCGAACAAACGCATGTATCCTTTTGGACGACCAGTAAGCTTACAACGGTTGTGTTGACGAATAGGATTCGAGTTGCGTGGCAACTTCGAAAGGGCGATCCACGCCTCTTCGTGATCCATTTCACCTGCCTTTACAGCAGCTGCGATCGCCTCACGTTTGTGAGCATAGCGGTTTGCAAGTTTCTCACGCTTTACCTCGCGTGCTTTCATTGACTCTTTTGCCATAGCTTATTCTGACTTTTTAGCGTTTTTAAACGGTAGACCAAATCCTTTAAGTAGAGCGTAGCCCTCCTCGTCGGTTTTAGCTGTTGTTACGAAGGTAATCTCCATACCAAAGATCTTTGAAATCTTGTCGATATCGATCTCTGGGAAGATGATCTGCTCGGTGATGCCGAGAGTGTAGTTACCTTGACCATCGAACTTCTCGTTGATACCCTTGAAGTCGCGGATACGTGGCAAAGCCACTGCAACTAGACGCTCAAGGAACTCGTACATTTTGTTTGCACGAAGAGTTACGCGTACGCCGATAGGCATACCTTTACGAAGTTTGAAGTTCGAGATATCCTTACGAGATTTGGTTTGAACTGCTTTCTGACCAGTAATTGTTGTAAGCTCTGCTTGAGCAATATCAATCAACTTCTTGTCGGCGATAGCTTGACCCATACCTTGGTTGATAACGATCTTCTCGAGTTTTGGACACTGCATGATGCTTGAGTAGCCGAACTCTTTCATAAGGTCAGATGCGATCTGCTCCTTATATTGTGTTTTGAGTGTTGGAACGTATGCCATTACTTAATCTCCTCCCCTGATTTTTTCGCGAAACGAACTAATTTACCATTTTCACCTGCACGACGACCAATGCGAGTAGCTGCGCCACTCTTTGCGTCGATCACCTGCAAGTTTGAGATGTGTATCGCAGCTTCTTGCTCAACGATACCACCTTGAGGATTTTCAGCGTTAGGCTTTTGTGCTTTCTTGCAAAGGTTTACACCCTCTACGATTGCACGTTGCTTTTCGATGCTAACCGAAAGGACTTTACCTTGCTGTCCACGGCTATCGCCTGCATTAACGATGACCATATCCCCCTTCTTAATATGCAATTTTGCTGACATATCTGAGATCTGTTTTTATTAAATTACAATACTTCAGGTGCCAACGAGATGATCTTCATATGTTGGTCGCGTAGCTCACGAGCTACAGGTCCAAAAATACGAGTACCACGCATCTCACCCTGATTATTAAGGAGAACTACGGCATTGTCGTCGAAACGAATATACGAACCGTTAGCACGTCTAACCTCCTTTGATGTTCTTACTATAACTGCCTTTGAGACAGTTCCTTTCTTCACGTCGCCCGATGGTGAAGCGCTCTTTACAGTGACAACAATCTTGTCACCGATAGAAGCGTAACGACGCTTTGTACCGCCAAGCACTCGGATACAAAGAACCTCCTTTGCACCGCTGTTGTCAGCAACTACGAGTCTACTTTCCTGTTGTATCATAACTACTTAGCTCTTTCTAAAATTTGTACTAGTCTCCAACGTTTTGTTTTGCTCAATGGGCGAGTCTCCATGATACGTACTGTATCGCCCTCTTTGATAGTCTCGTCCAAGCACTCTGCTACAAAGCGAGTAGTCTTGTTAACGAACTTACCGTAGATAGGGTGCTTTACCTTACGTGCAACTGCAACTACGATAGTCTTCTCCATCTTGTTGCTCACAACTACGCCAATACGCTCTTTTCTAAGATTTCTTTCCATAATGGTATTAACAATTAGCGTTCTTCTCACGCAACACTGTCTCCATACGGGCAATATCTCTGCGAGATTTTTTAATGATTGAGGGGTTTTC
>JAWXTD010000016.1:0-44890 GCA_044433805.1 Rikenellaceae bacterium
CGCTGTTAAAGAGGCAAAAAGATTGAATATCCCAGTCTTTGCAATGGTAGATACTTGTTGTGATCCAACTAACATCGATTACGTTATCCCTGCAAACGACGACGCGGCTAAATCAATCGGAGTAGTCCTAGACGTAATGTGTGCTGCAATCGCAGAGGGAATCGAAGAGCGCAAACTCGAGAAAGAGAAAGAGGCTCAAGAGAACCCAGCATCTGAGGATGCAGCTCCACGTAAAGAGTCTAAACCACGTATCAAAAAGGTAGTTAAGGCTAACGACGATGCAGCAGTAGCTGAGGTTGTTGCTGCTACCGAGGCTGCACCTGCAGCTCAAGAGGCTCCTGTAGCTGAGGCAGTAGCTGAGGTTCAAGAGGCTAAAGCTGAGTAATTTAACTTATAAATATCAATTGATACTATGGAAATTAAAGCAGCAGAAGTAATGAAACTTCGCAAGATGACTGGTGCTGGTATGATGGATTGCAAGAAGGCTCTTCAAGAGGCTGAAGGCGATTTCGCTCGTGCACAAGATATCATCCGTGAAAAGGGTAAACTCGTAGTTGCAAAACGCGCCGATCGCTCGGCTTCTGAGGGAGTTGTTGTGACTAAGATCGTTGGCACTAAGGCTTATATGGTTTGTCTTGCATGCGAGACTGACTTCGTAGCACAAAACAGCGAGTACTCTGCATCGGCTAATGCAATTCTTGACCTAGCAGTCGAGAGCGATTCTGCAGATCTTGAGGCATTCTTGGCATACAAGAACGCTGAGGGTCGCACAATCGAAGATATGGTAACTGAGAAGTCAGGTCAAACTGGCGAGAAGATCGAGTTGAACTACACTCGCATCGAGGCTCCATATTGCGCAGCTTATGTTCACTTCAACAAAAAATTGGGTACTCTCCTTGGCTTCAACGAGCCAATCGCAGAGGAGACAGCTCACGCCGTAGCTATGCAGGCAACTGCAATGGCTCCTATCGCTATCAGCGAGGCAGACTGTGACCCAGCTGTAGTTGAGCACGAGCGCAAGATTGCTATCGATATGATGAAGCAAGATCCTAAGAATGCTAACAAGCCTGAGGCTATCCTTGAGAAGATCGCTGAGGGTAAGATGCGTAAGTTCTTCGAGGAGAATACTCTTCTTGCTCAAGCAGTAGTAGGCGAGAAGAAATCTATCGCTGAGCTTATCAAGGAGTCAAATCCAGCAGCAACAGTTATCGCATACAAGCGTTTCGCTTTGGAGGCATAATTTAGCTCTAAATATTTGAGTGACTAACTTCTCTGTTTGGCAGGGTTGTTAGTCATTTTTTTTGTGGCAATAATAACTGCACCCGCGGGGAGCTATCACCGCCCGCCCACGGGCAGTAAGAAAGTATTTTTTTTTACCCACTCACCCATCCATGCCAAGTTATTCATTTTGCATATTGCAATATTTTCACTATTTTTGCGTATACATTTTAAACTTCATTATGGCATCAAACGATTGGAAAGATAGGTTGGGTATGGTATACTCAACATCGCCTGATTATCAATATACTACCAGTGATGATTCGGTGCAGACGCTTGCCCCAGGGCAGCAAGATCTGCGTGTGTGGTTAGACAAAAAACACCGTGCAGGCAAGGTCGCAACTATTGTTCGCGGCTTTGTTGGTGCCGACGATGACCTCAAGGAGCTGGCCAAGGTGCTCAAGAGCAAGTGTGGCGTGGGTGGTTCTGCCAAAGATGGCGAGATAATTATCCAAGGCGATCACCGCGATCGAGTTGTCGAAATTCTAGCTAAGAGCGGCTATAAATCCAAAAAAGCAGGTGGTTGATATGAGGCAAATGCTTAGGGTTTTATATGCTGTGATATTTGTGTGCGTGGCACAAGTTGCTGATGCTCAATATTATTCATGGGGGTCGGACCGCGCCTCAATCTCATGGAGTCGAATCGAAACCCAGGATGTGAGTGTGATTTTCCCCGACACGGCCTTGATGAATGCTCGGCGGATGTTGAGCTATATCGACGCCGTGCAGCCCTATGAGAACTTCGGTTTCAAGTATCCGGCAATGAATCTTCCCTTTGTTGTCCATGCCGATAACTTTTCGTCGAATGGTATGGTCATGTGGATGCCCTTGCGCGTTGAGTTTCTCTCTACTCCTGCCATCGATAGCTACTCGATGCCTTGGGTTAAGCAGTTGGTGGCACACGAATATCGCCATGCAGTTCAATATAACAACCTCAATAGGTCAACAATTAAGGCCTTCAACTACCTTTTAGGGCAACAGGGAGCGGCTGTGTCGCTGCTCTTCGCTCCACTCTATGCCCTTGAGGGTGATGCAGTTATGCTCGAGACAAATATGTCGACCTATGGACGTGGGCTTCAACCCTCGTTTACGATGGGCTATAGGGCTCTGGCCGATGAACTTTTGGATCGACGCAACTACATGAAGTGGCGCTGTGGCTCATATATTCAGGATATCCCCAACCATTACAACATGGGCTACCAGATGATGTCGTATGCCTACGATAGGTATGGTGAAAATATATTGGATAGGAGTTTTGAGTATATCTCGCGAAATCCGCAATTCATTCTCCCTTACAATATTGCGCTGCGTAAATTCTATGATACCTCGACAAAGGAGCTCTTCTACGACACCTTCTCAGAGTTGATTGAATTGTGGGACGAAGCATCTGATGTCGAGAATTCTGCTGAGATTGTGACGTCGGGCGAGAAAAATAATTTTATCACCTATTCGCACCCTTTGAGTATTATCGATGGTGAATTATTATTGCTTCGCAGCGACTATAAAGAGCCCTCGCAATTTGTTCTATTTAATCCTGAAACACTGGAGCATAGTGAGTTAGCGCACACGGGTGCAGTCTCGACCCGCCCTTCGTATGCAGGAGGTAGAGTGTGGTGGACTGAGTATCGACGTTCGGCACTTTTTGCGCAGGATGTCAACTCGCAACTCTGCTATATGGATCTTTCGGACGGTCGACCACGAGCGTTTAAGGGGGCCAAAAATGCACTGTATCCAACGCCAATAGGTGACTCTGCTCGACATATCGCTTATGTTGAATATGACCCTTCGGGACGCTATTCAGTCGTTGAGTTAGGTGACGATAAAGTGTTGAAAACCATAGGTATACCATTTCCCAATGAGGTGCATGCAATGGCTTGGGACAACACCACCGAGCGACTCTATATCATCGTTACGGGCGACGATGGAATGTGGATCGAGCAGCAGACCGAACATGGGTTTGCGCCAATAACCACCCCGGCATATATCTCGTTGAGTAACCTTACGGCTCGCGATGGAAAGTTGTATTTCGGCTCTATCGCCTCGGGCAAAGATGAGGTGCACTCGTTGGATATCGCCTCGGGCACCGAGCTTCAATTATCACAGTCGACATATGGATCATTTCAAGGCTCGGCAGTTGACTCTCAGCTCTATATGACCACTTACGATAGGTTTGGTTACCACCTCTCTAGGCAAGATCTTGATAGCTCAATTTGTCAGGTCAGCTACTCGAAAGTGCCTAAAAATCAGGTAAATGCTGAGCATAGAAAGTGGGGTGTGATCAACCTAGACACTGTGAAATTTGATCTACAAACAGAGGAGTCATCGCAGGATGAGAAGGATGCGAAAAAGTATAGAAAAGGGACTCATCTCTTCAATCTTCATAGCTGGACGCCATTCCGTTTTGACCCCTTTAACATCCTCAGTGAGATGACCTTAGATGTTGGATTAGGGGCGACACTGATCTCTCAAAATCTGCTCTCGTCGTGCGAGGGATTTTTGGCCTATGGCTGGGATCGCTATCAAGGTTCTGTGCTTAATGCAGGTCTAAATTACGATGGCCTGGGCGTTGATTTGTCTCTGTCGGCAACCTACGGAGGAGAGCAAAATGTCTACTTGTTAGACCCCTCACAATACGACTTAAAAAAGTATAATAGTGTGGGTGTATCGGCCAGCTTACCGCTATATTTCAGCCGTGGATACAACTATAGCTGGTTGCAATTCTATACTGGTTGGAGCTACTCAAATGGCTTAGTACCAACGGGTTTGGGAGTTGTAGAGCAGTTTAACCCTGAGACTGGATTTATGGAGACTGGGTTGTATTGCGATGATATTGTCACGGGGCTAAATAAGCTCTCAGCGGGCGTAAGCTATTCGAGCTATGCCATGTCGGCCTCGCACGATATGACCACGCCATTGGGCTATTCGCTTAGCGTCAGTTATGCGCTCGACCCCTTCAATTCCGACTTTTCGCACCTCTATTCGCTCTATGCGAAGCTATTTACACCGGGCTTGGCTCGGAATAATTCGTTTACTCTTGCCGCCGCATATCAAGACTCTGTTGGTGGCTTTGAGCTGGATGGTTATAACCCTTTGAGCTACGTCTCATCGGTGCTTATGCCTCGTGGTTATAGCTATTTGGATGTCTCGAATAATAACTATTTTGCGGCCCGTACTGAATACAAATTCCCGGTTTCGTATCCAGATTTTGACATGTTTAATCTAGTCTATTTCAAGAGGTTAGCCTTAGGTTTTGGGCTCGATTATGCTCAATATCAGCCATATGCTGCGCTGCGTGAATCGATCTACTCTTATGGCGTAGATTTTATTGTCGATCTCAATGCAATCTCGCTCACTTCAGCCTCTACGCTTAGCGTAACCCTATCGTTGTACAAGCCCAAAGACCGTAATCTCTACTTCCAGTTTGGGCTAGATCTGCCATTTTAATACATTTTAATGATAAAAAAGTTCTTGAAAATTTAGTCACTATACCACTTTTTTTGTAAATTTGTGCCATTATGAGTAAGAACGCGAAAACTATAAAAAAAGGTAGGTTGATCGTAACGCTGATGTGGCTTGCGGTTTTCAGCCCCTTTGTCTTGATTGGAACACTTCTAGCTTTGACCGGTGCGGGTCTCTTTGGACGTCTACCCTCGTTTGTCGAATTGGAGAATCCAAAGAGCAATTTGGCAACTGAAATTTATTCTGATAATGGAGAGGTTATCGGTACTTTCTTTATCGAAAATCGCTCGTATATGCAGTATGCCCAGCTTTTTCCGGTAGATCCAGCCGATCATATTTCACTCGATGGAGTCGATGTTCCACCTGTTGTTGCGGCACTTATCGCCACCGAGGATGCACGTTTTACCGAGCATGGAGGTGTCGACATTCCCTCGCTTTTCCGTGTGGGAGTCAAGACCATCGCACTTCAAAATCAGTCGCAGGGAGGTGGCTCGACCATCACTCAGCAGCTTGCAAAAAACCTATTTCCTCGCGATACGGTAAGAAACCGCAGCAAGACTGCTCGCATGTCTAAATTGGTTGTCACCAAGCTAAAGGAGTGGATTACAGCAGTTAAGCTTGAGTATAACTACACCAAGGAGGAGATTGCGACCATGTATCTCAATACAGTTGGCTATGGTTCGAATGCATATGGCATTAAATCAGCATCGCAGACCTTCTTCAATAAGATGCCCGATGAGCTAAATATTCAAGAGGCAGCTCTGTTGGTTGGAGTGGTCAATGCGCCAACGCGCTACTCTCCGGTTTCAAATCCTAAAAATGCCGTTACTCGTCGCAACCTGGTAATCAGTCGCTTGGCTACGGCGGGGGCTATCACACGCTCTCAGGCCGATTCTCTCTCGGCGCTGCCTATCGATCTTGATTATTCGCCTGTGTCGAATAATTATGGACAAGCCACCTATTTCCGCGAGATGTTGCGTTTGACCATGAATGCCGAGCGTCCAAAACGCAATCAGTTCAATAATGATTGGGATTATAATCAAGCAGTTAAGCGCTACGACGAGGACCCAATCTATGGATGGTGCAAAAAGAATTTAAAGGCTGATGGCACCCCCTACAACATCTACCGCGATGGATTGAAGATCTACACAACGATCAATGCCGATATGCAGCGCATTGCCGAGCAGATGGTTCAAAAGCAGATGGAGAGCGTTATCCAGCCAATGATGGATGCCCAATATAAGGCTACCAAGACCCTATTTATTGACGCTCCAAAGAGCGCGGTCGAGAACATTATGGACAATGCGATCAAATATTCCGATAGATATTATCAGATGAATCGCGCAGGGATTTCGCACGATAAGATATTGAAGAGCTTCGACGAGCAGCGCGAGATGAAACTCTTTACATATAAAGGTGAGCGCGATACGGTGATGACTCCTCGCGACTCGATCTTGCACTTTAAACGCCTGATGAGAGCAAGTTTCGTGGCGATGGATCCGCGCAATGGAAATGTCAAAGCATATGTCGGAGGAACCAATTTCAGATACTTTAAATACGATATGGCAAAGCAAGGAAAGCGCCAAATTGGATCGACAATCAAGCCATTTATCTATACCTTTGCAATTGATCAATTGGGCTTAACTCCTTGTACCACAGTGCCTAACTTGCCTGTGACTATCGAATCGGCTAATGGTGTTGCATGGTCACCAAAGGAGGCTGGAAATATCGTCTACGATGGCGTGTTGCACCCTCTTTCATGGGGTCTTGCCTTGAGTCGAAACAACTATTCGGCATCGATTATGAAGCAAGCTAAGCAACCTGCAGCCGTTGCAAACTTCATCCACAATTTGGGTATCAAGAGCTTTATCGATCCGGTGCCAGCCTTGTGCCTTGGCACCTCGGAATCGAATGTTTTTGAGATGGTTGGAGCATATTCGACCTTTGTAAATCAAGGAGTCTATACCGATCCGATTTTTGTTACTCGCATTGAGGACCGCCAAGGAAATGTCATCTCGACATTCATCCCTCAGTCGCAGGACGCAATTAGCGATAAGACTGCATATACGATGCTTGGAATGTTGCAAGGTGTGGTCAATGGCGGTACAGCGTCTCGATTAAAGTGGGCTTACAACCTATCGGATGTGGAGGCCGGAGGCAAGACTGGAACCTCGCAGAAGAACCGCGATGCATGGTTTATGTGCGTTACACCTCGACTTGTGGCAGGTGCGTGGGTCGGTGGAGAGGATCAATTTGTGCATCTTCTTTCGCGTGGTGAGGGCTCTGTGATGGCACTTCCAATCGTTGGTGGCTTTTTTGAGAATGTCTACAAAAATCCAAATCTCGATGTGAGCCGTAGCGATAGATTTGTTCGTCCTGCAGGTGCAATCACATATAACTGCGCTAAGGAGAGCCGCAACGTTGTGAGTGAGGATGCCAATTATGAAGTGGAAGAGGAATTTTTTGAATAACAATATATAATAAGAAATAGAATGAAATTTGCAGTAGTTGGCGCAAGTGGCGCTGTGGGACAGGAGTTCCTAAAGATATTGGAAGAGCGCGATCTACCAATCGATGAGTTGGTGCTGTTTGGATCGGCTCGAAGTGCTGGGTCGGTATATATGTTTAAAGGTCAAGAGCTTACAGTTAAGTTGTTGCAACACAATGACGACTTCGAGGATATCGATATCGCGCTAGTTTCGGCTGGTGGCTCGGCATCTAAGGAGTTTGCGCAGACCATAACCAAGCATGGAGCATTGATGATCGACAACTCGAGCGCTTTCCGCATGGACGACGATGTGCCATTGGTAGTACCCGAGGTGAACCCAGCAGATGCACTAAACGCACCACGCAATATCATCGCAAATCCAAACTGTACAACCATCCAAATGGTTGTTGCGCTGAAGGCTATCGAGTCGATCTCGCACATCAAGCGCGTTAGAGTATCGACATATCAATCGGCTAGTGGTGCAGGTGCTGCAGCGATGGATGAGCTCGTTGAGCAGTATGCTGAGCTTAATCGTGGTGATGAGCCTACGATCGATAAGTTTGCCTTCCAGTTGGCATACAACGTTATCCCTCAGGTAGATGTGTTTGGTGACAACGACTACACCAAGGAGGAGATGAAGATGTTTAACGAGACGCGCAAGATTATGCACTCCGATATCAAAGTGTCGGCAACATGTGTGCGTGTGCCAGTTATGCGAGCTCACTCCGAGAGCATCTGGTTGGAGACCGAGGAGCCAGTGTCGCCAGAGCAAGCGCGTGAGGCCTTCGCCGCTGCCGAGGGTGTTGTGTTGATGGACGAGCCTGCGGAGAAGGTATACCCAATGCCACTATTTATTGCCGGCAAAGATCCTGTCTATGTCGGACGCATACGTTCAGATATCAGCTCTGATAACGGCTTGACATTCTGGTGTGTAGCCGACCAAATTAAGAAGGGTGCTGCCCTAAATGCAGTTCAAATTGCTGAGTGGATTATTCGCAATAAGTAATTTTGAATATGTTCGCTTGAATTTATTAAATGCCTGAAGGCATTTAAACCCAATTCGAAGTTCACCCTAACGAAACCTTGGTTTGGAATTAAACATCCGTAGGGTGTTTAATATAGATTAATAGTCAATATATTGGACAAACTTGTTTGATTCAATATATTGACTATTAATCTATTAGAGCTGAAAGCTCGTATCCCAAAGTGCAAGAGAATACGCACCCGCGCAGGTGCTATCTGCGCCCGCCGGAGGCAGTCTCAAGCATAAGCAAACTACTCGGCCTCAGAGAATAGCGCTGGCTCGCCATACACGCTATCTATAAACTCTGTGGCGATAGCTACTTGCTTGGCATCGCCACGAATAAGTAGGCTTACAGCACCTTCGGCACCGTTTACACCACCCGAAGCATATTGGTAAACTTCGACATCGGCAACACATTTGATTGCTTCGATTTCGGTAAATATGGCGCCGTTAAGTATGTGGATAGCAGGGGCTTTGTCTTGCTTTTCAGCGAAGTTAACCGCCATGAAATCCATATCTACAGAGCTGTTTTTCTCGAGGCCAATTGGCA
Organism: Rikenellaceae bacterium; assembly: GCA_044433805.1. GTDB lineage: Bacteria > Bacteroidota > Bacteroidia > Bacteroidales > Rikenellaceae > Alistipes. The sequence goes on from JAWXTD010000016.1 coordinate 8,800, forward strand.
CGATAAGTTTAATATCGTCCGACAATACCTTGTCGATCGCACCGATAGTTCCGCCCGTTGGGTGACCAATCAAAACTGCTGCTTTATTCTGGTTGTGGTTCATGATGTTACCACCTTTGAAGACCACCGAACCTTTTGGTAGCGACTGCAAAGCCTCTTCGAATGACTCCACCTCGCTAAGCTCACCGCCCTTATAGAGGTACTCCTTTTTCGAGTCGTTAACCTTTGGTTGCGCCTTTCCTTTTGGTGTGATGCGACCTGTCATGAAGCTACCATCTTCGATACTTTGGCCCATAAACTCCTCTAAAACATATTGATTTGTCGAGCCGCGCGCAATTAAAACTGCTGCATTCTCCATGGCTTTAGCTACTTCGGGCGATTGCATTATTCCTTTAGCAATCAATCGTTTACCTTCGGCTACGGTGAGCGATACCCACGTCGAGACTTCGGCTGGTGCAATAATTTCTACCTCTTTTACCTCTGCCTGCTCGGCTGGAGCACTGCCAGTTCCACATGAGCTAAATGCTGCTGTTGCCAAAGCCACACTAAGTGCCATACTAATAAATTTTTTAGAATTCATACCTGCAATTTTTTTTAGAGTTATCTATACTTAAATTATTGATTTTCAATTTTGTAACGTTCTACAGCTAGGCGAATTGAGGGTAGCCCAAAAAGCGAAGCGTCTAAATCTTCGAGAGCCACGAACTGCAAACTTGCCACATCGTCGTCGGCTCTCATCGACTCCATGTCGCTAACCTCGCACTCGAAGATCATATCCACGGTATGCACGTCGAAATTGCTATAATTATATATGTTGGGCAGCGAAAAGAGGTATTTCAAGTGAGTAACCTCTAAATTGCACTCCTCCAAAACTTCGCGAGAAACGCTCTGCTCGGCACTCTCGAAGCAGTCGACAAATCCTCCGGGAAGGTCAAAGGTGCCCTTCGCTGGTTCATGTGCGCGCGTGCAAACCAATATCTCGCCCTTCGTGTTTTTAATTATTGCCGCAACTGCAGCCGAGGGGTTGAAGTAGTAAGTAAAGCCGCAACTTCCACATTTTCTGGATTTTATGTTGTTATCCAAGAATGCGCCTGCGCACTTTGGACAAAAATTAAACGATGCCAACTGTTCACATTTTTCCATTTGCTGCATATCTTTAATCCATCTTAAGGACAGCCAAGAATGCCGACTGTGGAACCTGCACCGAGCCAATTTGACGCATGCGTTTCTTTCCGGCTTTTTGCTTTTCGAGGAGCTTGCGTTTACGCGATATATCACCTCCGTAACACTTGGCTGTCACATCTTTACGCACTGCCTTTACCGTTTCGCGGGCGATGATCTTGGCACCAATTGCCGCCTGAATTGCGATGTCGAACTGCTGGCGTGGGATCAGCTCCTTTAGCTTCTCACACATCTTACGACCAAAGTCATATGCGTTGTCGGCATAGATCAACGACGAGAGGGCATCCACCGGTTCGCCATTGAGCAGAATATCTAGTTTGGCAAGCTTACTTGTCTGATAGCCAGTGCGATGGTAGTCAAACGAGGCATAGCCCTTCGATACACTTTTCAGCTTGTCGTAGAAGTCGAAAACGATTTCCGAAAGTGGCATTTCGAAATTTACCTCCACACGGTCTTGGGTGATAAATGTCTGATTGGTAAGCGTTCCGCGCTTGTCAATACAGAGCTTCATGATGTTGCCCAAGAACTCAGATTTTGTGATTACCTGCGCCTTGATATATGGCTCCTCGATCTTTGCGATTTTTGTTATCTCGGGAAGCCCCGATGGGTTGTGCACCTCGGTCACCTCGCCTGTTGTTGTTGTGATTGTGTAGGAAACGTTTGGTACTGTGGTGATTACGTCCATGTCGAACTCGCGATATAGGCGCTCTTGGATGATCTCCATGTGCAACAATCCCAAGAATCCGCAGCGGAATCCAAAGCCAAGTGCAAGTGAGCTTTCGGGCTCAAATGTGAGCGATGCATCGTTGAGTTGCAGCTTGTCGAGCGATGCACGAAGATCCTCATATTGGTCAGCTTCAACGGGATAGACTCCGGCAAAGACCATTGGTTTAACATCCTCGAAGCCTCCGATTGACTCGTGGCAGGGGTTGCTCATCGAAGTGATTGTGTCGCCCACTTTGACATCTTTCGAGTTTTTGATTCCCGAGCAGATATATCCTACATCGCCCGAGCGCACCTCGTTTTTAGGCGACATCTTTAGCTTGAGTACTCCGATTTCGTCGGCATCGTAGTCGCAGCCGGTATTGAAAAACTTAACGTGGTCACCCTTGCGGATAGTTCCGTTAAATACTCTATAGTAGGCAATTACACCTCTAAAGGGGTTGAATACCGAGTCGAAGATTAGCGCCTGCAGCGGAGCATCGTCGTCGCCCTTTGGTTCTGGAATACGCTCGATTATCGCCTCTAAAACATCTTCTACTCCGAGGCCGGTTTTTCCCGAAGCAAGTAATATATCCTCACCCTTGCAGCCAATCAAATCGATGATTTGGTCTTTCACCTCGTCGATCATTGCCGATTCAACATCGATCTTGTTGAGCACAGGAATGATCTCAAGGTCGTTGCCCACGGCCAAATAGAGGTTCGAAATTGTCTGAGCCTGAATGCCTTGCGTTGCATCAACAACAAGCAGTGCTCCTTCACACGATGCGATTGCTCGCGACACCTCGTACGAGAAATCCACGTGTCCCGGAGTGTCGATCAAGTTGAGTGTATACTGCTCGCCCGATTTGGCGGTATACTCCATTTGAATCGCGTGGCTCTTGATTGTGATTCCCTTTTCACGCTCCAAATCCATATCGTCCAACACTTGCGACTGCATCTCGCGCTGGTTCAGTGTGTTAGTCTTCTCCAACAAACGGTCGGCCAAGGTGCTCTTACCGTGGTCTATATGTGCAATAATACAAAAATTACGTATTCTCTTCATCTTATCAATTAATATCTTAAAGTGCAAAGATACAATTTTAATTGGACTTTTTATATAGTTGCTGCTAATATAATGCTGTGGATTTTTTTAGGTCGACTTTTTGTATTATCTTTGCTAGTATAAAATTTACAGATATGCTAATTTACAGATTTAGAATGTTGAGCGACCAGAACGATAATTTCGTTCGTGATTACGACGTGCCATCGATTTTCACACTGCTTGATTTTCACGACTTTATAATAGATTCGTTGGAGTATGAGCCCTGCATAACATCCTTCTTCACGGCCGATGCGCAGTGGGAAAAGTTGGCCGAATTTACAACCGTCGATATGGGTTTTGAGCCCTCGCAGGGTGATGAGGTTGCTGCTGCTCCGCAGGCGATGGACTCGGTGAGGTTGTGCGATGTGATGCACTATATGCACGATCGTTTGATCTATAATTTCGATCTGTTTGCCTCGCGTGCATACTACCTTGAATTGGTTGATGCAAAGGAGGTTGCAGATCCGAATAAGTACCCTTGCGAGGTGTTTGCACATGCCACTGCTCCCGATCAATTCGACCCCGATGCATCTGTTGATGATGGTTCAATTTTCGAGGAGATGATGGGCGATTTTGGTGATTTTGATGGCGATGACGCATACGACGATGGCTACTAAACAACTCATAGTGGTGGTTGGTCCCACCGGGTCAGGCAAGACCAAATTGAGCATCGATATCGCGCAGGCCTTCGCTGCTCCGATTATCTCTACCGACTCACGGCAGGTGTATCGAGGAATGGCAATTGGTACGGCACAACCAACGGCTGGTGAGCTGCAATCAGCTGAGCACCATATGATTGCATGTCGAAATATTGATCAGGAATTTAATTGCGGAGCCTACGAAATCGAGGCGCTCAAGTCTCTGGATGAGTTGTTTAAAACTCACGATAGGGTAGTTGCAGTGGGCGGCTCGGGCCTATATATCAAGGCACTTTGTGAGGGCCTTGATGATTTGCCACAAGTGAGTGATGAACTTCGTGGTGAGCTTCGAGAGCGCCTTGCAGTCGAGGGGCTAGAGCCACTTCTTGAGCAGCTAAAGGCGCTCGATCCAACATTCTACCAGGTGGTAGACAGGCAAAATCCCTCGCGCATACTACGAGCCTTAGAGGTGTCGATTGCTAGTGGTAGTCCCTATTCAGAATTTAGGAGTGGCGAGAAGCAAATGCGTGATTTTGTGATTGTTAAGGTGGGAATAGATATGCCACGTGAGCAGTTATACGAGCGTATTAACCTGCGTGTAGATGCAATGATAAGCGAAGGGCTTGAAGCCGAGGCTAGGGCGCTATATCCTCATAGAGCTCTAAACGCATTGCAGACAGTTGGCTACCGCGAGATGTTCGAATATTTTGATGGTGAAATCTCCTGCCTTGAGGCCATAGAGCTAATTAAACGAAACTCGCGACGCTACGCCAAGCGCCAAATGACATGGTTCCGCAGAGACGACCAGATCAAATGGTTTACCTCAAACGCTTCGGATGTAGTGATCGAACACCTAACTAAAGGGGAGTTCTAATAATCCCCAAAATAGAATTTTGCAAAGAAGAGACTCTAGCGACCGATGCAGTGGTATGTAAATCCGTGGTTCTCGAGCTCATGAGCATCAAACACATTGCGCCCATCGATCATAATAGGGCTTGGCCTCATCGAACGCTTGATAGCTTCCCAGCTTGGCATGCGGAACTCCTTCCACTCGGTTACGTGGAAGATTGCATCTGCATCTATTACTGTGTCGTATAGGTTGTTGGCATACTCAACTTGGTGGCCAATTATGCGCTTGCATTCGCTCATTGCCACTGGGTCGTACGCCACCACTTGGCACCCAGCTTCGATTAGGCTCTTGATCAGTACTAGCGATGGAGCCTGGCGCATATCGTCGGTCTCGGGCTTAAAGGCTAGGCCCCAAATAGCTACTTTTTTACCCTTTATCTGGCCTTCGAAGTGTTTCGAGAACTTCTCGAAGAGGATATTTTTCTGGTGTTCATTTACCGCCTCGACAGCATTTAATACCTGCATCTGGCATCCATTTTGCGATGCTGTCTTCACCAAAGCCTTTACATCCTTTGGGAAACACGAACCTCCGTAGCCACACCCAGCATATAGGAATTTACTGCCTATACGTGAGTCGCTACCGATTCCTTTGCGCACCATATTTACGTCGGCACCCACCGCTTCGCACAAATTTGCGATCTCGTTCATAAACGAAATACGTGTGGCGAGCATTGCATTTGCGGCATATTTTGTCATCTCGGCCGATGGAATATCCATAAAAATTACACGGAAATTATTGAGCAACATCGGGCGATATAGGCGAGTCATAATCTCCTGAGCTCGCGCGCTCTCAACGCCAACAACCACACGATCGGGCTTCATAAAGTCGTCTATGGCATTTCCCTCCTTTAAGAATTCAGGGTTCGATGCCACATCGAATGCGATCTCCAAACCTCGTTTGTCGAGTTGAGATTGAATGACCTGCTTGATCTTTCGTGCTGTGCCCACCGGTACGGTGCTCTTTGTGACCACCACCATATAGTGATTCATATTCTCACCAATGGTTTTGGCAACCTCCAATACATATTTCAAATCGGCCGATCCATCTTCGTCTGGAGGGGTGCCCACAGCCGAGAATACCACCTCGACATTGTCGAGAATCGAGGCTAAATCGGTCGAGAATTTCAATCGGCCAGCATCGACATTTCGCTTCACCAGCGCATCGAGATTCGGTTCGTAAATTGGAATAATTCCCTTCAATAGGTTGTCGATCTTCGTTTGATCGACATCTACGCATGTCACATCGATACCCATTTCCGAAAAGCAGGCTCCCGAGACCAATCCTACGTAGCCTGTACCTACAATTGCAATTTTCATCTTATTTCAATGTTTCTAAATATTCTTGATATGTTCGCTCTATGCCCTCGCGCAGCTCTATCGATGGCCTCCATCCCATCTCGTATAGCTTTGTGGAGTCCATTAATTTGCGAGGTGTGCCATCGGGTTTGGTTGTGTCCCACTCGATCTGGCCCTCATAACCAACTGTTTGTGCAACCATCTCGGCGAGCTCCTTGATTGTCAATTCCGATTGCGAGCCAACATTAACGTGGCCATAGTCCGAGTAGTTTAACATGCAAAATATTGTGGCATCGGCCATATCGTCGGCATGCAGAAACTCGCGATATGGCGATCCGCTGCCCCACAATGTAACCCTCTGCCCAGACTCCTTCGCTCTGTGAAATTTGCGAATTAGGGCGGGCAAGACGTGCGAGCTTTGCAGATCGTAATTGTCGCCCGTGCCATACAGGTTTGTCGGCATAACGCTCACAAAATCACAGCCATACTGCTTGCGGTAGTAATCACACATCTTGATTCCCGATATCTTGGCTATGGCGTACGCCTCGTTTGTTGGCTCGAGAAGACCCGTAAGCAGGGCATCTTCGCTCATAGGTTGAGCCGCCATTTTGGGGTAGATGCACGAAGAGCCAAGGAACATGAGTTTCTTTACGCCATGCAGGTATGATGAGTGCAAGATATTATTTTGGATCATCGAATTCTCGTAGAAGAACTGCGCCGGATATGTGTCGTTGGCAACAATTCCGCCAACCTTGGCAGCGGCCAGAAAAATATAGTCGGGCTTTTGCTCGGCAAAGAACTCAGCTACAGCTTGTTGCGAGGTTAAGTCGAGCTGGCTGTGGGTTCGCAAAGCAAAATTATTGTATCCACGATTTTGCAGATTGTGCAGTATCGCCGAGCCAACCATTCCGCGATGCCCCGCAATAAATATCTTTGCCGATTTTTCCATTATAAATTGATATCTAACTGCTCGTGGAACTTCTTAACATACTTCACATCGTGCTGAACCATGATCTTAACTAGCTCAGAGAATGATGTTTGTGTTGGATTCCATCCAAGGGTGGTCTTTGCCTTTGTGGGGTCGCCCAATAACACTTCAACCTCCGAAGGGCGGAAGAATTTAGGGTCGACAGCCACTAATATTTTGCCTGTAGCCTGGTCGATTCCCCTCTCGTCGACCCCTTCGCCCTCCCAGCGTAGGGTGATTCCGACCTCTTGAAATGCGAGAGTTGTGAATTCGCGTACGCTGTGGTGCTCACCCGTTGCGATGACAAAATCCTCGGGCTCAGAGTGTTGCAGCATCATCCACATGCACTCGACATAATCCTTCGCATAGCCCCAATCGCGAAGTGCATCCATGTTGCCAAGGTAGAGCTTGTCTTGGTATCCTTGCGAGATACGGGCAGCGGCCAATGAGATTTTGCGAGTGACGAAATTTTCGCCTCGACGCTCCGATTCGTGGTTGAAAAGTATACCATTTACGGCAAACATCCCATACGATTCGCGATAATTTTTGGTGATCCAAAAACCATACTGCTTGGCCACTCCATAGGGGCTGCGAGGGTAGAAGGGGGTAGTCTCTCGTTGTGGAGTCTCCTGCACCAGACCAAAGAGTTCGGATGTTGATGCTTGATATATACGGCATTTTCGCTCCATTCCCAATATGCGAACGGCCTCAAGCAGGCGAAGGGTGCCAATCGCATCGCACTCGGCAGTATACTCCGGCACATCGAACGAAACCTTGACATGCGACTGCGCTGCGAGGTTGTAGATCTCGTCGGGCTGAATCTTCTGAATAATTCGTATTAGCGAACTTGAATCGGTCATATCACCATAATGAAGCTCCAAGAGTCGCCTATTTTTCATATCGCGAATCCACTCATCCAAGTATAGATGCTCAATGCGCCCAGTATTAAACGACGATGAGCGGCGAATAATTCCATGAACCTCGTAACCTTTCTCCAAAAGAAACTCAGCGAGGAACGATCCATCTTGGCCTGTGATTCCTGTGATTAGTGCTTTTTTCATCTATGATTTAAAGTTTATCTTTTGCATACAAAGATCGAATAATTTTTCAATATATCGGCTTGCTTCGAGAAAATAATTTGATCGTACGCCGTTTTTCCGGTGTGCTCTCATGTGATCGCTGAAGATCTGTTTGTGGCTCTTTAGTCCCGATGTCGAGGCTCCTCCTGTGCGCATTGTAACGCAGTCGAGGGGTAAATATTTTACCCTTATTCCATTGACATATATTAGCCTTAGGAGTGCTTCGAAGTCGGCAGCAACCTTAAATGAGCAGTCAAAAGAGCCATGTTTTTCGTATACTTCGCGCTTGCAATAGAACGAGGGGTGAGCCGGCATCCATCCTCGTCTCATCATCGAGGGCGTGAACTTTGCCGAGGAGTAATACCTGACGCACTTTTTCAAATCGTGGTGATCAACGTAGTGAACATCGCCATACACAGCATCTATAGAGCCATCGGAAAAGCCCTCTGCAATCTTCTCCAAGATATCATCCGAAGAGAAAAAATCATCGGAATTAAGAAACCCAACAACATCGCCCGTAGCGAGCGCAATACCCTTATTCATAGCATCATAGATCCCATTGTCGGGCTCGCTTACAATTCGCATCCGACCCTCAAAGCGCAGCTCATACTCTCTGGCGATCTCGAGCGTCCGATCCTCACTCACGCCATCGATAATAATATATTCGATATCTTTATACCCCTGCCCCAGCACACTCTCAAGCGTATCGCGAATTGTCGCCTTGTTGTTGCGTGTGGCTGTTATTATTGTTATTTTCATTTGGTTGTTGTTGAATATCTAATTTGTAATGCTCTTTAAGATATAAGCAGATTTTCTCTTTGTCTTTTCCGCAGATAGATTTTATTTCGTAAACCTTAGCATCTACCAAAGTGCGATACCACCATCCTTGCATGAATGTCCATATAAAACCGACTTTGCCATCAAGAAAAGCACCTTTGAAGAAGTATCTATAGCAAAAATATGCAAAAGAGCGAAAAAATAGAGGTTGGCGAGCATAGCGATATTTATTTATCCTTTTTTGTTTAGCTTGTTTGCAAAGCAATATCCCGGATGTTTGCTGACTTGCCGTAGTTATATTAAGTTCTATGTCTAGTAAGTCAGCCGCTTCACGCACAGCATAATCTACATGCTTATGACAAAACCAGGATAAGTTATTTAGGTTGTGATCACAGAAGTCATTTTTAAACTCTATAGCTTTGCCCTCAGTGAGTTGAATGTGTTCATCCATCAAGCGTTGCTCGCACATTGCTTTACCATATCTAAACAATCGCAAAAGCTTAACCGGATAAACACCTCTCTTCATCCATTTCTCCATAAAAATGTGGCGTCTATTAAATATTACGCCAGATATATCATCCTCTAGCAATCCAATCTCAGAGTTTATCTCTTTCAATAATTCTGGTGTTAGATACTCATCTGCATCTAACCTAAGCACCCATTGAGTTTTTATAGGGCAATTGGCTAAGCCCCAATTAAACTGTTTGGCATGATTATTCTCCCATCTATTTTTTAATACTTTAGCACCTAATTCAAGAGCAATTGCCTCTGTTTTGTCGGTCGAATAACTATCTACTAAAAAAATATCTTTAGCTATAGGGAGAATATTCTCTATGCATCGCCGAATATGTAACTCTTCGTTGTATGTGAGAATTATCACAGATATATCTAACATGATTGACTTATTTTGTTCGCGTATTATGTTTTATATTATTAAGTTTTTCTAAAAAAATGCTTGGCTCATTGATGTATTCACCTAGTTCGCATAATATATCACCTTCTAGATTCCACCATTCAGAACTCAACATATCAAATATTAATTGGTTTTCAAATCTATGTTTTATTAGCTTAGCTGGATTTCCCGCAACAATAGCATATGGTGCTACATCTTTTGTCACAATAGAACCCATAGCTATAATAGCCCCGTCACCGATATTTACACCAGATTTAATCAATGCTCCATATCCAATCCATACATCATTGCCAACTGTAGTTCTTGGCGGCAATGGCTGTTTGCCATGATACAATTTACGCTTTACGCCATTACGAGAAGAGCCATAAAAGGCTGGGGATGTTGAAACATTATTTATTGGATGGTCTCCTGCTCCAATTAGCACTTTATTAGCGATCGAGCAAAAATGTCCGATGTCTGTGTCATTAATTGATGAATCATTACCGCAATATGAGTATTTCCCTAAAGTCGAGTTGGCCATAACGCTGCGAGCTCCAATACGCGAAGTTCTATCAATAGTACTATTATAGATAGCAGGAATCATCATCCTTTCTATTACTTTAGCTAAAATATATTTGATATTGATCATGCTACTTGGTTTCTAATAGATTTTTAATTATTTCGATTTGATAATGTGGATTCCACCTCTCATCGATTTCTTTATATGCTGCTGCTCTCACATCTTCTCTATTGAGAGAGAGTGAGAACCATTTGTTTATAGTCTCTGTTAATGAGTCTTGATTATTATATGTAAAAAAAGCACCTGTTTCACCCTCTTTGATAGCCTCAAATTCTGGCATCTGCATCGGGAAATTATTATGTGTTACCACTGGGCATCCATACGTTAAACAGTGAATAGATGTTAAACCGACATTGCCGGGAGCGACGCATAGGTCGGCACTATATATCAGTTGTGAAAGTTCCTCTTCGGCATAACATGCTCCATAGAACCATACTTGCTTCTCAATTCCAAGCTCTTTGGCTATATTTCTTAATTGATCTTCATCTTCTCCTCGACCAATGTAGGTTAAGTTGTAGTTTATACCTGCCTGATTTGATTGTTTTAGAGCTTCAAGAATCATATCGAGTTGCTTAATTTTGGTTAAGCGGCCAATGAAAATTAAGTTGTGATTATCGTTGCCAAAATGGTCTGTGTATACAGATGTTGGCATAATATTGTTGCGAATAGTGATTTGTTTATCATAATCCAATGAGTTATGTATAGCAAATAGTTTACTTGCTTTAAATCCCTCCTTTTTCATTAGATTTATTGCATAATCGCCATAAATCAACATTCCGTCAGCAAGACTAAAAAATAATTTCTTTATATTTTTTTTTACTGTAGATTCTCGTCCATACCAGCCATGAGTCCAAAGAAAGATTTTTTTGTGCGTAAATTTAGCAAGTAACATAAATATCCACATTGAAAGGATATTTAGCTGTCCTAAAAGGATATAGTTTTTATATGGTTGATATAATTGCCTTATAACTCCTTGCTGCCATACGAATGGACCTATTTTTATATTTTTAACATTTATAACTTTGCTATTAAGCAGTGAATAATCCATCTGTTTAATGTCATCACATGTATCACCAAAAACAAAATCACAATCAAGATACTTATCCATTAGAATAAATATATTTGTCCTATAATGTTGAGCAAAATTATATATTAAACATAGTTTTTTCATTGAGAATTAGATCGTTTAACCTTTTTATTAGATCTCATTTTATAGCAATATATATACATAGTGCCAAACCAAAACAGAGCTGTATCTAGATATGAACCAGAGAACATAAGTAGTGTGGCGGGGTAGCAGATTAATGGAACCAGGAGTATATTTGTTTGATCATACTTAACCATCTTTTTGTATTTTCGATAGAGCGAGAATAAGAGTGTTAAGACAATAATTAGTAATATGGTTCCACCTTGGAGTAGTATTTCTAAAAAGAAATTATGGGGGTATATGCTATAATTTTTAACGTCGATATACCGAAAAAAACCATGTCCTATTATTGGGCTTTTTGCAATTGTAGTTAGTGCGGCCTCATATTCGAGGTCTCGATTTGAAGTTTGGCTCATGTCTATACCATCGGACGAAAGATATGAGAATGTGCGCTCAGAACTTTTAGCTATTACATCTAGTACCCCTTCACCAAAAGATGGGAAAATAAGTGTAGCTGGAACTATTATGCAGATTGTAGCAATAGATATTTGCAGGAAAAGCTTTCTTAACTTACTTGGTTTGGCAACAATAAGGAATACAACTGTTGAGACAAAAAGAAGTACGGCACCACCTCGACCACCCGACATTATGCAAAGAGCAACCTGAATTACTAATAGTGCTATCGATATTAGATTAAATATTCTTGTTTTAAATATTTTAAACCTATTATGTACCACATCGCCAAACAGAAGCAATGTTAGGGTTATTGAATAAGCAAATGCAGAGTAGTAAGCAGCTGACTGATAGTTGATATTTAGCGCCTCTTGCCCTCCTTGTATAGCTCCATAGCCTTTGGAGATGATTATCGTTGGGATATTAATTATAACCCCCAAAGTTATCAAAATAGCCAAAATGTCTAGCCATTTGGTCATATCTTTCCATGAGTTTGTTTTTGCCACATCATAAGCGATATAGCATGTCGGCATTGCAAGAGCAAAGATAGCTAATGGCTGTTTGCGTGCAAACTCATCCATAGGATTTTCAAGAAAGAACGATAGCAATAGAAGAAATTGACCGCCAATGATAAATATTAACTCTTTAGTTACGGTAAACTTTCGCAGGAAGAGATCTTTTAAAAAGAAGAATATCGATATAAAATTCAACCCAACACATGCATACATGTATATTGGGCTATCATCTGCTCCCATGTAATTATATCCAACAACTGACATAATGACAAAGAAGAAAAGAGAGAATATTATAGTGGTGGTGAATATTAGGGATTTCATAATTATATTACTTACTCTTTGCCTCTAACCGATACAAAACAAAATAGATAACAAACACTATGACGCTAACAATAACAGTAACATAAGAGACGATAATAGCACCCGAAAAATTCGGTAGGTACCTTAAGCCTGCTGCCGTTAATATTATGATTAGGCTATCTCTGAGGAGTCGCGTGGTAAACGTTAGCCATACCTTGTTTAGTGCAATAAAATATTGTGTTATAACATTCGACATACATATAAATATTGTCGAGAAGACTCCAATTCTCAAAACATCTCCTAGTGCTGCAAATGTATCTCCATACATGCTAACGATAAGGCTCGTGAAGAGATAAACGACAAGGAACGGTGCAAGCGTAGATGCGAGGTTAACCCAAAGCATTCTCTCTACGGTCTTGTGCTGATGCTCCTTGTTGGTCGTATCGCCCGAAATATGCGAAAGTATCACATTTCGTAATGTTCCGGGAATAAATAAAACGACCGAGCTCCACTGACTCGCCGCATTATACAAACCTAGCTCTCCAATCGATGAGAGGCGAACTAATATCACGGGAAGCAGAAAACTAGTCAGGGAATATACCATCTCCTGCATTGCAATAGGCATCGAAAACTGAACTATCTCTTTTGTGTTGTTCGTGGCTTGGTGTGGGAACTCTGCAATAGACCTCTTGACTTCATATGAGTTCTGGATGCAGTTGTAAACTTGGCTTATTATCAGTGCTATTAAAGCTCCGTTGAGGGCGTAGAAATATGTTAGCACGACACTCAAGATGAATGTAACCGCACCATTGAGTAGATTTATCCTGGCCAAAGCCTTAAACTTCTTAAAGCCAGAAAGTATCCCTATTTGAGTAGTTGTTATTGCATTAAAAATAATTATCACCGATAGATACCTAAGCGATAAATATAATGTTGGATCATTAAGATACTCGGCAAGGCTTTTGCTAAACGCAAATACAGATGCAGCGATAATCAGCGATGAGGTGATTGTAATGCTTAAGATATTGTTTATGATTCCTCTGACCTTGCCAGGCGCAGTAGTCGCGAAATCGGCAATAAATTTTGTGGCGGTATAACCCAATCCAAATGTCGAAAATATTGCAACATTGAGTAGCGTTGTACGCACTAAGCCATATGTTCCAAATAGATCCTTGCCCAAAAGCCTAGCAACTATTATCGAGGCAAGCAGAGCTAAACCCTTACCTAAAACGTTGCCGATTAAAGCCCATGCGGAGTCTTTAAACAGGGCGGAGCCCAACAGTCGTTTTTTAATGTGTGATAATCTACCTCCCATTCAAAAATCTACTCTACGCGCGTTTGATTATGCTCCATGGTTTTGGGCTCTTTATGCATACTGCGATTATGCCATCTATTGCTACGACTATCTGCTTGAAGCGCTTGCCGCTGACCGATACAAATAGCGCCTTTTTTCCTTTGAAGGGACCATCGATAATCTCTACCGTCTCGCCTTTTTTTATGTCGACGCTCTGCGAGTCGATGTACTCCACCGCCTCGAACCTGCCATCGATAAACTCTATGAATTGCTCCATCTCACCCGGCGGTACAACCATTGGCTTGTTTCGGCCATCTCCTCCGGTTTTGGTGTAGCTGAAGTGTAGATATTTATACCTCGCATTTAGCTCTTTTATCTGCTCAAATGTGCTCTTTACAAATATCAAATTGATCAATATCGGCTGTAGCTGCTCTCGAACCTTTAGCCCCTTGACCCTGACTGGCCTGTACTCCATCGGCACAAAGCACTCTATGTTTAACCCCTGCAAGGCGCTTTGCGCATTGAGTGCATTGCCATGTAGAGCATTAATTACATACCATTGTTTAGCCTCTGTTTGTGCCATTTTCAGCTCTTCGGTTTCGGTTTTAGGGTGTTCTAAGTTACTAGGAATACGCGTGTATCCTATTGATTTGCATATAGTTGAGCCGATTTTTTAGCTCTAGTCTAAATGTTTGCGAAGTATCTGATTTCGGATCTTTTCCGAAAAAAAACCTTCGCCTAATATTTGAATCGTCTTACTACTCACGTATGAATATGGCTTAAATATATTAACCCTGCGTAGCTTTAAATTCGTGTAAAGATATATAATAAATCCTCACCAACCAAATTTCGCGTCTATTTTTTATCCGTTATAAATACTTAAGCAGATTCGTAAAATGTTTTAATGGTTTTGTAGGAGAGTTGTTGCAACTGTTAAAATTGATCTATGCATCTCTGAGAAAGAGATAAGATAGTAATAACCTATGTTTTGGATATGGAGAATTTATTGTTTACCTGCCAGTTTTATCAATTCTCCATATCCAAAACACAGGTTGTCGGCTTAAAAAAGCCGATTTTATGTTCGATAACCCCCTCTAAATCTCCCCCAACAGCCGAGGTGCGGAGAGCAGTTTGCAAACCGTTGGGGGAGACTTACTTTTAGAGGTGTTTTGAATAAGATGCTCTTATCCAAAACTCAGGTTATTATTTTATATCGTTAGGCGCTTTAAGCGCTGCAAATCGGTGCACGATAAAAGTCAAAAACGATAGCTTTTGGATCCAAGCTTAGCTTGGTGCCGCGCGGCATAAACGCGATGAGTAAGTTTTTTCGTGCATTTGCCGCATCTCTTATACCAGTCCCTGGTCGAGCATAGCATTTGCAATCTTGATAAAGCCACCAATGTTGGCACCCTTTACATAGTCGATATATCCATCCTCGCCAGTGCCATACTCAACGCATACAGAGTGAATATCGCTCATGATGCTTTGAAGCTTAGCATCAACCTCTTCGGGTGTCCACTGCAATCTAATTGAGTTTTGGGTCATCTCGAGTCCCGATGTTGCCACACCTCCTGCATTTGCCGCTTTGCCCGGAGCATATAGAATTTTAGCTGCTTGGAATACGCTGATTGCCTCGGGTGTCGATGGCATATTAGCTCCCTCGGCAACGCATATGCAACCGTTGGCAACGAGCGTTTCAGCCTCCTGGCCATTCAACTCGTTTTGGGTTGCACATGGCAATGCGATGTCGCACTTGATGCCCCAAGGACGCTCACCAGGGAAATATTTTGCCGATGGATATTGATCGACGTACTCCTTGATGCGACCACGAATCATATTCTTGAGCTCCATTACATACTCCAATTTCTCGGTAGTAATTCCCTCTGGATCGTAAATATAACCCGATGAATCAGAAAGTGTTACCACCTTAGCGCCCAATGCGATACACTTCTCGGTAGCATATTGAGCAACATTTCCCGAACCAGAAATAACTACGGTTTTTCCCTCGAAGCTATCACCTTTGGTCGCTAGCATCGACTTTGCGAAGTAGCAAGTGCCATATCCTGTTGCCTCAGGGCGAAGTGGAGATCCTCCCCAGCCTTGACCCTTGCCGGTAAGTGTGCCAGTGAATTCGTTGCGTAGGCGTTTGTATTGGCCATACATAAATCCAATTTCGCGACCGCCAACACCAATATCTCCTGCTGGAACATCCGTATTGCCACCAATATGTCGTTGAAGCTCAGTCATAAAGCTTTGGCAGAACTTCATCACCTCTTCGTCAGATTTTCCTTTGGGGTTAAAGTCGGAACCTCCCTTGCCGCCACCCATAGGTAGTGTGGTGAGTGCATTTTTGAATACCTGCTCAAAAGCTAGGAATTTTAGAATGCTAAGGTTAACGCTCGAGTGGAAGCGAAGACCTCCTTTGTATGGACCAATCGAGCTATTCATCTGCACGCGGTAACCCTTGTTGATCTGTACATTACCCTTGTCGTCCAACCAAGGTACGCGGAACATTATAACACGCTCAGGCTCGGCAATTCGCTCCAAAATTTTCATCTTCACCAGTTGTGGAGATTGAACTATATACTCCGCAACGCTCTCAACTACCTCGTGTACAGCTTGGTGAAACTCTTTCTCGTTTGGATTTTTTGCGATCACATTTGCCATAAATGTGTCGATAAACTCTTTTGTTAAATTTTCCATAATTATTACTATTGTTTTAGGTGTTATTTAGGTTTGCTGATTTATATTTTTGATAAATATTAAATCAGCAATTGCAAATATAATAAAAATATTTTGAAATTAAATCTTTATTAATTTGTAATTTATTAACTCTATGGTAATCAGTCTGCAACTATTTGTTGTAAATAGTTAGTAAAATCCATCAATTTTATAAATTTTATTCTATTTATCTGGCTTTGGGATAGTTATTGTAAGGTATAAGGTAATGAATAAAAATAATACAAACATGAGAAAAATTATCATTGCAACCACTTGCTTACTTCTTTGTGTCCTATTTGTGTCGTGCGAGCGAAAATCAAAGGCTAAATGTAGGCTTGTGGTTCAAGAGTTGGAGACTCAAATATTGCGTGCTGCCGACCTCGAGAAACTTACGCCCGATTCGGTGCTACTATTGCTCAAAGAGGGCAATAAGCGGTTTGTAACCAAGGCAACGACTCCGCGCGATGTGCAAGCACAGTTGGCGCAATCGGCACAAGTGGGGCAAGCTCCCAAGGCGATTATCCTTGCGTGCATCGATTCGAGAGTGCCTGTCGAGACAATATTTGATATGGGGATTGGTGACGTCTTTGTGGCTCGTGTAGCCGGAAATGTTGTTAATGCCGACATGTTGGCTAGTATGGAATATGCCTGCAAATATATTGGTAGTAAGCTAGTTGTGGTGTTAGGGCACGAATCGTGTGGGGCGGTGAATGCCGCTTGTGCAGGTCTCGAAGATGGCAATTTAACCGAACTGATGCACCAAATAGAACCTGCCGTAAAGCTAGCCGCAGCAGAGGCTTCGGACCCCTTCTCTAAAGAGTTCCAAAGTCGGGCTGTTGCCTATAATGTCGATGTTATGGTCGAGAATGTTCGCGCCAATAGTCAAATCCTATCGCAGTTGGAGTCCGACGGCGAGATCAAAATTATTGGTGGAGTGTTCAATATTCACACGGGACTTGTCAAGTTCGATTAACTTTAATTGATCTGGTTGACCTTGTCGATCTCGCCTCCCTCGAAGAAGTTGATTATATTTTTTGAAACCTCAGCTGCCATTTCGTTGCGTGTCTCGAAGGTTTGGGTGCCTAGGTGTGGCATAAGCACAACGTTATCCATCGCCAGAAGCTCGGACGAAGGGTAGTCGCCATGCTCGAATACATCTAGCCCAGCACCCCAAATTTGTTTCGATAAGAGTGCCTCGATGAGTGCCGCCTCGTCGACGAGTGGACCTCTGGCGGTGTTGACTAAGATTGCCGTAGGCTTCATCATTGAAAGCTCGCGGCGACCTATCAAGTGGTGCGTCTGTGCAGTGAGCGGAGCGTTGATCGATACCACATCGGATATCTCGAGCAACTGCTCGAGCGATACCAATTTTGCTCCATACCTTGCCTCGATTTCAGGCGATAGGGCGTGGCGATTATGGTATACAACCCTCATTCCCGATGCCACCGCACGATGAGCTAAAGCCTGCCCAATGCGCCCCATGCCAACAATTCCAATGGTGCCTCCATAGAGCGAGTGGCCAAGGTTTTCGAGTAATCCCACAGTGACTTTGCCTTGGCGCATTTTGCGATCAATTTCGCTAATTCGGCGCGCTGTAGCCAGGATCAAACCCATCGCTTGGTCGGCCGTAGGTTCTGTTACTGGGTCGGGAGTGTTGGTGATCTGAATGCCCCGAGATGTGGCATAGTCAACGTCGATGTTGTCATATCCAACCGCATAGTTCGATACGATCTTAAGCCTCGATGCCGCCTCCATAAGTGGCTTGTCGACAGGGAAGTTGAACATCGATTGCAGGGCATCATACTGGTCGATAACCTCCATGACCTGCTCATATGTAAACGACTGCTGGCCATCGGGTGGGAATGTCACATCATACTTTTCGACCAACTCCGCATAGCCATCGCGGAACATATTATATGTCACAAGGACTCTCTTTTTCATCGCCAACTAATTTACTCAAGGTTACAGCCCCAAAGATATAAAAAATATTTGAATTCTTGTATCTATGTCAACCGAAGGTTGCCATGAGCAAATCCCCGCCCGCCGGAGGCAGTAAGAGAGTGCACCCCTAAGCCCCCATCTACCGAGCCCGCATCATCTTGAGCCATTTGATGTATCCTGCCACAGCGATTATCGTGTAGAGTGCGTAGAGCGCAGCGGTGGGGTAGAGAGCTTTTTCTACGTACATTGCAGTGCTTACTGCGTCGACTACGATCCATACCACCCAGTGTTCCACGCGTTTGTGGGCTAGCATCCACATACCCACGATGCTGAGCGCTGTGGTGAAGCTGTCGCAGTATGGCACTGAGCTGTCGGTGTAGTTGATGAGAATATATGCAATTAGTGCAAAAGTAGCGGCAAAGACCAGTGAGCACCATCCCCACTCTTTTGGGGATGTGCGCACTATATCTCCATTATCCTCTGCTGCGGCAGAATCATCTTTGCCACTGCCCTTGGCCCATACTATCCAGCCATATATTGCCGCCAGCAGGAAGTAGACGTTTATACCCATGTCGGCATATATCCCACCTTGATAGTATATGAATATGTATACGGCAGGCATTATCACCCCGACGGGCCACAACCACACACTTACTCGATATTCGAGAACTATATATATAATACCAATTACGGCTCCGATGAGCTCCAGCGAGAGTAGATTATTCATCGTGCGTTAAAATTTCATGCTTAGGTTCAACATAAAGTTGCGAGTTGCTTGTGGCACATACCATATATAATTGGCCTTTACACCATCTTCGTAGCAACTCCAACTATATCCATTGCTTGAGTACTCCACCCCGAAGATATTATTTAGTGACGCACCAACGGTGATAGATTTTGCAAAGTTAGGAATCGAGAAGTTGTAGCTGAAACGAAGATTGCTAACAAAGTAGCTATCGAGCAATAGCTCCTCATCGTTGCTATTTGCTAAATATTGCTCGCCTACGTAGTTTGATTGCAGTGCTGCGTAGAATCGACCTTTTGTGTATTCAAATAGCGACGCTGCGGTGATGTTTGGTGAGTACGATATATTCACCTGGCCTAGCTCATCGGCCTGCTGGTCGATGTAGTTCCAGTCGGCATCATACGAATCTACGTATGCAGTATAATCTTGGATCTTGTTGCGGCTAAAGGTGGCGTTTGCGCTCCACGTGAAGTTGCGGGCGATCTTCACTGCTGCCGTTAGCTCCACTCCCATGCGGTAGCTCTTCTCGACATTGTCGGCCAAAAGTTCGCCTATTTCGTTCAGCTCACCTGTTAGGATCAACTGATCTTTATAGTTCATGTAGTAGAAGTTGGCACCAGCCGAAAAGCACGATGAGGAGTATGTGTAACCCGCCTCGTAGTCGTAAAGCGTTTCTGGGCGAGGTGATTGAGTGCTCTTTGCATCGGTGAAGTTGTTGCGTGTTGGCTCCCGGCTAGCCATTGCAAATGAGGCGTATGCGCGGCTGTTGTCCGAAATTTGGTAGTTCAAGCCCGCTTTGGGATTTGCAAAATAGTATTGCTCGTCGACCGCTAGTGTCTGCTGCGCTTCAGTTGTCCAATCCCACTTATCGTTCTCTCCGTCAATTGTGTAGCCAATGTAGCGAGCTTGCATGTCGGCATATAACGATAGGGCGGATGTGAGCGAGTAGTTTAATTTCGCATAGATATTTACGTCGTCCTTCACGCCCTTGTTGCGGTAATACTCATGATCCTCTTCGAGTGCATCGGTGTAGTTTTGTACCCAAATAACGTTGCCGTAGTGATCGCCAACGTAACGGTTTGCAGCACCGCCAATAACCAAATGCATCTTTTTGTCGTCGTAGCTAACCGAAGCTACAAGGCCTCCAAAGCCGTTGTCCATTTGCTTGCGACGAATAAGATTGCTCTTGTCGGAATAGCTTGTCGAGAGGCTGTACTCCTGCAGTGATTGACTATTTTTATACTCCTCGTAGTATCCAAAACCATCGGTGTAGTGGAGTGTAGCGTCGAGATTCCACTTTGGCGATAACCTTTGCGATAGTGTCAAGTGGTAGTGTGTCTGGTTGTATTTATCGATTTGGTTGTCGTAAAAATCTATAACCTCGCTGTCGGCATCTTTGATCTCGCCACACGAATTATAGGTGCGGTTGCCATCCATAAGCCATGCATCAACTCCGTTCCAAGCGTGGTATGTCTGCTCGCTACCGCCAAAGGTCATAAATTTGATCATCGTACCACCGTTGTAGTATCCCGCCTGCAACATATATGAATTTAGGTCAGTAGTGGCGCGATCGATGTAACCATCTGAATGCGTTTGCGATAGGCGTCCGCTTACAACCCAGTGACCATTGAGCAGTCCGGTCGAAAATGCTGCCGATTGTCGCGATGTATTATATGATCCAACTGATAGATCAAACGATGCCGAAGGCTCCGCAGATAGTCGAGCGGTGCTCATATCGATGCTCGCACCAAAGGCGCCAGCTCCATTTGTGGAACTTCCCACACCTCGTTGAATTTGAATATCTTGGAGTGATGATGCCAAATCGGGCACATTTACCCAATATACAGCGTGGCTCTCCGAGTCGTTTAGCGGCACGCCATTTGTTGTGATGTTGATTCGCGATGCGTCGGTACCACGAACGCGAAGCGATGTGTAGCCAATACCATTTCCGGCGTCCGAAGTAGCTACAACCGAAGGGGTCATCGAGAGCAGGAATGGCATATCTTGGCCATAATTTGCTCGCTCGATAACGCTTTTGTCGACCTGCGAGTGAGCCGTTGGAGTTGTTGCACTTGCACGAACCGACGATACGGTAACCTCCCTCATCGATACAACTTTCAGTGAATCGGCCGACTCAGCTAGCGCAATGTTGCTGCATAATAGTGCAGCGAAAAAAGTAAATAACTTCTTCATAAAGTAAGTTAATAGTAAAAAAAAATAAATACACGGACGTGCAGATATAATGCATAGAAAATGTAACAATCCCTTCGACGGCATTACCCGCATCAGGTTCTATGGGTATAATCTCAGCCTTTAACAGCACCCCCATACACAGCTATTGTGTACGGGGCAAAGGTAATGATTTTTTTAAAATAGACGTGCGATTTAATGAAAATTATTTTTGCAAATTTCATAGCATTAATAGTTTTATCGATAGCATTTTTTAATCGGATAATAACATCGCCCTATTGCGACATAGCATCGATATTGGTATCTAGTCGTAAGTTATTGATACTCTTGGTTGATATTAAATAATTGTTGTTTTGTGGTAAATTAGTAGAACCGAATATTTTTTATTACCTTTGTGCTGTAATTACAAATTTACAATGTATTAAATAAATTATATTAAAAATGGAATTTAAAAGGAATATTATCATCACTGGTGGTGCAGGTTTTATTGGTTCGCATGTTGTTCGTCTGTTTGTCAATAAATACCCTGAATATCACATTATCAATGTTGATAAGTTAACCTACGCGGGTAACATGGCAAACCTTGTAGATATTGAGAATGAGCAAAATTACACCTTTGTGAAGGCAGATATTTGCGATTTCGATGCAATGGTTGCGCTATTTGCTCAATATAATGTCGATGGTGTTATTCACTTGGCAGCTGAGAGCCATGTCGATCGTTCGATTAAAGATCCATTTACATTTGCACAAACCAATGTAATGGGTACTTTATCGCTTTTGCAAGCCTCTAAGAACCAATGGAATGGTGATTACGCGGGTAAGCGTTTTTACCACATCTCAACCGATGAGGTCTATGGAACCTTGGAGTTTGATGGAACCTTCTTCACCGAAGATACTTCGTACGATCCACACTCACCATATTCAGCATCGAAGGCTTCGTCGGACCACTTCGTACGTGCCTTTGCCGATACCTATGGAATGCCAACTGTGGTGACAAACTGTTCGAATAACTATGGTCCATACCAATTCCCCGAGAAGTTAATCCCTCTGTTTATCAATAATATCCGTCACGGGAAACCACTTCCAGTCTATGGTGCAGGCGAAAATGTTCGCGACTGGTTGTATGTTGTTGACCATGCACGTGCTATCGATGTGATTTTCCATGAGGGTAAATTGTCGGACACCTATAATATCGGTGGTTTCAACGAGTGGCGCAATATCGATCTAATTAAGGTTATCATAGCAACGGTAGATCGTCTTTTGGGCAATGCCGAGGGTCACTCTTTGGGGTTAATCACCTACGTAACCGATAGAGCAGGTCACGACCTAAGATATGCAATCGACTCAAATAAGTTGAAAGCGGAGCTAGGTTGGGAGCCATCATTGCAATTTGAAGAGGGTATCGAAAAGACCGTTGCTTGGTATCTTGACAACCAAGAGTGGATGGATAACATCACATCGGGAGAGTACGAAAAGTACTACGAGTCGATGTACAAAGCTCGGTAAATGAAGCGAGTAGCGATTATTGGCACCGTTGGAGTGCCAGCAGCGTATGGTGGTTTCGAGACTTTGGTCGAAAATATCATTGGCGAAAATTGTTCTAAAGGGATCGAATATACCGTTTTCTGTTCGTCGAAGGATAATAAGGAGAAACTACCTAGTTATAAGGGAGCTACGTTGCGATATGTTGGTCTCAAGGCTAATGGAGTGCAGAGTATTCCCTATGATATTATCTCGCTTTTGAAGGCTATCCGCGGTTACGATGTTGTAGTGGCTCTTGGTGTGTCGGGTGGAATCTTCTTTCCATTTTTCAAGCTTTTTAGCCGCAGCAAATTTATCGTCAATATCGATGGATTGGAGTGGAAACGTGCAAAATGGAGCGGACTCATCAAGCTATATCTTCGCCTTTCGGAGCGTCTGGCTGTGAGATGTGCAGATGTTGTTGTGGCCGACAATCAGGCGATTGTCGACTATATTGGCCCTCGTTTTGGCGATAGAACAGTCTTGATTGCCTATGGAAGCGACCATGTTGTGCGCGATGTATCGACCCAAAGGGCTAGCGAAATCTTGAATTCCTACTCTCTTGAGGCTGGCACTTACGCCATGAGCGTATGCCGCATCGAGCCGGAGAATAATTGCGAGATGATCCTTAGCGCATTTTGCAAGAGCGAGATCCCGCTGGTTTTTATTGGTAATTGGGATAAGAGCGGATATGGTGCAAGATTGAAGGAGCACTACTCTAAGTTTCACAATATTAAGATTTTAGACGCTGTCTACGATCTCGATATTTTGCATGTGCTACGTGCCAATAGCAAGTATTATATGCACGGTCATAGCGCTGGAGGAACTAATCCGTCGCTTGTCGAGGCGATGTTCTGCCGTTGCAATATCGTTGCCTATGATGTGATTTATAATCGCGAGACAACCGAGCGCAAAGCCTTCTTCTTTAAGGATGAGGCCGAGCTTCTCGATATAATAAACAGCGACTCGAGCGTGAGCAGCAATGCTGACGATATGTTCGAAATAGCCTCTAGACGTTATACATGGGAGACAATAGCTCGAGCATACGAAGCGTTATATTAATATCTGGCTAACCAACCAACCTAAAGAATAAAGCGATGAAGTACAATTTTTCTGATAGCGTAGATAGAGCAGGCAGCTCTGCAATTAAGACCGATCCTGCGGCAGTTAAAAGAAGCTTAGGGCTCAATTATTATCCCGATACAATCTCGATGTGGGTTGCAGATATGGATTTTGTTTGTGCTCCCGAGATTCTCGAAGCTCTTAATAGTCGTGTTAAGATGGCAACTTTTGGCTATTCGGCTATTAGTGATCGCTATTATGAAACTTTTGCTGCGTGGTGCGGTAGTCGAATGGGTATGCAGTTCGATCGCCAGCAGGTGTTGTATAGCAACGGAACGCTCTCGGCTCTAAGGAATGTTATCCGCGCATTTACCGCCGAGGGTGATGGCGTTATAATTCAACCACCGGTCTATTATCCCTTTAGCGCTATTACTCGCGAATGCCATCGGCAAGTGGTTGAGAATCACCTGATTCTAGGTGATGACAACAGATATTCAATCGACTTCGATGATTTTGAGCGCAAATGTATGGATCCGCGCAATAAGCTCTTTATCCTTTGCAACCCACATAACCCTATAGGGCAGATATGGCCAACGGAGGATGTCGAGGCGATGTTAGATATCTGCCGACGTAATGGAGTGTTGCTCTTCTCCGATGAGGTGCATTCAGATCTTGTGCGAGGTGGCGAGAGTTTTACCTCGACCCTAAAGCTCGATAGCTCTCAAGGAGTTATCGTTGCTACGGCTGCAAACAAGACCTTTAATTTGGCAGGTCTCCATATCACAAACTTAATCATCCCCGATGCCGACGTTCGCAAGAAATTGGAGGATTATAGAGGCGAAACAGCCATTACACCCTTTGCCCACGATGCTCACATTGCTGCCTATGGCCAGTGTTGTGAGTGGGTCGATGAGCTGAAAAGTGTGCTCGATGAGAATATCAACTACATGGATAATTTTATCCGATGCCACATGCCCAAGGTGCGCTTCAATCCACCTCAAGGCACATATCTAACCTGGTTAGACTTTAGAGCTTACGGCCTCAGTGAGCAAGCTTTGCTGGAACTATGTAGTGAAAAAGCACACGTGATTCTCGAAGGTGGAACAATGTTTAGCCAACATGCCGAAGGCTTTGTGAGGGTAAATATCGCATGCCCAAAGAACGTGCTTATCGAGGCTCTCGATAGGCTCAAGCTATTGTTTGGTGAGTAGGTAGGTCGATTAAATAGAGATGGGAGTACTTCGAAGTACTCCCATCTCTATGTATATCCATCTCTTTTAAGATTATGCCTTGGTTACAGCGATCTTTAGTGGGTTATCGTCGATCTCGGAATCTACGATAAATGCACCGGCTGGAGCGCTGCAGCCCTTCACCTCGAGCGATAGGGTTTGCGAGGCGATATAGTCGGCGTATGTTGCAAGCGCTGCTGCGACAATATCGTTCTGCTCGATCTCGACTTTGATCTTGTCGGTTACCTCAAATCCAGACTCCTTACGGATATTTTGGATGCGGTTAACAAGCTCGCGAGCAACACCTTCGGCCTTCAATTCGTCGGTGATTGTGATGTCGAGTGCCACGGTGAGCTTACCTTCAGATGCCACCAACCAACCTGGCATATCCTCGGATGTGATCTCGAAATCGGCTGGAGTCACTACGATCTGCTCAGCTCCCATGTCGAGCGAAATCTGCTCCGATGACTCAATTTCGGCAATGCGCTCTTGCGAGAATGTCGCAGCCATTGCGGCAATCTGCTTCATATACTTGCCATATTTAGGGCCTAGGGTCTTGAAGTTTGGCTTAATGCGCTTGGTGATAAGACCTGTTGTCTGCTCCAAAAGCTCGATCTCTTTTACATTCACCTCGCCCAAGATAAGCGCTTCGACACTCTTGATGTGGCGTGCAACATCAGCGTCGAGCACCGGAATCAAAATCTTGGTTAGCGGTTGACGCACCTTGATATTAACCTTGCGACGAAGAGCTAAGACCATCGACGAAACTCTCTGTGCAATAGCCATATTCTCCTCTAATTCAGCATCAAGCAACGACTCATCGGCCACGGGGAACGACGAAAGGTGTACAGAACTTTCGGTGTTGAGTCCACTCACAGCATTCAAATCGCGGAATATTCTATCCGAGATAAATGGCGCAAATGGTGCCGAAAGTTTAGCCACTGTATCAAGGCAAGTGTATAGAGTTTGGTATGCCGACAATTTATCTTGAGTCATATCGCCAACCCAGAAACGCTTGCGGTTTAGGCGCACGTACCAGTTCGAAAGGTTCTCACCAACGAACTCCTGGATCATGCGTGCCGCAGGTGTTGGGTCGTACTCCTCGAGTGATTTTGTGACACCCTTAACAAGTGTGTTGAGTAGCGAGATAATCCAACGGTCGATCTCGGGACGCTCCTCGATTGCAATTTGTGGCTCAGCACCGGTGAATCCATCGACATTTGCGTACAATGCGAAGAATGAGTAGGTGTTATATAGCGTTCCGAAGAATTTACGACGCACCTCGTTGACACCCTCTACATCGAACTTCAAGTTGTCCCAAGGTTGCGAGTTGCTGATCATATACCAACGTGTAGCATCTGCGCCACAACTGTTCAACACCTCGAATGGATCTACGGCGTTGCCCAACCTCTTCGACATCTTGTTACCATTCTTATCGAGCACCAAACCATTTGAGATGATATTTTTGAAGGCCACAGAGTCGAACAACATCGTTGCAATTGCATGCAGCGTGAAGAACCAACCGCGAGTCTGATCGACACCCTCGGCGATGAAGTCAGCAGGGTATACATCGTTGAAGTCCACTCCATTAGATTCAAAAGGATAGTGCAACTGAGCATAAGGCATAGCGCCAGAATCGAACCATACGTCGATCAAGTCGCTCTCGCGCTTCATTGGCTCACCCTTCGACGATACCAAAATAATTGAATCAACATATGGACGGTGAAGGTCGATATTTTTGATCGAGTAGTTCTCTTTCGACATATCGCCAACGACGAAATTTTTGTATGGATTCTCGCTCATAAAGCCCTTCTCGATCGATTTCTCGATCTCGCTCATTAGCTCTTCGATCGAACCAATACACTTAATTTCTGAATACTCCTCGGTTGCCCAAACTGGCAGCGGAGTACCCCAAAAACGCGAACGCGATAGGTTCCAATCAACAAGACCCTCCAACCACTTTCCAAAGCGACCGCTACCGGTAGACTCTGGTTTCCAGCGAATTGTAGAGTTTAGCTCCATCATGCGCTCCTTGAGAGCTGTTGTGCGGATAAACCATGAATCGAGAGGGTAGTATAATACAGGCTTGTCAGTACGCCAGCAGTGTGGGTAGGAGTGCGAGTGTTTCTCGATCTTAAATGCTTGGCTAGCAGCTTTCAGCATTACACAGATATCCACATCAAGTGTAGCTGCATCGGCAGCCAAAGTATCGTCGAATGCATTCTTCACAAAGCGCCCTGCATACTCACCATACAACTGCTCATCGACGCAATCCTTTACGAACTCAGGATCCAAATCCTCGATCACAAAGAATTTTCCGCTGCGGTCAACCATCGGTTGCTCCTTGCCCGCCTTGTCGATCATAAATAGTGGAGCGATGCCAGCTGTGCGTGCTGCACGATCATCATCAGCACCAAACGTTGGAGCGATGTGAACAATACCCGTACCATCCGAAGTGGTTACAAAGTCGGCCGTGATAACTCTAAATGCATCTCCGTTTGGCTTAACCCATGGCATAAGTTGCTCGTAGCGAACATCTGCCAATTCAGCGCCTTTCCATTTGCACTCCTCGATGGTGTATGTGCCCTCCATCTTCTTTGTGAAGTGCGTTGCCACAAGGTCGCTTGCCATAATGATATGTTGCGCCGCTCCAGTATATGGATTTTGACACTTGATTCTAACATACTCAATTGAGGGGCCAACAGCAAGAGCTGTGTTCGAAGGCAAGGTCCATGGAGTTGTTGTCCATGCTAATATATATAGGTCTGTGTCAACTCCGTCGAATAGCTTCTCGCTGGCCTCATTGCGAATAACCTTGAATTGGGCTGTACAAGTTGTATCCTTAACATCGCGATAGCAACCCGGTTGGTTCAATTCGTGAGTCGAAAGACCTGTTCCTGCTGCTGGCGAATATGGTTGGATTGTGTAACCTTTGTACAACAGATCTTTGTCGAAGAGCTGCTTTAGAAGCCACCAAAGTGTCTCGATATATTTGTTGTCGTAGGTGATATATGGATCGTCCATATTTACCCAGTAACCCATTTGGTGAGTCAAATCCTCCCACAAACCGGTGTACTCCATCACCGCCTCGCGGCACGCTTTGTTGTACTCCTCGATTGTGATTGTCTTGCCAATTGCCTCTTTGGTTATGCCTAGTTTCTTCTCTACGCCCAACTCCACAGGTAGTCCGTGCGTATCCCATCCCGCTTTGCGATGCACCAAATACCCTTGTTGAGTCTTATAGCGGCAGAAGATATCTTTGATTGTGCGAGCCATTACGTGGTGAATACCTGGAACGCCATTTGCCGAAGGTGGTCCCTCATAAAATACAAATGTAGGTTTTCCCTGGCGTGTTGTAATACTTTTGTGGAATGTATCGTCGGCATCCCACTCTTTAAGAACGTCGCTTGCTACTGCGGCAAGATCAAGACCTTTGTACTCCTTAAATTTCATATTCCTTTTGGTTATCTCTTTTTTAGTAAATTATTCAAATGATTGCATCTCAACTAGTTTGGCGTATACTCCATCTTTGGCAATTAGGTCGGCATGACGGCCCTCTTCGACAATCATACCTCTGTCTATTACCAAAATCTTGTCGGCATTGTATATTGTGCTCAGGCGGTGAGCCACAACAACTGTGGTGCGCCCTTTTAGAAGATTCTCTAATGACTCTTGAACCAACTTCTCGCTCTCGGTGTCGAGTGCCGATGTGGCCTCGTCGAGGATCAAGATATCTGGATTCTTTAAGATTGCTCGAGCAATACTCAATCTTTGGCGTTGGCCTCCCGAAAGCTTGATTCCTCGATCTCCAATCGATGTGTCGTAACCATTTTCGGTCTCGATTATGAAGTTGTGAGCGTTGGCCGCCTTAGCTGCTGCTGTGATCTGCTCATCGGTAGCATCCAATTTTGCCAAACGCAAGTTGTTGCCAATAGTGTCGTTGAAGAGGATTGTATCTTGTGCAACGCTACTAATCAAATTGCGCAGAGACTCCTGCGTATACTCCTTAATCGAGACTCCATCGATGAGGATATCACCTTTGCAGGGGTCGAAGAAGCGAGGGATTAACTCGCTCAGCGTAGATTTTCCTCCTCCCGAGGGGCCCACAAGGGCTACAGTCTGACCCTTTTTAACCGTAAAGCTCACTCCGCCAATCACCTCGCGTTGTCCATCATAGCTAAAGTGAACATCGCGGAACTCGATAGAGTCGCCAAACGAGGTAATCTGCACAGCATCGGCGCTATCTTCAATCTGTGATTTGGTCTCGAGAATCGAAAATATGCGCTCACCTGCAGCAATACCCTGATTTATATTTCCGAATTGGTCGACAAATGCTCTCACCGGGCGAGTGATTTGCGAGAAGATCGCGATAAAGGCCATAAATTGTGCAGCATCGATATTTCCGGAACTCACTAGCGAACCGCCATATATAATAATAACTGCGATTGCCGAGATGCCAAGGAACTCACTAATGGGCGATGCCAATTGTTGACGACGTGCAAGCGATAGGCTTATTGCCGAGAATGATGCGTTTAGCTTTATAAATTTCCCTTTGATGTAATCCGTTGCATTGTAGCTCTTTATGATCTTTATGCCGCCAAGAGCCTCGTCCAATGCCGATACAATCTGCCCCAATCGCTTCTGTCCTTTGCGGGCTGGGTGACGCAGGCGTTTAACGATTGATCCTACCACAAACGCCACAACCGGTAAAAAGAGGATTGAGAAGATCGACAGCTGCCACGAAATAACGATCATTGCGGTGATATATCCGATAATGAGAAGTGGCTCGCGGAAAGCAACTTGCAGCGTGTTGGTGATGCAATATTGCACTACCGACACATCGGATGTGATCTTCGAGATGATATCGCCCTTGCGCTGATCACTGAAATATCCAACGTTTAGATCCATCACATGGTCGAACATTTCGTTGCGAATCCTCTGAATAGTATTTGTGCGTAGACTCTCGATGGTCCATGCACAAAGATATCGGAAGATGTTGCTAAACAGTGCCATGCCGATAGTCGCGACGGCAAGCATTATGAGCATGTTGCTCTGCGAAAACTCAGCTCCGAAACATTGAGTGTAGCAATAATCAATAACTGCATACAATGTGTCGGTGTGCAATTTTAGCTCAGGGAATTCATATACGGGCACAAAATTGTAATTCTCGCGAAACATAGCGCTGAGAATTGGGATGATCATTGCGTAGTTGAACGTATTGAACAGGGCGTATAGAATAGCATAAAAGAAGTATGGTATTGCATACTTCTCAATGGGCTTGGCAAAGCCTAGTAACTTTACATATGTTTTAAACATATATCTTCAATTTTTAATTTTCTGGCGTGTAACCAAAATCGGGTGTTAGTGCCGCCTTGTTATTCGCAGCAGCTACTGCCAGCTCATCGCAACGGTTGTTCTCAACGGTGGAGCTGTGACCCTTGACCCACACAAATCGAACATTGTGACGACGATAAATTTTCAAGAATCGCCTCCAAAGGTCGGGGTTTTTCTTGCCCACATACCCTTTACGCTCCCATCCAAAGAGCCACCCCTTTTCAACCGAGTCAACCACATATTTCGAGTCGGAGTAAATCGTGACATCCGAACCCTCGAATTTAAGTGTCTCGAGCGCAACGCATACTGCCATCAGCTCCATGCGATTGTTGGTCGTTAGTGTGAACCCTGCCGATAGCTCCTTGCGGTGAACTCCCGAAAGCAGTACTATGCCATAGCCTCCTGCTCCCGGATTCCCCAACGCCGAACCATCGGTATATATTGTTATCTGCGCCATTATTTTAGCGACTCCAACTGCTCTTTTATTGCTGCTATCTTCGCCTGGGCATCAGCCTGTTTTGCACGCTCTGTTGCTACAACCTTTTCGGGTGCCGAACTTACAAAACGCTCGTTAGATAGCTTCTTCATTACGCTCACCAGGAAGCCTTCGAGGTAGGCTAGCTCCTCTGTGAGCTTCTTACTTTCGGCCTCTTTGTCGATTTTGTCGCCTAGTGGCACGAAGTATTGAGTTGTTTTGATGATAAATCCTGCAGCCATCGAGTCTTTCTCCTCGACAAGGTCGATCGACGAAAGATTACCCATCTTTGCGATAACTGGCGCATACTCCTGTGGGTAGTTTGCATCGGCAATAACCATTAATGATAGAGCCTCCTTTTGAGCCAAGTTCTTCTCTTTACGCACGTTACGAATAGACGAAATCACCTCTGAGGCCAATTCAAAGCGCGCGAGTAGAGCATCTGAATAATCTGCTGCCTTTGGCATTGGACTAACCATAATCGACTCTCCCTCTGCGCGAGGTGCGATATCTTGCCAAATCTCCTCTGTGACGAACGGCATGTAGGGGTGAAGCAGGCGCATTAATTTGTCGAATAGGGCCTTTGTCGAGGCAAGCGTTGCAGCATCAATTGGAGATTGATATGCAGGCTTGATCATCTCGAGGTACCAACCGCTAAAGTCATCCCAGAACAATTTATAGGCAACCATCAGCGCCTCCGATACGCGATACGAAGCGAAGTTATCTTCGATCTCCTTCAAGGCCTTGCTAAAGCGATTCTCGAACCACTCGATAGCCAAGCGGTTATTCTCGCTCTGCTCCAAATTATCTTCTACTGACCAACCATTAATCAGGCGGTATGCGTTCCAGATTTTATTTCCAAAGTTGCGACCCTGCTCACAAAGCGCCGTGTCGAACATAATGTCGTTACCTGCGCTCGAGCTAAGCAACATAGCCATACGCACACCATCGGCACCAAATTCAGCGATAAGGTCGAGTGGATCGGGTGAATTGCCAAGTTGCTTGGACATCTTGCGACCCAATTTATCGCGCACAATACCGGTGAAATAGACATTGCGGAATGGCATCTGGCCACGATACTCGTAACCGGCCATAATCATACGTGCCACCCAGAAGAAGATAATATCTGGACCCGTAACCAAATCATTGGTAGGGTAGTAGTATTTCATATCTGCGTTGTCGGGGTTGCGAATGCCATCAAAAACAGACATTGGCCACAACCACGAACTAAACCATGTGTCGAGTACATCTTCATCTTGGCGCAGATCCTCGAGCGATAGTGACTCATCACCACTCTTCGCGCGAGCCTTCTGAAGTGCCTCATCGGCAGTTGCTGCCACAACATAACCACCCTTTGGAAGGTAGTATGCCGGTATGCGTTGACCCCACCACAATTGGCGCGAAATGCACCAATCCTTGATATTATCCATCCAGTGGCGGAAGGTGTTCTTATATTTTGTTGGCACAAACTTGATAATGTCGCCAGCCACAGCCTCTGCCGCAGGTGTTGATAGCTCATCCATCGAAAGGAACCACTGCATCGACAATTTAGGCTCGATTGCAACTCCCGTACGCTCCGAACAACCCACATTATTTACATATGCCTCGACCTTCTCGAGAAGTCCTGCATCATCTAGATCTTTTTCGATTTGACGGCGGCAATCGAAACGATCAACGCCAACGTATAGACCCACCTTGTCGTTGATTGTTCCATTGTCGTTAAAGATGTCGATTGTCTCTAGGCCGAATTTTTCGCCTAGCATATAGTCGTTCACATCGTGTGCAGGAGTCACCTTAAGCGCTCCGGTACCAAACTCAATATCTACATACTCATCGCGAATAACAGGGATCGATCGTCCAACGATTGGAACAACCACGCGAGCATCTTGCCCAAGCCATGCGTAACGCTCATCATTGGGGTTGATGCAAAGTGCCGTATCACCCAGAATTGTCTCGGGACGAGTCGTTGCA
This sequence comes from Rikenellaceae bacterium, assembly GCA_044433805.1. GTDB lineage: Bacteria > Bacteroidota > Bacteroidia > Bacteroidales > Rikenellaceae > Alistipes. Next base: position 41,822 of record JAWXTD010000016.1, read on the forward strand.
ACGATGATATTTTTGTCGGTTCCCTCCACAGCATAGCGCAAATAGTAGAGTTTTCCTTGCGACTCCTTATATATAACCTCCTCGTCGGATAGTGCAGTTTGTGCCGAAGGGTCCCAATTGACCATTCTCACGCCACGATATATTTTGCCCTTCTCGAAGAGATCGCAAAATACTTGAATTACGCTCTCGGTGCGAGCCTCATCCATTGTGAAACATGTGCGATCCCAATCACACGAAGCGCCCAAGTGACGAAGTTGCTTTAGGATTACTCCACCATACTCCTCTTTCCACTCCCAAGCGTGAGCCAAAAATTCGTCGCGAGTAAGCGTTGATTTATCGATGCCTTGCTCCTTGAGCTTAGCCACAACCTTGGCCTCGGTGGCAATCGAAGCGTGGTCGGTTCCCGGAACCCAGCAAGCATTTTTGCCCAACATACGCGCACGACGCACCAAAACATCTTGAAGGGTGTTATTGAGCATGTGGCCCATGTGTAACATTCCTGTGACATTTGGCGGTGGAATTACAATGGTAAATGGTTCGCGCTCATCGGGCTCTGAGTGGAATAACTTATTGTCAATCCAATAGTTATACCATTTTTCTTCGATGCTTTGTGGTGTATATTTATCGGCAATCTGCATAATCTAAATATTTATTCTCGGTTCTGTTTTTATAAATTAGAGCACAAAGTTACAAAACAATGCGCAAAGAGCAATAAAAAAAGAGTCATTTTTATATAATATATTATATCTTTTTCATTTTTTTGTGCGTTTATTAAATATGGCTAAATTGGTGAGTTTAATAAATTTAGCTTAATGTATTATTTTAAATAATTGTAAATCAAATATTTAAAGCTATATTTGAATATAATCTCATGCGAGATATAATATTTTTTTTGTGTTTTCGTTAATTAATATGTAACTTTGCACACCTATATGCGTATATCTGGGTAGTTGTGCGTTTAAAACTGAAGAGAGATAGATGAGAAGTAACCTCAAAAAAGTGTTCTATGTGCTTGTAGCGGCAGTTGCTGTTACGGCTTGCGGAAGTGTACAAAAAATTATCAAGACTGGCGATCACGAGTTTATTTACAGTAGCGCGGTTGACTACTACGAAGATGAGCAGTGGAGTCGCGCAACTACGTTATTTAATAGCATCGAGCACCTATACGTTGGCTCTTCTCGCGAAGATACCCTTTCGTTCTATATGGCGCGTTGTCGTGCTAAGGTGGGCGACTACTACACCGCTATTGAATTGGTCGAAGAGTTCCGTCGCGAATTTGGTCGAAGTGTATTTATTGAGGATGCAGAGTCGATGCGTGTGATGTGTTTTTACTACCTCTCACCGGGCCCCACTCGCGATCAAACCACAACTAACCAGGCAATCTCTGCAGCCTACGAATTCATTGCTCGCTACCCTGATAGCGAAAAGAACGAGGGCTTCAATACCATTATTCAAGAGTTGCAAGAGCGTCTGTATGACAAATCATACGTCAATGCATACACATATTATAAAATCGGTAAATACAAATCGGCAATCGTAGCCTTCCGTAACGCTTTGAAGGAGTACCCCGAATCGCACCGACGAGAAGATTTATCATACTATGTCGTGGCATCGAGCTACGAGCTAGCTAAGAATTCGATTCCCTCGAAACAGCTCGACCGCTACATCGCAATGCTCGACTCATACTATACATTTGTTGCCGAATTCCCCCAGTCGAGCTACTCTAAAGATATAGATAAGATGGCCAGAGAGGCTAAAAAGTATATCGACGAGCACCAAGTGCCCGAGGTAGAGGAGAAAGAAGAAATACCAGAATATTAAAATACCAATTATATAAAGATGGATATTAAGAAAAACATTCCAAACAACACAGTAACACGTCAGCTAGTAGATCTAGACAACCAAACAGGCAATATCTACAAGTCATTGAACATTATCTCACGTCGTGCAAATCAAATCTCAACAGAGTTGCGCACAGAGCTAAATCGTAAACTTGCTGATTTCTCATCGCCAACCGACTCTATGGAGGAGACCTTCGAGAATCACGAGCAGATCGAAATCTCTCGCTACTACGAGCGTCTTCCAAAGCCAGTTTTGATCGCTACCGAGGAGTTTGTAGATGGCGAGCTAGCTTATAAAGGATAGTTTCCAGGATACTTAACTTAAAGCCACGATGTCGAATAACACACTTTCATTCGAGTCGTGGCAATTACTACTTTAGTAATTATGAATATACTATTGTGTGTTACGGGGAGCATAGCAGCCTATAAAGCCGCTGTGCTGTGTCGTATATTTAAGGTAGCTGGTTGTCAGGTCAAAGTTATTATGACTCCACTTGCCAAGCAATTTATTACGCCACTTACCATGGCGACCCTATCGAAGAACCCAATCTTGGTGGATTTTTTCAATCCCGAGAATGGAGAGTGGAATTCACATGTATCGTTGGGCGAGTGGGCAGATTGCATGGTTATTGCTCCTGCTACGGCAAATACAATCGCCAAAATGGCGCATGGCATAGCTGATAATTTGCTGCTAACTACATATCTTTCAGCTCGTTGCCCGGTGGTTCTTGCTCCGGCAATGGATTTGGATATGTATGCTCACGCGGCAACTCAAGAGAATCTAGCCACGTGCCTAGCGCGAGGCGTGAAGATCGTCGAACCAGAGTCAGGTGAGCTAGCTAGCGGCTTGATAGGCAAGGGCAGAATGGCCGAGCCAGAGCAAATTGCCGCTGAAGTATTGGAACTCGTAGCTCAAAAAAAAAAGAGTCTAGAGGGTAAGCACTTTGTCGTTACGGCAGGTGCAACCATCGAGGCGATTGATCCGGTTCGTTATATCTCGAACCACTCAACTGGTAAAATGGGATACGCTATTGCCGATTCGCTGGCGCGTCGCGGTGCTCGTGTGACCCTGATAAGTGGTCGCACGTGTCTGCCTGTGCCCTGTGGCGTGGATAGGGTCGATGTAATCTCGGCTCAAGATATGTATGATGCGGCTGTAGAGGCATTTGCTGTGGCCGATGGCGCTGTGATGTGTGCTGCTGTAGCCGATTATACCCCCTCGGATGTC
>JAWXTD010000017.1:0-39308 GCA_044433805.1 Rikenellaceae bacterium
TGCTATATTTTGCATTTTGCCCCAAAAGCACCATAACGCAATCAGCAGAATATCAACCACATTTACAATAAGTTACACCATTTTGCCCTACTTTGCTAAATGACCTCTGTTTTATCATCCTTACTGCCTCCGGCGGGCGGGGATAGCACCCCCGCGGGTGCATACTTTTGCGCTATTGGTTAAATGCCCGAAGGCATTTAAACCCAATAGCGAGGTTCACTTCGGTGATTTGCTCATGGCAACCGTAGGTTGACATAGATACATAATAATGAAGGTGAGCGTTGAAAATTCATTTTCAAAAGATCTCCTTTATTATTATATATCGTACGAGCGAAGCGAAGAGCAAATCACCGCTAACACAAGTCAAAAACGAAGTTTTTGGATCCAAGCTTGGCGCCTGCCCGGCGTAAGGGCAGTCGCAAGCGCACTGAAAGAGAAAAACCTACTTAAAGAATCGATTCACAACCATTGCAATAGCTCCATCGCCCGTAACATTGCCGGCCGTGCCGAAGCTATCCATGGCGATATAGAGTGCTATCATCAGCCCCAGCTGCGTCTCAGAAAAGCCTAGCAGTGATGTGAGTAGCGCCAGAGCGGCCATGATTGCACCTCCGGGAACTCCCGGGGCAGCCACCATAGTTATGCCAAGCATAAGAATATAAGAGGTGTAGAGCTCAATATCGATAGGCATCCCGGTACTCCAAGCAATGGCCAGGGTGCAGGCAACGATCTTGAGGATGCTACCCGAAAGGTGGATTGTGGCGCAAAGGGGCACCACAAATTCTGCGATGCCGTCGCTCACGCCATTCCGCTTGGTACAGGAGAGTGTGACGGGAATTGTTGCAGCCGACGATTGGGTACCGAGTGCTGTGAGATATGCCGGAAACATTGCGGCTAGGGCCCTGAGGGGGTTCTTCCTAGTTATGGCCCCCGCGATGCAGAACTGTATGAGTAGCAGGGCAATATGCATTGCGAAGATCAGCGCGATGACCTTAATAAAGAGCCCCAAGACAGCTGCCACTTCGCCCTCGACGCCCAACTTTAGGAATATCCCGAAGATGTAGATTGGCAAGAGCGGAATGATCGACTTCTCGATAATTATCATCACCAGATCCTTGAACTCCTTGATTGTTGCAGCGATCGTCGCACCACGGCCATTGCAGTTGGCCAAGGTTAAACCCAGGACGAAGGCCAAGACTAGAGCCGAGGTAACAGACAAAAGAGGCGGCATCTCGACGGTGAAATAGGGCATCACAACAACCTTCGAGACCTGATCAATCGACCATAGCGAATCGCCCGAAAGAAGGTGCGGAAAGGTGGATGTAGATATAAAGTAGGACATGTAACCCGAAAAGATTGTGCTTCCATAAGCGATTAGAGTGGTCACAATAAGCAACTTACCGGCCCTACTGCCAAGATCGCCAATACTTGGCGCCACCAGCCCCAAGATTATAAGCGGTATGACAAAACCCAAATAATTGCTGAAAAGTGAGTTGATGGTCTCGAAAACTCGGGTGAGCCCCAAAGGCATGAAAAGCGAAAAAACAACGCCCAAGATGATCGCTATAATAATCCGAGGGAGCAACCCTATCTGCAGTCCTTTAAACATAAAAGCAATTTTTAATGATTAATATTGTGACAAATACAAATTTACAAAAAATCTTTTAATGTTGCTCACTCTGCGGGGTATATCTTCTAATTGTACTGCTTTATTACTGCCTCCGGCGGGCGGGGATAGCACCCCCGCGGGTGCATACTTTTGCGCTATTGGGCTAAAAACTTGCAGTTTTTAGATTTTGATATTCAATAGTCTGCCGCAAATAAATCTGCACAGCCTACTGAATATCAAAATTTGTTAAATGCCTGAAGGCATTTAAACCCAATATCGAGGTTCACCTCGCTGATTTGCTCATGGCAACCGTAGGTTGACATAGATATAAAATAATAGATGAGATAGTTGAAAGTTTACTTTCAAAAGATCTCATCTATTATTTTATATCGTTAGCGCTTTTAAGCGCTGCAAATCAGTGCTCGACAAAAGTCAAAAACGAAGTTTTTGGATCCAATCTCGCTTGGTGCCCGCGCGGCATAAGCGCAGTAAGAAGCCCAAAAATTAAATATCCTTATCCCTACCCGGGTAGGCCTCAAGAGCCTTGCTTAAGATAAAAAGCGACCGCGTAAGATCTTCTTTATTAAGCACATAGGCTATACGCACTTCGTTGCGCCCTGCTCCCGGGGTGGTATAAAATCCCGATGCTGGAGCCATCATCACAGTTTGACCTTCGTAGCTAAATTCCGCGAGACACCACGCGCAGAACTTGTCGCTATCATCCACCGGAAGCTTTGCCACGGTGTAGAAGGCACCCATTGGGATTGGCGAGTAGACGCCACGAATGCGGTTGAGCCCGTCGATCAAACACTTACGACGCTCCACATATTCGTCGTACGTTTCACGCGTATACTCCTCGGGGGCATCCAGCGACGCCTCGGCAGCAATTTGACCAATTAGCGGTGGGCTCAATCGAGCTTGGCAGAACTTCATCACCGCCTCGCGCACCTCGACATTCTTGGTGATCAGTGCCCCGATGCGTATTCCACACTCGGAGTATCTCTTTGATACAGAGTCGATAAGCACCACATTTTGCTCGATCCCCTCCAAGTGACAAGCCGAAATATATGGCGAGCCGGTATATATAAATTCGCGGTAAACCTCATCAGAAAAGAGGTATAGATCGTAGCGGCTGACCAAATCGCGAATCTGGTTCATCTCGCGACGCGAATATAGATATCCCGTTGGATTGTTTGGATTACAGATCAATATCGCCTTAGTGCGCTCGTTTATCAGCTCTTCGAAGCGCTCCACTTTGGGCAGAGAGAATCCCTCTTCGATAGTTGTTGTAACGGTACGGATCACTGCCCCAGCCGATATCGCAAAGGCCATATAATTGGCATATGCTGGCTCGGGAACAATAATCTCATCGCCTGGATTCAAGCAACTTAGGAATGCAAAAAGCACCGCCTCGGAACCTCCCGTGGTGATTATAATATCTTCGGGTGTGAGATTGATATCGTACTTGGCATAATAGCCCACAAGCTTTTGGCGATATGAGCGGTTACCCTGACTGGGGCTATACTCCAACACCTGGCGATCGATGTTCTTAATAGCATCGATTGCAGCTTGAGGGGTTGGCAGGTCGGGCTGGCCAATATTTAGGTGAAACACATGAGTACCACGACGCTTAGCTGCTTCGGCAAGCGGAGCGAGTTTGCGGATTGGCGACTCGGGCATTTCGATACCTCTTCCTGATATTTTTGGCATAATTTGAATTGATCTAAATTGATATTACGCGCCTACTTCATCCACGATTCGTCCGATGGATTATTACGGAAAGTGATTAGGCGCTCCTTATCTTCAGGGCGAATATACCCCTCATCTGCAGCTACTTGAGCCAAAGAGTCGAGATTCGAAAGCGAGTAGTTTACAACGCCTGCAGCCTCCATACGGTCGATACCTTTTTGCATTCCATAGGTGAAGATGCTAGCCACACCCAACACATCGGCACCTGCCGCACGAAGAGCCTCAACAACGTCGATACACGATCCACCTGTCGAGATCAAATCCTCGATCACAACGACCTTCTGGCCCGCCTCCAGCTTACCTTCGATTTGGTTTCCACGTCCGTGATCCTTCGATCCACTGCGCACGTAACCCATTGGTAAACTGAGGATTGTAGCGGTGATTGCTGCGTGAGCAATTCCGGCAGTCGAAGTACCCATAAGCACCTCAGCCTCGGGGAATTTTGTGCGAACAATCTCGGCCAAACCTGCCTCGACATGCCCACGAACCTCTGGCGCTGAGAGAGTTAGACGGTTATCACAATAGATTGGGCTTTTGATTCCACTAGCCCAAGTAAAGGGGTTCTCGGGGCGTAAGAATACTGCACCTATAGATAATAGGTCTTTTGCTATTTTTTTCTCCATTTTCTTCTTTATTTTACAAACTCTTCAACGCAACGACGATATGCCGCAACGGGATCCTCGGCAGCAGTAATTGGGCGACCCACAACGATATAGTCGGAACCAATCTCGCGAGCACGCGCAGGTGTAGTAACTCGCACCTGATCAGCCAATTGACCATCGGCAAAACGCACTCCCGGAGTGACAGTCATAAACGCATCACCACAAGCCTCATGCACCATACCAGCCTCCAAAGGCGAGCAGACAACACCATCCAAGCCTGCCGCTTTAGCATTCTTAGCGTAGTGGATAATCGTCTCATTCATAGGTGTTTCGATAAGCAGATCATCGCGCAGACGCTCCTGGCTAGTCGAAGTTAGTTGCGTTACGGCAATAAGTAGTGGTCGCGTGCCATCCTCGCGTGTAAGCCCCTCCAAGGCAGCCTTCATCATCTCGATGGTGCCGGCAGCATGCAGATTGCACATATCTACGTCGAGGCGCGAGAGCACACTCATAGATTTCTTAACGGTATTTGGAATATCGTGGAGCTTCAGATCCAAGAATATTTGGTGGCCACGAGCCTTAATTTCGCGCACGATCGATGGTCCCTCAGCATAGAACAGCTCCATACCAATCTTCACGAATGGTTTCTCCTGATCGAACTTATCTAGAAAGGCGAACGTCTGCTCAGCACTTGCGAAGTCGCAAGCTATAATTACATCTCTATTCATTGATTTACTTAATGTTACGGATATTTTTCTCCCATGCCCACGCTGCAGCCAACGTGTCGTCTAGATTGCGTGTAGCCTTCCATCCTAGCTCCTGATTTGCAAGGGTTGGGTCGGCCCAAATTGCGATGATATCGCCCGCACGACGTGGTGCCACCTTGTAGTTCACCTTAACACCATTGACCGCCTCGAAGCGACGTACAAGCTCAAGAACCGAAACTCCATTGCCCGTACCGATGTTAAAGACCTCATAGCCAGTTTTGTTCTTACCCTCGACAAGGCGACCAACAGCGATAACGTGCGCTTTGGCCAAATCCACAACGTCGATATAGTCGCGAATGCACGATCCATCGGGTGTTGGATAGTCATCACCAAATACCGACAACTGCTCGCGAAGACCCGCTGCAGTCTGTGTCACAAATGGTACCAAGTTCTGCGGAACGCCCTGTGGAAGCTCTCCGATAATTGCCGAAGGGTGAGCTCCAATTGGGTTGAAGTAGCGAAGGGCGATACCGTTCAGATTCTCATAGGTCGAAGCTGAATCGCGCAAGATATCCTCGCTCATGGTCTTGGTATTGCCATAAGGAGAGGTGGCTGGCTTGCGAGGTGTTGACTCGGTAACAGGTTGAATGTCAGGCTCTCCATATACTGTACAAGATGACGAGAAGATGATGTTTGGACGGTTGTAACGACGCATCAAATCGATGAGATTCATAAGCGACGTGAGGTTATTATGGTAGTACTCCAAAGGTTTGCTCACCGACTCACCCACAGCCTTCGATGCCGCAAAGTGAATCGCAGAGTTGAACTCATACTCCTGGAAAACACGCTCAAAAGCAGCAGCATCGCAACAGTCAACCTCGATGAAAGGCACATCAACACCCGTGATGCGACGAACACCCTCAACGGCAGCAATCTCAGAATTTGATAAATTGTCGGCAATAACTACATTGTAGCCAGCCTCGATAAGCTCAACGGCAGTGTGCGAGCCAATGTAACCAGCACCTCCTGCAACCAAAACAGTCTCTTTACTCATTTTGTTATTATTATTAGTTTAGTTGTATCTTTGGCAAAGATAATAATAAAAAATTAAACAAATTCAATCGGACTGTTTAATTTTATGCCAATGTTGCGAAAATTGATTTCTTACTGGCTTTCTTACTGCCTCCGGCGGGCGGTGATAGCACCACCGCGGGTGCGTATTATATTGCGATGATTTGCTCTTCGCTTCGCTCTTACGATAAATATAAACTTTTGTTCTTTTGAAAATGAATTTTCAACGCTCAAAAATTTATATTTATCTATGTCAACCTACGGTTGCCATGAGCAAATCAACGAGGACAAAACCTGCATAACTTTAATGTAACGTCACAAACGTGTAACCTCGGAGTATTGGGATTTTAAAACCTTCAGGTTTTAATAAATTTAGAGTGACTATTAGCGTTGAAAGTTTACTTTCAAAAGATAATAGTCACTCTAAATTTACTATAATCAGCATGATTATAAAAGAATCCCAACACTACGCAACACAGGTCAAAAACGATAGTTTTTGGATCCAAGCTTAGCTTGGCGCCCGCCCGGCGTTAGGGCAGTAAGAAACGCTGTAAGAAACGCACAAAAAGAGCCTACAACTCAGTAATCAACAAGCAAGCCCAAGGCGCAAGTTCACCTTTAATTGTAAGATTTCCTTTTTCGTCAGCCTTAACATACTCTTTTTTGGTTGCCCACGCAGCACCTCTTAGCATCTTGATCTGCTCGCGTGTGGGGCTGTGGGGCTTACCCATTTGGCGGAATGTATACATCACATTACCATTCTCATTATCAAGCGTTTCGATCATCACCGTAGCATTTGGCGCAAGCCCTTCGAGTGTTATATCCATCTGGCGTGCAGAGCTACGCTCCATGTACGACGTTGCGGTATTGGCAGCTGGCACGCGCGTGATATACTCATCGGGATAGTTGTATGCCAATGCTACAATTTTGCCGCTATCGCTGTTGCGAGTCACACAGAGCGGATCGGTGTTGTATATCATCTTATCGCCCAAGCTATTAAGCATTCTGTAGGCGTGGTAGCTAGGCTTCACAATTCCCTGTAGGTTGATCATTCCGAACCCTCCATGGAAGATTGTTGCTCCACCTCCTTGCTCCTCGAATACATCGGTGAATGTCCAGTACATCAGCGAGTTGGTCATGCCGACACACTCCAAGTTGGTCTTGATGATGAATGCTGCTGGGGGCAACTCGTCGTGCATTGCATCGCGGCTGCTAGGGCTTGTACTCCACTCGGTTAGGTGAATCTCCGCATCGGGATATTTGCTTTTAGCCAGGCAGTCGTTAAGCCATTGAACATCGTCGCGAGTGGAGTGGATGTAACGCGTTGCGCTTCTGCCACGTCCCTCCTCGGGGTCTAGGGCATAATCGGTTGGATAGGGGTGTGTTGAGATGAAATCTACGGGCAAATTCTCGCCAGCGCAATAGCTCAGGAAGTCTTCAATCCATGCCCCCTCCCACTGCTGCTCATTGATGGTGTCGGCAGGATAGAATTTCGAGAGCTTCATATCGGCAATTTCGGGATGATAGCGGCTATCGGCAGTGAAGTTACTTGTCGAGGGACCACCTACGCGAAGCGACTCATCGACGCCTTTGATAGCCTCGGCCGACACTTTATATAGATGGAAATAATCGGACTTAGTTCCCTCGAAGAATCCGGCCAAGTTAGGCTCGTTCCACACCTCGAAATACCACGATTGAACCTCGTGTAGGCCATATCTGTCGACTACATGTTGTGTAAACTCCTCGACTAAATCGCCCCACGCCTCGAAGGTATCGGGGGTAACTGTGACGTTTCCTTTCCACCAAAATTGCTTACGGCTATCGGGGGTAGTTATTGCCGAGGGGAAGAAGCTCAACTCGACAAATGGTCGCACGCCAATCTCCAACATGCGATCAAACAATACGTCGATATATTGCCAGCTATAGGTTATCGCACCGCTCTTCTTATTGACGTGACAAACGTGCATATCGTCGTGAAACAGACCATGCATACGCACATATTGGAATCCGCAATCGGCGTGTGCAGCCTCCAGATGCTCCAGCCAATCGGCTCTCAAGCCCTCATTTGCACGACCGGCTCCACATCCAACACTCCAAAAGTGCTCGAATGGAACCTCCTCAGAGTGAGACAAATCAATAGTTTGTGCTTGCGTGACACTGACCGATAGTGCTAATGCAAATAGTGCTAGTAGTTTTTTTTTCATTTTATTTTGATTAGTTTTTAGTTTTGTCAACTACAAATATACAAAAAAGCGTGTGACAAAAAAAACAAATGTGCGTTTAATTGGAAAAAATTATTATCTTTGTCGTTGATATACTTTTGAACTCGAGTAGCTATTTAAATAGCTTTCGATGCAGGCTGATGAAACTTTAGAATTTTAACAAAATAAATTAAAAGCTATGTTCGCAATTGATTCTTACGATTTTACTGGCAAACGTGCCATTATTCGCGTTGACTTCAACGTCCCATTAAATGCTGAGGGTACAGTAACCGACGACACTCGCATTCGTGCCGCTATCCCAACCATCAAAAAAGTTTTGGCTGGCGGAGGTTCGGCAATTCTTATGTCGCACTTGGGTCGTCCAAAGAAGAATGAGGATATGAAATTCTCACTTTCGCAGATCGTTACAGCTATCGAGGCTCGTTTGGGCGTAGAGGTTAAATTTGCTGGCGACTGCATCGGCGAGAAGGCTGCAGCAATGGCCGCAGAGCTTAAGGCTGGTGAGGTTATGCTTCTTGAGAACCTTCGCTTCTACGGCGAGGAAGAGGGCAAGGCTCGTGGCTTGGCCGATGATGCTACCGACGAGCAGAAGGCAGAGGCTAAAAAAGCTATTAAAGAGTCTCAAAAGGGATTCGTTGAGCGCCTAGCTTCATACGCTGATTGCTATATCAACGACGCATTTGGTACTGCTCACCGCGCTCATGCATCGACAGCTCTTATTGCTGACTACTTCCCTAAGGATAAGATGTTTGGATACGTAATGGAGAACGAACTTAAGGCGATCGACTCAATGATGGAGCAACCACAACGCCCATTCTGCGCAATCGTAGGTGGGTCGAAGGTCTCATCGAAGATCACCATCATCGAAAAACTTATGGAGAAGGTCGACTCAATCGTTATCGGTGGCGGTATGACATATACATTCGAAGCTGCAATGGGCGGAAGCGTAGGTAACTCTCTTTGCGAGCCCGATATGTACCCCGTAGCTCTCGACATCTTGGAGAAGGCTAAGGCTAAAGGCATCGAGGTGGTATTGTCTGCCGACGCTCTTGCTGCCGACAAATTTGCTGCCGACGCTGCAACTAAAACAACTCCATCGAACGACATCCCCGAGGGATGGATGGGTCTTGACCTTGGTGCAGATGGCATCGAGTCATTCACAAAACATATCCTAGGCTGCAAAACTATCCTTTGGAATGGCCCTGTAGGAGTATTCGAGATGCCAGCATTCGAGAAGGGCTCAAAGGCTATCGCTGAGTCAATTGCCGAGGCTACAGCAAATGGCGCATACTCACTAATCGGTGGTGGCGACTCTGTTGCATGTATCAACAAATTCGGCTTGGCTGACAAAGTATCGTACGTCTCTACAGGTGGTGGTGCACTACTTGAGTATATGGAGGGCAAGGTGCTTCCAGGTGTTGCTGCAATTCGTAAGTAAGTTCTTGTTTTTAACTGCCTCCGGCGGGCGGGGATAGCACCCCCGCGGGTGCAGTTAGTGCCAGCGATGATTTGCTCTACGCTGCGCTTTTACGATACATAATAATAGATGAGATCTTTTGAAAGTGAACTTTCAACGGTCTCATCTATTATTATGTATCTATGTCAACCTGCGGTTGCCATGAGCAAATCAGCGAGGTGAACCTCGATATTGGGTTTAAATGCCTCGAGGCATTTAAAAAATTCTAGGAGTTAATAGGTCATGCAAATTTATTTGCAAATGACTTATTAACTCCTAAAATCTAAAAACTGCAAAATTTTTAGCCCAATAACGCAATGTAAGTAGTGTAAAACAATTATTGCCATATTTTTAAAAGCACACCAATAATTATTTTACCCTTCTTAAGTTGCACCCGCGCAGGTGCTATCTGCGCCCGCCGGAGGCAGTAAGAAACAAAAACCTACCCCTCAACAACATTAACCGCCTTAACTATCTGGCCGCCAATTTTGATTGCCTCTTCATTTTGGGGCAGTGATTTCCATGCGCGCTCGGGCAGTGATTTCTTCAATCCTGTCATCACGTTTTCCATCTCGACCACGGGGCGAAGTTTTAGGTATCCACCCAAGATCATGGTGTTGAACAATCTGGCGTTACCCATCTTTGCGCACTGCGCTGTGGCATCTATCGAATAAATGTTTATATCGGTGCGAGTTGGGTGGTGCTGGATTCCGTTGACGTCGTAGATGAGTGTTCCACCCACCTTCACCTTCGCCTCGAACTTCTCGAGTGATTGTTGGTTAAGGATAATTGCGCAATCGAACTCATCGGCAAGGGGTGAGGAGATGCTCTTATCTGAGATGATCACAGTAACGTTGGCCGTTCCTCCGCGCATCTCGGGACCGTACGAGGGCATCCAGGTGACCTCATAATCTTGAATCACACCGGAGTATGCCAAGATCTTACCCATCGAGAGGACTCCTTGTCCTCCAAATCCTGCTATAATAAGGGTCTCTTTCATCTTATTCAAGTTTTGTATCTTTAATATCTCCCAAGGGGTACTGAGGCAACATATTCTCTTCGAGCCATGTATTGGCTGCCACAGGTGTCATCTTCCAACCGCTGCTGCATGTTGCAACCACCTCGACTAGCGAGAATCCATTTCCGGCCATTGAGTTCTCGAAGGCCTTGCGGATAGCTCTTTTGCACTTACGCACGGCTGCTGCGGTGTGTACGCTTTGGCGAGTGATGTAGGTTGCACCATCTAGGTGAGCCATCATCTCGGCAATTTTGTAAGGGTATCCATTGAGCAGCTTGTTGCGTCCGTGAGGTGTCGTTGCTGTCTTCATCCCCAAGAGGGTTGTGGGCGACATCTGGCCTCCGGTCATTCCGTAGATTGCATTGTTGATATATATTGCTACGATATTCTCGCCACGTGCCGCCGCATGAATCGACTCTCCCGTTCCAATTGCCGAGAGGTCGCCATCGCCTTGGTAGGTGAAAACTAGCTTCTCGGGGTGCACGCGCTTAACGCCTGTAGCCACCGCACAGGCACGTCCGTGAGCTGCCTCCATCCAATCTACAGCCACGTAGTTATATGCAAAGACTGCACATCCTACCGGCGAGATCGCTATGGTTTTGTTCTCAAATCCCATCTCGTCGATGATCTCTGCAATTAAGTTGTGCACCGTGCCATGGCTACAGCCCGGGCAGTAGTGCATCACTTTATCTGTTATGAGGCGTGGTTTCTTGAAAACCAAGTTCTCCTCTTTTATCTCAACTACTCCCATAGTTACTCTCTGTTGATAATTTTTGACTTCAAAGCCTCCAACACCTCGTCGGGGCTAAACAATACACCGCCTTGGCGTCCGTAGTGCTCAACGGTAGCCATGCCATTAACGGCCAAACGGACATCCTCGACCATCTGTCCGGCATTAAGCTCAGCCGAAAGGAATCCCTTTACACCGCGTTTTGCCAACTCCTCGAGGGTTTTGTAAGGGTAAGGGAAGAGGGTGATTGGGCGAACCAAACCAACTTTCAATCCCTGCTCACGAGCCATTTCGACAGTTGCCGAGCATATACGTGCCGACGATCCGAAGGCTACGATAACATAGTCGGCATCCTCGCACATGATCTGCTCCACACGCACATCGCTCTGCATAGCTGCATATTTAGCCTGCAAGCGCAAGTTGATCTTCTCCATATCGGCTTGATCTAGCTCGAGCGATGTGATTACGTTGTAGCTGCGGTCGTCGCTCTTGCCACACGCTGCCCACTCTGAACACTCGCTAGCAATCTCTGCGTCGGTCTTTCTGGGACTTTGTGGTGCCAAAGTCACCTTCTCCATCATCTGACCAATGGCGCCATCGGCCAAGATCATCGCTGGATTGCGGTATTTAAATGCCAAGTCGAAGGCGATGCCCACGTGATCGTGCATCTCCTGCACCGAGTTGGGTGCCAAGACAATCATGTGGAAATCTCCGTGGCCACCACCCTTACACGCTTGGAAGTAGTCTCCCTGCGAGGGTTGAATAGTTCCCAAACCGGGACCTCCGCGCTGGCAGTTGACAATAAGGCAAGGGAGCTCGGCACCAGCCAAGTAGCTCATTCCCTCGCTCATAAGGCTCACACCAGGGCTCGAAGATGATGTGAGTACACGCTTTCCGGTGCCTGCTGCACCATATACCATATTTACCGACGATATTTCGGATTCTGCCTGTAGGACAACCATTCCCGTAGAGTCCCAAGGACGAAGCTCCATTAAGGTCTCCATGATCTCGGATTGTGGGGTGATGGGATAGCCAAAATAGGCGTCGCAACCGTAGCGAACTGCTGCATGAGCAATCACCTCGTTGCCTTTCATTAATTTTACCTCTTTTTCAGCCATAATGATTATTCGAATTTTTGACGATAAATAGTGATGCAACTGTCGGGACATATAACCCCACACGACGCACAACCGGTGCATTGATCGGGCTTTATCATCATCGCAAAGTTATAACCTTTGCTATTGACCTCTGCGGACATTGATAGGACATCGAGCGGACAAGCAGTGGTGCAAACTGCACATCCCTTGCATCTTTCGGTGTCAACTACTATCGTTCCTTTAATTTTAGCCATAGTTTACTATTAAGTATATTTGCTACAAATTTAACACTTTTTTTTGATTAATGATTAAATTATTAATGATTAATGGTTAATTTTGCTGACGCGTTATATTAATCATTAACCATTAATCATTTAACCATTACAAATGAATAGCCTGCCCCAAAGCCGCCTCTGCCGCCTCCATGATCGCCTCATTGAGCGAGGGGTGAGCATGTATTGTCGAGGCTATTGTGTGGGCCGTTGCACCTAGGGTTTTCGCCAATGTTGGCTCGGCTATTAGCTCGGTGACATTGCCTCCAACCATGTGAGCACCAATGAGTTTGTGCGACTCATCGAATAGCAGTTTTACGAATCCATCGCGGTCACCTGCTGCTGTGGCTTTTCCCGATGCAGTGAAGGGGAAGCGACCCACGCTATATGCAATGCCTTGCTGATTTGCCTGCGCCTCGGTGAGTCCCACTGATGCCACTTCGGGCGAGGTGAATATGCACGAGGGCACAGTGGTGTAGTCGAGCTCCTTGGACTCCTTGCCGCAAATGTGATCTATGCAGTGGATTGCTTCGGCCGATGCCACGTGTGCCAGTGCTGGAGTTGCTATAATGTCGCCAATGGCGTAAACCCCTGCTACGGATGTTTGGTAGTGAGCGTCAACCACGATCTTATCGCGCTCAACCTCTACGCCAAGCTCCTCGAGCCCAATATTTTCGATGTTCGACTTAATGCCTACGGCCGAAAGCACCATATCTACGCAGAGCGTCTCTTCGCCCTTTTTGCCCTCAATTTGCACTTGGCATCGACCCTGCTCATCGACCTCCATGCTCTTAACGGCAGTTGATGTTAGAACCTGTGCTCGGAGCTTGCGAAATGCTCGCTCAATGCTCTTTGATGCCTCCACATCCTCGAGCGGCATAAGGTTGGGCATATACTCAATTATAGTCACCTTAACCCCCAGAGCAGCATATAGATAGGCAAATTCCGAACCTATAGCTCCCGACCCCACAACAGCAATGCTTTGTGGCAATACATCGAGCGTTAAAGCATGCTTTGATGAAATTATCTTCACCCCATCGATAGGGATATTGGGCAACTCTCGAGGGCGTGCTCCGGTGGCAATAACGATATTTTTAGCGGTGTAAATCGCGCCTTCGACCTGCACCTGATTTTGCGCCACGATCTTACCCTCTCCGGTGATTATCTCCACTCCGCTCTTGCCTAGCAGGAAGCTCACACCCTTGCTCATATTTTGCGCTACGGCACGAGAGCGAGCCACAATGCCGGCCATATTTGGCGTCGTAGACCCTTCGATATCAACACCATACGAGGCTGCATTTTTGCAATAGGTATAGACCTGCGCACTTTTCAGCAGCGCCTTGGTGGGTATACATCCCCAATTTAGGCAGACTCCACCCAGCTCCGCACGCTCCACAAGAGCCACTTTGCAACCATTTTGTGCCGCCTTTATCGCTGCGACGTAGCCTCCGGGGCCCGCTCCAATAACTATTATATCGTACTGCATAGGGTTATTTCACCTTTAATATTTCACCATTATCGCTAGCTACCGCACGCATCCACTTCTCGGAATACCCTGCATTTTTGATCTTGTCGGGAACGTCAGCGCCATTGCCATTCTCGACGAAGTGAGCTGCGCCTGCCTCACCATCCAAGTAGTCGATCACGGTTCCATTTTCGGCCTTCATATTTCCGTCAACATGCTTGATCATCAAGTAGCCAAATAGATCGGACCAACGCGCAACAAGCGCTTGTGCCGTATCGACGCTATATTTTGTCAACTGCTCGCGCTTAGCCGCAGCACTGAGTTTTGCCACCGAAGCATCGATCTGCGCCACCTCCTCTAGCTTCTGGTTTTCCCATGTGTCAGTGACCAAATTGATGTCGGGGGCGATGGCGCTGTAGTTCATATATGCGAAGTTTGTGGTCTGATTAAAGATCCAGAATGCCGAATTCGGCGAGTAGCGAAGCATAGATCCGCTATCGATGCTCCATGATGATGGAACCTCGGTCGAGACCGCATAAATAGGTGTAAGACAAGATGTTGCAGCATCATCAACACCAAACCACAAGATACCCATATCATCACCCAAGGCTGGACGCGATTGCGCCGTAAACCAGAATCCTGTCTGCTGCGTTGCCGTAGCACGCTCATTGCAATACTCCACTCCGTCGACCTCGAACGACATTGGACGCCAGCGATATGGAAGGGCGTTTCCACCTGCTCCGATGTCTAGAGTCATATCCATTGGCGTACCCTCGTAGTGGTCGCGCATAGCGTCGAAAACAACTTTTGGAGAGACCTTCTGGCGTGGCTTCACCCAAAGGGGCATGCGGTTCTCTAAGTTGTGCCCCATAGCATAGTCGCAATATTGATCCATGTCGTCAGCCACAGTGCGAAAGAATGCCCACACGCGAGCCTCGCATGCGCGAGCACCCCAGAAATCTAGTGGAGCATAGGCGTCGGCAAAGCTGAAATCCTTATCCTCACCCTCGAAATATCCCATCTGCCGAGCAAACGAAATCACATCCTCCGCGTAGAGGCAGTTATCAGGGTCGTCGAGCGGGAAGGTGGTGATGCGCGCTTGGTTAGCGTGTCCCGAAACATATCCATCGGGGATGCGGCGTGCAACCCATACAATGCCCTTGCGGGTGTTGTTGCCATCGGCATCGAGCTCTGTGCCCTTTCCGATTAGCTCCATGATCCACGCTTCGGATGTATCGGCAATCGAGAACGACTCTCCGCTCGACATATAGCCATATTCATTGGCCAAATCGGCAATTGTGGCAATCGCCTCGCGAGCAGTTTTTGCACGCTGAAGGGTGATGTAGATGAGTGATCCATAGTCGATTCTGCCGGTTGTGTCGCACAGCTCCTGGCGACCTCCGTAGGTTGTTTCGCTGATGATTAGCGAATGCTCGTTCATATTTCCGATGGTGGAGTATGTTTGGCGCACCTGCGCGATGTCACCCAGATATTTTTGGGTGTCCCACTCGTAAACTGGCAGCATCGCACCACGCTTATATCGCGCTGCAGGTGAGCTATATAGGGCACCATACAAGGCGTGTGAGTCGGCAGCATAGGTTACCATAATCGAACCATCACTCGAGGCTCCTTTAGTCACAATAAAGTTGGTGCAGGCATCTGCTACGGAGTAACCACAGAGAGTTACTGCGAGGATCGCTAGAGTTCTTTTAAATAGTTTCATCTAATTTTATTTAAGTTTTATAATTTTCGCATTGACAAAAATAGGAAATTTTATCTACTTTTGTACCTATAATAATACGAATTATGTCGATAAGTAGAAAAATAGATGAAATTAGAGCCTCACTGCTCCCTGGAGTGCAACTAGTTGCCGTATCAAAAACCTTCCCCGCTGAGGCAATATCGCAAGCATATGCAACCGGTCAGCGACTATTTGGCGAGAGCCGCCCTCAGGAACTTAAGGCCAAAGCCGAGCATCTGCCCGAGGATATTCGTTGGCATATGATTGGACACCTGCAGACAAACAAGGTGCGTATGATTATGCCTATTGTATCGATGATCGAGTCGCTCAATTCGCGTCGTCTGGCTGCGGTGATCAACAGCGAAGCCCAGAGAATCGACAAAGTTGTCGACTGCCTTTTGGAGATTCAACTATCCGACGAGGAGTCAAAAACGGGGTGGGACTATGCAGATATTCAGGCATTTATATCCGAAGGAGGCTTTGCCGCACTACCCCACATTCGCCTGCGCGGAGTGATGGGAATTGCAACATATAGCTACGATGAGACTGTCGTCGAGGCCGATTTCCGACGCCTCAGAGGCCACTTCGAGGAGCTCTCACCACTCTTCGACGAGGCTTTCGACACCATATCAATGGGCATGTCGTCCGACTACAAATTGGCTATGGAGTGCGGCTCAACATCCGTTAGAGTTGGATCTTATATCTTTGGGGGACGGTAGTTTTTTACTGTTTCTTACTGCCTCCGGCGGGCGGGGATGGCACCCCCGCGGGTGCGTGCTCTGTTGCGCTATTGGGCTAAAAACTTTTCAGTTTTTAGATTTTAGGCTGCATAAAGTTGCCGCAAATAAATTTGCACAACTTAATACATGCTAAAATTTATTAAATGCCTTTGGCATTTAAACCCAATATCGAGGTTACACTCTCACGTTAATTTACAACAGGTTTGAACCTCGGTGATTTGCTCATGGCAACCGCAGGTTGACATAGATATAAAATAATAGATGAGATTTTATAAAGCCCAGCTTTGGTAAAATCTCATCTATTATTTTATATCGTCGTAGCGAAGCGAAAAGCAAATCAACGCAAAAAGTCAAAAACGACAGTTTTTGGATCCAAGCTTAGCTTGGTGCCCGCGCGGCATGAGCGCAGGTGAGCAAGTCTCTCGTCTAGTGCATTTACCCTTGCCGGCCGCAAGCTACGAGGGCTGCAAGCTACAAAACCTCAGCCACAACAAAATTGCTACCACCCACAAAGATCATATCGCTGGGCGTGGCCATCTGCTGCGCCTTTTGCAATGCCTGGGCTACATCTGTAACCACCTCACCCTTAAGGCCATGCGCAGAGGCTCGTGCCATTAGCACACCTGCTGAAATTGCTCGCTGGCTCCTAGCCTGAGAAAATATATAATGTGCATCTAGGGGCAACAGCGACAGCATTGCGTCAATATCCTTGTCGGAGGCGAAGCCCAAAACGCAGTATAATTTTTCGCATGCTGCAGCGGCCAATTGCGCTGCTACCTCCCTTATGCTGTGGGGGTTATGGCCTGTGTCGCAGATGGTTAAAGGGTTCTGCGAAATGGTCTGCCAACGTCCTTTCAGAGATGTCGAGGCAGCAGTCTGCGCTACACCCGTGACGAATGCACGACGGCTTATTGATAGTGGTGTACAGCGGTGAAGATAGTCGGCAGCAGCGATCGCGGTGATAATGTTGTGTCGCTGATAATCTCCCGCCAGGTCGATCTCGAGGCTAAAGATATAGCGATCCAGATGGCGCTCCACGGTGAACTTCTGACCACCACACATTGGCTCCTGAGCAAGGCAGCTAAATAGCTCTTGAGCAAAGAATATCGGCGAGTTGAGCGAGTGCGCGCGATTGACGAACACGCTGTTATAGTGGTCGTTACGCTCACCGATGACCACCGGCACGCTCTTCTTGATTATCCCGGCCTTCTCTGCTGCAACCGCCTCCAAAGTATCGCCTAGGTACTCGGTATGCTCTAGGGCGACATTGGTGATGACGCTCAAAATTGGAGTTATCACGTTGGTTGCGTCGAGCCTTCCGCCCAGCCCAGTTTCGATTATCGCCACCTCGACATTGTGGTGTGCGAAGTAATCGAAGGCCAGAGCGGTGGTCATCTCGAAAAATGAGAGTTGCAGCTCCTCCATCTTAGCCTGGTTGCGACTCACAAAGTTAATCACCTTTTGCTTTGGAATTTTCTCTCCATCGATGCGCACTCTCTGGCGAAAATCCTCCAGATGAGGCGATGTATAGAGCCCCACGCAGTAGCCCGCTTCGCGCAATACAGATGCTAGAATATGTGATACTGAGCCCTTTCCGTTAGTTCCTGCAACATGGATCGTGTAAAAATTTCGTTGCGGATTTCCCAAATGCTGGCAGAAAGCTTTGATGCGCTCCAAGCCGGGTTTATATGCGTCGCCACCAACATCCTGAAACGATGGCAATGAGTTGAAAAGGTACTCTAAAGTTTGATTGTAATTCATCGAAAACGTATAAATTATACTAAATGGTTTTTCTGTCTAACCCTGAAAACCAAGTAATTAAGTATTGAAAGTAGCGCCATAAGAACAGCTATTCGCGCTACGAGATCGCCATGGCGAGTATAAAAAGTAATCTTGTCATTAAGCGCAACTTGGCCCGTAAGCACACCTCGCTCGTCCCACTCCATTGTCTCGAGTGTGTCGCCACGTTGCGAGATGAAGCCCGAGATTCCGGTATTGGCACTTCGTGCAATTGTCCTGCGGTGCTCTACAGCGCGCAGTGCCGACATCGCAAAGAGATGGCGATAGCCAGGGGTATTATCCCACCAGCAGTCGTTCGAGATCACAAACATCGCTTGAGCTCCATTGCTAACGAACTCGCCATAGTAGGCTCCGTAAAGCGCCTCGTAGCAGATCGCAGCGCCTACATTCACCTGGCCATTGTCGAACACAACTCGCTCCGTTCCACGTCCTAATTGGCCCAAGCTGCCACCAAGGTCGATAATGAGCTTGTCGAACATCTTGAAAAATGCGACAAAGGGGATGCTCTCGGTGCCGATTACAAGCTTTGATTTATGGTGCAATTTTGGTCGTGCCTCTTGCGAGATATAGATTGCCGAGTTGAAGATATCGTAATATTCATTGCCTCGCTGGCGTGCTGTAGGGCTCTGAGCACCAGCGGGATAGTATCTCACTGTCGAGACTCCCGAGATTATCGCAGCATCGGTGTAATGCGCATCGAGCACCTCTTTGAAGTCGTGAACAATTGCAGCACGATCCGTCGAGGCGACATTCACCAAGCCCGGAATAGCACACTCAGGCATCACGATAAAATCTACATCTTTGGGCCCTTGTGCTGCCAGATCGAGCAAATTCTTTCGCTGGGCCCTGTCGTCGGGATGATCATCACGTCCGAAGTGAATATTTGGCTGAACCACAGTGACTTTGATCGACTCCTGAGTAGGGTCTTGATATGTGAAGTAGATAGCCAGCGAGATTAAAATTGGGCATAATGTGATCGCAGCGGCCCAAATTATCTTGCCTGCACGTGGCTCTTTGCAAGCCTCATAAATCAAAATATTCGACAATAGAACCCACAACGAACCTCCGAAAAGCCCCGTATATTCATACCACTGAATAGCCCAAATGTCGGCCGAAAAGCCATTGCCCAGAAGCAACCATGGCCACGAGAAATCGGGAGTCGAAGTATACCAATACTCAAGGGCGATCCACAGCGAGACTAAAAGTATGTACGATAGCAACTTAGAGATCCTCTTAGAGAGCGTATGAAACGTCATAAATGCGATCATCGAGAGCGTCGAGGAGGCGATCGTTGCGGCAACAGGCCCCGCAGGAGTGGCATACCAAATCCACCACACAGTGGCCACATTCCATAGAATAAAGGTAAGTGCAGCGAGTCTGAAAACTCCCCACCACCCCTTGCGCGAATCCTCGGCAGAATCGCTAATCCACAACAGAGGAATTAAAGCCACCAACAGTGGCAATCCACTAAGGCTTAGCCAGCCCGTCGAGAGAAGCGCCACGGAGAGCGCAACAGCTATAAGTTTTCGCCACATATTAATAATATATTATTTGGTGCAAAAATAGGATAAATGCTTCTATTTGCCAAAAAAATGATCTATCTTTTCCTAATTTCGACTCTTGTTTTGATATGCAAGCGCATAAAAAATAACACATATTATATAGTAAAATTAAAATTATTGAAAAAAAAATCATATATTTGCGATATTGAAATTTGTACTAACATTACACATTGACAATTTAGACCATACAATATAATTACAATTTAACACATTTTAGATCGAAAAACTTATAATTATGATACGATTAGCACTTCAAGCAAAGGGTCGCCTAAACGAAGATAGTATTTCATTATTAAATGAGATTGGAATTTATATAGAGTCGAGCAAGCGCAAACTGCTTACCGTGAGCAAAAATTTCGATATGGAGACGCTCTATTTGCGCGATGACGATATCCCTCAGGCTGTTGCTATGGGTGTTGCCGATATTGGAATTGTTGGCTTGAATGAGGTCGAGGAGAAGGGTTATGAGGTGGATGTGGTTCACCGCTTGGGTTGGGGTGCTTGCCGCCTATCGTTGGCTATTCCAAAAGCCGATGATTATCAAGGTGTTGAGTACTTCAACGGCAAACGTATCGCCACTTCGTATCCAAAAATTTTGAACGACTTCTTGGTAAAAAATAACATTACAGCCGAGATTCACGAGATTGCCGGATCGGTCGAAATTGCCCCTTCGGTAGGTATGGCCGATGTAATTTTCGATATCGTTAGCTCTGGTGGAACGCTGGTTTCCAATGGTTTGAAGGAGGTAGAAGTTGCCTTGCACTCCGAGGCTGTGATCATCGCCCGCAAAGATTTGAGCGACGAAAAACGCCAGCTGTTGGATCAAATTTTATTCCGCGTGGAGTCTGTCGAGCGCAGCCGTGGAATGAAATATGTCTTGCTCAACCTACCCCAAGATAAGATCGAGGCGGCAACAAAGATCCTTCCGGGAATGAAGTCGCCAACGATCCTTCCACTAGCACAAGAGGGCTGGTCGTCGATGCATGTAGTGATCAACGAGCGCGAGCTTTGGGGCAAAATCGAGGAACTTAAGGCGATCGGTGCGGAGGATATTTTGGTGCTTTCACTCGAAAAAATGGTATACTAATGCAGATTATTTCCACCCCAACAAAATCAGAATGGGCAGCACTCACCAAGCGACCACTCGCCGAGCGAGGTAAGATTGCTCCGCTTGTTGCCGGCATTATCAATCAGGTGCAAACAAATGGAGATGAGGCTATTAGGCACCTATCGCGCGAAATTGACAAGGTCGAAATCGACGATCTACAGGTAAGCAAGCAGGAGATCGCCCAAGCCGAAAATTTGGTCGATGACTCGCTAAAGGCAGCAATGAAGCTCGCCGCAGAGAACATCTCGCGCTTCCACGCCGCGCAGCATCACCACGTAGTCGATATTCAAACCTCGCAAGGGGTGCGATGTGTGCAGCGTGCGGTGGCCATCGAGCGAGTTGGGTTATATATTCCCGGAGGTTCTGCGCCACTTTTCTCAACGGTTTTGATGTTGGCCTTGCCGGCAAAAATCGCTGGATGTAAGAGCGTTACGCTTTGCACTCCACCTTCGCGCGACGGAGGTGTGAACCCTGCAATTCTATACGCTGCCAAACTTTGCGGAGTAGATAAAATCTTCAAAGTCGGTGGCGCTCAAGCCATTGCAGCAATGGCCTATGGCACTCAAAGCATCGAGCCGACAGATAAGATCTTTGGCCCTGGCAATCAATATGTTACCGAGGCCAAGCAGCAAGTTGCAGCCCACACCGTTGCAATCGACATGCCAGCTGGCCCTTCGGAGGTATTGGTTATTGCCGACCACACGGCAGTGGCCGAGTATGCAGCCTCCGACCTACTTTCGCAGGCGGAGCATGGTGCCGATAGTCAAGCCATTTTGGTATGCTCATCGATGGAGTTTGCTGAGCAAACTTTGCGCTGCACGCTCGATCAATTAGCCAAATTGGAGCGTGCCGATATTGCGGCAAAAGCTCTGGAAAACAGTAGAATAGTAGTGCTCGAGCAGCGCGACCAGATCATTGAGTTCGCAAACCTTTACGCTGCCGAGCACCTGATCATATCGATGGATAAGCCATGGGATGTTGCCGATCAAATTACCGCAGCCGGCAGCATATTTATAGGTAACTACACCCCCGAGAGTGCCGGAGATTACGCCTCGGGAACCAACCACACCCTGCCAACATATGGCTGGGCACGTTCGTACAGCGGTGTAAACCTCGACAGCTTTATGCGCAAGATGACCATTCAGGAGATCTCGCCCGAGGGTCTGCAGATCATCGGTGGTGCGATCGAGACAATGGCTTCAGCCGAGGGGCTTTCGGCTCACAGAAATGCAGTTTCACTACGCCTAAAAGATATTTAACGATGGAAATTGAGAAGCTCGTAAGAGAAAATATACGCAACCTAGCACCCTACTCAACAGCTCGCGACGACTATCAAGGTGGCGAGTTAGGGGTGTTCCTCGATGCTAATGAGAACCCCTACGAAAGTGGCTACAATCGCTATCCCGACCCTCACCAAAAGGAGTTGAAGTCGAAAATTGCCAAGATTATGAACGTTGGCAGCGAGCATATATTTATAGGTAATGGTAGCGACGAACCGATCGATTTGGTCTATAGAATCTTCTGCGATCCGGGTGTGCACAACGCCATTTCGATTGCGCCAACTTATGGAATGTATCGCGTTTCGGCAGATATAAATGGTGTTGAAATGCGCCAGGTTGCTCTAAATAAAGACTTTTCGCTCAACTGCGAGGCGATTATCGAGGCGAGTGACGAAAATAGTAGGTTGCTTTTCCTCTGCTCACCTAACAACCCCACAGCCAATATGTTAGCCACCGAAGATATCGAGTGGTTAATCGAAAAGTTCGAAGGCATTGTGGTTATCGACCAAGCCTATATCGACTTTGCCGCGAGCGAAGGGTTCTTACCGCGACTAGCTGAATTTGAAAATGTTATCATCCTTCAGACCCTATCCAAGGCATGGGGAATGGCAGGTCTACGATTGGGTTTGGCCTTCGCTTCGGAGTATATCGTGGGGCTGATGTCGAGGGTAAAATATCCATACAACATCAATATTGTTACGCAAAAATTGGTTGGAGAGCTACTAGAAACACCTATAGATCAAGCTATTGCCGAAATAATCGAGCAACGCGAGCGTGTAGCCAAGGCGATTGCAGCATCTGCGGTTGTCAAGCGAATCTACCCTAGCGACGCCAATTTCCTACTTGTCGAGGTGGACGACGCAGCGAGGGTTTACCAAGCATTAATAGAGGAGAAAATTATCGTTCGCGACCGCTCGAAGGTACGTGGCTGCAATGGCTGTTTGCGCATCACAATCGGAACCCCACAAGAGAATGACCGTTTAATTGAAAAGATGAATTCACTATGAAAAAAGTGTTGATTATAGATCGTGATGGAACCATAATAATGGAGCCACCTGTTGATTATCAAGTAGATAGCCTCGAGAAATTAGAGTTTAGGCCAGGGGCAATAACCGCCATGAGTCGCATTGCACAACTCGATTTCGAGCTAGTTATGGCCAGCAATCAAGATGGTCTGGGAACCGACAGTTTCCCCGAGCAGACCTTCCACCCAGCTCAAAATAAGATGCTCGCAACGCTTGGCGGTGAGGGTGTTGAGTTCGATGATATCCTTATCGACCCTTCATTTCCCGAGGAGAATTCACCCTCGCGCAAACCGGGCATCGGCATGTTTGGCAAATATATTGATGGCGATTATGACCTAGCCTCGAGCTATGTGATTGGCGATCGATTGACCGACGTGCAGCTAGCTAAAAACCTGGGTGCCAAGGCGATACTTATTGCCGATAGGGCTACAGGTGTGGCAGCAGTAGAGGAGGCTGGCCTAAGCGATATCTGCGTGGCTGTGACCGAGGATTGGAACGAGATATATACTCTCCTGCGCCTTGGTGAGCGTCGCGTGAGCGTCGATCGCAATACGGCCGAGACAAAAATTTCGCTCACCTTGGATCTCGATGGAGCTCTCCCCTCGAAGATCGACACGGGTCTGAAATTCTTCGACCACATGTTGGATCAGATCGTTCACCACGCTGGAGTGTCGCTGCAGATCACCGTTGATGGCGATCTCGAGGTCGACGAGCACCACACAATGGAGGATCTGGCGATCGTTCTTGGCGAGGCATTCCGCAAGGCATTGGGCGACAAACGAGGAGTGGGTCGTTATGGTTTTGCACTGCCAATGGACGAGTGTAAAGCGTTGGCACTCATCGATTTCGGAGGACGAATAGACTTCGATTGGCAGGTGGAATTTAAGCGTGAGATGATTGGCGACACCCCAACAGAGATGTTCAGTCACGTATTCAAAAGCTTCGCGGCGGCGGCGCAGTGCAACTTGCACCTATCGGCTACAGGCGAGAATGAGCACCACAAAATCGAGGGGGTATTTAAGGCCTTCGCTCGAGCAATTAGGGCTGCAATTTCGCGCGAGGGATTTGGATTTGAATTGCCTAGCAGCAAAGGAATTTTGTAGAAAAAAGTAAAAAAAATGATAGCAGTAATTGATTACGATACCGGCAATTTACGCTCAGTCGCTAATGCGTTAAGTCGCTTAGGTGCAGAGTTTTGCGTTACCGACGATGCGGCAGTGATAAAGGCCGCAGAGCGGGTGTTGCTCCCAGGGGTAGGCCAGGCTGCCAGCGCTATGGCTAAGCTTCGCGAGCGAGGTTTGGTCGATGTAATTCCGTCGCTCACCCAACCTGTTTTGGGAATCTGCATCGGCGTGCAGCTCATGTGTCGCCACAGCGAGGAGGGCGATGTGCAGTGCATGGGAATCTTCGATAGCGACGTGCGCAAATTTTCATCCGACATGGGGCTCAAAGTGCCACACATGGGGTGGAACAGCATCGAAGGATTGCGCTCACCGCTCTTCGAGGGAGTCGATGAGGGGAGCTACATATATTATGTGCACTCGTTTGCACCAACCCTCTCGAGCCAGACAATAGCCACTACAAATTATGGCATCGATTATAGCGCCGCACTTCAATCTGGCAACTTCTTCGGAACCCAATTTCACCCCGAAAAAAGCGGCAGCGTAGGCGAAAAAATATTAAGTAACTTCTTGAAAATATGATAACTGTAATTCCAGCAATAGATATTATCGATGGCGAGTGTGTACGTCTAACTCGTGGCGATTATAACCAAAAAAGCTCCTACTATAAGGATCCACTCGAGGTAGCACTTCGCTATGAGGACTGCGGGCTTAAACGCCTGCATATGGTCGACTTGGATGGTGCAAAGAGCAAACACCCGATGAACTTGAAGGTTGTCGAGAGGGTTGCCACGCGCACAAATCTCGACATTCAATTGGGTGGAGGAATCAAGAGCCAAGATGCTCTGCGCGATGTGTTTAACGCAGGTGCATCGCGCGCAATTTGCGGCAGCGTGGCAGTTACTCACCCCGAACTTTTCGAGGAGTGGTTGCAGGAGTTTGGCGCACAAAAGATCATTCTGGGTGCCGACACCAAAGATGGCAAGGTGGCAATTAGCGGATGGTTGGAGTCCTCAGAAGTTGGCGTAGAGCAGATCATCGAACGCTTTGCAGGGGCGGGGCTAACGCAAGTTATCTGCACCGATATTGCGCAGGATGGCATGCTACAGGGCCCCTCTACCCCACTCTATCTATCTCTGCAAGATCAATTTGCAGATATTGACATTACAGTGAGTGGTGGCATTTCGTCGCTCGCCGACATAGTTGATTTGGATGAGCGAGGCCTTCGCAGCGTGATTGTCGGCAAGGCGATCTACGAAGGAAGGATTTCGTTCGAGGAGTTAAAACAATTTGCGAAATAGAGATGTTAGCCAAGAGAATTATACCATGCCTCGATATCAAAGATGGCAAGACCGTTAAGGGCATCAATTTCGTTGGTCTTCAGGATGTTGGCGACCCCGTTGAGTTGGGGCGTCGCTACGCAATGGAGGGTGCTGACGAGTTGGTTTACCTCGATATTAGCGCCACGCACGAGGGTCGCAAAACCTTCACCGAACTAGTCGAGAGGATCGCCGCAGCGATAAATATTCCATTCACCGTGGGTGGCGGAATTAGCACCGTAGAGGATGCCGGACGTATGTTGAAGGCTGGCGCCGACAAGGTTTCTATCAACTCTGCAGCTGTTCGTAACCCTCAGTTAATTAGTGATATAGCATCTAAATATGGCAGTCAATTTGTAGTTGTTGCCATCGATGCAAAACGCATTGACGGCCGTTGGGTGGTCACCACTCATGGTGGTCGCACACCGACAGACAAAGAGCTCTTTAGTTGGGCACGCGAGGCGCAAGAGAGAGGCGCAGGCGAGATTCTATTCACATCGATGGATCACGATGGCACACGTAACGGTTATCCATGTGACACATTCTCAGCACTTTCAGCTGAACTTTCGATTCCAATCATTGCGTCGGGGGGAGCTGGATCGGTACAAAATATTGCCGACGTGCTAGATGCTGGCCAGGCCGATGCCGCGCTCGCTGCGAGCATCTTCCACTATGGCGAAATTTCGATTGGAGATCTGAAAAAGGAACTTTTAAAACAAGATATAATAGTGAGATTATGATTCAATTTAGCGAATTATCGACAGCTAAGAGCTGCGAGGGTCTAGTACCAGTTATCATCCAGGATAACAGCACATTAAAGGTGCTAATGTTGGGCTACATGAACCAAGAGGCATATGAAAAAAGCGTAGAGGAGGGTCGCGTAACATTCTTTAGCCGCACCAAAGGCCGCCTTTGGACTAAGGGCGAGACAAGTGGTAACTTCTTGAATATCTGCTCAATCGCTAAGGATTGTGACGACGATACGTTGCTCATCCGCGTTAATCCAATCGGCCCAACATGCCACACCGGTACAACAAGCTGTTTTGGCGGACGCGAAAATGAGGGCTTCATCCGCTTCCTCGACACGTTTATTCAGCGTCGTCGCGAGCAGATGCCCGAGGGATCGTACACCACTCACCTATTTAATAAGGGCGTTAACAAGATCGCACAAAAGGTTGGTGAAGAGGCAGTTGAGACTGTCATAGAGGCTATCGATTGCAACGACGAACGCTTCCTATACGAGGCTGCCGACCTAATGTATCACTACCTAGTTCTCTTGGCGCACAAGAATATGACCCTTGCCGACATCGAGGAGGAGCTAGCTAAACGACATAAGTAAGATGACCAAAATATACTCGTCGCTCACGCAGTTGGTTGGCCGCACTCCGATGATGCAATTCAGCCGCCTATCCTCCCTGCAAGGCATTAAGGCTCAGGTGATTGGCAAACTAGAATACTTCAACCCCGCAGGTAGCATCAAGGATCGTGTAGCTCTTTCGATGGTCGAATCACTCGAAGAGAGCGGTGCGATCCGACCAGGTGCAACATTGATCGAGCCGACGAGTGGAAACACCGGCATTGGGCTGGCATTTGTCTCTGCCTCAAGAGGTTACAAACTCATCCTTACAATGCCTGAGAGCATGAGCATGGAGCGTCGTAAACTGCTTGCGGCACTTGGCGCTGAGCTATACCTCACCGAAGCATCGAAGGGCATGAGCGGGGCGATAGCTAAGGCCGAGGAGCTGCAAAAGGAGATTGCCGGATCGGTGATTTTGAACCAATTTGGCAATGCCGCAAACCCCGCAGCGCACTACAAAACTACTGCCGAGGAGATCTGGCAAGATACTGAGGGTAAGGTAGATATAGTTGTGGCCGGAGTAGGCACAGGCGGCACAATAAGCGGCATTGGAGCTCGCCTAAAGGAGTTAAATCCGCAGATCGAGATGATTGCCGTGGAGCCATCCGACTCGGCAGTGCTAAGCGGCAAGAGCGGCGGAGCGCATAAGATCCAAGGGATTGGGGCCGGATTTATCCCTGCCAACTACAATGCCGAGGTTGTCGATCGAATCATTGCGGTCGACTACGCAGATGCACAGCACATGGCTCGCATGGTGGCAACGAGCGAAGGGTTGCTTATTGGGGTCTCGTCTGCGGCAGCATTACACGCGGCGATGAGCGTCGCAGCAGAGCCACAAAATATTAATAAACAGATAGTTGTGATATTGCCCGACAGTGGCGAGAGATACCTATCGACAGAA
This sequence comes from Rikenellaceae bacterium, assembly GCA_044433805.1. Lineage (GTDB taxonomy): Bacteria > Bacteroidota > Bacteroidia > Bacteroidales > Rikenellaceae > Alistipes. The sequence goes on from JAWXTD010000017.1 coordinate 27,953, forward strand.
CTTTTCGAAATAAACGACGATGAATAGCAACAGAGACAAGGTTATTATCGAGAATGCAACCAAGCTTCTCGACTGCAAACGTAGCGGAAATTGGCAGGCGTGTAACACACCGCCATCGAGAGTCGTGCTCACAAAAATTGTTGGATTGATAAGCGAGGTAATCTTCCCCGAGTACCTTATGGATTGCAGCGTCGAGATGTCGCAACATCGAGTTTCGATCAACCTTGAGCAGATATACATGTTGCTCTCAGATCAAATCGAACGCGCACTACACTTCAAGCAACTATCTGACTGTAAGGAGAATAGCACTGCATGTGCCACAGAGATAACCGAACGATTTATCGAGACAATACCCGCCATCAAAGCACTGCTCACATCCGATGTCGAGGCGATGTACAAGGCCGACCCTGCGGCAACATCCTATGCCGAGGTAGTTTTGTGCTATCCATCGATCGTCGCAATGACACATCATCGCATTGCACATAGCCTCCACAGGCTCTCAGTGCCAATAATTCCACGCATAATAGGCGAGGTTGCACACGCCAAGTGCGGAATCGACATCCACCCAGGAGCCACTATCGGCAGCCACTTTGCAATCGACCATGGAACGGGTGTGGTGATTGGCGAAACAACAATCATTGGCACTAATGTTGTTGTATATCAGGGTGTTACACTCGGGGCAAAGGGCTTCAGGTTCGATGCCGACGGCAATGTTATTAATATTCCTCGCCACCCAATTATCGAGGATAACGTTAGGATCTACTCAAACTCCTCGATTCTAGGCCGCATAACAATCGGACACGATTCGATTATCGGAGGAAATATGTGGATTGACAAGGATATTGCGCCACACTCAAAGATTTCTAAATCAATGCTTTAGCGCACGGTAAAACACTTTTCAACTGCGCTCATGCCGCGCGGGCACCAAGCTAGCTTGGATCCAAAAACTTTCGTTTTTGACTTTTTTTAGCGTTGATTTGCTCTTCGCTGCGCTCTTAACGATATACTATATCTATGTCAACCTCCGGATGCCATGAGCAAATCATCGAGGTTCACTTCGATATTGGGTTTAAATGCCTTCAGGCATTTAATAAATTTTAGTCTGCATAAAGTTGCGCAAATTTATTTGTGGCAACTTTATGCAGACTAAAATCTAAAAACTTAAAAAGCTTTTAGCCCAATAGCGCAGAAGGCATGCACCCCCGGGGGTGCTATCCCCGGCCGCCGGAGGCAATAAGAGAGATAATTTTACACATTTACCCCAACACCTATATAATATATAACATATTTCTGCAAAATTTGCCTTATATTTGCAGCTTGCATAATTAAACAATAACTTTTGCAAAATTTGGAACCGAACACATTTTTATACGCATTTGCACTCACGCTCTTTGCTGGTCTGGCCACTGGAATTGGTAGTCTGATAGCCCTCGTTGCGCGACGCACCAACAAATCTCTGCTCGCTTTTTCGCTGGGTTTGTCGGCCGGAGTGATGATTTATGTGTCGTTTGTGGAGCTATTTTCGGAGGCGCAACACTCTCTGGGTGAGACTTTTGGCGAGCGACTGGGCAATCTATACACCGTGCTTGCGTTCTTTGGAGGTGTAGCTTTAATTGCCCTGATCGACTTCTTGGTTCCATCAAACGAGAATCCGCACGAAGCCAGATGCGTTGAAGCAATAGACAAACCACACGACACCAACAAGTTAAAGCGCATGGGATTGCTAACAGCCCTAGCAATTGCGATACATAACTTCCCGGAGGGAATCGCGACTTTTGCCACGGCATACGAGAATCCGTCACTCGGATTAGCCATCGCCATCGCCGTTGCAATTCACAACATCCCCGAGGGTATAGCTGTCTCAGTGCCAATATTTTATGCCACAAGTAGCCGCAAGAAAGCCTTTTGGTATTCGCTGCTTTCGGGACTTGCCGAACCCCTAGGTGGCATTTTGGCATTTGCACTCCTAATGCCGCTCTTCTCTAGCGAGCTGATGGGTGTGATTCTGGCCGTTGTGGCAGGAATCATGGTCTACATTTCTGTCGACGAACTCTTGCCAGCAGCACACGAATATGGTCGTGAGCACGTAACGATTTCAGGATTTGTTGCAGGAATGGCAATCATGGCAGCAAGCCTTATACTACTGATTTAGAGAAGATAACGAATTAATATAACCCAAATTTATGGACATAATTTTAATCGTAGCAGGCCTACTACTTGTGCTAGGTGGAGCTAACTACATGACCGACGGATCGGCTGCATTGGCCAAACGTTTCAACATTTCCGAATTTGTGATCGGACTCACCGTTGTAGCGCTGGGCACCTCGGCTCCGGAACTTGTTGTGAGCCTATTCTCGGCACTCGAAGGAAGTGGCGAGATGGCCATAGGTAATGTGGTGGGTTCCAATGCGTTCAACACCTATATGATCATTGGAATCTGCGCTATTTTCACCCCAATGGCACTTACCGAACGCAATATGAAGATCGATATCCCAATGGGAATTTTGGTCTCGACGATACTTCTGCTGGTCTGCATGGGCGGAACGATCCACAGAAGTTACGGCGTAATCATGTTTTTGATCTATATTGCACTGATTCTATTCTCGATAAAAGGCTCAAAAGTGGAGTTCGCCGACGATGTTCCACAAGAGGGTGAACAGATCAAATCTATGCCTTTGTGGCAATCTATCGCGCTTACCATAGGCGGTATGGCAGCACTGATTTACGGAGGTAAAATATTCTTGGAAGGTGCTGTGAATCTTGCAGTTAAGCACAACATCCCTCAAAATATTATCGCAATCACCCTGCTTGCAGGTGGCACTTCGCTACCCGAATTGGCAGCGTCGGTGGTCTCGCTAATCAAGGGAAAATCGGATATCGCACTGGGAAACGTGATAGGTTCGAATATCGCCAATATCCTGTTGGTGCTCGGTGTCAGCTCGTCGATCACTCCCCTTGTGATGGGCAACATTACACTGATCGACATATTAGTTGTCGTGGGCGGCTCAATGGTCGTTTACCTAGCTGGTTTTGTGTTAGTTAAGCGGCAAATATCAAAAATAGAAGGCGCCATCATGATCCTAATTTATATTGCATATATTGCGCGCTTGCTTTCAATTTCGTAACCTCAGATCGAAGTTTCTACCTATCACCATAAAGCAATTCGGCAGTAAAAATAGATCGCGAGTCAACGTGTCCCTCGACAAAGAAAATATCGCAAGCAGGTGTTGCTGCACTCATTGTGACCAGCTGGCCAAATGTCGCCTCGTGGTTGAAGTTAATATTTAGGCCTTTGAGATATCGATTTTTCTGCATCTGTTGCGGCGAACGGTCGCACACCCACTCCAGATATTTTGCATTGTTAACATGCTGATTTACATCAAGATCCGAGTACGACACATAGTGATCACTAAGCGGCATGCTCTGGCCTCGCAGCTCAATTTTTTCGGCTGGCTCCTCGATTGCATCCTCTGTATACAATAGCAACTTAAAGGGCTCATCGGCACCAAAGATGCGCGAGGGGCGTTGCAGGCGTCGCGAGGCGATATTTATTATGATCCACGAAGTTGTGACGCGTATAATTGGCTGATTATCTTGATCATAGAATATATAATCGCGCAGCGAAAATATCCCCGATTCACCCTTGTGCCACGTGCGAACCACGATCTTCTCACGCCATACGGGAAGTCGATCGATCTCGATTTTCACTCGCGAGAGCACCCATGCCAAGCCACGCTCGACCAACGAATCAAAGCCAAAACCATAGAGCGAGGAGTGCATATAGGCCACCTCCTGACATATATTAAGTATTGAAGCGGGTTTTAGAAATCCCCACAAATCCATCTCGTGTGAACAGACCGTAAAGCTGTGATCGAGGTACTCTTTTGCATTACTCATAATCAACTATTTTTTGTGAACCACATATATTATCTCGTCGGTAAGTGCATATTTTACACGCTCCACCTGCGATAACGACTCATAATATCTCACTTGGTCGACCTCGAAACCCGCTGCTCGCAGCCTGTCGGCATAATCAAGTCCATAAATTCGTCGGTGGTCATATTGGCCGAATATGCGTGTCCGCTCCTTGGGATCGGTGATCGAATCATCCTCAAAAGTCGTGGTCCGGTCATACTCTACTGGCGAAAGCAGCACTCCCCATCCACCGCTTTTCATCACTCGATGCAGCTCGCACATCGCTTTGTGGTCATCTTCGACATGCTCCAAAAGGTGGTTGCAGATGATCACATCTGCATAATTATCCTCTAAGGGGATCTGCTGAACATCGAAGTGCAAATAGGCTAAAGGGCTCTCAAGATCTGCTGTTAAATATCTCTTACTGAAGCCTTTATATATCTTTTTAAACTTACGCATGAGCGACACTTCGGGGGCAATATGAAGCATCGTCGGGTGCTGACTCTCAAGGCGTGTCTCACGAGTCAGATACAACCACAAGAGCCTGTGGCGCTCCAGAGCCAAACAGGAAGGACAAAGAGCATCCTCACGCGCATTGACATAGCCATAAGGCAAAAATCGACGCCTCTGGCAGCCGCAAATCGGACACATCTTGCCCCGACCAAGGTAGACAAGGCCCAAAAGAGGCACTGCCCACGAGGCAACGCGCTGCATCAAAGGGCGTGGCACTAGGTTGAGAATAGCGCTTACAAGTCGTTTCATCTACTCCATCACCTTTTTCAGATCCTCCTCGGCTTTGTGCAAACGCTCTCTGCAATAGGTAATTAGCTCGGTTGCTCGCTTCACCTCGAGAGTTAGCTCGTCGACCGACATTTCGCCTGCACGAAACTTCGCCATGATCTCCTCGATTTGGGCAATCGCCTCATCGTAACTTAGATTTTTCTTAGCCATAACTATCTTTTTTCTATTTTTTGTACTTGGGTTGTGATCTGCGCGTCGGCAATTTCGATGAATAGCTCATCGCCCACTGTAATTTGCTCAGACGACCTTACAGCGACATCGCCCAATCGTGCCACAGCAAAACCCAACCGCAAGAGGTTCGAAGGCGAATGAAGTTCGGTGGCTGTCTGCAGAGCATCTAACTTGCTGTTTTGCTGTGATATAAACTGCTCAACACGCTCTGGCAAGGCCACAGCTAAAGTCTCTATTCTAGATTTTTCGCTCTCTATTTTTTGCTCTGCGCGAACCTTCAGATCGGTCGCAAACTGCTCCAACTGCAGCAGGTGATTTCGCGTGAGCGACGCTGCAGCATCGTGCAACATAAGTGCTGCGCCCTCTAACCACGCATGGTGCTGCGACATACGCTCGGTGAGCATTGTTGCCACGGCTGTAGGGGTTTTAAGAGATTGAGCAGCAACCATATCCACAACGCTTACATCCTTGTCATGTCCGATTCCAGAGATGATCGGAACGGGAAATTGAGCCACATGCGACGCTATACGGTAGCCATCGAAACATTGCAAATCGGTCGTCGAGCCTCCGCCACGAATTATCACAACGGCATCGAATTGCTCATCGGAATTAGCCACCTGCTCGAGGGCCGATATGATCGACTCCTCGGCACCAGCACCCTGCATAAAGGCATCGAACAACGTAAGTGAAAAGTAGTATCCACTGCGCGCAATCTCTTGGCAAAAATCCTGATAACCAGCAGCATTCGCACTCGAAACAACGGCAATTCGCTGCAATAAATTGGGCATCGGCAACTCGCGATTCATATCCCAAACGCCATCTTTTTTGAGCTGCTCGATAGTCATCTGACGCTGACGCTCGGCATCACCCAAAGTATATGTCGGGTCGATATCTGTGATCTGCAGCGACAGACCATAAATTTCGTGGTAGTTGACCAGAACCTTGATGAGCACCTTCAACCCCGCACCCAGCTCCTGCCCCGTTTGGCTGCGGAAGTGCGAGGAGATCATCGCAAAGCTGCTGCGCCAGATGACCGCACGCGAATGCGCCTTGGGGGTGGTATTGCGCTCCCCCTTCTCGATAAGTTCTATGTAGCAATGCCCTGAGTAGTTGACCTTTAGATCGGCAATTTCGGCTGTAACCCACACTGCAAGCGGAAATTTTTCACTCAACGCTCCCTTGATTGAGAATTGCAACTCACATAGAGTTAAAGCCTTGACACTCATTACATTGCCATTTAACCTACAACCCTTATCTACAACTCGCTCTCCTTCAATCGCTCGGCATTCTCCGCTACGATCAACTCGTCGATAACACCTTGAATGTCACCATCCATAAATGCCGATAAGTTGTAGATTGTGAAGTTGATACGGTGATCGGTAATACGACCTTGTGGGTAGTTATAGGTACGGATTTTTGCCGAACGGTCACCCGTCGAGACCAAAGTTTTACGCTTTGAAGAGATCTCGTCAAGATATTTCGAATACTCCAAGTTGAACACACGTGTACGCAACTCCTCGAAGGCCTTGTCGAAGTTCTTGAGCTGCGACTTTTGATCTTGGCACTGAACCACAATTCCCGTTGGAATGTGCGTAAGGCGGATTGCCGAGTATGTGGTGTTAACCGACTGACCTCCAGGGCCCGACGCACAGAAGATATCTTTGCGGATGTCGTTCATCGAGATGTCGATATCGAACTCCTCGGCCTCGGGCAAAACCGCAACCGAAGCTGCCGAGGTATGTACACGTCCTTGGGTCTCGGTTTGTGGAACACGCTGCACACGGTGCACTCCCGATTCGTACTTCATTGTGCCGTAAACACCTGCACCAGTGATCTTTAGCACAACCTCCTTAAAGCCTCCCGAGGTACCGTCGGAGAATGAAGTCATCTCATATTTCCACCCCTTGGTCTCGATATATTTGGTGTACATGCGCAATAGGTCACCCGCAAAAATTGCAGCCTCGTCACCTCCTGTACCTCCGCGGATCTCCAAAATTGCATTCTTTTCGTCCTGAGGATCTTTGGGGATCAAAAGCAGTTTGATCTCCTCCTCCATCTTCTCGATTGCGGGCTCCAACATAGCGATCTCCTCGCGAGCAACCTCGCGGAAATCCTCATCTTTCTCATTTGCAAAGATATCCTTAGCATCGGCCAAGTCGCCAATCGCCTTGCGGAAACGCTCCGAAGTTTCGATAATTGGCTCCAACTCCTTGTAATCTTTGGTGAGCTGGATGTATTGCTTAACATCGCCAATGACCTCTGGGTCAGTTAGTTTCTGTCCTATCTCCTCGAATTTGAGCTTTAGACCGTCGATACGTATTAGAATTGAATTATCTGCCATAACAAAATTTATATTTTTTAAAGTGCAAAGATACTAATTTCTACTCGAATTAAGATAATCATACACCAAAAATATAGGGCAAACGTATGAAAAAGTTTCTTACTGCCCGTGGGCGGGCAGTAAGAAACTACAAAACAGCAAGAAAAAACCTACTCCCCAAGTTTCACCGTAAGAGTATACTCCTGGCCAGCCTCAACCTCGGTCAAGAAATCTGCATAATAGACATCGTTATTCACCAAAAGTTTCATGCGCGAGGTGTCGGTTATGCAGTTGGGATGGAGTAGCATTTTGATCTGCGCGGTGTTGCTCTGTGAATCGATTGTTGCCACGGCATATAGTTCGCCCACCTGCTCATCGCCCACCGACTCACCTGCGCGGTTGTAGCTGCAGCTACTTACCACATCGAAGATTGTAGCATAGATGCTCTCGAGCTCCCCGATACTATCGTCAACCACTTCGAAATTGATTATCAGCTGCGAGAGGATATGTGTAAATTCGAATGCCACATCGGTGATAAGGTCGTCGCTCGCGACGCTTTTGGTTGTCGAGGCCACTAGGAAGATGGTCTCCTCTTCCTCATTTTGCTCACATAGATCAATGAAGAACGACTCCTGATCGCTCGCATAGGGAAAGTAAAAGTATGCCGAAAAGGTTACTTCGCCCTCGAATCCATCGGGATATGCGATCTGCGAGGCGCTGTCGATAGCCTCGAATGTGGTGGTTAGCGATGTGATGGTGGTGGTTGCCTTGTAGCCCACATTGGTAAAATCGCTACCTAGGCCACTTGTCGATATTCCCACCTGATCGCCACTCTCCCATGCGTAGGCCATTTTACCCGATTCATCCTCCATGGTTGTGACACGTGATACTGCCACTAGGCTACTAAATGTAATCGCCCCAGAGGGTTGCTCAATATTTGCACTATCATCTTGTTGGCATCCACTCATCGCTGCGACGAGTGCGGCTGCCATAAATATTTTTCTTATCATTGTCTGCATTTTTTAATATCTCATACCCACTAGAATTGGATATCCGTTGTTTACACCAGTGTCGGTCAACCACTTAGATGAGCCATCGGAGTTTAGGCTGCCCAAGAGCGTACCATCGGTCATCTGAGTGGCGCTGTACGACCCTATATCGCTAACCTGCGTATTGGTCGAGGTGATATCGCTAAGGCCATTGTTCGACGCACCCTCTATGGAGTAGCAGTATTGAGTAATTATATCATTATAACCAATCAGGGAGTAACCACCCGACACCGAACCTACATTATAGGCACTTATGCACTCGCTCTTATTATAGCCCATTTCGGTATTAAGATTATCTGTCGCCCAGCCAATAATACCTCCAACGCAATCTTCTGCCGAAACATCGCCCATATTATAGACCCACTTAACCTCGGAGTTGGTAACATAACCAACTACACCGCCAAAGTTTCGCGAAGATGATGTGGTGCCAGTTATAGTGCCCGCATTGTAGCAGCTATATACACCCGCATGCTCCATGGCAAAACCAACTACGCCACCCACATTTTCAGCATCGACTTCTATCCGGCCAAGGTTATAGCAGTACGAAACAACACTCTTGATACTACTATTGTCGCTTTGGTCGCCCCTATGAGTGCCGACAACTCCTCCGATGCTCTCGTTGCCACCCTCAACGGTAATTGTTGACATATTATAGCAGTTTGTAACTGTTCCTCCTGTCTCGTTTGTGCTAACTACACCACCGACATAATTCCATGTTGCATAGACAGTTCCATCGAAGTAGCATCCATCGATAAGGCCAGCATTATACCCAACAACTCCAGCAGCTCTTCCATCGGCTGCGACAGACCCGGTAACACCCAAATCGCTCACTGTGCCCGAAGAGTCTACAAAACCGAAGAGTGCTGCATACTTTGGAGCGTCGTCCTTCCCATTGCCACTCTCATCAAAACTATTGACATTCAAATTCTTAACTATGCAACCAAAACCATAAAAAGTACCATTAAAAGGTGTCGAATCATCATAGTCGTAATCGCCAATCGGGCTCCACTCATGCCCACCAAGATCGACATTATTGAGCATTATAAAGGTTTTACCTGTCATATCCTCACCTGCATTGACCAATTGGGCCAAGTAGGCTAGCTCCTCACCATTTGAGATATAGTAGTAAGATTCATTAGAGGAGTAGGCTGTGCCGTTAAAGTCAGTGGCAATGGTCACTCCGTCCCACACCTCTTTTTCGACAGATGAATCTTGGCTATCATTTTGGTCGCGATCGGCGATAGTGCTATCGTTACTATCTGCGTCTGCGTCTGCGTCTGCGTCTGCGTCTGCGTCCGCGTCCGCATCTGGATCTTGCACCTCTCCTTGCTCTTGTCCTAGCTCTCCAAACGAGGTCTTATAGCAGCCACTTAGGGCAAGCAGTAGCGCTAGCGACGACAATATTAAATATACTCTTTTCATAACTTATCGTATTTTCCAAATTAAATTTACACCTGCCTGAATTGGCATAATTGTACTTTTGCTCGTATCCTCTAACAGGCGGATATTGATATCTTGCTCATGATAATATACATCGTGGTTGAAGCTGCCATATCCGATACCAAGGTTGAAATCCATGTCGAAGGTGTCGTTAAGTTCGATCTTGTAACCTCCGGTGATGCCTCCAGCGAACACATTGCCTTGGTAACCTCTGTCAGATAGTTTCACATTGAAACCGCTTGCAAAGAACTGCGCTCCAACAAACCACTGCTTGCTCTGCCCAAGGTAGTAGCGAAGCTCTGGCGAGGCGAACCAACCACCAAAACTATGCTCCCAATTGTCTCCACCAAGTGGCGCATAGCCTCCATTTACCACAACACCTAGCGAGGTGTCGGCAGGATTCCACTCAAATCCTATATTTGGAGTGCAGGCCAACCAATAGAGAAGGTTTGTGCGCAAAGAGAATCTGCTCTTGGGGTCCTCTTGGGGCTCATCCTGCGCTGGCTCGGCAGCTGTTTGCTCGGCAGTTGCTGGCTCTGGCTCGGCCGCGTGGGCAACATCTGAGGCTCTCTCTTGAGGCTTTGAGGCTGGAGCCTTTGGTCTTTCCTGAGGCTTTGGCTCTGCGGGCGCACTAATCGACGAGATCATCGTTGCACGACGTGCCAAGTGGTCGGGCACACTCGAATCCTTACCCATCGCTGTAAGCAGAATAGGATTTGTCACACCCCTATCGATAAGGTAATATTTTGCGGTAATCGCACGATCGATCGACAATCCGCTGTTGTACTCATCGGGACCAATGCGGTCGCACCAACCATAAATTCTGACTGGAGAATCTTTGTGTTTTTTCACCCACGCCACAAAATCGTCCATCTCGGCCTGGTCGATAGTCTCAATATCGTCGCTCACATCGAATGCGAAATAGATCGATGTTGATCGCGAAATTGTATCCTTTAATTGATCGGGACTATCTGGACGTGCCGCTGAGGCTCTCCAGCTAATGGTCAGCAGAATCATTGAGAGGCATATAAAGCACCTCGATTTTAAATTAATTTTCATGTTATTCAAGTTTAGTCTATTTTTGTACACATAAGCAAAGGTAATAATTTTTTTGCAACAAACTGTGTTATAACGACTTTTTATTGAAAAAAATTTGCAGCATTGAAAAATAACCACTATATTTGCAACAAATAATTATGACACAAAACTATCAATACAGCGAAAGCTGAGGGGAGTTTTGTGTCATTTTTTATGGCATAATTCCTAAGATTGATTAGCGCTCTTTGACACTCTTGAGGAAAATCAAAAATCAATTATTTATCATTAAAAACATAGAATTATGCAAATATCACTAACAAAAGCAATGATCATCCCAGCAACAACATTCAACGTACTTTCGACAATCAACGGCAGAATCAAGATCCGCACCACCGAAGAGGCTATCGCCTACGCCCACACGCAAGAGATCTTCTACTGGAAGTGGGATCAGCAGGGTCGCCTAGACGATTACTTTTTAACTTTAGCCAGATTAATGCGCAGCGAGTGCCGCCACAAAATCGCCATGAAGTGCTACACACTTGCATACAAGATGGCTTGGGACAAGCTAACGAGCAACGCTCTGTATCGAAGCGCCGAGTCGCAAGGCATCTACTTAGACCCC
>JAWXTD010000018.1:0-38079 GCA_044433805.1 Rikenellaceae bacterium
ACAATAGACGCAATAATATGGACACAATATTTGATTTGCTTATAAATAGAATGGTTAGAAATGAGCCTATTCGGCTATATAAGCACATTTAACAAGTGCGCTCTATGCGCCTAATCCTAATCATTTATATTATTATCTATCGTAAAAGCGCAGCGCAGAGCAAATCATCGTTGGTACAAAGTCAAAAACGAAAGTTTTTGGATCCAAGCTTAGCTTGGTGCCCGCGCGGCATAAGCGCAGTAAGAGAGTGAAAGAGAGAAAAATTTCAAGCAACAGCCAGCGAGAAAAACCCAAACAGTTCATAAATCAAAGAAAAAATATCTATCTTTGTAGTATCAAAAGTTCGCCTTATATAGTAAGGGGGCTATGGAGTTAAGATAATGATTAAAAGAAAAATATGTCTCAAATAATTGTGGTCGGTATTGGCCCAGGTGAACAGAGTGAAATTACCCCCGAGGTGGTCGATGCCCTTACGGCGTCGGATGTGATAATTGGATATAAGCACTATTTTCAATTTATAGCACCATATCTAAGTGCGCAAACCGAGTGCTTAGATACGGGAATGAAGCAGGAGACGCAGCGTGCTGCCAAGGCTTTCGAGTTGGCTCATGCGGGCAAAAAGGTCGCTGTGATTAGCTCGGGCGACGCGGGAATTTATGGCATGGCGCCCCTAATTTTGGAGATGAAGTACCAGATCGGCAGCGATGTCGAGGTTACGGTCCTGCCCGGCATTAGTGCCTTTCAGAAGGCTGCTGCGCTGTTGGGTGCCCCTATTGGGCACGATCTCTGTTTGATCTCGCTTTCGGACTTGATGACCCCTTGGGAGGTGATCGAGAAGCGTATTGTGGCGGCAGCTTCGGCCGATTTCGTCACCTCGGTCTATAACCCTAAGAGCAATGGTCGCTTTTGGCAGTTGCATCGTCTGCGCGAGATATTCTTGCAATATCGCTCACCGCAAACCCCCGTTGGCTATGTGCGTAATGCGGGCAGGGCCCAGCAGGAGGTCATCACAACCACCCTCGAGGAGTTCGATGCTGAGCAGATCGATATGTTCACCGTGGTGCTGATTGGTAACTCGCAGTCGTTTATCGCTGAGGATGGCAAGATCATAACTCCTCGAGGATATTACCGTTCGAGTGGGGATAATTCTACAAGCGTGGGGCAGCAAATTATGATCGAAAGTTTCAAGAAAATTGGCTCCGAGTTGCGCAATCCAGATGTGGATTTAGACCATAAATGGGCGCTGTTGCACGCCATCCACACAACGGCAGACTTCCAAATGGAGGATATTTTATATAGCGATAAGGGAGCAGTGGAGCTGCTGCACCAGCGATTTATTGCGGGCGAGCTAAAGACAATCATCACCGATGTCACTATGGTCACTTCGGGCGTTCGCAAAGCGGCGCTTGCTCGCTTGGGCATCGAGGTGAAGTGCTACCTTGCCGATCCTAGGGCTGCGGAATTGGCTACGGCAAAGAGAATTACACGCACGCAGGCGGGAATCAGAGTCGCTGCTCAAGAGCACCCCGATGCCCTCTACGTCTTTGGAAATGCACCCACGGCGCTTATGGAGCTATGCTCGCTGATGCGCAAAGGGGCCGCTGCACCGCAGGGAATTATTGCCGCTCCGGTTGGCTTTGTCAATGTCAAGGAGTCGAAATATATGGTCAAGAGTTTTAGCGCCACCCCAAAGATCATTGTCGAGGGGCGAAAGGGGGGTAGCAACCTTGCGGCAACGCTGGTAAATGCGATTCTCTCGTTTGACGACGCCAAGCAGATGCGACCCGGAAAAGATCTCTAGCAATGAGTTTGCGATTAATTATAATAGGTATCGACGATAGCTCCTCTCCGCGATTCTCGCGCGAGGTGTTGCAGATTATCGAGCAAGGTCGCATCTTTTCTGGAGGTGTGCGCCATCGCCAGATTGTGGGGGAGTTGCTGCCAGAGTCCTATGAGTGGATCGATATTATCCCTCCAATGAGCTCGCTTTTTGAGTGCTATAGGCAATATTCCGAAATTGTGGTCTTTGCCTCGGGCGACCCTCTCTTCTTTGGTTTTGCGCAAACAGCGCAGCGAATGTTGCCCGATGCCGATATCATCACCTATCCGCACTTCAATTCGCTGCAGCAATTGGCGCATAAAATATCTATGCCTTACCAAGATATGCACGCCGTGTCGCTCACTGGCAGAGCGTGGGATCGCCTCGATGAGGCCCTGATATGTGGTCAGGCGACAATTGGCATTCTGACCGACAGACGCGAGCATACGCCACAAACCATTGCCCGAAGGATGTTGGATTATGGCTATGATAATTACACCATGTGCATTGGTGAACTGCTTGGAAATGAGCAGGAAAAGGTCTCGGAGTTAAGCCTATCGGAGGCTGTGAATTACACGGCGGCCTATCCAAATAATATTATTCTTAGGCGCCACGGGGTTCGCGAGCGCAACTTTGGAATCGATGATCACCTCTTTGCGCTGCTCGATGGTAGGGGGCGGATGATCACAAAAATGCCAATTCGCCTAGCCACCCTCTCGCAACTTGGGCTGCATGGTGCTAGTTGCTTTTGGGATATTGGCTTCTGCACCGGTTCGGTTTCTATTGAGGCGAAGTTGCAATTTGCGCACCTTCACATCGAGGCCTTCGAGGTCAGGGAGGGGTGCGATGAGATCATCGAGCAAAATATGCGTCGCTTTGGCACCCCCGGTATAAATTACACAATTGGCGACTTCACACAACTTAATATCGATATGTTGCCACCTCCCGATGCAGTTTTCATTGGTGGTCATGGCGGCAAGCTCGACGAGATTGTGGCGAAGATCAGCCCACTTTTAAAACCCACGGCAGCGGTAGTTTTCAACTCTGTATCGGCAGAAAGTTACGATCAGTTCACCTCTTCAGCTGAAAAATGTGGTCTGCGAGTGGTGAACAAAATATCGATGAGAGTCGATGAATTTAATAGAATAACAATAATTAAAGCTATAAAATAAACGATGGCAAAATATGCAATTATAATCAGTTCTACCTCATCCTTGCCGATGGCTCGCACAATCTATACGGAGCTTAGCGATGCAGATATCATCGCTCGCACTTCGGATGAAGGTGTGGTTTGTGTGGAGTCGTTATCCGCATGGTGCGCCGAAAATTTCAACTCTTATGAGGGACTTATCTTCATCGGAGCCATTGGAATCGCAGTTCGACTTATTGCGCCATCGCTCAGCTCGAAATTGACCGATCCAGCGGTTGTGAACCTCGATTCCGAAGGGCAATATGTTGTCTCGCTGCTCTCGGGGCATGTTGGCGGTGCCAATGCACTTAGTCGTAGAGTTGCACATATAACAGGTGCCGAGGCGGTGGTCTCGACGCGTAGCGACTGTGCGGGAGTGTGGGCTTTGGATACCTTGGGCGGCGAGTGGGGATGGCGCTGCTCGTACGCTCAAGAGTCTCTGAATAGGCCAATTGCAACGTTTGTTAATGGCGGAAAAGTGGCTCTTTTGCTCGATGTCAGAGATCGAGGAACCGATCATTTGGAGCGCACAAAGCCCGATAATGTAACGATTTTTTATGACTATGAGCATATCGATCAATCGGCCTTCGAGCTGATTATCGCCGTAACTCCGCGCATCTATAAGCAGTGCGAAACCGATATCATCTATTACCACCCTGCGGTGTTGCATATGGGTGTTGGGTGTCGCAAGGGATGTGCCGTGCAGGGTGTTGCCGCACATATCGAGGAGTATCTGCTAGGGTGTAACATCTCGCCAAAGTCGCTCAAAAATATCGCAACAATCGAACTTAAACGCTCCGAGCCGCTTATTGCTGAGTTGCAGCAATATTTTGTCACCCAAGGTGTTAATATATTCTCAAGCGAAGAGCTCTCGCACGTCGAAGTGGCGAACCCCTCGCAGAAGGTCGAGCAGGTGACCGGTGTTGCATCAGTTGCCGAATCGTCGGCAATCCTTAGCGCCCAATCAGGCCTGCTAATTGTCGAGAAGCAGAAGGGTGCGGCTGTGTCGTGCTCTAACGACTTCACATTTGCTGTGGCCGTTGAGCGTGGTGTGCTTCGCGCGGGACACATCGAGATTGTTGGTGCTGGCCCGGGAGATCCCGATTTGGTCTCGGTGCGCGGTAGGCAGATGCTGCAGCGTGCCGATTTGATTCTCTATGCCGGAAGCCTGGTGCCAATTGAATTGACACATTGCGCGAAGGCTGGAGCTGTGGTTCGAAGCTCTGCTTCAATGAACCTCGAAGAGCAATTTGCGATCATGAAGGAGTTCTACGATAGGGGACTCTTTGTGGTGCGTCTGCATACGGGCGACCCCTGTATTTATGGTGCGATTCAGGAGCAGATGGCATTCTTCGATGAGTACAAAATGTCGTACCATATCACCCCGGGAATCTCCTCGTTCCAAGCCGCTGCCGCAGCTCTTCGTTCGCAATTCACTATCCCAGAGAGGGTGCAAACGATAATCCTTACTCGAGGCGAGGGTCGCACGCCAATGCCCGATAAGGAGAAGCTTCACATGTTGGCACGTTCGCAAAGCACGATGTGTATCTTCCTGAGCGCCTCGATTGTCGACCAAGTTCAGAGTGATCTTCTGGAGCATTACGCACCTTCGACACCCGTTGCAGCATGCTACAAATTGACGTGGCGCGATGAGAAGATATTCCGAGGAGAGCTTCGAGATTTAGCACACATCGTAAAGTGTAACAACCTGACACTCACAACGATGATCGTTGTGGGCGATGCCATTGATAATCGCCAAGGGTTGTCGAAATTGTACGCCGATAGTTTTAAACATTTATTTAGGAAATAGTAACATTTATGCAACAGTTCAAAATCGCAGCGCCCGACACCGCTATTCGTGCCGCACTGCAGGATAAAATCGACAACCTCACCAAACCCAAGGGCTCTTTAGGCACGCTCGAGGATCTCGCGCTGCAAATTGGCTACATTCAGCAGTCCCTTACGCCCTATCTACGCAAACCACACCATGTGGTCTTTGCTGCCGATCATGGTATTGTGGATCAAGGTATTAGCGCTTCGCCTAAGGAGGTAACTCGCCAAATGGTATATAACTTTTTGCAGGGTGGTGCAGGTGTAAACTTTCTGGCGCGACAGCACAATTTCACCCTCAAGATTGTCGATGCTGGTGTAGATTACGACCTAAGCGACAAATATCCCGCGGTGATAGATATGAAGATCCGCAGAGGGACGCGCAGCTATCTGGCCGGCGCGGCAATGACCGCCTCGGAGTGCGACGCTGCTATTGCCTATGGCGCTCAGGCTACCGATATGTGTGCCCAAGGTGGTTGCAATGTGATTAGCTTTGGCGAGATGGGAATTACAAATACCTCCTCTTCGGCGCTGTGGATGAGCCTGCTGTGTGGTATCCCATTGAGCGAATGTGTAGGTGCTGGAAGCGACAATACCGGCAATATTATAGCGCATAAATATTCGGTTTTGAGTGCTGCCCTAGCTAACTATAAGGGCGATGGTGATGCCGAAGATGTGATGCGCTACTTCGGTGGTTACGAGATGGTTATGGCTGTGGGAGCAATGCTTAGAGCGGCCGAATTGGGAATGGTGATCCTTGTCGATGGCTTTATTATGAGCGCTTGTGCCCTGATGGCCTCGAGGCTCTATCCTTCGTTTTTAGAGTATGCCATCTTTGGCCATTGTGGCGACGAGGTTGGCCACAAACTGCTTCTGGAGCAGATGGCGGCAAAGCCAATTCTGCACCTTGGGCTGCGCCTAGGCGAGGGAACTGGTGCAATCTGCGCATACCCAATTATCGAATCGGCCGTAAGGATGATCCGCGAGATGAGCTCCTTTAAGACAGTCGAGGTTACCAAATATTTTTAATCAATAATTGTAAACGTACTCTCTTACTGTCTCCGGCGGCCGGGGATAGCACCCCCGGGGGTGCAACTAGTGCGTTATTGGGCTAAAAACTTTTTAAGTTTTTAGATTTTAGCTGATGGAAAGTTGCCATAAATAAATTTGCGCAACTTTCCATCAGCTAAAATTCATTAAATGCCTTTGGCATTTAAACCCAATATCGAGGTTCACCTCGCTGATTTGCTCATGGCAACCGTAGATTGATATAGATATAAAATAATAGATGAGATTTTACCAAAGCTGGGCTTTATAAAATCTCATCTATTATTCTATATTGTTAGCGCTTTAAAGCACTGTAAATCAGTGTGCTATAACAATCGGAAACGATAGTTTACAGTAGCTATTTTACATTGTCAACATGCTCTAAGGGGCAGTTGAAAATATATTTTTTTCTCTTTGTTGTGACTAGGATCATATTCTCGCGCTGGGTGATGTACATCGAGAATCGCCCAAATTTTTTGTTGCGAAACACCCCATAATATCCAAATAATCCGCCACTGCCAAAGAGTCGCATGCACCCTTTGAAGGCATCTTTTGGATCGCACTTCTGGATCAAGATGACCTCAGAGGATGGAATTACGATGGCAGTAGCTAGTAGCTGGCACTTTACTCCGTTCTTGTTGATGGTGATCTTTCGAGGTGCCCAAATTGCCGAGATGGCAATAATAGATGCTAGAACGGAGAGCATAATAATCCGAGCTTCGAGAGGCATATCAGACAACCATACATACACCCCACCACCAATTATTATCGCGATGGTCGAGAGCGTGATGAAGGTAATCTCGCGACTCCACTTGAATTTATGCTCGACTATCACTACTCAACAATCTCATCGCCAATTGTCACACCCTCGACAAGAGGTTCTGCCGTTGGACCTTCGACTACCTGCTCCACTGCAGCCTCAACCTCTACCTGCTGCTCAGCCTCGGGCGAGATCATTGGTTTTAACCATCCGAACATCGCAAGAGCGATAACGAGTGTCACCAAAATATTGAATCCTTGAGCGATAAGGAAGACATACATCTGCTTGCGGTTCTCCTTGGCGAAGATCTCGCTGAAGCGAGTCTCAAGGCCAATACAAACGAATGCAATTCCAAATAGGGTGTTGGTCATCGACTTGGTTGCCTTGCCAACTGTCTTAGCTACAGACGGTTCGAAGCAGAAGCTAAAAATGAGCGAAGCGACGATAAATCCAACAACGAACTTAGGGAAGCGGTCCCATATCACACCAACGGTTGGCTTCTCTTGTTGCTCCTTACCTTGGTATGTCCATATGATCGAGATGAAGAATGCAGCAACTCCAAGCAGCACGTTTTGAGAAGATTTAACGATGATGGCAGTTTGTGCAGCCACATCGCCCAACATTGTTCCCGATGCTGCAACCGCACCTGTGGTGTCGATTGTACCACCTAGCCAAGCTCCCGAAACCTCTTGTGCAGCGATTGGGCTAAGGCCGATTAGTTCGGTGAACCACATTGCAACGGGTGGCATGATATACATCATAGGTATGGCGCAGACCAAAACTAGCGAGATTACCGACGAAAGTTTCTTGTTGTCGCCCTTGATCACTCCGCATGTTGCGATAGCTGCCGATACGCCGCAGATACTCACCGCGCTCGATAACATTGTGCGCAACTCGTTGTCGACACCCATCTTTTTACCCAACCAGAAGGTGAAATTCCACACCGTGAAGACAACCATTAGCGACTGAACGAGTCCAAATGCACCCGATTTCATCACCTCGCCAAATAGGATTGTGGAGCCCAAGCAGATGATACCAATTTTGATATAGAACTCACTTTGAATAGCTGGCTTTAACCACGCAGGAACTTTGAAGAAGTTGCTGATTATAAGACCAATGAGCACCGAAAATAACACAACCTCTAGCCCCAACTCCTTGATTGCCGGAATCTCGGCAATGACTTGAGCCGCGAGTGCCAAGGCAAAAATTACAAACAGCGAAAGCACCACGCCCTTAGTTGAGCGCTTAAGAAGCATATTGCTGCCCAAAGTGACAAGTGTGATAAGCACGTAGATTCGCCCAGCACTAAGCCATTCGGCAGCACTGTTCAAAGTTTTGGGCATCTTAGGCATATGATCTGGAAAGATGCAAGCTAGAGCGATGATGATTGTTCCGGCAAGCACAATTACCCAATCTTCACCTTTGAATTGAGATAAAAATTTTTTCATTTAAGTATAGTTTTTTGTTGTATTAATCCTGTTTTTGTCTTAAACAAATAAATTGCAGCGCAAAGTTCGCAAAATAATATGAGAATTTAATACGTTAAAATACTGATTTTTCGCCTTTAAGCAGCCTAAATGGTGATTATTTTACCACTTTTTATATACCATAGATACCCCTCTACGTGGCTGTAACCCATTGTTTTGAGCAGTGATATGTACTCCTCGATCTGTCGCTTATGTTCGGCTGACTCCTTGAGACCAAACTTGTAATCGACCACCACGGCTCGGTCTTTATCTACCATCACCCTGTCGGGACGTTTGAAGTTGGATGACTTGGGAAGTATTATATCTCGCTCGTTGTAGACACGATCCCACTGGCTGTGGAACCAACTTTTGATTGGCTCCGAGGTTAGTGCCTTTTGGATTTTGCGATTCAGCGATGTATGCTCCTCTTTGCTGATTTGGCCATTAAGGAGCATTGATTCTAAGTTCTCGCTGATCTGCGCGGCCGACGTGGCCTCGGCAAATGCCTTGTGCATCAATATTCCCTCGTGGCGTGGTGAGAGCGAGATCTGCTCCTGCTGCTCGAAGTAGCGCTGCGAGGGTAGGCGCAATCGCAGGTCGGCATGAGCGGTGGGGTAGCTATCCATGATATAAAGGTCGCGACTATCGCTATTGTCGCCTTTCGATGTTGGGGCGCTCTTGAGTCCAAAAGATATTGTTGTGATATCACCATCAGTCGATTGCTGGCCGGTAATCTCGCCAAATTTGAATGTGTCGGTGCATGCCGAAAATTGGTCGGCTATAGCTCGCCCAACACCAGCTTTTCCCTGCTTGATGAAGATATGCAATGCTTGCGAAGCCCGCGTGAGAGCCACATATAACATATTGACGTTGTCGATGTGCGCATATACAAACTCCCGGTAATATTGCTCCGAGAATAGCGACTCACCCATCGCCTTTTTGTACTTCACCGGGAATGAGCCAAGCTCATCGAGCGCGCCGGAAGCCTCGGCCCATACGGCGCTACTCATCTGTGGCTTTTTGGGGTCGCTCTTTGCTCCGGTGCTGCTCTTTGGGTCGAGTGGCCAAGTGCAATAGGGTATCATCACAACGGCCTTTTCCAAACCTTTGGCTTTGTGAATTGTTGTGATCTCGATCGATTTCTCGCTCTGTTCAACGCTGATTGAGCGCTTGGCACCATGCTCCTCCCACCACTTTAGGAATTGCGAAATGTCGCCACTCTTCGAGGAGCAGAAGCCGCATATCGATTCGTGAATCGCTTGCAGGTAGGCAATATTGCTGGCGCATTTATCTAGCGAGTAGTTGATTACAATATTTTCGAGTGCCTCTTGGCTCGAGAGCAATCTAATTGAGCGCAGCTGCTCGAGCTCCTGCTCACTGAGCGCAGCATCGAGGCTCGGACGATCCAAAAAACGGTTGTATATTGCCCTTTGGATAGCGTCGTCGGGATTGATGGCAAGCATAAGCGTCGCGACAACAAACTGACTCACAGGGGCTAGGCCCACAACCAGAGCCTCTTGGGTCATCACGTCGAAGTAATATTTCGCCTGGCGATTCTCGCGCTTGAACTCCAATAGCTTACCAGCAATTTTGACACCCTCAGAATTGGAACGCACCAAAATAAGGATCTCGCACGGGCGGAATCCAAGGTCCAAAACCTCCTTGATTCGTTCGACTATCTGTGGCTCATCGTTGTGCATTGTGATCTCGACATATCCGTCGCTCTGGCCTTTTTTGCGCGGAATTTGGGCATGGTTCAAGTATGCCTGTTGTAGCATGTCGGTGAGCTCTTGGCGCACTTCGGGGCTTAGCGAGTCGCTGGCCACAGCTGCCAATTTGTCGTTCAGCGAGCGATTATCAGCATCGACCACCGCTTGGATTATCGCGTTGTTGAAGTGCACGATATTGGGCAAACTTCGGTAGTTCTCCTTAAGGTTGATCACCTCGGTGCTCTTGGGACCCAGATCCTGCATAGCCAATGAATGGAGTATTCGCCAATCGCCACCACGCCACCTATAGATCGACTGCTTGATATCGCCCACAATTAGCACCGAGCTCTTCTGGTTTTGCGACATAGCATTTTGCAGCAGCGGCAAAAAGTTGTGCCACTCCTTGAGTGAGGTATCTTGGAACTCGTCGATCATATATCTTTCAAATCGATTTCCGGTCTTTTCGTAGATAAAGGGTGCGTCGTTCTGCTCGATAAATTTCGAGAGGATGAGCTTGGTTTCGGAGAGTAACATCATATTCTGTTCATTGCTCACCACTTTGACCATATTATAGAGGTCGGTGAGTAGTGCAAAACTGCGGTAGTTTTCCCTCAGTAGCAGTGCGGTGTTCCATCTCTTTATATTTTCGTCGTAGATTTCTACTATCTGTAGCAAAATTGGTTGCAGCTTGGCACTTGTGGTCTCTACCCCTTTGCCCCATCCATCTGTCGATTGCGAGCGGTCGCGAATGGTTTTTGTGGGCTCTTTGATCACCCCTTGCTCCACGAAGCTAAAATATTTGGCAAAGCTGCGACTCTTGCCGCTGAATGACTCTGTGCTGAGTCCATCCTCGGCGATTATCGCCAGAGCCTTTGCCCCTAGCTCCTCGATCTGTTTTTTTGTCGCCTCGCTGCTGCGGTTGAACTTCTCGACGATCTTCTTTAGCTCCTGCTTTGAATTTGGGCGCTCCAACACCTCGCGGTTCGACTCTTTGAATATCTCGCCACCTAATGATAGCACTCCTTCGTGAATATCCCAACTGCGACCATCCTCGATTCTCTCCTCGATAAATTCAGATATCCAGCGCTTTAGCTCCTCATTTTCGGCCACCTCCTCGATTATTCTGTCGGCACTCTGTCCAAGAAGCGCGGCTGGATCGAGCTCGATATTGTAGTTTATGTCGATGCCCAGCTCTTGGATAAAGGCGCGAATAATACGCTGAAAAAAGCGGTCGATAGTAAGGATTGTAAATCGAGAGTAGTCGTGAAGGATAGAGCCACGCACTTGAAGCGCACGCTTGCGTATAGCCCTCTCGCTCATCTGCAGTTCGCGCTCTAGCTGCTCTAGGTAGTTACACGCGGCACCCGATGCAAGGGAGTGGATCTCGCTTAGGATGCGTCGCTTCATCTCCTCGGTGGCCTTGTTGGTAAATGTCACCGCCAAGATGTTGCGATATAGCATCGGCTCCTCGATCACATCGCGTACATATTTATAAGCCAGCGTGTATGTCTTGCCCGAACCGGCACTAGCGTTGTATATTGTGGCTCTCACAGAATCTCTGATTTTGGTTTGATGATTCAAAGATAACAAAATATTGGTGGATTTTGGCTCCTATCTGCCATTTTTTTTATATCTTGCATCATAATATCAATCAAATTTATCGATGCAAGGTTTTCTAAACGAAGTTGCCCAGAAGCTATACAGTAAACATGGAGCGCAGGTGAGCGAGCTGAAACTTATCTTTCCCTCGCGACGTTCGCGTATTTTCTTCACCGAGGCTCTATCCCAGGTGGCCACTGTGCCGCTTTGGCAACCGCAATGGTTGAGCTTGGATGATTTAACGGCGCAAGCTACCGCGCTTAGGCGTGGAGAGAATGTGCGATTGATAGCTGAACTCTATCGCATCTATTCGGATTACCACGCCGAGGATTTCGATAAGTTTTACTTTTGGGGCGAGGTGCTTCTTTCGGATTTTGATATGATCGACAAATATATGGTCGATGCCGATGAGCTATTCACCAATGTTTCGGACCTAAAAACCCTGGAGACCGACGTATCATATATGACCCCCGAGCAGCTCAAGATAATTTCGTTTTGGAGTTCACTGCAAGATGGCAAAGATCTATCGGTAGAGAAGCAACGCTTCTTGAAGGTGTGGGAGTCGCTGCCCAAGATCTATCATAGGTTTCACTCTCGCCTCGAGGAGTTGGGTATTGCCTATGCGGGTATGATTCAACGCTCTGCGGTACAGCAAATCTCTAGTGGCGAATTTAGTTTTAGTGCCGAGGATAGCTACGCTGTGGTTGGTTTTAATGCGCTCTCAGAGTGCGAAAAGCGGATCTTCGATGCTCTGGATCGCCATTGTGCTGTGGATTTCTTTTGGGATTACGACAGCTACTATGTGAATGATACAAAGCAGGAGGCAGGTCTATTTATTCGCGAGAATCTGTCGCGTTACCCCTCGCCGTTCGAAATCTCGCACAATAACTTTGCGGGCGAAAAAGATATAAATGTTGTGGCGGCAGCATCGAACGTATTGCAGTGCAAATATGCATCGAAGATCATCTCGACTCTGGCCTCGGTGGGTAAGATCGATCGGAAGACAGCCATTGTCCTGACCGACGAGAATCTGTTAACCCCACTGCTTTACGCTCTGCCCCCAGAGGTTGGGAGGGTCAACGTGACGATGGGATATCCCTTGAAGCAGTCGCTAGCATACTCGCTCGTTGAGCGTCTGTTGGCTCTGCAGTCGAGTGCTAAGAGACGCGTGAGCGATAACCCTCAATTTTATTATGTCGATGTTGTGGCGCTTACGGCACATCCATACGTTAGTGTGATCGACAAACAGCTCTTTGCGGATCTCGAACGACAGATAAACCTCGAGAGGTTAATTTCGGTAGATCGCTCGACACTCACCGAAGGGAAACCCGAATTTATGGCCACAATTTTCGAGGCGTGTAATACCTGGGAGTCGTTGTCAAGCTATCTGCAACGTGTAATCGCGCTGGTTGCTCGCTACCCCTACGATGGTGAGGACTCTTTGCGAAGGGTGGAGTTTTTGGCCACCCTCTCCGAGAATATCATCTCGCTACACAACTCCCTTGTTGGGTGTGGGATCGACCTGAGCCTCTCGATATATCTCTCGCTGCTGCGCCGCTCGTTGCAAAATATCAGGGTGCCATTCGAGGGTGAGCCGCTCGAAGGCTTGCAGGTGATGGGAATTTTGGAGACCCGAAATCTAGACTTCGAGAATGTCGTCATCCTATCGATGAACGACGATAACTTCCCGGGGAATCGCCTCACAAACCCCTCATACGTGCCATATAATATCCGTGCTGCCTATGGAGTGCCCACTCCCGAGCACCACGAGGGAGTCTTTGCCTACTACTTCTACCGCCTAATTCAGCGTGCCCAGAAGGTGTGGATGGTATACTGCTCGCATGCCGACGACAAGAGCACTGGTGAGGCGAGCCGCTACATCTATCAGATGGATTATGAGACCAATTTCAAACTGCGCTACACCAATGTTGGAGTCGATGTGAACCTCTATGAGCAGCAATCAATCGAGGTGGCTAAGGAGGGTGCGGTGGATAAGTTCCTTGCTCGATATACCGATGCGCAGAACCCTCAAACGATCTCGCCCTCGGCCATAAACCGCTATGTGGCATGCCCTATGCGCTTCTATTTTCAGCATGTGGCACGAGTGAATAATAGCGACGCATTGAGCGAGGATGTCGACAATTCGATGTTCGGAAATATCCTCCACGAGGCCATACATCAACTCTATGAACCTCTAATTGGGGTGGATGACCTGAAATGTCGCCTAGAGGCATTGCGCCAGGATCTGTCTAGCGTTGAGGTAGTTGTGGTCGAGGCGATGCGCAAGGTGTGCAAAATTCGCGAAAGTGTGAGCATCGAGAATTTTTCGGGCGATCTGCTGCTGATAAAGGATATTGTTGTCAAATATATTGCCGATGGAGTCCTGGCTTTTGACTCGTCGAGCGATGAATTGCAGCAGATAATTGGCACCGAGCAGAAGCATCGCTACACTCTGAAGCTACCCTCGGGCGAGTCGATGACAATCGAAGGAACACTCGATAGGGTAGATCAGCTCAAGAGTGGCAGGCAGCGCGTGATAGATTATAAAACTGGAGGTAAGCACCTGGAATTCAAGTCCATCTCGGCGCTGTTCGAGGGCGAAGGGGCTGACCGTCAAGGCCATATCATTCAGACACTTACCTACTCGATGATGCTGCACCGACAAACGGGCATCACTGTGGTGCCATCGCTATACTATGTGCGGTTTATGAATGGGCCAACCTACTCGCCACTGCTGGTCGATAAGTCCGACGATGTGATAGCCACATACCAAGCTAAAGCCGAGGAGTTCGAGGAACACCTCTCGGCAAAACTCTCCGAGCTGCTCGATCGCTCGGTGCCATTCCGCCAATGCGAGGATGTTGAAGGTACATGTACCTATTGCGATTTCCGCTCTATTTGTCGGGTTTAGGTGTGGTGAGTTACTCTCTTATGCCTCCGGCGGGCGGGGATAGCACCCCCGCGGGTGCAGTTATTTCTTGCGCTATTGGGCTAAAAACTTTTTAAGTTTTTAGATTTTAGGCTGTATTAAGTTGCCACAAATGAATTTGCGCAACTTAATGCAGCCTAAAATTCTTTAAATGCCTGAAGGCATTTAAACCCAATATCGAGGTGAACCTCGGGGATTTGCTCATGGCAACCGTAGGTTGACATAGATAGGCCATATCAAAATGATTGTTGAAAGTTTTACTTTCATAAAAATCATTTTGATATGGCCTATCGCAAGAGCGAAGCGAAGAGCAAATCATCGCAAAAGTATGCACCCGCGGGGGTGCTATCCCCGCCCGCCGGAGGCAGTAAGCGACAACAAGTTTACCCTATTATAGAGTAACCTTAATATATTGCGCTCCGCTCTCTTTTGCTGCTTGGAGGCCCACTACGGAGTCCTCGAAGATTAGGGCTTGGTCGGGTGTGACACCTTCGCGGTTCATAACTTTTATGTAGCACTCTGCTGAGGGCTTGCTGTTTTTCACATCGGCTCCTGTGATCACTCCGTCGACCTTGTCGGTTAGCGATAGGTGGTTCATCACGTTGTTGATGTTGACGGTCTGTCCGGTTGAGACGATCCATACTCTACCTCCCTGAGCTCTAAACGATTGTGCAAAGTCCCAAAGGGGTTGGTTGAGCACTACTGTGTCGAAGTGGTTGGGGTAGATTTCGATCTTGCGACGACGCATGCGGTCGATCTCATATGAGTCGGTGAAGCCTAGGAGTCGCATAAACTCTCCGCAGCGTCTTCCAAAAAACTCTTTTTGATACTGCTCCTCGTCGAGGTCGAAGTTCACCTCTTTGAGTACATCTCTATATGCGCGGTAGTTAGCCGTGCGTGTATTTACAAGCGTTCCGTCGAAGTCAATTAGTAGTAATTTTATCTGCATAAATTATCTATTTTGGGTTATTATTTAGTCAAATGATTGCATTCCCGATTGAGCAATTTTTATTATTTTTTGATACTCCTGAGGCGAAAGCTCCATAAAGAAGTAGTGTATCGGGTCGATGCGCATACCGTTGTAGCTCACCTCGTAGTGCAGGTGAGGGGTGATCGAAAGTCCGGTGTTGCCCGATAGTGCGATAATGTCGCCACGTTTTACGCTTTGGCCTTTGCCCACCGATGTCGATTTTATGTGGCTGTAGGCCGTTGTGTAGCCATTGCCATGGTCTAAGATAATCTCCTTGCCCGATGTTGAGTTGGTGTTGATGCTCTTGACAGTGCCATCGGCTGTTGCAAATATGCGGGTGCCTTCGGGGATGGTGTAGTCGACCCCTTGGTGCGACTTTAGGGTTCTGTAGAAGGGGTGCATACGCATACCATACGAGGCGGTTAGTAGTGAAAGCTGCCTATTTGCAATTGGCTGAATTGCAGGTATATTGCGAGCCTTCGAGCCCATCGCCTCGCAGTTTGCCTGCATAATCTCGGCACTGCGCGATAGTTTGGCCACCTGCTCTTGAACCTTTGCGATTCTCTGGCTAAGGATCTTCTCGAGCTCTCTGTCCGATAGGGTGAAGATATTCTCGTACTCCTCTAATCGCAGCTCCTGTGACTCACTCTCGAAGCTATAGGGCTCCGACTCGAACATCGTGCGAAATATCTCTCTATCGCGCAGCTCGAGGTTGTCTAGAACTAACTCCAACGAGTCGTAGCGAGCAAGCAGGGCCTTATACTCTGCCTCGAGGCCAGAGGTCGATTGCTTTAGGGCGTATTCGTGTGGCGTATCGAAGAAGATCGAGAAGCCGAAGTAGTAGAGCATAGCAGCTCCAATCCAAGCCAATGACTGGATTGTTAGCCTTATAAGGCTTCCGCGTTGCCTTTTGCGAGCCTTCAGCTTTTGAAATTTACTCTTAGTTGCCATACTCTAAACTATCTGTAACTATAAATTCGTGATCGACAGAGTTCATCTCCTCCATCAATTGTGTGTACTCCTCGTTGGTCATGTTGCGATCGAAGTAGTTGATCGGGTTGATCGGGTTGCCCTTGTATATCACCTCGTAGTGGAGGTGCGACGAGGTGGATCCTCCTGTCGAACCTACCTCGCCTATCAACTGCCCACGTCGCACCGTGTCGCCACGTTGCACATGTCGTTTGCTTAGGTGTCCGTAACGGGTCTTGTAGCTGTACTCGTGGTTTATGAGGATCTCTTGTCCGTAGCCTCTGCTGCGTTCACCTTGCACGCTCTTTTCGATAACTCCATCGGCAGTTGCAAATACGGGTGTTCCCCTATCGCAACTCAGGTCGATGCCTTTGTGCATTATGCTGCGTTTATATATTGGGTGGTGACGCATTCCGAAGTGTCCAATGTTTCGAAGTTGGGT
Organism: Rikenellaceae bacterium; assembly: GCA_044433805.1. Lineage (GTDB taxonomy): Bacteria > Bacteroidota > Bacteroidia > Bacteroidales > Rikenellaceae > Alistipes. The sequence continues at coordinate 16,730 of JAWXTD010000018.1, forward strand.
GCGATCGATAGGCCAAATTGCGGGCAGTGCAGCCGACATACTCTCCTTATTTTGGGCCAATCGCTGTAGCTCATCCATCGAGATGGAATTAGTGTAAAGATTTTTTGCCAATCTATCCATTTTTTTCCATGTCGAGGTCATCATTGGCGAAAATTCGCTATTTTGCAACTTTTCGTACTTCGATTCTGGGTATGGAACTTGCGCCTGCTCGATGAAAACTGAGTCGACACCAAAGAGCGAGCGGTAGACATAGATGTCGCGATGTGAAATTTCCGAGAGGCGACTCTGCGATGCTGCGATGCGATTGTTGAGCAAATTATATTTTATCGCCAGTTCGTTGTTTTTCTTGTTGATATTGTGTATCTTAGGGGTGTAGAAAAGTTGCGAGAAAATGGCATTGACAATAGAAATCAAGATAAATCCGATCAAAATTTTTCGGATTGTGGAGTACGCTCTCACCCTGATGGGGTGTTTTTCCAACCCTTCAGTTTGGTACTGCGACTCAATATTTTGATTTTTTTGTTCCATTTATTAAAAAAACTCTCCTATTTATAATGCAAATTTAGCTTAAATTGTCTAATTTTGCAACCTATAAGCAAAACAAAAGAAACGAAATTAAAATATTTTATGGAATCGAACAAGGTAAGAGAGCACTTTCTCGACTTTTTTGCAAGCAAAGAGCATGCAATTGTCCCCTCTGCACCAATGGTTGTAAAGGGCGACCCAACGTTAATGTTTACCAATGCTGGTATGAACCAATTCAAGGATATCTTCTTGGGTAACGCACCACGCAAATGGGCTCGTGCGGCCGACACGCAGAAGTGTTTGAGGGTATCGGGTAAGCATAACGACTTGGAGGAGGTTGGTCACGACACTTACCACCACACAATGTTCGAGATGCTTGGCAACTGGTCGTTCGGCGATTACTTCAAACGCGAGGCTATCGACTGGGCATGGGAGCTACTGACCAAAGTATATGGCCTAGATAAAAGCCGTATGTATGCAACCGTTTACGAGGGTAGCGCAGAAGATGGAGTGCCATTCGACCAAGAGGCATACGATATGTGGAAACAATACTTGGACGAAGATCAAATCATCAAGGGAAACAAGCACGATAACTTCTGGGAGATGGGCGAGACCGGTCCATGCGGTCCATGTAGCGAGCTTCACTACGACTTGCGCGATGAGGCAGATATTGCTCAAATCCCCGGAAAGGATATGGTCAATATGGGCCACTGCCTAGTTATCGAGATCTGGAACCTTGTATTTATGCAGTTCAACCGCAAGGCTAATGGTACGCTCGAGCTCTTGCCAGCTAAGCACGTCGACACAGGTATGGGCTTTGAGCGTCTGTGTATGATCCTTCAAAACAAAAAATCGAACTACGATACCGATGTTTTCCAACCAACCATCAAGCGTTTGGCTGCGTTGTCGCACAAAGAGTATGGCGTGAGTGAAAAGGAGGATATCGCAATGCGCGTAATTGCCGACCACCTTCGTGCTATCGCATTCTCGATTGCTGATGGACAGTTGCCATCGAACGTTAAGGCGGGATATGTTATTCGTCGTATCTTGCGTCGTGCGGTGCGTTACGGATACACTTACCTTTCGTTCAATGAGCCATTTATCTGCCGCTTGGTTGCAGGATTGGTGGAGCAAATGGGCGGTCAATTCCCTGAATTGAAGGCTCAACAATCTCTAATCGAACGCGTTATCGAGGAAGAGGAGGCATCGTTCCTTCGCACCTTGGCAACGGGCATCACCCTTTTGGATGGTGTTATCGCTGCATGTAATGGCAGAATCTCGGGCAAGGATGCATTTGTGTTGTACGACACCTATGGATTCCCAATCGACCTTACGGAGCTTATCGCCAAGGAGCAGGGTGTTGAGGTCGACCTAGAGTCGTTCGAAAAGGAGTTGGCGGCACAAAAGGAGCGTTCGCGCAACGCTGCGGCAATCGATGCTGACGACTGGCAAGAGCTTGTTGCCATTGGCCAAAGTGAATTTGTCGGTTACGATGAGCTATCGTGCGAGGTGAAAATCGCGCGCTACCGTCGTGTAACATCTAAAAACAAAACAATCTACCAACTTGTCTTCGACCGCACACCATTCTATGGTAACTCGGGAGGTCAAGCTGGTGATACAGGATATATCGCTACAGCCGACGAGAAGATCGAGATCGTTGCAACCGAGAAGGAGAATGGCCAAACTATACATATAGTAAATAAACTCCCCCAGAGCATCGAGGCGACATTCACAGCACAAGTTTGCGAGTCAAAGCGCCAAGGGTCGGCAAATAACCATACAGCAACTCACCTTTTGCACCACGCCTTGCGAGAGGTGTTGGGCGAGCATGTTGAGCAGAAGGGTTCGCTTGTTACATCCGATGGCCTTCGTTTCGACTTCTCGCACTTCCAGAAGTTAACCGCCGAGCAGTTGCGCGAGGTGGAGATCAAAGTAAATCAAGCAATTCGTGCAAATGCACCTCTCGAAGAGAATCGCCAGGCGACACTCCAAGAGGCTGCAGCGAGCGGAGCGATGATGCTTTTCGGTGAGAAGTATGGCGACAAAGTTCGTGTGATCCGCTTTGGCGATTCAGTTGAGTTGTGTGGAGGTACTCACACCTCGGCAACCGGAAATATTGGTCTTTTCAAGATCGTCTCTGAAGGGGCTATTTCGGCAGGTGTTCGTCGTATCGAGGCTACCTCGGGTGAGGGTGCCGAGAAGCTTTTATATATGGCCGAAGATATGATCAAAGAGATCTCGTCATATGTAAACAACAACCAAGTGTTGCAGGCAGTTCGCAAGCTTGTCGACAGCAACGACACTCTATCAAAAGAGGTCGATGCGATGCGCAAGGAGCAGACCGAGGCGTGGGCTACAAGATTGTTGGCTAACGCTGAGGAGAAAGATGGTGTTATCTTGATTAGTGGCGTGGTGGCAAACCCTGCAGACTTCCAAAAAGATGTGGCTTACAATTTGCGTGCTAAGGCTAAAAATGTGATCTACGTTGCAGGCTCGAGTGCTTCAGAAAAACCGATGTTGACCATTATGTTGGGCGACGATGTTGTAGCTAAGGGCATTAACGCAGGTCAAATCATTCGCGAGGCTGCCAAATTGATGCAAGGTGGTGGCGGTGGCCAACCCTTCTTCGCAACGGCAGGTGGTAAGAATATGGATGGCCTGCACGCTGCTGTAGATAAGGCTGTAGAGTTGATTAAAGAGAAATTATAAAATATAATAGAGAGATGGAAAATAAAAAAGTATTGCTAATGATCCTCGATGGTTGGGGAAAAGGCAAGCAAGATCAGGCGGATGTAATCTATAACATGCATCCAAAATATATCGAGTCGATGACTGCAGCATATCCAAATGCAGAGCTTCGCACCGATGGTGAGAACGTAGGTCTTCCCGAGGGACAGATGGGTAACTCCGAGGTGGGTCACCTTAATATTGGAGCGGGACGCGTTGTATATCAAGATCTTGTGAAGATCAATCGTGCTTGCGCAGACAATACAATCATGCAAAACATGGAGGTTGTAAAGGCTTTCGAGTATGCTAAGAGCAACGGCAAGAGCGTGCACTTCATGGGCTTGGTCTCTGATGGTGGCGTTCACTCGTCGCTTGATCACCTATTTAAATTGTGCGATATTTCGGCTCACTATGGCATCGACAACACCTTTATCCACTGCTTTATGGATGGTCGCGACACCGATCCACGTAGCGGAAAGGGCTTCATCGAGGCTTTGGAGGCGCACACAGCTAAGTCGGCAGGAGTCGTTGCATCGATCATTGGCCGCTACTACGCAATGGATCGCGACAAGCGTTGGGATCGCGTGAAGAAGGCGTACGATTTGTTAGTTGGTGGTGTTGGTGAGGCTTCAAGCGATATGGTTGCTTCGATGCAAGCATCATATGACGCTGAGGTGACCGATGAGTTTGTTAATCCACTTTTCCGCGCTGGCGAGAATGGAGAGGCTGTAGGCCGCATCGCCGAGGGAGATGTTGTGATCTTCTTCAACTACCGTAATGACCGCGCCAAGGAGCTAACCGTAGTTCTTACGCAAGAGGATATGGAGGCTGAAGGCATGAAGACACTTCCTCTTTACTACTGCTGCATGACCCCATACGACGCTAAGTTCCAAGGCTTGCACATCCTCTTCGACAAGGACAATGTGGCTAACACACTAGGTGAGTTCGTTTCATCGCAAGGGCTTTCGCAACTGCGTATTGCCGAGACTGAGAAGTATGCACACGTGACATTCTTCCTCAATGGCGGTCGCGAGGCTGAGTTCGAGGGCGAGGAGCGTATCTTGGTATCGTCGCCAAAGGTTGCTACATATGACCTACAACCCGAGATGAGTGCATATGAGGTTAAGGATAAGTTGGTTGCAGCGCTCGACACCCAAAAGTTCGACTTCATCTGCCTTAACTTCGCCAATGGCGATATGGTGGGTCACACCGGAATATACTCGGCAATCCAGAAGGCTATCGCAGCTGTCGATGAGTGCGTCGAGGCGGTAGTGGAGAGTGCTAAAGCAAATGGCTATGAGGTGATTATGATTGCCGACCATGGTAATGCCGACAACGCGGTTAACCCCGACGGCTCTGCAAATACCGCTCACTCGCTCAACCCTGTGCCAATCGTTGTGGTTTCAGATCGCGTGAAGTCAGTTCGCAACGGTATCTTGGCCGATGTAGCCCCAACACTCATCACCTTGATGGGCTTGGAGAAACCTGCGGATATGACCGGCGAGTCGCTTGTGGAGTTGTAGTTTTATTTATTAAACACCCTAAAGGGCATTTAATCCCAAAGCGAGGTTAAACCTTACCAGGTCGATCTAATTTGACATTGGGTTTATGTCAAACTCATAATGGAAAATGCTTGACCTCGGAGATTTGCTCATGGCAACCGCAGGTTGACATAGATACAAAATAATGGATGAGATAGTTGAAAGTTTACTTTCAAAAGATCTCATCCATTATTTTGTATCGTAAGAGCGCCAGCGAAGAGCAAATCATCGCTGTAAGTACGCACCCGCGGGGGTGCTATCCCCGCCTGCCGGAGGCAGTAAGAAAGAATTTTACTATTTACCAGCAGCCCAACGAGCCCCAGCCAAGAAGCTCTTGGTGAATGCCTCGCTGTGCATTGCTGCGCACTCTTCGGGGTTGTCCGATGCTGCGTGGCCGATCATTGAGTTGAATATGCGAGCCTTGCCATAGTCGACCGTGAAAATTACGATCTCCTCTTTACCGGTGCCACCCGTTTGGGTCTCGGAGTATGCGGTGTATAACACATCCTTGATGTTCGCTGGCCCCTTGGTTCGGTCGTATATCTCGTCGAAGGGCTGAAATGCTTCAAGCGGTAGGGTAGGGTCTACTGCAGGGTGGTGGGGGTTGCGGCAAACTATCGTGAAGTCGTGGCGAGCTCCATGGTGGCCCACTACTCCCTGCTCCTCGTACTTTACCATTTGGCCATCTTTCCACTCGGTGTAATACCCCTCGGTCTGCTCTCCGCGACCACCAAAGGCACCTAGCCCGATGATATTGTCGAACTCCTCCCACACTCTGAAGGTGGTGTTTGCAGCGTGGTATAGAACAAGTCCACCGCCATTCTGCAGATAATCGACAAATGAATCGCGCATCTCTTGGCACCACAGATCGCCATTGTAATCCATAATGACAACGTCGTAGAGCTCGAAATCGGGGTTGTATGAGGTCATATCCTCACCCTGCTTAGGCGAGTAGGCTATCTCCACCTCGAAGCCATCTTCGGTGAGAAGGTCGCTCAAGATCTTGTGGCTCACCTCCCAGCGGTGCGTTAGGTGTTGACCTGTGAGAATAAGCGCTTTGCTTGGTTGGGGCTCATTCTGGCATGCTGCGAGCGCTAGGCATGCAAATGCAATGATTAGAAAATATTTTTTCATAATATGTTATTATAATTGCTTACAACCTCCACTATGCAGGGAATATTCTGCGTAGTGGAGGTTGTAAAATTCATATTTATCGAGAGCTATGCTTTCAAGAACTCGTTGATTCCTTTGGCTGCATCGCGACCCGAAGCGATCGCTCTCACTACCAAACTAGCACCCATAGCGGCATCACCTGCGGCAAATACCTTGCTCACAGAGCTTTGGTTTGCAGAGTCGATAGCGACATTCTTGCGCTCCGAAAGTTCGACTCCTAGCTGCTCCAATAATCCTTCGTATAGAGGGTTAACAAAACCCATGGCTAGGAACACAAGATCGGCCTTGATTGTCTTGTGGTTGTCGGTTTTCGATAGGCTCATGCGACCAGACTCATCCTTTGTCCACTCAACTTCGGTCACCTCTACTTCGCACACCTTACCATCTTTGCCAACAAAACGGTCGGTGTCGAGCGACCAATAGCGCTCGCAACCCTCCTTGTGTGAGCTTGATGTCTTGAGCACAACGGGGAAGTATGGCCATGGAGTATCGGGATTGTCGTCGATAGGTGGCTTAGGCATAATCTCGATCTGAGTCACCTTAGCAGCTCCTTGGCGGTTGGCAGTTCCGATACAATCCGAACCAGTGTCACCACCTCCGATAACCAAAACGTGCTTATCTTTGGCATTGATTCTCTCCTCGGCAGAGAATGTTTGGCCTGCAACCACGCGGTTTTGTTGTTGTAAGTACTCCAAGGCGAAGTGCACACCCTTGAGCGAGCGACCCTCGACCTTTGCCAAGTCGCGAGGAACTCCCGAACCAATTGCAACGCACACTGCGTCGAACGAATCGAGGATCTCTTTTGCAGGGGTGGTAACGCCAATATTTTGGTTGTACTTGAATGTCACACCCTCGGCCTCCATCAATTTCACGCGACGCTCCACAACGTTCTTGCGCAGCTTAAAGTCGGGGATACCAAGGCGAAGTAGACCTCCTGCGTATTCGTCGCGCTCGAAGATAGTCACCGTGTGACCAGCTCTATTGAGTTGGTTTGCACAGGCTAATCCCGATGGTCCTGAGCCGATTACAGCTACTGTCTTGCCGCTTCTCTTCTTAGGGATGAATGGAGTGATATAACCCTCGACGAATGCTCTCTCGATGATCGCAACTTCGTTCTCGCGAATTGTAACTGGCTCCTTGGTTTTGTTGAGCACACACCCCTTTTCGCAGAGTGCAGGGCAAACGCGACCGGTGAACTCCGGAAAGTCGTCGGTCTCGAGCAACAACTCGGCAGCCTCTTTCCACTTTCCTTTGTATACCATCTCCTGCCATTCGGGTTGCTTGTTGCCTAGTGGGCAGCTCCAGTGGCAAAATGGCACGCCACAATCCATACAACGTGACGCTTGTAGTTGTCTATCTTCTTCATTGAGAGTCTGCTCGACCTCGCCATAGTCGAAAATACGCTCTTGGACTGGACGATAACCAGCCTCTTTTCTCTTTATCGTTAAGAATGCTTTAGGATTTCCCATCTCTTATCTCCAAATTAATAATCGCATTGAACTTTATCTAACTTCTGTTGCAGAGCTTGCATCTTCTCCTCTTGCAACACTTTCTTGTACTCGAATGGAGTCACCTTGATGAACTGCTCAACATACTCCGCCCACGCTTCGAGCATACGTTTTGCAAGTGGACTGCCAGTCTGCTTGTAGTGAGCAGCAATGTATGATTGAAGCTCGCGGCTATCGCTCATATCCTCGATAAGTGACAGTTCGACCATCTCCATATTACAGAAGTAATCGAAGTTACCATCCTTGTTCCAAACATATGCCACACCACCACTCATGCCGGCAGCAAAGTTGCGACCAACCGATCCAAGCACAACTGTGCGACCACCGGTCATATACTCACAGCAGTGATCTCCGGCACCCTCAACCACAGCAATGGCTCCACTGTTGCGAACGCAGAAGCGCTCACCAACACGGCCATTGATATATACCTGGCCCGAAGTAGCTCCGTAAAGGAGCGTGTTGCCGGCGATGATATTCTCGCTGAATTCGAATGTTGCTCCGCTTGGTGGCACAATTACAATCTTACCTCCCGAGATACCTTTACCAACGTAATCGTTGGCATCGCCCTCGAGGCGGAAGGTGATGCCGTTAGCGAGGAATGCACCGAAGCTCTGTCCTGCAGAACCGAAGAATTTACATGTGATTGTATCGTCGGGTAATCCTGCATTGCCATATTTTGTCGCTACAACTCCCGAAAGCATAGCTCCAACCGAACGATCGGTGTTGCAAATTGGCATTTCGATCTCAACTGGCAACCCACGCTCAACGGATTGAACTGTTGCGCTGATCAACTTTCTGTCGGTGATGTTGAATATGTCGTGCTCCTGATCCTTAACCTTGCGGATAGAGTTCTGAGCTGCCTCGGCAGGGACGTATAGAATATCCGAGAAGTCTAAGTGCTCGGTCTTGCTCGATTTTTTCGCTGGGTCGACCTCCAATAATTCGGGGTGTCCGATGATCTCATCGAGTGAAGTGTATCCCATCTCGGCAAGGATCTCGCGAACCTCCTCAGCTAGATATGTAAGGAAGTTAACTACATATTCCGAACGACCAAGGAAGCGTTTTCTGAGCTCCTCGTTTTGAGTTGCTACACCCACAGGACATGTGTTAAGGTGACACTTACGCATCATCACACATCCCAATACGATCAAGATACTTGTTGCAAAACCATACTCTTCAGCTCCCAAAAGTGCAGAGATAACCACGTCGCGACCCGTCTTTAGCTGACCATCGGTTTGAAGTGTAACCTGACCGCGTAGGTTGTTGAGTACCAATGTTTGTTGCGTCTCGGCTAATCCAAGCTCCGAAGGCAATCCAGCGTGGTGGATCGAGCTAATTGGGCTGGCACCTGTACCACCTTCGCTACCGCTGATTACAATAAGGTCTGCCTTTGCCTTTGCCACTCCGGCAGCAATTGTTCCAACGCCACTCTCGGATACCAACTTAACGCTGATGCATGCCTTTGGATTGACGTTTTTCAGATCGTAGATAAGTTGTGCCAAATCCTCGATAGAGTAGATATCGTGGTGTGGTGGAGGTGAGATGAGCGAAATTCCTGGAATAGAGTGACGTGTCTTTGCAATCACCTCGTTGACCTTGAATCCTGGAAGGTGTCCTCCCTCACCCGGTTTTGCTCCTTGTGCCACCTTAATTTGGATCTCGTCGGCATTAACTAAGTACTCTGCGGTTACACCAAAACGACCTGAAGCCACCTGCTTGATAGAGCTACGAGCCGATGTTCCATCCTCGCGAGGCTTGAAACGTGCTGGATCCTCGCCTCCCTCACCGGTGTTGGATCTACCGCCCAACTTGTTGAGTGCTATTGCAATAGCCTCGTGGGCCTCCTTGCTGATCGAACCAAACGACATTGCTCCGGTTGTGAAGCGACGTGTGATGCTCTCAACTGGCTCGACTAGCGAGATATCGATAGGGTTGCGCTTGAAGGCAAAGAAGTCGCGGATAAATACCGGGCTCTTCTTGTTGTCGACAAATGCGGTGTACTCCTTGAATTTCTTGTAGCTGCCCAGGCGAGTCGAAAGTTGTAGTGTTGCGATTGTGTCGGGGTTCCACTCGTGGTGCTCACCATCCTTGCGGAAGGCGTAGATACCTGCGTAGCGGAGTGATTTGTTCTCGTCGAAATCCTCTGAGTAGGCTTTTGAATGCTCCTTGAGTAGGTCGACTGTAAGGTCGGCAAGGTCGATACCTCCGATCTTCGAGGTTGTTCCCTTGAACCACTTGTCGATAAGCGATGAGTGGATACCTACAGCCTCGAAGAGCTGCGCTCCACGGTAGCTACATACGGTCGAAATACCCATCTTCGACATGATCTTCAACAAACCTTTGTCGATTGATTTAATATAATTTTTCTCGGCTGTGCGATAGTCGAGTTGAATATCTTTTCTCTTGACCGAGTCGTCGATCACAGCAAATGCCAGGTATGGATTGATTGCGCTGGCACCATAGCTAAGCAGCATTGCAAAGTGATTCACCTCGCGAGCCTCGGCAGTCTCGACAACCAAAGCGATCTGCACACGCTTGCGCTTGCCAATCAAGTAGTGGTGAACGGCAGAAACGGCGAGGAGCGATGGAACAGGAGCATTAGAAGCATCCACATCTCTATCGCTAAGGATCATGTAGTGACACTCATTGTCTACAGCCTGCTCGGCCTCGGCACATATTCTCTCAACGGCTTTATTCAATCCTTCGGCACCTTCGGCTGCGGGGAATGTCAAAGCGATTTTTGCCATCTTGAAACCCTTGTATCGTAGGTTCGAGAGGATATCCAACTCTGCATTTGTAAGGATTGGGCGCTTGAGCTCCACCATCTTACACAACTCTGGATTTGGCTCCAAGAGGTTCTTGTCGATTGTTCCGATGTAGCTGCTAAGCGACATGACCAACTCCTCGCGAAGTGGGTCGATCGGTGGGTTTGTCACCTGAGCAAAGTGCTGGCGGAAGTACGAGAAGAGCAACTTAGGCTCGGCCGAAAGTACCGCAAGAGGCGTGTCGTTACCCATTGAGTTTACTGGCTCCTTACCCTCGGCTGCCATTGGAAGGATCAATTTTTCAACCTCCTCGCGCGAGTAGCTGAATGTCTGAAGCTTTTGAGCGTAACCCTCGACATTGTGCTTTACGGCACGACCCGAGCTGATCTCATCCAAGATTATGCGGTTCTTCGACAACCACTCTTTGTATGGTTGTGCTGCGGCTAGCTCCTCGCGAAGTTCGTCGTTGTGATAAATCTCGCCCTTCTCCATATCGACCATAAGGATCTTTCCGGGACGTAGGCGACCGCGACTCTTAATTTGAGCTGCCTCTAAGTTAAGCACTCCGGTCTCCGAAGCGATGATGATAGTGTCGTTTTGGGTGATCACGTAACGAGCTGGGCGAAGTCCATTTCGATCGAGCATACCTCCGGCATAACGACCATCAGAGAATAGTAGGGTAGCAGGGCCATCCCATGGCTCCATCAAGATACTGTGATATTCGTAGAAGGCCTTAAGCTCTGGTGAAATTGGGTTTTTGTCGTTGAAGCTCTCGGGAACCAACATTGATAGAGCGTGTGGGAAACTCATGCCCGACATAACGAAGTACTCCAAAACGTTATCTAGCGAAGCGCTATCACTCATCGATTGTTGAACGATAGGGCCTAGGTCGACCTTGTCGAGTAGCTCTGATGATAGTACGCTCTCGCGAGCCTCCATCCACAAACGATTACCTCTTACGGTGTTGATCTCACCATTGTGACCCAAGCAGCGGAATGGTTGGGCCAGCGACCATGTTGGGAATGTGTTGGTACTAAAACGTGAGTGTACCAATGCCATGCCCGAGGTGAATTGTGGGTTTACAAGGTCAAAAAAGTAGTGCCTTAGTTGCAACGACGAAAGCATTCCTTTGTATATGATGATGCGAGTCGATAGGCTGACGATGTAGCATGAAACTTTATCCTCGATATCTGACTGGGCAATGCGAAGTTCGATTTTCTTGCGAAGGCAATATAGACGAGCATCAAGTGTAAGCTTGCTCTCTTTATCCTCGACAACAAAAATTTGTTTAATATCTGGCTCGGTAGCTCCCGAACCAACACCTAGCAAGTTGCTGTTTACAGGCACATCGCGAAGAGTGCTTAGCGACAAACCATCCTCGACAATAGCCGTCGAGATAATATCAAGAGCCTTCTGTTTATCAACCTCATCTTTTGGAAGAAATACCAAACCTGTTCCATAGCGCCCCTTCTCGGGAACGGCAATACCTTGAAGCAAGATAAACTCGTGAGGTATTTGCACCATAATGCCCGCACCATCACCTGTTTTAGGGTCAGCTCCCTCGGCACCACGGTGTACCATGTGCTCGAGTACTTGGAGTCCCTTTTCGATGATTTCGTGCGATTTAACGCCATGGATATTGGCCAGCAATCCAACTCCACAAGCGTCATGCTCGTAAATAGGATCGTAAAGACCTTGTTTTTTTAAGTTCTGATTGTGTTGCATAATCTCTTTTTTAGTATAGTAAACGTCTCTTTATTTTATCAAAAAAAATCCGCCTAATCGGAATTTTACAAATATATAAGCAAATTATCAAAAAAGCAAATAAATCGAATAAAAAAGTAAATTTTTTTAAAAAATAGGGTCGCCACTTATAGGTAGATAATGGTTGAAATTGGCATATAAATAGGTATTTATTGTTTGTATTTTGGTAGTTGTTAATAAAATTAAAGCCTATTATGACTATACCTATATTATATGCACTAAAAAACCAACATAACAAATTGTAATCTGCTATGTTGGTTCTGCTTATTTTTTAATAAAATGCCGAAGATTGAATCTATCTAAATTTGTTCGAGCCACTTTAGGAATTCTCTGTACCACTCTTGCGAAGAGCTGCCTGTTTTGCGAATTCCATAGCCGTGGCCGCCACTGTTGTATACGTGTAGCGTTGCCTTCACGCCAGCCTCTTTAAGGGCGTAATAGTAGAAAAGTGAACTGTTGATATGTTGTTTATCGTCTTGACTTTGTGCGATAAAAGTTGGTGGGGTAGTGCTCCCTACGCTCACATCATCGGCCAATTCGAACTTGTCGCCAGATAGATATGCCGGATATATCAGTACGCAAAAATCGGGGTAGTGTGAGGCTGTATCTACCTGATCAATAGGCGTGTAGCTTCTGTTGTTACAGCACGAGGCAACCGTCAAATGAGCACCTGCTGAGAAGCCCATAACTCCAATTTGATCAGTGCCCACACCATACTCCTTGCCGCAGCTTCGCAAAAGCGAGATTGCACGCTGCAGGTCTTCTAACGGCGCTTGGTGCTTCTCTCTATTGGGGCGTCGTGGAACGCGATATTTGAGCAGAGCGGCGTTGTATCCCTCGTCGTTGAGCATCTTGCAAATCTCGGTTCCTTCTAGGTCGTATGCCAAAAGATTGTATCCTCCACCGGGGCAGACAATGATGGTCATATTGTCTCGCGTTGGGCGCCCTGCCTTATATATTGTAAGTGTTGGCTCTCCAACATCTGTTTTGCGACACACCGCTTGACCCCCAACCTTGTTGCCTTGCCAGTCATCTTTTTCAATATATGTGATAGGCTCTTTAAGTTGCCCTTGTGGAAAAAGCGAGATCTCTTGAGCGATAGCTTTCGATGTGAATGGTAGCAGTAGTAGTGCTAAGTTGAGTGGTTTCATTTATCGTGGTTTGTTGTTAAGAGTGATATGATGCAAAATTAGTAAAAAAAATATTGAATTGTGATTGTTTAAATTAATTATTGTAATTTTCTTAGATAGAGAGAGCATAAATAGATGATAATAAGTTTGATATCGTTTTGTGTCAAAAGGGGTGTTATATTGTTGGGGAGCACCAAGCGAATAGTCAATGAAAAATTTATTTCAAATAAATTGAAAATAAATTTGCAATTACCCAAATAATACCTATATTTGCACTCCGATTTACCACAAACTCCTAGCAAAGCAATATGCAATGCGAGCAGCTAAATGGACAAAGCAGAACCCTCTGCGCAATCCAAAAAGCCCGAAGGAGCAAATGCCCAGATGGCGGAATCGGTAGACGCGCTGGTCTCAAACACCAGTGGAGCAATCCGTGCCGGTTCGATCCCGGCTCTGGGTACTTTTTAGAACGCTAATCGCTTATTTTTCAAGTGGTTAGCGTTTTTGCTTACCCATTTTTGTCAGTAAAATGTCAGTAATTTTTTGAAATGTCAGTAAAAAATGGCAAAAACTAATCATTTTTATGCTATTTTTCTAACTATTTTTTTAACTTTGATAAGTGAAACTAACCAATTTTAATATAATGAAGAAAATAGACGAGATAAAATATTTTGCCGATTGGGTGTCGTGGGCAAAGGGCAAAAGTGATAATGTTGAGCAGACCCAAAAAGAGAATGAAGAGAAATCAACTTCGTTAACTGTAGTGCCAAAAGATGGTAAGAATTTACCTGTTCCGGCAAAGGCTGAAGTTACCCTGCTCCAGAATCTAAAAGAAAATTATATTCCAATCATATCTGCTGTTGCTGTTGTCAGTTTTGTACCTTTTGTTGGTCAAATTACATTAGGCATTTCCATGTTAGCTATTAGTCAAATAGATAAAAAACAGATTAAACGTGGCTACAAAATGCTAAAAGCAGTAACTGCACCGATCATAAAAAAGCAGGTAAGTGTTGTCGAGCATTGGATGGACGACGAGACAAAGTTCTTTGTTAATATCACCATGCCTCTATTTGTCATTATTCGCGATTCGCAACGTGATTCAAAACTTGTAGATTATATAAAGAGTATCAAGAATCGGCGAGAGGTTAAACCATCGGAATACTCGTCGGAGCAGGTCTACACACTGCTTCAAATTCAGCACAGTAAAGATAAGCCATATCTGGTGCTTGAGGAGTATATCCCAAAAACTTCAGAGTATGAAGAGTTGCGACGAGCTCTACAGAAGAAGAACCAAGATAGATTTATCGATAAGTTACCTATTCACGCTAAAGATCGTGAGATATACTCATTCTGTTACCACTATGAAGAGCTGCTTAGGGAGTATGCGAGTTTAAATATGAAGCATAAATATGGCGCCTGGATTGCAATTCGTATTGAGTCGTGCAGAATAGATGAGATGGAGAAAGCCAAAGTGTCAGAGTCTACAGAGGTTACGAAGTATGAGCCGTGGATACCATCTATTCTTAAGCCCGAACTTATGGAGAATATGAGGGAGGATACTCTACGTATGCTTTTATATGCTCAAAAAATACCTTTAACAAAGGAGCAGCGCAAGGAGTTAGATGAATTAATGAGAATTCCTGCCGCAGCCCAGCTATATAACGAGGCAATGGGAGTTGATTGCGACTCTATGCCAGTCGATATTCTCTTTAGTGATGATCTTGATGAGAGTAAACGAGTCGCATTAATCAAGCTAATTGTCTCCTATCTCAGCGAACCGACCCAAACAAGAAAAGCTAAGAGCAGAAAGGGGTTCACAGTTCAAGCCACTGCGCAGAAGTCGGTTATAGCTCTGTTGGTTAAAACCGGGTCTCTGCATCGCGCAATCGACACCTTCAATGCCACGGAGCTACACCGTTTAACGACTCTCTTTATCGAGGAGCATATCGGGGTTGATAACGTCAGCTACTCATCGAAGTATAACGAGGCAAAGGTGTTCCAAGATTACAACCCAAACAAACTCGATCAAGAGAGTTCAGAGTATAAAAGATACCTTCGATTCAAAGATTTTGAGCGTGACTTTCGAAAAATTATAGATAAAGAGTGAAATTATTTTGTTCATAGTTCATTTTCCCCTTTAGAGATCACTCTGGAGGGGATATTTTTGAAATAGTAAGCTCTACTTCAGTAATTTGCGGTTCTCGACCTCAGATAGCACTCGCATTTGTTGTATGGCCACAGCGTTGAGTTTTATCAATCTATCACGCTGAGCTACACCCTCATTAATCAACACTGCATTGATGTTCTCCATATTCGATAGGCATATAAGTTCATTGATTGTTGAGTAGTCACGAATATTACCCTTTAATTCGGGATTTGCATCTCGCCACTGCTTGGCGGTAATTCCATAGAGAGCGACATTCAAAACATCTGCCTCTGATGCGTAGACAATAGAGGTTTGCCTTGCTGTAAGCTCCTTGGGGATAAGATTTGCTTTTATGGCATCGGTGTGGATATGGTAGTTGATTTTGGCAAGTTCTCGCTTTGCCGACCAGCCGAGTTGTTGCTGCTCCTCATCCTTTAATCGTTGATACTCTTTTATTAGGTAGAGTTTAAAGTCTGCACTGAGCCACGAACCAAATTCAAAGGCTATATCTTTATGGGCGTAGGTGCCTCCATAACGTCCAGATTTTGATATTATACCAATTGCATTAGTTTTTTCGATCCAGCGTTGAGGGGTAAGAACAAAGCTATTTAATCCTGCTTCACTTCTAAAGGCATCGAATTCGATGCTTTTAAAATCTGGATTGTGTATCTTTTCCCACAGTCCTATAAACTCGATTGTATATCGAGTGCGCATCCAGTTTTGAATAATATAGTTTGTTCTTTCGAGATTTTTGTATCTTGCCATATCAGTAAGCGAGATATAATCTTCACCACCTTGCTTGACCAGCACAACATCAACACCCTCAATTTTTATACTGCTTTTTGCCATCTGTTTTTATTTCAAAGATATGAATTATTTATTCATTAGGCAAATAATGGCAGGCTATATTTTGTCTAGATATCTGTGTGAAAAGCAGATCATCTTATTAATGACTTTGCTATAAATTCTAAAATTGGCTCAATCCTCGAAATGTGGGTTGAGCCTTTTTTATGTCCAATTCTCAAATCCATCTCTCATATATTGCTATGTGTTATTAGGTTAAATTCTCAGAAAGTTCATGAACTTTTTGAAAAGTTCATGATGTTAAATATGAACATAATGGCTTGTATGCCAGGCTTTTAGCTCATATCTTTGTGACATGATCAAGCAACGATGATCAACAAAACAGAAGTATAAACTAATAAAATATATAGCATCATGAACAACATTTTAGCCGAGCATCTCAATGATGCAAATGTAAAGTTTGAGGTTTCGCTAACTACTCTTATTGAACTACTCGATTATGTAGAGGCAAATAGGAGGGAACAACCAAAGAGCATCGAACCGCTCCTTACACAAGAAGAGGTAATCAACATATTAAAGGTTGATGGTACGACGCTGTGGAGATGGCGAAGCAGACAATATCTCAACGCCATAAAGATTGGTGGAAAGATACGGTATCGCCAAGAGGATATCGCAGCTCTAATAAATGAGGAAGGAGGTGCGGATCTATAGTCCACTTTGGGGTGACTTCCCAACACCATAAACCCCAATGCCAGAGGGTCAAGTCTGGCAAAAATTATAATTTAAAATATCAATACTATGAATAGTAATGAAAAAATGGAGCTTACAACAGCTCAAGAGGGTAACACAGTATCAGATTTTCAAACAACTAAAAACTTTTCTGCTATGGAAAATGCAACACAAGTGCAGGTCATGACCCCTGCTACACAAATCGACGAACAATTAACTGGATGTCAAGAGGGTAATGTGGCATCTGATTCTCAAACAACTAAAAATTTTTCTGCTATGGAAAATGTAACTCAAACGCAGGTCATGACGCCTGCTACACAAACCGAGACGATTACAGGAGTAGTAACCTACACCGTTCCAGAGGGAATGGAGTTATACAGGATCTATCCTGGAAGTGAGCTTAAGGCTATGGGGTTTTATATAACCACACTTGGCATCAACCGTCCATTGAACGCTATTGCCTTGAAATTAAAGCGACAGTCGATATCCGACTGCAAAGGAGTGTTAACTCCGAGTCTTGTGGTCTCTGCTCTCGATTGCGTTGAGCAAGGGTTGGAGGTTAATATGCCGCAAGGTGTAACTGACCTGTCAAAGGTATTGGTGATCTATGATGGATCTCACCGAGAACACTGTGTAGACCTGCTAAATAAGTCCAAGGGGAATTCCTTTGAGAACTACTACCACTTGCCAATCAACAACCAAGTATCGATTAGCAGGGCTTTGAGATCCATCAACCTTGTAGTAAGGCCATGGAGAGGTGTCGATATGCTCACCAGCACACTTCTTGAGAAAGCCGAATCTGGTGTAGACCTCAGCCGCTTAACGTGGTATCAATTTCTTTGTGGCTCTATGTCCGAGAAGGTGGCTTGGCAATGGGCATCACTATCAACAAACAGACCTCCGATCAAGAGCAAGATCGACAAAGCTTCGGGAGATGATGCGATCTTAAAGGAAATTGCAGGAGTCAGCGACCAAGCCGATATCGATAGATTCAATGCCGCTAAAGAGATCTTCGAGGAGCTTAATCGCACCCTCACTAAAGAGGAGTTAGGTTGGGCTGAGATCCCCGCATTCTTTATCAAGAAGCACAGCTCTCTGACCAGTGGTAAAATGAGCACAATTGAAGCCAAGGAGTTGCTGTTGAAGTTCTGCAGAACAATCACTCAGGATGTCGCAATCTCGATTCGCGGCTACAAGGGTGGAAAAGGGCGAGCTGAGAACGTAACGAAGATCCTCAATGCTCAGTACACAGTATTTGAGAACAAGTTGCACGAGTAGTCTTTTACCAGGGGAGCAGCCTTATGAGGCTGTTCTCCTCTTAACTAAACTTTTATGAAAAAACGACCCTACAACCAAATCAAG
The DNA here is from genome assembly GCA_044433805.1 of Rikenellaceae bacterium. Classification (GTDB taxonomy): domain Bacteria; phylum Bacteroidota; class Bacteroidia; order Bacteroidales; family Rikenellaceae; genus Alistipes. The sequence continues at coordinate 34,904 of JAWXTD010000018.1, forward strand.
TTCACTCGCAGTGGCAAGAAGATGGTTATGCTTGGGCACCTTGTGGGTGAGATGAGTGTGACCACTTGCGGGGGTGGGTATATCCTCCCTGTGCCGTGTGGGGCGGGTAAGTCGACTGGGATTGTCTCGCTTGTTGTGCTCTATCCTGCCGAGGGATTTGTGATCTTCGTGAAGACTAAGGCGGAGTGCCGGGATATGTATGATCGGCTTCGCATTGCGGGAGTTGCCGATGATGAGATTACGATGATCTACTCACCGACCAAGGAGGAGGAGCTCTTTGTCGAGAGGTGCGACAATCCATTTGACATGGCGAACATCAAGATTATAGCAGCAGTCAAAAGGGCAAAAGCCGCCTATGCGACAATGATGGAGAGCCCTGCGGAACTAACAACAAAAAGGGTGCTAATCATCACAAGTCAACACCTTTACACCAACTTCCTCCCTGCCCTCTTTGCCTATACCGCTAAGAAAACGCCCCTCGACCTGCACCAATACATCGGCAAGACAAAGGAGCTGTTGAAGTCCCTCGATGCCCGAAAGTTCATCATCATCGACGAGCAACCCGACTTCATTCAAAACTTCATCTCGGTGAATGGTCGAACCACAGCATCTCACTTTGGGGTGCTAAGCTCTAAGAGCAGTGATGTTGCAATGGGGAAATATTTTCTTCACCCCGAGCCACTCGATATGATGAAGTGCAGATACGATAACCTCCTATCCACGCCAAGGAGTTGTTTCTTCTTTGGGCGACGTTGCGAGCTCAATCGCCTGAAATCCTTTGAGTTTCTGCATCATCTACATTCAAACTTCTCGGCAATAGCCCAAAAGAGGAGTTATGCCCTGACCACAAAACTCAACGATCTAATCTCGACACGAGGTGTGACAAGTAATATCTATCTATTCGATGCCACTGCTGATGTTTTAAGCAGTTACAAAACTTCAAATTTTAGATTGATTGCAGGTGATAAAGCTCGATACTGCTCACCAATAAAGTTCTCGCCCTTCAACTTGGATCTGAAACGTTGGTACTCCGAATCGAAGATGAAGAGCGCAAAGCTGAGCGAGAAGCTTGACCATATAGCAGATACCCTTGAGAATCAAATCCGTTCTTTGGGCGGCGAAAAGCTACTGATCGTGACGTGGAAATATATGTCAATCAAGGGCAAAGATGAGACGATTGGGATTATGAAGATGCTCGAAGAGAGGCTTGATACAAAGGGATTGAATGGGTTATACTCCATAATATATCGTGGCTCTGGAGAGGACAAGGCAACCAACGCTTACAGAGATTATGCAGGGGTGACGTTCCTTGGGGAGTGGCTGGTTAAGGGTTCACTCACGCCGCTGAACAAGAACTTCAACATCAAGTCGAGCGAGCATAAACTTCGCCTTTCGGGCATGGTTCAGACCGTTTGCCGCGTAAGAATCCGTAAGCACGATGGAGAGCCTATAAAAATTTTCTACTCTGAGGACATCGACCGAAAGTTAATGATCGATCTGCAACAATATTTCCGCAGTCACTCGGATAAGGGGGTTGTGGTCGAGGGAGTTCCAGTGGAGATACCAAGCAGTAGAGACGATAGGTTTATTTCCGAGATGAGAAAACTCATTAAGTACAACCCTGCTCTGCTAAGTGGGATCATCGATCGCAAAGGCTACACCCTCTCAATCCCTTTGGTAGAGTTGGTTAAGTTGCTCCCAAAAGGTAACAAAGTGAAGAGTAGTTACCGCCACTTTAAAACACGATTACAAACCGAATATAAAATTAAATTAGAGATAAAATGATGACATTTTGCCCACATAAAACAGCTGTTAGCAACTGCACTCCGATAACATTGGAGGAGGTGGTAGATGCAATTCGAACAGGTGCATTGCCTATTTATGGATCATTTCGCGAAACTGTAAAGGATGTGAAACGCAAGATAGATTGCACTTTAGACCCAACACTCCAAGATATGTATAAGAACTCTCTGCCTCTGTTTGTTGCAGCAGGAGAGTTCGAACACCGAAGTGCAGGTGGTCGTAAAAAATACAGCCACTACATCATCGCAGACCTTGACTATAAAACTCCCGAAGCGATGAAAACAAGAGCCGAAGATTGGGAGAGATTCAAAACTTTGCCCTTTGTGAGAGTTATGTTCACCTCTCCAACGGGTGGAATCAAGCTCATAATATACCATAACAATGACAACCCAGAGCTCCACAAGCAGCTATTCGGTCAAGTTAGAGCAGTTATCAATAGCGACAAATGGGACACAAGCGGAAAAGATGTTGCCAGAGCCTGCTTCTTTAGCTATGACCCTGATTTGTATGAGAATCCAGATTGTGAGATGTTCAACTTCTCGCCTGTGGAGGAGGAGGTTTTGATTGCATCACCTACAACTGCATCATCTTCTTCAACTGTATCAAGCGGCACTTCAACATCATCTTTGGTGTTGCCCCTCCTAACAGAAACCGAGGAGCGAGAAGCAATCAAAAGAGTCCAAAGCTGGTCAAACAGCAACTTCCCAATCATCCGAGGATTCCGCCATAAGCACCTCTATATGTTTGCCCAAAAGCTCTGCTTTCTTGGAGTCTCACAACAATCAGCCTTAGAGTATCTAACCCTAAAATACATAGGAATCGACAAGGGCGATGAGCTCACAGGAGTAGAGATTGTGAGACTTGTGGAGAATGGGTATAACCCTGATTTCCGCTAATCCGCACAGTGGTTGCAATACTCTTCTTTTTCTATTTTACTATTATATAAGGGGGAGTGATATTTTACAACATAGCATAGCAAAACCCTTGTTATACGCTCTGTAAGGCAGATTTTGAAAAGATGTGGCTAAAGAAAAAATTGCAAGAAAACCCAATATTTTGAAAATCTTGCAATTTTTAGTGACTGAACTTTGAGGTAAGGAGTAAGGTGAGGAACCCTGTGACGAGTCCTTACGTTACCCCTTGGTACCGTCCTCAATGTGATGGAGCTAAAGGTATAGCAGAGAACATCTGTTCACTACGATTTCCCCGGGTTATTTATAGATGTATTTTATAGTTGCATCACTACCTTTTTATAATGTATCCCAATCTTATCAAAGCTTCTCTTGCCCCATTCTCAAATTCGAGAAAGGAAGGTACTTGCCTAAGTTTATCAAGATTTATTAGTCGTCCAATATCATCATATAGATCAGCAA
>JAWXTD010000019.1:0-37915 GCA_044433805.1 Rikenellaceae bacterium
AACTCGCCCTAAAACAAGGCTACATTTCTACCTACATAAGAGTAGGGCTTTTTACCAAAAAGGGGTCAATCTCGACTATTTTTCTCAAAATAATGAGAAACCCCGTCAACAAAATATTTACTAATACGCTATGTTACTTGCTGTTACAGAATATTACACTGTTAACTCCAAAAAGGGCTCAATCCTTATGGATAGGTTGGGCTATTTATTGTTATAAGATTGTGGGCTTTAGCTCATCTGTTCGATGTTCCAAACAAATGCTCTTGAACCTTGCATCTTGGTAGCTTCGTCCATTTTGCGTAGTGCCTCCATTAGTGGAGCCACCTTTTCGTCTTCGATGATTGTCATGATCGAAGAGTTCATCGAGGGCCATGTGTGGGTTCCGTGGTGAGGTTCGCCATCGATCGATCCACGACCTTCGGTGAGCGCCCATTTGGTGAATCCGCGAATTGATAGTTCGTCGAGGATTTTGCTAACTCTCTCGGTGAGAGCTTGATTGTATGATATAAATACTGCTTTCATTTTATTTTATTTTTTATGCTTCTAATGCCTCTAATGCCTCAGCCTTTTCAGCCTTCTTCAATTCGCGGCGGATTTTGTGATTCACAAAAACTGAGTAGAAGATTGGCACAACAAGTAGGGTAAGTAGGGTAGAGAATGTAAGACCTCCAATTACGGCGATACCCATTGGGCGCCACATCGCAGAGCTTGCATCGGCCGAAAGAGCCATTGGCATCATACCCAAAATTGTGGTGAACGAGGTCATAAGTACAGGGCGCAAACGGCTCTTACCTCCCTCGATAACGGCGTTGTATACGCTCGAGCCACGCTCAACGAGAAGGTTCATATAGTCGACCATCACAATACCATTTTTGGTCACAATACCCACCAGCATAATAGCGCCAATCAACGCAATAAGCGAAAGAGTAGTTCCAGAAATAAATAGAGCCAAGATAACTCCGGTGAATGCTAGTGGAATAGTAAACATAATGATGAAGGGGAATAGTAGCGACTCGAACTGCGTTGCCATCACAATATAAACCAAAATTACGATAAGGACAAACAGAATTATAAGGTCGCCAAATGCCTCTTGCTGATCTTCGATAGTACCTCCGATCTCAAGGAAGATTCCATCGGGAGTCTCGTAGTTGTCGATAATTTTTTGCATCTCAACGGTAACATCACTCAACGCTACGCCATCACCCAAAGATCCTTGAACGTTGATAATACGTTGGCGGTTCTCGCGCTCAATAGATGGTGCTGCCTCAACGGTGGTGATTGTTGCAACGCTGCTAAGTGGTATTTTTTTGCCCGTTGCGGTGGTAAGTGAGATGTTCTCAACGTCGCTAAGTGACTTGCGATATGACTCGTCGTAACGAACAACGATGTCGTACTCGTCGCCATCCTCGCGGTATACACTCGCGGTGAGTCCATTGATACGGTTACGTACTGCCGAAGCTGCCGAAGCGTATGTTATTCCGTAGAACGACAACTTCTCGCGATCGAACTGAACATCGAACTCAGGGCGAAGATCCTCGCGTGATAGCTGCACGTCGCGAAGTCCAGGGACCCCTTTAGCGATGTTTTTAAGATCGGTAGCTACAGCATTTGCAACATCCATATCTTGGCCAATAACCTTAATGTCGGCAGTTGTTGATCCTGTTGGGCCACTGCCACCACCCGGAGTCACAGTGTAGTCGCGTATCTGGGGTATAGCATCAAGCTCTTCACGAAGAAGGTCTGCCACCTCGAAGATCGAACGATCGCGCTCTGCGGCTGGGGTGAGTCGCATCGTGTAGTTGATAATGTGCGAGCCGGTGGTCTGCATCGCCGCAAACGCATTGTCAGAAGAGTTTGCTCCAGCAGAAGCCGATACGATAATTACCTCTGGGTATTTCTCGTAGATAATATTATCTATCTGGCGAGCAATCTCGGCGGTGTACTCCACCGATACATTCTGCTCCATCTTAACTACAGCCGACATACGGTCGTTATCGGTCGAGGGGAAGAACTCCGTTGGGATATATCCAGCACCCATAATGGCAAGTGATCCAATAAATGTAGCTGCAACGATACTCATAGTGATTCTGCGGTGTGCCAAAACCAAGCGAAGCATCGCAGCATAAGCTCGATCTAACCAGTTTAGAGTCTTATCGATCGGCTTGTAGATAATACCGATACCTTTGTAATCGTGCTCACCACCCTTAGAAGAGAGGATATAGGCCGAAAGCATTGGGGTAAGAGTGATTGCAGCAGCGGTCGATACGCAAACTACAATTGTAACGATCCAACCCAACTCGCGGAACATAATACCTGCCATACCCGAAAGCATAGTAAGTGGTAAGAACACAGCAACAACCACAAGCGTTGTGGCGATAACCGACAACCACACCTCGTTGGTTCCATAAATTGCAGCCTCCTTAGGGCTCGAGCCCTTCTCGATGTGAGTTGTGATATTCTCGAGCACCACAATGGCATCATCCACAACCATACCAATGGCGATTGAGAGCGACGAAAGGGAGATGATATTAAGCGTAGATCCGGTGACGTATAGATATATAAATGAACAGATCAGCGAAATCGGAATCGTTAGACATATAATAAAGGTAGCTCTCCATCGTCCCAAGAATACCATCACCACAAGAATCACGAAGATAAAGGCATACATGATAGTCTTCGAGAGGGAGTTGATACTGTTGGTGATCTCGGTAGATCCTTCGTAGATAGTCTCCACCTTGACATCGCTAGGCAAAGCAGCCTCGATTTGTGGCATCACTGCATTGATAGCATTGACGATGTTTACCGTGTTGGCGCCAGATTGCTTTTGGATCATTACACGCACTCCTTGGCGACCATTGAGTCTCTCATCCATGGTCGATGTCTCGAGCGTATCGCGGATCTGAGCTACGTCTGATAGCCTTACCACGCGTCCTCCGCGATTTGAAACTACAATATTGCGAAGCTCCGAGCTAGCGTTGAACTCACCGTCCGACTTGATATTGAAGGTGTTGTTACCCAAATCCATCGTTCCGGCAGGCACGTTGATATTCTCGGCTCCAATTATACCTCCGATTTGCTCGATTGACAATCCATAAGCGTCGGCTTTGCGAGGGTCGATGTTGACTTGGATCTGACGCTCGGGAGCACCAATCACACTCACCGAACCTACTCCATCGATACGGTTTAGGGTGTTTACCATCTCGTCGTCGAGGATCTTAGCTAGCGCTTGGTAGCTATCCTCGGCAGTGATCGCGAACATCAAAACTGGCATCATCGAAGATGAGAACTTGAAGATTGTAGGGTAGTCTACATCGTCGGGAAGCAACGATTGAGTGCGACTAACAACGTCGCGAATATCGTTGGCAGCTTCGGAAAGGTCGATTCCATACTCAAATTCGAGGGTGATCATCGAGAAGTTATCCGACGAGGTTGACGATATCTCTTTGAGGTCGTCAACGGTGTTGAGGTTATCCTCCAATACGCGAGTGATGTTAACCTCGATATCCGAGGCATTTGCTCCGGGGTATGTGGTGATAACCGATATCACTGGCATATCGATCTCGGGGTATTGATCTACCGCCAGGTTCATCAGCGAAAAGAGACCCATAACCATAACACCGATAAATATCAGTATGGTCGAAACGGGCTTCTTTACGGCACTTTCATATATATTCATAATTGCTTGAACTTATTTGTGATTATTGTACTTGAATTTCGGTGCCGTTCGAGATGCGCGAGAATGCAGTTGTTACAACCTCTTCACCTACAGCTACACCCGAAAGGATATCATATTGTGAGCCAATCAAGCGACCAAGAGTTACCGTACGACGTTCGGCAACACCACCTTTGTTTACATATACAAAACGGTCGTCGGTACCAACTTGTTTTTGAACGGCAACGTCGGGAACCATAATTCCATCTTTTGTGCGCATCGAGAATTTTGTGCGAGCAAACATGCCCGGACGAAGACGCTCCGATGCATTTGGAACTGTCACCTCGACATTGAATGTGCGTGTGTCTGCACTGATAGCCGGAGCAATAAGGCTCACCTTACCCTCGAAAATCTCGCCAGGATATACCTCGGATGTGATTTCAATAGGCATTCCTAGCTTAACATCGGGAAAATAAATCTCGGGAACATCGGCCGTAACCTTAAGCTGGTTAATCTGCATAATGTTCAAGATTGGTTGGGCAACGAACAAGTTACCAGCCTCTGTGTTACGAGCTGTGACAACTCCATTGATTGGCGAAAGCACCTCGATATTAGTTTTAAGATTCTTTGCAACCTCCTCTTGGATCATAAGGTTTGTTCTAGTTTGATCGAGTGTTTGCAATGAAATACCACCAGCGTTGTATACCGACTCCAAGCGCTCGAAATCTGCACGAAGGTTTTGAAGTGATGTCATATGCTGATTGTATTGTGTTGGATCAAGAGTTGCAAGGAGCTGACCTTGGCGAACCTTGTCGCCCACTTCAACTAGGATTCTGTCGATTCTTACGCCCGAAGCAGCAGGAGTAACCATAACCTCTTTGAAGGCTTTGATCTCCGAGCTGTATACCTCTTCGATTGTGATTGTCTCGGCTGTAGCCGTTTGGGTTGTTGTTGCAACCTTTTTCACTTCGGTGCTCTCAACAGTTTTTTGTTGCTTGAGCCCACAACTTGTAAGCGCTGCCAATGCAACTGCGCAATAAATTACTTTTTTCATCTTAAATTCTATCTTTTTTAATTTTCTTTTCCAATAATTTGATCGTAGTCGCATTTTGCCGATAGGTAATCATATATGGCTTGCGAGTAGTTTAGTGAAGCTTGAGTTTGAGCCAATTGAGCAGAGTTAAGCTCCAACATTGTTCCAACACCTGCGTCGTAACGAGTCTTCGAAATCGAGTATGCTTTGGTTGCCTGCTCAACTGTTGCCTCCTCGGAGAACATCTTCTCGCGAGCTGTGAATAGATTGCTGATTGCGCTCTTCACCTCGACCTCTTTTGCTTGTGCTGCATACTCTTTTTGAACGTCAAGTTGCTTAATTTGGTTCTTAATTGATTTGGCTTTGTTCACGTTTGTGAGTCCCGAGAAGATTGGAATCGAGAGCGAGATACCTAGGCTGATTGGCACTTGAGAATAAAACTCTGTACCAGTTGATGAGAATGTCGACAAATCGAAAATAACAGATTCAGTGCCGTAGTATGTAGCAGAGCCATAAGCTGCCAAAGTTGGGAGACGAGCAGAATTTGTCAATCGAAGTTGATCGGCTAGCAGTTGCGATTGATACTCCAAAGAGACAAGGTCGCTATTGTTCGAGACATCAGTAGTTAAATTGTCGGTACCAGCAAATACCACATTGCGCATTTCGTCGAGCGTTCCCTCTAATTCGATTTGGGTATCTGCAGGAATAGAGAGATACATCTTGAGCATCAACTTTGCAATGTCGATAGAGTTGCGAGTCTGTACAATTGTTGGTTGAAGATTGCTATATTGCACCTGCGCTGTAAGTAGGTCATATTCAGCAGTTAGGCCATTGTCGTACATGATTTGAGTATCGTCGACACTCTTTTTCGAAATTGCAGAACTCTCCTCCAACACCTCGAGTGATTGCTCGGCTAGAAGGATATTGTAGAATGCCTTTTTCACCTCGGCTACCAATGCGATTTTTGAACCACGAGCCGACTCGACTGCTGAGGCCATTTGGGTCTTGTTGAGTGTCAAAGTGCGAGAGATTGCCGGAGCATATAGAGGTACCGACAAATTTGCTGCTGCCGATATTGTCGAAGTTCCATTTGCCGATAGTTGCATGCTCTTGGAAAGTTGTTGAGCTACGGCTGCGTAGTTGTAGGAACCATCGATGCTAAGCGAGGGAAGGTACATACCTTTGGTCTCGGCCAAGACGTAATCGAAGCGCTCGATCTCCATGTCGGCAACCTGAATAGTTGGGTTCTCGTCTAAGGCGATTCTTACAGCCTCATCGATTGTTAGTTGCAGCCCTTGTGCAAATGCTCCACCCGTTAATAGTAGGGCGCTTGCTGCGATAAATAGTTTTCTCATTCTAAAAATATTGTTGTTATTCGTTTTTTGAAGCTAAGTAATCGTCGATCGCTTTGACTCCTTTAATTGTACTTATTCCGCGCATGTAATTTATTAATACCTCTTGAAATGCGTCGTTGATGTTGATCTCTTTTGGTATCTCTATCATCTCATTATCGTCGGTTATACCGATGGCTATATAACTGAACATGTTCATAGTCAATGTTATATTGATTCTACTGTCGATATAGCCCTGGTTGATTCCCTCTTGAATCGACATGGCGACAATCTTGCGTTTAAGATCTGCCTTGTCGTACCACAATCGCTCATTTATCTTAGGGTAAAATCGTTTAAGCGTACTGCGTAGTTGCCAATTAACCTCGGCATTTTTGCGAATCTCCTCTACGACAATAAGCATAGCAATCAATATGTTGGGAGCATCCTTTGCCGTCTCTGCATTATTCATTTCGAACTTGTCGAAATGCGCTTTTACGGCCAAGAATAGCAACTCCTCTTTGTCTCCGAAGGTCTCGTATAGAGTTCTCTTCGATGTGTGAGTCGCTTGTGCTACGTCGTCCATTCTTAGAGATTTTATTCCCGTTTGAACGATTGTTTTGCGTGCATATGCTATTACTTCGGCTCTCTGTTGTGCATCCATAATTTTCGTTAATTAATTTTCAATGGTGCAAAGGTATATAAAAAACTTAGAAAACCAAAAAAGTTTTCAAGTTTTTTTCAGTTTTTTACGATTGTTTTTTACAACTTTAATTTTTATGAGGATTTATGCTGATGAAAATTATTATGCTAGTTTAATATAATTTAATATATTTTTTGTATATTTGCTTAAATAAGATCGTTTAAGTTATGGAAAAGCAGAAAAAAATACTCCCTTTGGTCGCTTCGGATGAGTGGTTGCGCCCAGTAGAAGATGAGATCAATTATCGCCATGATCTTTACCTCCAACGCCTTGATGATATCATCAAGAGCTCAGACTCGATTGTCGACTATGCAAATGGTCATCGCTATTTTGGTTGGCAGCGCGATGAGATGATGAAGGGGTGGTGGTTCCGCGAGTGGTTGCCTGAGGCCAAGGATGTCTATATCTTTGGCGATTTTAATAGCTGGCGACGCACCGAATTGCGATTGAATCACGATGTAAATGGTGTATGGTCGATCTTTTTGCCTGATGCCATTTATGAATATCGACTAACTCACAACTCGCTCTATAAATTGCATATCAATGGCGATAATGGCTGGCACGATCGTATTCCATCCTACGCTACTCGTGTTGTGCAGGATGATGCCACAAAGAACTATACTGCTCAATTTTGGTTGCCACAACCCTTCGATTGGGAAGATGATAGCGATTTTGTGCCAGTAAAAAATGGTCAACTGCTTATTTATGAGGCGCATGTGGGAATGGCACAAGAGCAAGAGGGTGTGGGCACATACCTTCAATTTGCTCGTGATGTTCTGCCTCGAATCAAAGCCGACGGATACAATGCGGTGCAATTAATGGCCGTTGCCGAGCACCCTTATTATGGTTCATTTGGCTATCATGTGGCAAATTTCTTTGCTCCATCGTCGCGCTTCGGAACCCCCGAGGAGCTCAAGGAGTTGGTTAAAAAAGCGCACTCAATGGGCATCGCAGTGATTATGGATGTGGTTCATGCTCACTATGTTAAGAATCTAAACGAGGGAATTAATGCGCTCGATGGCTCCGATCACCACTACTCCAAGGCGGGGGATATTGGCTACCAAAAGTATTGGGATTCAATGATTTTCGATTATGGCAAGCAGCAGGTTCAACACTTTCTCTTGTCGAATATTAAATATTGGCTCGATGAGTTCCATTTCGATGGCTACCGTTTTGATGGTGTTAGCTCGATGTTGTACCACCATCGTGGATATGTAGAGTTCGATTGTCGCGAGCGCTTCTTCGACGAGGGTGTCGACCGTGACGCTATTGTCTACCTCACTTTGGCCAATCGTTTGGTGCACGATGTTAACCCTCGAGCGATAACCATTGCCGAGGATGTGAGCGGAATGCCGGGGCTTTGTGCTTCGATCGATGATGGAGGCGCAGGATTTGATTATCGACTAGCGATGGCAATTCCCGATTTTTGGATCAAACTGCTTAAGGAGCAGACCGATGAGCAGTGGAATATATACGAAATGTGGGACATTATGACCTCGCGCCTGCCTGGTGTAAAGACTATCGCCTATGCCGAGTCGCACGATCAAGCGATGGTTGGCGACCAAACAATTGCCTTCCGTCTGATGGATAAAGAGATGTACTTCTCGATGAATCGCGACTCACAAAGTTTGGTGATTGACCGAGGCATTGCCCTTCATAAGATGATCCGTTTGATGACAATTACAACGGGTGGCGATGCATACCTTAATTTTATGGGTAACGAATTCGGACATCCCGAGTGGATCGATTTTCCACGCGAAGGAAATGATTGGAGCTATGCGCATGCGCGTAGGCTTTGGTCGCTATCCAAGAACGGTTTCTTGCGCTATGCGCACCTAGGAGCCTTCGATCGTGCAATGGTCTCGCTAGTGAAACGCTCGCGATTGCTTACGGCTGGCTATCCATATCAGGAGCAGATGGATGAGCAGAATAAGACGATTGTATTCACCCTTCGCAACCTGCTATTTGTATTCAATTGGCACCCTACAGCCTCGATTCCCGACTATATCACCAAAGTGCCCAGGGCTGGTAAATATGTATCGGTGCTATCAAGTGATGAGGAGCGTTTTGGAGGATTGGGCCGTACGGAGCTTGGTCAGGAGCACTTCTCGTATAGCGATGGCGATAACCACTATATAAAGTTGTATAACACTTCGCGCACAGCTATGGTCTTTAAAATAATGAAGTAAAGTGCTGAAGGTAACAATTTTAGGCAGTGGCACTTCGCAAGGTGTTCCAACCATAGGATGTAGATGTGAGGTGTGTCTTTCGGATGATCCGCGTGATAGCCGCTTGCGCAGTTCGGCGATGATCGAGGGCGATGACTTTCGATTTGTGATCGATGCAGGCCCAGATTTTCGGCAGCAGATGCTTCGCGCGAGTGTGCGCAGGGTCGATGCGATTTTGCTTACTCACGAGCATAAGGATCATATCGGTGGCATCGATGATGTTAGAGCACTGAACTTTGTCGATTATCCTCTGATTCACCGCATAGGTCTCTATGGTACCCAGCAAACTTTGCGAGGAGTGCGCAAGGATTACGACTATGCTTTTGCGTCGAATAAGTATATAGGGGTGCCCGAGATTGATCTGATTACAATTGATCCGTCAAAAAGTTTAGTTGTAAAAAATGTTGAGATAATTCCTGTAAAAGGCCATCATTCAGCACGTTTTGAGGTTACTGGATATCGGATTGGCGATGTTGCGTATCTCACAGACTTTAGTGAGATAGAGCCTGAAGAAGAGCTTAAATTGAAAGGGGTAAAGGTGTTGATTGTCAACGCGTTGCGATTCAAAGAGCACCATTCGCACTTTAATGTCGAGCAGGCCTTATCGCTCATCTCGAGAGTTGCACCGCAAAGGGCATACCTTACACATATGTCACACGAAATTGGGCTGTATGCCAAAACAAACCCTGCGTTACCCGCAGGGGTGAATCTAGCCTATGATGGATTAGAAATTGAAGTTGAATAAATTAGAGATATAAATATGAAAAGTTTAAAAGAGAAAGTTGTAATTGTTACCGGTGCATCGTCGGGAATTGGTGAGGCGCTTGCCAAAACATATGCTGCAGCAGGAGCTAATGTGGTTCTGGCAGCGCGTCAGGAGGATAAGCTCAAGGCGATAACCTCGCAGATCACCGCAGCAGGTGGATCGGCGATATATTCGGTGTGCGATGTGGTGAAGGTCGACGACTGTAAAAAAATGGTCGATGCAGCAATTGCCGCCTACTCAAAAATCGATATCTTGATCTGCAATGCAGGCCTTTCGATGCGAGCTCTGTTCGACGATGTTGACCTTGAGGTGTTGCATAAGTTGATGGATGTAAATTTCTGGGGTACAGTGAATTGTGTGAAGTTTGCACTTCCATATCTGCAAGCGTCAAAGGGTTCGATCGTTGGGGTTTCGTCGGTGGCAGGAATCCATGGCTTGCCAGCCCGCACGGGCTATTCGGCATCGAAATATGCGATGACTGGATTCTTAGAGACTGTGCGCATTGAGAACCTTAAGAAGGGGCTCCATGTGATGATTGCCTGCCCCGGTTTCACAGCGTCGAACGTCAGATTCTCGGCCCTAACAGCCGATGGAACTTCGCAGGGTGAGACCCCACGTGCCGAGGAGAAGATGATGACCTCCGAGCAAGTAGCCGACATAATTATGAAGGCCACAGCAAAGCGTAAACGCCTATGCCTTATGGAGTTCGACGGTCGAGCAAGCCATCTTGTAAAGAAATTCTTCCCTAAGTTCCTCGACAAAATGTTCTACAACGCAATGGCAAAGGAGCCAGATTCACCGCTGAAATAAGTTTTGTTTAATCTGTTCTCTCGAGGGTAGACCTCGATATTGGGTTTAAATGCCAAAGGCATTTAACGAATTTTGATATTCAGTAGGCTGTGCAAATTTATTTGCGGCAGACTATTGAATATCAAAATCTAAAAACTGCAAAGTTTTAAGCCCAATAGCGCAATGCAAGTTGCACCCGCGCAGGTGCTATCTGCGCCCGCCGGAGGCAGTAAGAAAGTAGATCACGCCCCAATAGAATACCCCCTCAATTCGCGATTAAACTCCTTTTCGCGACCGCCACAAATATGGTTGAGCAGAGCGTGGAATTTGGGCGAGTGGTTGTGATGTATTGTGTGGCATAGCTCGTGGATTATTACAAAATCGATCAGGTGCTGGGGTAGAATCATCAAATATATCGATAGCGAGATATCGTTGCGCGATGTGCAAGAGCCCCATCTTGAACGTGTTGCGCGGATGCTCACTCTGTTGTAGCTCATGTTTATCTGCTCGGCAATCTGAGCAATTCGTGTGGGTAGATGCTCGAGTGCCGCAGTGCGCAACTTGGTTAGGTCGTAGCTTGTAGCAGGTGGGTTACTCTGGATTTTAGCTTTGTTGCGCTCTCTCATGGCCACGATCCGGTCGCGCTTTTGTTCCAAAAAATCTATCGCCTTTTGAAGGTCGTAGCCAATTGGGTAGACGAGTGTGATCTGGCCACTATTTCGCTGCATCCTAATGGATACAGTTTGGGCACGATTACTCTCTCGAAGAGTTATCGTGCCCAAAATCTTATCTTGATACTGCTGCATTTGCTACTCGCTTGCGCCTCCGATTCTTTGGCGAACCACCTCGAAGAGCATAATCGCTGCCGCTGCTGAAACGTTAAGTGACTCGATATGACCAATTAGCGGAATTGCCAATTGCTCGTTGCAAAGTTTGAGAACCTCGCGCGAGATACCGACATCCTCCGATCCCATGACCAATACAGTTGGTTGGCGGAAATCGGCGTCGTAGATCAATTTTGTGCTCTTTTCGGTTGCGGCAACTATCTGATAGCCTTCACTTTGAAGTGTCATAAGTGTTGTGCGGATCGACCCTACGCGACAAACTGGAATTGCACTCAATGCACCTGCCGACGACTTCATCGCCTCGGCATTAACCGGAGCAGAGTTTTTAAGTGGAGTGATAAGTCCATGAGCACCAGCACATTCGGCGCTGCGGGCAATACCTCCGAAGTTGCGCACGTCGGTCACTCCATCAAATACAACGATTAGTGGGGTTTCATCCTCGGGCACGCGGTCCAAAATATCCTGCAACTCAACATATGCAATAGCCGAAATTTGAGCCACAACTCCTTGGTGATTGCCACGCGTGAGTCGGTTAAGTTTCTCAATTGGCACCTCTTGCACGCGAAGACGGTGACGGAAACATAGGTCGCGCAACTCGGTCATCAATTGACCTTCGGCACCCTTCTTTACAAAGATCTTTTCGATCTGCTTGCCAGCTTCGATAGCCTCGACCACTGGGCGAATTCCAAATATAATATTATCCATTTTCTTATTAATTTTCTTCAATTATTTCTAGTTCGTATGATG
Organism: Rikenellaceae bacterium; assembly: GCA_044433805.1. Lineage (GTDB taxonomy): Bacteria > Bacteroidota > Bacteroidia > Bacteroidales > Rikenellaceae > Alistipes. Next base: position 12,092 of record JAWXTD010000019.1, read on the forward strand.
CTTTTTCCCACTCGTGCATCAGGTGATCGTATTGTGTTTTTAATCTGTTATACTCCTCAAAATCAGATTGATCGTATTGAGTTGCTGCGGCAAATTGAGCGTCGTAATCGGCAATTTTCTTCTCTGTAGTCTCCAATTCAGCCTCGATTGTTTCGATAGCCTTGCGAGCTTTGCGGATTAGTTTTTCTTGCTCCTTTTTCTGTTCGTAGCTAAGTTTGCCAGAGCTAGTCGAGGTGGGTTGATTCTCGGTTTTTGAGGGTTGGTCGCGTCTCTCAATCTCACCCATAGATTCAATTTTGCGCTTCTCTAGGAAGTAGTATATGCCTCCTAGGTACTCCTTGACCCCTCCGTCGCGGAATTCGTAGATCTTATCGATTGTCCCATCCAAAAACTCGCGGTCGTGCGACACCACTATCACCGTGCCATCGAACTTTTTGATAGCCTCCTTTAGGATATCTTTAGAGCGCATATCCATATGGTTGGTAGGCTCATCGAGAATAAGCAAGTTGTGTGGTTCGAGCATCAAGCGAGCCATCGCCAGGCGTGAGCGTTCGCCTCCCGAAAGCACCTTGACCTTCTTTTCGATATCCTCGCCACGGAATAAGAATGCACCTAAGATATCTCGCAATTTTGTTCGGACCTCTCCCACAGCAACCCTGTCGAGTGTGTCGAAAACGGTGAAGTCGCCATCCATTAAATCGTCCTGATTTTGAGCGAAGTAGCCAATATTGATATTTGCGCCAAGTTTGATCGATCCTTCTGTTGCCTCGATCTCGCCATGGATCATTCTGGCAAGCGTGGTTTTACCCTCGCCATTGCGGCCAACAAGTGCGATTTTGTCGCCCTTTTCAATAGTGAAGTTGGCGCCGCTAAAGACATGTTTCGAACCAAATGATTTACCTGCATCCTTGATTTCGGCCACAATTTGACCCGATCTAGGAGCTGGTGGAAACTTTATATTGAGCCTCGAAAGGTCCTCATCTTCGACCTCAATGCGTTCAATCTTCTCGAGCTGCTTGATTCTCGACTGCACCTGATTGCTTTTGGTGGGCTTGTAGCGGAATTTTTCGATAAACTCCTCATTTTTCTCGATTAGTCGCTGCTGGTTCTCGTATGCCGATAACATCTGCTCGCGTCGTTCGGCCCTAAGGATCACATATTTTGAGTACGACACCTTATAATCATACGCCTTGCCTAACGATATTTCGATTGTTCGATTTGTGACATTATCCAAAAAAGCACGGTCGTGCGATATGAGTAGCACCGCACCACTATAATTTTTCAGGTAATCCTCCAACCACTGAATACTCTCAATATCAAGGTGGTTGGTAGGCTCATCGAGCAAAAAGATCGAGGGTCGACGTAGAAGTAATTTCGCCAATTCAATGCGCATGCGCCATCCTCCCGAGAACTCCTTGGTGGCACGCTCGAAGTCGCTGCGCTTGAAGCCTAAACCCAAAAGAGTTTTTTCGATATCGGCCTCTCGCGTGTCGCCTCCCAAAATGTGATATTGGTCGTTGGCCTGGTTTAGGCGATGGATCAGATCTGAATATTCGGCACTTTCATAATCGGTGCGCTCGGCAATTTGAGTGGTTATGGCGTCGATCTCTTGCTCGATTTTTATCACCACGTCGAACGCTTTTGCGGTCTCTGCCACCAACGATGTGGTGTCGGCAATGTGCATAGTTTGAGGCAAGTAGCCAATTGTGCAGTCGCCATTGAGCGACACCCCTCCCGAGGTTGGTTGCTGCTCACCGATGATAATTTTCATCAGTGTGCTCTTGCCCGCTCCATTGCGGCCAACCAATCCAATTCTATCTTTTGGGTTGATCAGAAACGAAATCGAGTCGAAAAGTTGCCAGCCACCATAGCTGACCGAGAGGTTGTCGAGAGATATCAATGTTGTAAATTTTTAAGCGTTCAAAAGTTGGTCAATTGTCGAGAGTGGGTCGTGCGATGAGAACACCGATGAGCCAGCAACAAGAGCGTCGGCTCCAGCCTCGAAGAGCGTGCGAGCGTTCGACAATCCAATTCCGCCATCTACCTCAATTATACACTCCAGAGCATCGCGAGTGATAATCCTTCGAAGTTCTCGCACCTTATCCAAAGAGCCTTCGATGAATGATTGACCGCCAAATCCCGGCTCTACGCTCATCACCAAAACCACATCTACCAATGGTAATAGGTGCTCAATTTGGCTTGTTGGAGTTGCTGGTTTTATCGAGATTCCAGCCTTTGCACCGCACTTCTTGATTAGGTCGATTGCCTGCTCTGCCTTGGTGGTTGCCTCTGTGTGGAATACAACGATGTCGGCACCATCCTTGGCGAATTGCTCGACGTATTTCTCTGGCTGAGTGATCATTAAGTGTACATCTAGAATCTTATTCGAGATCTTTTTTACGCTCTTAAGTATCGGAAATCCAAACGAAATATTGGGCACAAAGACCCCATCCATCACATCGAAGTGGATCCACTCAGCATTGCTCTGATTGAGCATCTTGATTTCGCTCTCTAAATGTCCAAAGTCGGCAGATAGAATTGAAGGCGATATAATTCTCATAGATTGAACCTAAAATATTTTTCTTGAGCCACAAAGATACGATTTTTTTTGATGTAAATTTTTTATTGACAAAAAATCTATGTAATATTGTATCTTTAATTTAAAGAATTACTCCGTATGAATATCATCCCTATAGTTTTAGCCGTAATAATCGTCCTCTTGCTCATTATACTATATGCGTTTTTTCGCTCTTCGAAGGGTGAGCAGCAACGTCTACTTATACAAATTGACCAAGCCAGCGCAGCAAGGTTGAAGGCCGAAGAGCTAGCTGCCACGCGTGAGTCGGAGATCCGCACGCTCCTTCAAGAGTCGGCTCAATATCGCAGTCGTTTAGAGCTTAGTGAGAAACAACGTGCTCAGCAAGCCGAGCAGCAAAAGCAGAGCGAGGAGCGACAGCGAGAGCAGTTTCGGAATATCGCCACCGAGATTTTCACCGAGCATACGCGCGAATTTAAATCGACAAACAAGGAGTCGATCGATACGCTCCTAAAGCCATTTAAAGATAATATCTCGGAGTTTCGCCAGAGGGTTGAAAAGATATATTCATCCGAGAATGAGCAACGTGGAGCCCTCCACAATGAGCTTCGCAATTTGATGGAGCTGAACAGAAAAATCACAACCGAGACCACAAATTTGACCAATGCCCTAAAGGGAAATTCCAAAGTGCAGGGCGATTGGGGTGAGATGATCCTGGAGACAATTCTCGATAGTTCGAACCTCGAAAAGGGGGTTCACTACTCAACGCAGTCGAATATTAAAGATGAGGAGGGCAACAATTTGCGCCCCGATGTGGTGCTCAACCTGCCCGACAACAAACAGATTGTGATCGACTCAAAAGCCTCGCTCACCGCCTTTGTGAATTACGTTGCAGCCGATAGCGAGGCTGAGCGTGCAATTCTTTTGGATCAACACCTCAAATCGGTGCGTCAACATGTCAACGAATTGGGGCGCAAGGAGTACCAGAAATTGGTCAACTCTCCCGATTTTGTGATTATGTTTATCCCCAACGAACCGGCGTTCTTGGCTGCTCTTCAGGCAGATAGCACCATCTGGAGCGATGCATATAATAAGAAGGTGATTATCTCGTCGCCAACCAACCTCTTCGCACTTCTAAAGCTTGTGGATGACTTATGGAAGCGCAATGCTCAATCAAAAAATACCGAGGCGATTGTTAAAAATGCCACCAAGCTATTCGAGCAGCTAGTCAGTTTCAGCTCCTCGCTAGAGGATGTTGGCAAGTCGCTCGATGCAGCTCGATTGAAGTACGACGATGCCTACAAGCGCCTGCATACGGGTAACGATAATATCGCACGATTAGGCGATAAGCTCCGCAAATTGGGGCTTCCAACCAAGCGCCAACTATCGGCAAAGATGCTCGAAGGCAATGAGTCGGAGGATGTCGAGACTTTAGAGATCTAGTCTTAGAGTCGCGGAAAATCCTTTAAAGGCTTATAATTCAGCCCGTCGCGCTCAAAGCAAAAGTGCTTCAAACCATTTGTAAGTATAATGTAACGAGCATTGAGCGATGAGTTATAGCGAACCGCCTGGTCGAAAACTGCCTGATCTATGGCGACGGTAGCGGCTTTGCACTCGACAAGTATTAGTGGTGCGCAATTGGTGTCAACTACTACTATGTCAGCACGTTGTGATTGTCCGGTGACCTTCACGGGATACTCCTCGCATATCTGCTGCACTTGAAATCCGCAGTGCGTTGTAAGGTAGCTCACCGCATGGCGTCGCACCCACTCTTCGGGGGTCAAAACCAAGTAACAACGACGTGTCGCCACCCACACCGATAGGGTGTTATCCTCGCAATTTCGACGAGTTTTTAGCTCTAGCGAAGGGAAATTTAATTTGGTGAAGGCAGATTGCATTGTGCTAACAAAAAAATTAGTATCTTTACGACTGCAAATATACAAAACTTTTATGAGAATCATTTTATATATCACGCTTCTTCTCCTCTCGACTCCGCTTTTTGCTCAAAATGTGGAGCTGCAGGATGGTCATTCAGCCAATGTCGAGTCGCCACGTGCGAATATTTTGCCATGCTCTTCGGCGCAAGAGGCCCTGGGCGATAAGTCCGAGGCGATGCGCTATGCAATTCCAGTTGCCGGTTGGCAGCAGGAGCCCTCGAGCGATGGGGTAGCATTCTCTTCGTCGTTCTACTCGCCATTTTCGTGGATTGGACGTCAATCCTTTTTGTCAATCGCCTGGGCTTCGGCACCATACACGGTCTATGTGGGTGGTCTTGAGGTGGGACGCAATATGTCGCCTAGCTCGCCCGCACAGTTTAATGTTACTCGATTTGCTAAAAGTGAGGCCGATTCACCCATCTCAATTAAGCTACATAGAGATCCGGGCGCCAAGGGGTTGGATGGATGGAGCACAAGCGACCAGTTGGAGTTGGGTGATGTTGTAATGCTCTCGCAACCAACGATGTATGTGCGCGATGTTGATGTGCTGGTGAGTCGTCTTTCGGGCGTTTTAAATGCGAGCATCTCGATCCGGGTGAAGAGCGAATTGTTGAATCCTCGCACAAGCAGAATTAATTATGAGCTAGAGTCGCCCGATGGAAAGATCGTGCATCGTGGATTCTCGGATATGCAGTTGGATATGCGCGGCGAAGATGAGATATTTTTCTCGTTGATTGTTCCCGACTCTTTGGCGTGGAGCGCGAAAAATCCGAAGCTCTATCGGTTGAATGTCTCGACTCAATATCGAGGTCGATACGTTGAATATTTATCGTTCAATATCGGTTTGCGTTCCCTCGAGATGAGTGCAGGTGAATTGATGGTAAATGGTGAGCGTGAGCAACTTAAGGCCATCGAGGTGGAAAGTGCTATAGGTAGATCGCAGATCGAGAAGTTGAAAGCCGCGGGCTACAATACACTAAAGGTTCGTGCAGGAGTATTTAGCGATGTGGTCTATCAAATTGCCGATAGCTTGGGGCTCTATCTTATTGCTACTGCGCCTATTAACAGCTCGAAGAGTGGCGATAATATTTTCATTGGAGGCAACCCTTCGAACGACCCTGAGCGCCTGAGCGAGTATGTCGAAAGGTGCGAGTCGATATATTCAGCTACCAAATTACACGCGTCGGTTATAGCCTACGACCTTGCCGATGAATCGCTTAATGGAATAAATCTCTACGAGAGTTACTTATATTTAAAGGGTCGCCAAAACGATCGTCCGATAATTTATTTGGATGGTCAGGGGCAGTGGAATAGCGATCGATTGGATATACAGTTAGATTAATAAACTTATATTTGTTGAACTTATTTGTGAAGATATGAAAATTGAAGAAGTACGTCGCCAGATTAGTGAGTTATCTGCAATGGTTGCTCAATGGCAGGAGCAGGGCTCTTTTACACTCATCGAGCAAGATGTTGCTCTGTCGAAGTTAGCCAAATTGTATGAAGGGATTAAATTTGTCGCCTTTGATGACGATGAGAATTCAATTTTCGCAATTGACCTTGAGGGAGTCTCGCTAGTTGAGACGCCAGCATCGGCAGAATCGCCAGCTGCCGAAGAGGAGGAGATTGAAGAGGAGATCATAGTCGTAGAGCCGGAAGTAGAAGTAGAACCAGAGCCAGAACCAGAGCCAGAACCAGAGCCAGAACCAGAGGTGGAGCCTGAACCTGAACCCGAACCCGAACCAATTCACAAAAACCAAGGTGGCGACAACATGCTTTTCGATATCGATATTGTTCCAAAGCAGCTGCGCAAGAGTCGCCGTCGCAGTGTTCTGATGTCACTGTACAACGATGATTCCGCGCCCAAAGCAGCAACTGTAGCGCAAAGAGCAGATCAAAGCGAGGCGGAAAAAGAGCCCGAACAGCCGACAACAATGCCGCAGGTTGCACCAGAAATACCATTGGATCCACAATCCTCTGAGCCAATAATCACCCAATTGAGCACAAACGTAATAGGTGATTTGATCACACCTGTGCCGACCGTTGCCGACACATTGAGTCAAAACGTCGAGACTGTTGCCGACCGTTTGGCTGCCGATGCCCCACGAATATTGGGCGATGAGAGGTTTGCGTGTCGCTCCTTTGCGCAATTGGGAATTAGCGAGAGGTATCTATTAACTCAAGATCTCTTTGGCGACGATCCACAACTTTGCCATCAGGTCCTCGATAGGCTCAACGCCTTTGACAATTACGAAGATGCAATGATATACATAGCCGAAAATTTCGAATGGAGTGGCGAGAGCGAGGGTGCAAAGCTGATTCTCTCAATCTTAGAATATAAATTTAATATAAGTTAATTTCCTTTAAACAGTGTCAAAATTATATATAGTCCCAACGCCAATTGGCAACCTCGAGGATATTACCCTCAGGGCGATAAATGTACTAAAAGAGGTCGATTTCATTTTGGCCGAAGATACGCGCACAACGCTATTTTTGCTCAAACATTTGGGCATCGAAAAGCATCTATACTCGCACCATAAATTCAATGAGCACGCCACAGTTAAGATGGTTGCCGAGAGTATCACCTCGGGCCGTAATGTTGCTCTGGTATCCGATGCTGGTACTCCGGGAATTTCGGATCCGGGATTCTTGTTGGTGCGTACATGCATTGCCGAAGGTATTGAGGTTGAGACACTTCCAGGTGCTACGGCATTTGTTCCGGCCCTTGTTCAGAGCGGATTTCCATGCGACAGATTTTGCTTCGAGGGGTTCTTACCTCAGAAAAAAGGGCGCAATAAGCACTTTACGATGTTGCAGGATGAGGAGCGCACAATGATCTTTTACGAGTCACCCTATCGTGTGGTAAAGACCTTGGAGCAAATGATCGAGTTTTTTGGGGAGGATCGTCAAATTTCGGTCTCTCGCGAGATCACAAAGAAGTTCGAACAGACCATTCGCGGAACGCTTGCAGAGGTTTTAGAGCACTTCAAAACAACCGATCCGAAAGGTGAATTTGTAATGGTGTTGGCCGGAAAGCCAAAGGTAAAACGATCAAAGAGAGAGTCTCAAGAGTCTGAAGAATAGATATTTACACAATGTCACTTGAAGCAGTAGTTATACTTAATTGGAATGGCGAAAAGCACCTGCGTGAGTTTCTTCCTTCGGTCGTTGCGCACACTGCGCCGAGTGTCGATATAATCGTTGCCGACAATGGTTCGAGTGATGGCTCGCTTGTGCTTCTGCAAAATGAGTTCGAGCGAGTGAAGATTATTGAACTTGGAGAGAATCACGGTTTTGCCAAGGGATATAATTTGGCCCTCGCGGAGTTGAATTACGAGCTTGTGGTGTTGTTAAATTCAGATGTTGCAGTGAGCGAGGGGTGGTGCCAGCCGCTCTTTGAGGCGCTTCGAGGCGATGAATCTATCGCTGCTGTGGCTCCCAAGCTGCTCTCTTATAGTGAGCCTTCTCGCTTTGAGTATGCTGGCGCGTCGGGTGGTTACATTGACTATTTGGGCTATCCATTTTGTCGAGGTCGCATATTGCAAAATATCGAGCAAGATCATGGGCAGTATAACGATCCACGCGAAGTTTTTTGGGTGAGCGGAGCCGCATTTGCCTGCCGACTATCGACCTTCAAGGATGTTGGTGGTTTCGACGAAGATTTTTTTGCTCATATGGAGGAGATTGATCTCTGTTGGCGTTTTGCACTCGCCTCGCTCAAAGTTATGGTCATCCCGCAAAGCGTTGTCTATCACCTTGGTGGAGGCACCTTAAATGTCTCCTCGCCATTCAAAACGCGCTTGAATCATCGCAATAACTTGGCGATGTTGTTCAAATGTGCACCCTCTGGTCAGCGAATTGTTGTCGCCTTGGTGCGCCCCGCGCTCGATCTTGTAACAGCTTTTTCCTATCTTGCCAAGGGTGAGTGGGGGAACTTTGCGGCTGTTTTTCAGGCTTATAGAGATTTTATTGCATGGCATCCTCGACTGTTTCGAAAAAGACGAGCAGTTCGCAAGAGCCGTAAATCGGAGTCGACGCATATTTTCGCGGGGTCCGTTGTGATGCGATCGCTACTATTTAGAGTGAAAAAGTTTAACGATTTAAATATTTGATTATGATTGAGTTGCGCAGTGCCACCTTAGGTGATATCGAGCTAATAAATAGCCTAGCCGATACGATTTTTAGATATACATACAAATCAATTTTATCGCCGCAGCAGATCGATTTTATGTTTGAGATGATGTATTCGCCCGAGAATATCGAGCGTCAAATGTCGCTTGCGCACCACTATTTTATCGCCGAGAAGGATGGAGAAGCTTGTGGCTACCTATCAATCAGAGAGTTAGCAGCTGCGCATTTCTATATCGAAAAGATCTATACCCTTCCAAGTGTGCATGGTAGCGGGGTAGCACGCAGGCTCTTCGAGTTCGCTTGTGATTATGCCATGTCGAACAGCAAGTCGCAAAAAACTCTTCTTGAACTCAACGTAAATCGTCAGAACGAGCGAGCCATAGGGTTCTATAAAAAGATGGGAATGCATGCCGACCGCAGAACCGACGAGCATGTCGGAAGTGGCTACTATGCAAACGATTACGTTATGGCCCTTGAACTATCTTCGAGGTAGAAGAATCGCCACTGCTCCCAATAATGGCATGTAAGCCGCAACGTTAAAGAGTGCTTGCACTCCATGCGCCTCGGCATATACGCCCCAAAATGCAGCAGCAATTCCAGCGATTCCAAAGGCGAACCCAAAGAAGAGCCCCGAGATCATTCCGAGTCGATTGGGTAGTAACTCTTGGGCCAAAATCACAATCGCAGGGAATGCCGAGGAGAGCATAAATCCTGCGCCAAAGCTACAAATAAGAGTCCATGCGAGGCCCATATGAGGCAGCAAAAGCGTGAATGGCGTTGCCCCAAGAATAGATGCCCAGATAACATATTTGCGACCAATTTTATCTCCAATTGGCCCACCCAACATTGTGCCCAAGGCCGTTGAGAAAATAAATACAAAAAGTGAGTATTGCGAATATTGCTCCGTGAGGGCAAATTTATCGATCATAAAGAATGTGAAGTAGCTGCTCATGCTGGCCATATATACATATTTCGAGAATATAAGGATCAGTAAAACAGCAAGATAGAAGTATGTACGACGGTTGGAGTATGGTCGTGGAATCCAATCTGCATCACCCTTATGCACCAATTTTGTGCGCTTGCCACAGGTGTGATTCTCGGCTTGTTGTTTGCGCAAAAGCGCGCCATACCACTTGGCAATAATTACACTTGCGCCAATTCCAACAAACGATAGCAGGGCGATAAATGTGGTATTTTCGCGGCCATATGGTGTGATTATTGCAACGAGCAGAGGGCCAATCGAGCTACCTAAATTTCCGCCAACTTGGAATATCGACTGTGCCAAACCCTTGTGGCCAGCCGAGGCTAGCGATGTGAGTCGCGATGCTTCGGGGTGAACAATCGACGATCCGGTTCCAACCAATATAACGGCAAAGATCACCGAGGCGAAAGTCGAAGCATAGGCCAATGTGACGAGTCCTCCAAATGTGAAACATGCAGCCAAAGTGATAAACCACGGGTTGGGCTTGCGGTCGAGATACAACCCCATAAGTGGCTGCAGTACAGAGGCTGACATCTGATAGCAGAGTGTAATGACTCCGATCTGCACGAAGTTGAGCATCAGCTCCGATTTGATGAGTGGATATAGTGATGTGACAACTGCTTGGAGTGCATCGTTGCAGCAATGGCATACGCTCAGCGATAGGAGTATGCCCATCAATGGAGTTGAATTATTCTTCATTTTTTTGGGAGTTCATAGTAGTATGGCCGCAAAGGTACTATTTTTTTGCTATCTTTGTACGCATTAATTTATATATAGAATGAAAAAGTTAGTATTTATATTTTTGATGATCTTGCAGGGTTTAACTATATCTCATGCTAATACTGTGAAGATCTATGAGTTGCCATCCCAGGTGACTTTCGCAGGCGAAAAGGTGCCTATTCATTTGGGATATGTGCGCGAGGCGATCGACCGCGAGATGCTCACCACAAGTTGTATGCACACTCGAACTATGCTCACCTTTCGAAGCATGTCTCGCTACTTTCCAGTTATCGAGCCAATCTTGGCCGAGTATGGAGTGCCCGACGATTTTAAGTATCTGGCAATGGCCGAGAGTGGGCTAGACCCTAATGCCTATTCGCCAGCTAAGGCGGCCGGAATGTGGCAATTTATCCCTTCGGCAGCCGCATCTTATGGCCTTGAGACGGGCGATAATACCGACATGCGTTACCACGTGGTGGAGTCGACAAAGGCGGCATGCGAGTATCTCGTCAAAGCATATAAGCGTTTTGGAAGTTGGACCCTGGCCGCAGCCTCGTATAACGCTGGGCCAGCTGGTGTGGCGCGCAGAATGGAGACTCAAGGGGTTAGTGATTATTGGGATCTCTATCTTCCCGAGGAGACTATGCGATATGTGCCACGCATCATTAGCCTGAAGTTAATATCTTCAGCACCAGAAAATTACAATTTCGAGTTGAAGGATAAAGATAAGTTCAAGCCCTTTGAGAACTACAAGATAGTGAAGATCAACAGCACAAATATCGATTGGTCGAAATTTGCCAAAGATCATGGCACCGACTATCGTCAGCTAAGGATCTTAAATCCATGGATCCGTAGCTACGAGTATAAGAATGCAGGGCAAACCACCTACGAGGTGATGGTTCCCACCTCTGAATTTAAGCAGAAGGGGTATTAATCTAAATGTATACTATTTAACTGCCTCCGGCGGGCGCAGATAGCACCTGCGCGGGTGCAGTTAGTATTGCACTGATTTGCAGCGCTTTTAAGCGCTAACGATATAAAATAATAGATGAGATCTTTTGAAAGTAAACTTTCAACGCTCTCATCTATTATTTTATATCTATGTCAACCTACGGTTGCCATGAGCAAATCAGTGAGGTGAACCTCGAAGTTGGGTTTAAATGCCCAATAGCGCAAAAAGTATGCACCCCCGCAGGTGCTATCTCCGGCCGCCCACAGGCAGTAAGAGAGTGCGAGTTATTTTTTATAAGCAGAGCAACTCTATTTACTCAAGTGAACATCCATTTGAGGGAATGGGAACTCGATTCCTTCGGCATTGAAACGGTTGTAAACCTTCTCGTTGATGTCGAAAAGAAGCGTTGCATAGTTGCAAGATTCACACCATACCTTTACGGTGATGTTGACCGAAGAGTCGGCCAAAGCGCTCAATACAATGAATAGTCCTTGATCTTGAAGCACAAGTTCATGCTTTGACAATATATCTTCGATTACCCCCTTAGCACGCGAAAAGTCGGTGCCATAAGCAACTCCAAATGTCCACTCCACTCGACGTGTTGACTCCTTAGAGTAGTTGTTGATTGGAGATGTTGAAAGCGATCCGTTGGGGATTATAACCATCTTATTATCAAGTGTATTGAGTAGTGTGCTGAAAAGGGAAATCTCCTTTACGCTACCTGAAAAGCCTTGAGCTTCGATAAAATCACCCACCTTAAATGGCTTTAGGAATAGGATCAATACTCCACCTGCAAAGTTCTGCAAAGTGCCGCTGAGTGCCATACCGACAGCCAAACCGGCAGATGCAAAGATCGCAAGGAATGAGGTGGTGTTAATGCCGAGAATACTTATTGTCGTTAGGATAACGATCAAGTTGAGCGATATACTAACTAGGCTAATGACGAATTTTGCAAGCGATATCTCAACACTTTGCTTATTCATCATCTTGCTGAGAATATTGACAAGTCGTTTGATAATCCAGCGGCAAGCTATGTAGAAAGCTACAGCCATTAGAATCTTCAAACCGACGCTAATTGCACCCTGGACTATCCATGAGGTGAGTTCGCTCGACGACATATTACTCATACTCTCGGTGAGTTGTGCCACTTTGTTTACGGCAGTGCTGTCTGCTGCCTCTGTTGCAGCAAATAGATCTAGAAATAACATAATATTGGGTTAGATAGTTTTTATTTGATTTACTCCTTTTCTAAGCATAACCACGTTTTAGCTGCGATAATTGCACCTGCAAATGGAGCCACGATGAACAACCAAACTTGAGATAGAGCATCAGCGCCAGCGAATACTGCGGGAGCAAGGCTACGAGCAGGGTTGACAGATGTTCCTGTAATTGGAATACAAACGATGTGAACCAAAACAAGAGTTAGTCCAATCACCAAGCCTGCAAATTTAGGCGCATCGTTCTTAGATGATGTAGCACCTAAAACTACCAATACGAAGATGAATGTGAATACGATCTCGGCGATTAGAGCAGCCATCATTTGACCCTCTTTAAATCCATTTGCACCAGTGCCTTCAAAGCCAGTGCCTTGGGTAAGTGAGAACAAGATAGCCGAACCAACGAATGCTCCTACAACTTGAGCGATCATATACAAGCCAGCCTCTTTACCCTCCATGCGTCCCGACAACCAAACGCCAAGAGTGATAGCAGGATTGATGTGACATCCCGAAACACCACCAATTGTGTAGGCCATACCAACTACAGCCAAACCAAACGCGATAGCGGTCATAAGTACCGATGCTGAATCGACACCACAACTGTTAAAGACTGCAGCTCCGCAGCCCATAAGCACTAGTACCATTGTACCAATAGCTTCTGCAAGTAATTTTTTCATAACAATAATTTTTTGATAAAAAATGTATAAAATTAAGCGCAATTTAATAAAAAAAAACTAATAATCGGCTGTTGTTGTAATATTTGTGCAAAAAAATAATCGGTATGAGAGTTGCAGTAAAATGTAAAAACTAAATTTTAAGTGTTTGAATCATGCGTAATATTTTCTCATCTACACTCTTTAAGCTCCTTTTGGCAGTTATTGTAGGAGTGGTAATCGGCTCGTTTGTGGGAGAAGGGTTTATGAATGTAGTTGTCACAGTAAAGTACATTGTGGGGCAAATCATCTTCTTTATGGTGCCGCTTATTGTGCTGTCGTTCATCTCATCGTCGATTGCAAAAATGGGACGTGCGGCTTCGAGAATGTTGGTTTTTTCGCTTGTTATCGCTTACCTGTCGTCGGTGGGTGCAGCCTTTATGGCTATGGGTTTGGGGTATAATATCTTGCCGCTGTTGACTATCGCCTCGAGTGTCGATGCGGCTCGAGTGCTGCCGCCGCTGCTCTTTGAGTTTAATATTCCGCCCGTGATGAGTGTTGTGAGTGCGCTGGTATTATCGATTATGGTGGGGCTATCGGCAGTTTGGGCAAAGGCCGACTCGGTGATGAAGTTCTTGGATGAGTTTCAACGCATGGTGTTACTATTAATTGGACGGGTGCTTATACCTCTTTTGCCGATATTTGTTGCTGCGAACTTCTGCGCTTTGAGCTATCAAGGGACCATTGCGCACCAATTGCCTATATTTATAAATGTAATGGCGATTGTATTGGCTGCTCATTTTGTGTGGTTGGTCGTTTTATATTGTATAGCAGGAGTTATTCGGCAGGAGAATCCTTGGCGTGTGGTGCGCTACTATGCACCTGCATACCTAACGGCTATCGGCACAATGTCATCAGCAGCGACCTTGCCCGTATCGCTGGCCGCTGCAAAGCGCTCCCCAATTCTAAAGGATAAGAGTGTGGATTTCGCAATCCCGATCTTCTCGAATATCCATCTGTGTGGCTCGATCCTTACCGAGGTATTTTTTGTGATGACCGTCTCGAAGCTGCTCTATGGCTCGTTTCCTGATGTGCAGACGATGGTTCTATTTATTCTTCTTTTGGGCATTTTCGCTATTGGTGCTCCGGGAGTTCCGGGCGGCACTGTAATAGCCTCGCTGGGTATTGTGGTGTCGATTTTGGGCTTTGATGCTGCCGGCACAGCACTCCTGCTCACAATTTTTGCATTGCAAGATAGCTTTGGTACAGCATGTAATGTGGTGGGAGATGGAGCATTGACAATGATTATTGATAAGTATAATCGATAATCATTGTCAAATTTATCTATTTCTCAGTAGAGGCGCGCAATACAATCTCGGCATCGAGCACAATCGAGCGTGTGGGGGCTTGAGGGTTCTCGATCTTCTCGACAATAAGTTCAGCGGCACGCAGGCCCATTTGTCGCAAAGGAGCCTCGACGGTGGTTAATTGAGGATTGACAATTGTCGAGAGGATAGTTCCCGAGAAGCTACTCACTGCCACTTGGTCGGGGACACTCATACCATGCTCGCGCAGGCGATTCATAGCACCAATTGCCAAGGTGTCGGTAAATGCAAAAATTGCATCGAACTCCACTTTGCGCTCAATTAATTCGTCGATTGCCGCTGCGCCATCCTCAAAGCCGATCCCTTTCTTTACTATCAACTCTGGCGAGTCGTCGGCCTTGAACTTAGCAATAGCATCGTGGTAGCCCTTTGTTCGCTCCACCGAGTTGTATACACTCTTTGGGCCTTGAAGGTGAACAATGCGCTTGCGACCACTGCGTAGCAGGTGTTCGGTAAGGAAGAACGATTTGATATAGTCGTCGACAATAACTTGCGAGACGCTCATCTTGTGGGCAATACGATCGAAGAATACAATAGGCACTCCTTGGTCGAGCAGGCGCGAGTAAGCTTCGGCATTGCGCTGATAGTCGCATATGCTCACCAAAATGCCATCGACCATAAATCGCTCCATGGTCTCGATATTTTCGCGCTCCTGCTCCCACGATTCGTGCGACTCGGCGATAATCACCTTGAAGCCATATTTGTGTAGAACCTCTTGCGCACCGCCAATCACTTGTGCAGCGTAGGGGGTAATCATCTCGGGCACGATCATACCAATGGTGTTTGTTCGTCCCGACTTGAGGCTCGTGGCAACGGGGTTGGGGCGGTAGCCTAATTTTTTAGCTGCTGCTATCACCTTCTCGCGAGTCTCCATGCGGATATTCTTATCGTCGGAAAGTGCTCTTGATACGGTCGACACCGATATCGTTAGGTGCTTTGCAATATCTTTTATCGTTACTCTTTTCATCTATTTATTTTATGTTTTACACTACTTATTTACTCCCCTGTGCCCCATACAGCTTTGAATAATTCAGCCTGCATTTCGCAACCTTCAGCCTTCTGGTTATCCTCGGGGAAGGAGATTAACTCACCATCTTTAATGGAGAATGTTGGAAGAAGTATCACCGCTTCGGCCTTTGTTTTATATACCTTTACATCGGTCGATGTGAATGCCATAAATGTTAGCGTAGGGTCTTGGCTTACGTCAATACTCTTTTTCATGCAACCTATTGCAACCGAAAAATTGCCCATGTAGCTCTTGCATTCACCATCGGGAAGAGTCTCATAATATATAGAAACCCACTTGTACTCCGAGTCATAAATCATCTTGCCATTATAGTTAGATTTATTCTGTTCAAGCAGATCATGATTTATGGTCTTATAGAATAACATGCCATTGGTGAAGGATTTAGCATCGACTTGGTAGCCCATATATCCTGAGTCGCTTATCGTATTACCTTTCTTGGATATCTCGCTGCCACTTTCGAAGAACGTCACATTTTTAAAGCTGATATCTGGTAGGCTAAAGTATAGAACAACTATACCGGGTTTAAGCTGACCTAAGTTTATAGCATCGAGAATATATTTAGGTAACTTCTCTGCGACTTCGGCTGGAAGAGTTGGTTTCGAGTTGTCGTTGTCGTCGTTGTCGTCGTTGTCGTCGTTGTCGTCTTGATCCTTGTCTGGGTCGTTGTTGTCGGGATCATCATTGTCTGGGTCATCATTCTCTGAATCTGGATCTTTGGGGTCATCATCTTTGGGATCTGGAACACCATCACAACCGGGTCCGTTAATGCCCTGATCGCCATCATTGCCCGGATCTTCACCTTGTACTCCTGCTACGACGCCACCGCCTGTGCCTGTATTGCCTCCATTATTATCATCTCCACCTTCTGTATTTTCTGGATCCTTGGGGCTTTCTGAATCTTCAGCATTATCAGGATCGTCATTATTTTTCTTTTTCTTATCGGTTATCCCCTTAAGGGTAATGTTGTCGATAAGTGCACTTTGATTCTCGCCACTTATTTGAATGCAAAGATATTTTTGATTTGCAGCGTTTACTTTATCGGCATCAATTGTAGATGAGATATTACTCCATGAATTGCTGTTAATGGACGAAAGATCGAAGTAAGATACCGATGAACTTTGACTAACAGTATATGTTGGTGACAAAAATGCTCTAACCTTAGATGGATTATCTCCTATCAACTTCGCATCCATCGATAGCTCATAGCTCTCAAATGAGTCATCCAGCTCCACACATTGCACTAAGTATCCATCCTCAATTGAGCACTCGTCTGTGCATAATAGCTTTATTGTATTATCCTCATTAGTTATAGTTAAAGTAGATTCACTGTTTTTGGGCAAATATATTGCCCACGTTCCCACCCCGAGCGATGTTGGTGTGTTATAGGTTTCAATTGGTAGGTCGAAGCCCCCATTCTTAATTAAATTCTCACTCTGCTCTGCCGCTATTGACATTTGTAGAGATATTACAAAAGCAACAGCTAAAAAATAAAAATGTTTCATAACTATCTGTATTTAAATAAACTTTCACAAATATAACACATTTTTTCGAAAAAATATAATTTTAAAACGATTGCAGATTTTGGGAACGTTTCCGCAAACGTTTGCACGATTTTTTCTTGTGACTTATGGTGAGAATATGGATGAGGAGTAATAAATTTGTGATAACCAAAAACAATTAAAATAATCTAAATATGAAAGCTAATCAAATTTCATTCGATTACTCTCGTGAGAGTATCACAGAAGGCATCCTTCATTTCGGAGTAGGTAACTTCCACCGTGCACACTTAGAGTGCTACACTAATGCACTATTAAAAGAGAACGATCAAAATTCGTGGGGCGTATGTGGCGCGATGATAATGCCACAAGATCAAAAGTTGTACAGTGCACTCAAGAGCCAAGATGGTGTCTACTCGCTCACGATTTGTGGTCGCGATGGTCAAAATGAGGTTCAATGGATCGGTTCGCTAGTCAATCTTCTTTGGAGTGGCGAGGATCTTGAGGCGATAATCAACAAAGTTGCCGAGCCAAACATTCGTATTATAAGCCTAACTATTACCGAGGGTGGATACAATATCGACAAGGCGAGCGGAGAGTTTATCCTCGATAGCGAGGCTATTGCTCACGACCTTAAAAATCCATCATCGCCAACCACAGTATTTGGAATTGTGGCCGAGGGTCTGCGTCGTCGCGCGGCAGCAGGTGCAGGAGCGTTGACAATTCTTTCGTGCGACAACCTTCAACACAATGGTAACACATGTGCCAGAGCATTCAGCACATTCTTTGCGGCACAAGATACTCTGTTAGCACAATGGGCCGATGAGAATATCACCTACCCAAATAGCATGGTCGATAGAATTACCCCTGCAACAACCCCTGCCGACGTTGAGCGAATCAACAAAGAGTTGGATTGTGCGGATGCAGCACCGGTATATTGCGAAGATTTTATTCAATGGGTTGTTGAGGATAATTTCGCAGCGGGTCGCCCTGAGTGGGAGCGCGTAGGGGTGGAATTCACCGACGATGTGGCACCATACGAGAATATGAAACTTAGCCTTTTGAATGCATCTCACACTCTGCTCTCGTACCCTTCGATGTTGAGCGGTTATCGCAAGGTCGATCAAGCGATGCGCGATGAGAGAATTATCAAATTTGTGCGTGACTTTATGGATAAGGATGCAACGCCATATGTCCCAGCACCAGGCACAACCAACCTCGAAGTGTACAAGCAGACACTCGTTGAGCGTTTTGCAAATAGCGCCGTGAGCGATCAAATTGCACGCTTGTGTGGCGATGGAGCATCGAAATTCCCTGTATATGTGGTGCCGATTGCAAAAAAAATGGTCGCTGCTGGCGATGATTTAACAAGAATTGCTTATCTTGTGGCAGCATATCGCCACTACTTGAAGTTCAAAATTGATGATGCAGGTGTGTCATTCGATATCTTCGACCCATGGATTTCGGCAGATGATTGGGCAATTATCGACAGCACTAACGCTATGGCATTCCTTGGAACTTCGCCATTTGCAGCGGTCGATTTAGCTTCTCACCAGCCATTTGTTGAGTTGTATAAATCGATGGTTAAGATGATTGCCGAGCGTGGCGCTATGGCTACTTTGGAGTCAATTCTCTAACGCGCTTGGTTATGAACCACTCTAAAAAATATAGCTTAGGGCCCTTTGTGATCCTAACTTTTATATACTTTATCGTAGGTTTCCTGACAACTGTCAATGGACAGTTTCAGGGACCCTTGAAGATCGCCTTCCTTTCGGATGTGACGTCGTTGCGCAATACGCTTGTCACTATGATCCCCTTCTTTTTCTTTCTTGGATATCTGTTAAATAGCTCTACTGGTGGACGTTGGATCAATCGCTTTGGCTATAAAAAGACCTTGATGCGGGCTATGATGATTATGATATCGGCTTTAGTGCTCTACCTTTCAGCTTCGATGTTGGCCGATAAATTCGCCTCTTGGGGATTTCGTATTGCTGATAATTATATTCCGTTTGGATATGTGGTTTTCCTTGCAGGATCATATCTGATGGGAACTTCGGCAGCACTGCTGCAAGTTGTGATTAATCCATATATTGCATCCTATCATCTGCCCAATACGCAATCTGTTCAGCGCTTGAGTATCGTTGGTGCGATTAACTCAATTGGTACCACCGTTGCACCATTTTTCGTAACGGGTGTAATGTTTGCGGGAGCAGCTATCGAGAGTGTTTCGGCCTCGCATTTGATTGTGCCATTTGTGGTGATGATTATATTTATTGCTGCGGTGACTTTTATTACCTCGCGCCTGAATCTACCCGATATCGAGGGGACGTTCGACTCGTCGCAAAAGAGTGCCGAGCGTAGTATCTGGTCGTTCCGCCATCTTCGCCTGGGCGTTATTGCTATCTTCTTTTACGTTGGTGCCGAGGTGGCCATTGGAATCAATGTCAATCTTCATGCCATGGAGCTCTTGGAAAAAGGGCGTGATTTAACCCTCTTTGGTCAAACCAATATCGTGTTGTGGGGGCTTCATTTGGGTATTCCCGCTCTGCTTGCAACGCTCTATTGGGGTGGTTTGATGGTTGGCCGAATCCTATCGAGCTTTATTAATTTCATCTCGCCACGTGCACAGTTGGTTTTTACCGCGGTTTTGGCTATCGTGCTCACTGTTATTGCGATACTTAGCAATAATTTATGGATCTTGATCTCTGTGGGTCTCTGCCACTCGATTATGTGGGGCGCGATATTCACCCTCTCGATTGATGGTCTGAAGGAGTACACCTCGAAGGCTTCGGGCGTATTTATGATGGGCGTGTTTGGAGGAGCCGTTTTCCCACTCATTCAGAGCTTTATGGCCGATAGCATTGGCTCATGGCAATGGACTTGGTCGGTAGTTATTATTTGTGAATTGGTGATTCTCTACTACGCTCTTTGGGGCTCGAGAGTCAAGGAGTGTGATAAACTTTAATTTATTCTAGTTATGAAAAATAGAAAATATATAGTTGGTTTAGGTGAGTTGTTGTGGGATGTGTTGCCCGACGGAAAGAAGATCGGTGGTGCCCCCGGAAATTTTGCCTATCATAGTTCTCAATTTGGATTCGATAGCGCTGTGGTGAGTGCCATTGGTCACGATAAATTGGGTGATGAAATTAAGGAGAACCTCGATAAAAAAGGGCTTGGAGGAATCATCGAACGAGTGGAGTATCCAACGGGAGTTGTGCAAGTTGCCTTAGACGATAATGGAGTGCCAATCTACGACATAAAGGAGAATGTAGCTTGGGATAATATCCCCTATACCGCCGAATTGGAGGCTTTGGCTCAGCAGACCCTAGCTGTTACGTTTGGCTCGTTAGCGCAGAGGAATGTTGTGAGCCGATCGACAATCAATCGCTTTTTAGATGCTATGGGCGACGATGAGGATTCATACAAGATTTTCGATATCAATTTGCGTCAAGGCTTCTATACTCGCGAGACAATATGCAACTCAATGGATCGATGCAATATCCTAAAGATCAACGACGAAGAGTTGGTCGCAATCAGCCGAATGTTTGGCTATCCGGGAATCGACCTTCAAGATAAGTGTTGGATTCTGCTTGCCAAATACAAGCTGAAGATGTTGATCCTAACATGTGGCGTGAATGGAAGCTATGTCTTTACACCCGGCAATGTATCGTTTGTTGAGACCCCAAAGGTCGATGTGGCCGATACGGTGGGAGCTGGCGATTCGTTTACCGCCACTTTTATCTCGGCAATTTTAAATGGCGAGGGCGTTAATGATGCTCACCGTAAAGCCGTTAGAGTTTCAGCTTATGTCTGCACTCAACATGGTGCGATGCCAGTTATTCCCGAAAATTTGAAATAAAGAGAAAAAACATCTATCTTTGAGGTGTGAAAAGAAGATGTTTATTTTGTTATAGTGAATTAGAGGTGGGTCAAGTAGATCTTCACCCCAATTGCGCAACTGATATTTTCGGCTGCGCAATTACTCCTTTATATCCCCTCGAAGCTCCTATGAGTGAGCTTTTTGATGTGAAGTTAGCTGCGGAGGATTATAGCCCCGAGGCTCAAGCGGTGGCTATGCGAATGGCTCGAACTGCATTGATACTCACCTCTCCAAGTTCGCTTGTAAGGTGTAAAGATGGTGGGGTAGCCTATGTGTCGAAACCCGACGCAACGGCCCAGGGCATTGATGCTCTTGTTGCGCAATTAGATGGTTGCCAGTTCGATGGCTCTGTCGAGATGATTGCCGAGATAGTCGAGGATTTTTCGTCGATCTCGAAATTGGATGTTGTGACATTTTTCGAGCATGTGATCTTCGGTTGGGTTGCGGGCTGTAGCTCAATGGGGCTTGGTTCGTTTGCCCTTTCTCGTCCTAATGCTGGAGTCTGCTCGCTTGCTGCAGCCTATGATTTTGTGCCCTCGGCACTTTTTAAATCGAGTGATGAATTTGCGCTCGAGATCAATGGCAAGCGAAAGGGGATTACACGAGGCGACTTCGAGGCGGCAATGAAATTCATGGGGCTTAAAGACCGAATTATAAGAATTACAATCGAAAAGATGTTGAAAGCCGAGTCGGCGTGGGGCGATATTATTAAAAATTCGCCTATGTGCGATGAGCTAAAAGAGCGTTATATATCTCTAATATCGCTGCGCCTTAAGGTTTTGACTCAAGTGAAATAGGCTATTTATTGGCTGTGAAGTTTGCTTGGCGGATTTTTTTTATTATATTTGTCACACAATTGTCTTAAATTAAATTAATATATATGAATAAACAAAGCGACCGCTTTCAATTAGAGAGTCAGCTGCAATGGGAGAACCCCTCGCAGGGTGTTAAGCGTCAAATCATGGGCTATGATGATAGCATAATGATGGTAAAAGTACTTTTTGAAACGGGTGCCGTAGCTGCGCTTCATCAACACATTCACTCGCAAGTGTCGTATGTCGCTAGTGGAAAATTCGAAGTGCAGGCCGGTGACCAGAAAATGACTCTTTCGGTTGGCGATGGCTGCTATTTTGAGCCCGATATTCTTCACTGTGTAACGTGCATTGAGCAGGGTGTTATTATGGATGTATTCTCTCCTGTGCGCGAAGATTTTTTGAAATAAATAACCATAAATTAACTAAATAGAATTATGAAAATTGTAACTATGGGCGAGATCATGCTTCGCCTTTCAACTCCAGGAAACAAGCGTTTTGTTCGTTCCGAGTCATTCGATGTATGTTATGGCGGTGGCGAGGCAAACGTGGCTGTTAGCTGTGCAAACTATGGACACGATGCATATTTCGTATCTAAGTTGCCAACTCACGAAATTGGACAATCGGCTGTAAATGCCCTTCGTCAATTTGGTGTTCACACCGACTATATCGTTCGTGGTGGCGATCGTGTGGGTATCTATTTCTTGGAGACTGGTGCTTCAATGCGTCCTTCGAAGGTGATCTATGATCGTGCTGATTCGGCTATCGCGAAGGCTACAGCTGCAGAGTTCGATTTCGACGCTATCATGGAGGGTGCCGCTTGGTTCCACTGGTCAGGAATCACTCCTGCTCTTTCAGTAGAGTCGGCTGAGATGACAAAATTGGCTTGCCAGGCTGCTAAGCGTCACGGAGTAACCGTCTCTGTTGACCTTAACTTCCGTAAGAAGTTGTGGACCAAAGAGCAGGCACAAGCTGTTATGCGTCCACTTATGGAATATGTTGATGTTTGTATCGGTAACGAGGAAGATGCAGAGCTATGCTTGGGCTTTAAGCCAGATGCTGATGTCGAGGCTGGTCACACCGATGCTGAGGGCTACAAGGGAATCTTCGAGCAGATGCGCAAAGAGTTCGATTTCAAATATGTTGTTTCGACACTTCGCGAGTCATTCTCTGCAACACACAACGGATGGAAAGCGATGATCTACAATGGCGAGGAGTTTTATATGTCAAAGCGTTACGATATCGAACCAATCATCGACCGTGTAGGTGGTGGCGACTCATTCTCGGGTGGTATCATCCACGGACTTCTCTCTAAGCCAAACCAAGGCGAGGCGTTGGAGTTCGCAGTAGCAGCATCGGCATTGAAACACACAATCAATGGCGACTTCAACCACGCTTCAGTTGAGGAGGTTGAGGCATTGGCTGGTGGAGATGCATCGGGTCGCGTACAGAGATAGTTAGGAGTTAGGAGTTAGGAGTTAGGAGAGTGTTGTTAGGTGTAAGAGTTTGGCTTTTGCTAAGCGCATTATTAAACTTTACAAATATTTATGTGATGAGCATAAAGAGTATATTCTCTCAAAGCAGTTACTTCGTAGCGGCACAAGTATAGGTGCAAATATAGTTGAGGCGCAATGTGGTTTTAGTAGGAAAGACTTTCTATTTAAAATGCAGATAGCCTATAAAGAGTGCGCTGAAACAACCTACTGGCTTGAACTTTTGCGCTCAAGTGATTACTTAACCCAAGATGAATATAACTCTATTAATTCCGACTGCAAGGAGCTAATGAACCTACTATCAAGTATAACCAAGACAACAAAAGAGAAGATTAAATAACAGAGCCAAGAGCTAGGAAGTGGGAGGAAAACTCCTAACTCCTAACTCCCAACTCCCAACTTAAAAAACATATGGCAAGATTTTCAAAAATGCAGGTGCTAAGCACAATGCAGTCAACTGGTATGGTTCCAGTGTTTTATCATAAAGATGCTGAGGTGTCTAAAAAAGTTTTGAAGGCGTGTTACGATGGTGGCGTTCGTGCTTTCGAGTTTACTAACCGTGGTGACTTCGCAAGCGAGGTGTTTATCCAATTGGTGAAGTATGCTGAAAAAGAGTGTCCCGAGATGATCTTGGGAATTGGCTCGATTGTCGATGCTCCAACCGCAGCACTTTATATGCAGTATGGTGCTAGCTTTATCGTTGGCCCTTACCTTAATGCCGAGGTGGCTAAGGTTTGTAATCGCCACTTGGTGCCTTACACTCCTGGTTGCGGTTCGGTAACTGAGATCGGATTTGCTCAAGAGTTGGGCTGCGATCTAACTAAGGTATTCCCTGCAGGTAACGTCGGAGGCCCATCGTTCGTGAAGAATGTTAAGGCTCCACTTCCATGGTCGAATATCATGGCAACGGGTGCCGTAGAGCCAACCGAGGAGAACCTTACAGCTTGGATCAAGGCGGGCGTAATGTGCGTAGGTATGGGCTCTCAATTGTTCCCAGCCGATGTTATCAAATCTGAGGATTGGGCAGCAATCAGCCAGAAGTGTAAATTTGCTTTGGATGTAATCGCAAAGCTTCGCTAGGCAGAGCCCTCGATAGTAGTAAATGTAGCCATTAAATCAGTTTTTCAACGATTTAATGGCTGCATTTTTTCAGGGCAAACGCATGAAAAAGCTTGCTCATCGCGCTCATGCCGCGCGGCACCAAGCTAAGCTTGGATCCAAAAACTTACGTTTTTGACTTTTGTCATGCACTGATTTGCAGCGCTTAAAAGCGCTAACGATATAAAATCTCATCTATTATTTTATATTATTGGTGTCCGATAAAACAAGAATAGACATACCACACCCTAATCACCGCTATTTCTGGCGGTGATTTTTTGAAAACTCTAAAAAGCAAGCCCCCTATATTTAATTTGAGGAAAATAATGTGGGTTCAGGAGGCGATTTTGCCCTCTGGGTGTTGATTGAGAGCCACGATTTTTCGGGATCTTCTAGGTATTTATATAGGTCAATGTAATACATCAACATTTGACGTATCATAGTTGCCATATTCGAGAAGCTCCACCTGCGTTTCACCTGCCTTTTTATGATCGTCAGCAGTAAATTAGCTATCAGTGTAACCCATATTTGCGACTCTATCGCATTAACGCTATCGCCATAGAAATACCTTAGTTGAAAATTCTGCTTCAATTGCTTAAATAGAGTTTCTATCTGCCATCTGCGCTTGTAAATCTCAACAACATCTTCGAGAGGCAACTCAAAATTATTGGTCAGAAGTTGTGCGTGAGACAACTTTCCCTTAGCATCCACTGCCCAATACTCCACAATACGTGATCTGTGCTCTATAATGCCCTGTTTTGTGCTCTTGGTGAATAATACAATCCTCTCTCGAAACGTCACAAGACCCTCTGGATTTACGTATGTGGTTGCCTCTAATGTCTTATATGTGAGGTTGCTTTTCATCTTCGACACGTAGTAAACTCCCTCTTGCGTTAAGCGTTCAAGTTGCTCATAATCGAGATATGCTCGGTCTATGGCCAGGTACGACCCTGGCTCAAGGTGCAGTTTCTCCAGCATAAAATGGTCGTGTGTAGCAGCTGAGGTGTAGCAGACAAAGCAGGGTGCATTTTCGATAGCTTTAATCACAGAATGAGCCTTTATACCGCCTTTTTTCTTGCCATGCTTAGGATTTCTGCCTACACCCTTTAATATGTTGGAAAATAGCGAGATAGTTGTAGAATCCATTATGTAAAGTCTCTTTTCCCAAGGCTTAGGGGTTCGGCTGTCCGATAAAACACCTCGATAACGTTCATAGATAGAGGCGAAAAAACTGCTCTTACGACGATTGTTAGCGTCGGCAATAGTGCTACGCTTTATCATATAGTCTATGCCTAGATGTTGGAGTTTATTAGCTTCGCTGAGCATCCCGACAACAAGTTCACGCAGTGAATCATAGCGTTGAAGCACTGCAAAAAGCAAAGCAACGAAATGTGTGTAGCCATCGAGGCGCTTAACATAGCGATCGTGGTTGCCATTACGGCTGATTTTAATAATTTTTGCCTTGTCTACTAACTTTAATATCTGAGAATAGAGCGGCTGTCCGA
>JAWXTD010000020.1:0-33854 GCA_044433805.1 Rikenellaceae bacterium
ATACGATATTAATTACTATATCGCCCAACCTGAGCAGCTTTACGGATCAACTAATTACGTAGCGTTTACCGATTCGACAACGCTAGAATTTAGCTCTACAATACCCGTGAAGATGGTCTACACTACCGATGGCAGCGAGCCAACTGCCTCAAGCCAGGAGTATTGCGAGCCATTGACATTTAACCATACAACAGATCTAAAGATCCGTTCCGTCCTCCCTTCTGGCAAGATGAGCCCTACGCGCAACATCTCGATTGTAAAGCAAGAGCTTCGCGAGGCTGTTCAAGTAGCAAACCTTGAAAATGGCCTTCGAGTGGAGTCAACTGCGGGAACTCACTTAAATATGGAGGAGTTCAATGCAGCAGAGGGTCCAACTAGTGAAAGAATCGCTAAAACGCTCGAGGATGTTGTCCTTCGCAAAGGTTTCCACTTTAGATTACCTCTCGAGGATCAAGAGTCGAACGTAGCCCAAGGATATATCAATATCCCCAAAGATGGCGTATACCACTTCTGGACAGATAACAATGAGTTGTGGATTGCTGGCCAGAAAGTTGTCGACAACGACAACGAAGTAAAACGCCACTCTCGCGGTGGTCGTTCAATAGCCCTAGCCAAGGGATTACACCCACTTAAAACCGTATGGCTTGGACATGTAATCGGTGGATGGCCCACAAACTGGTGCAACGGATCGATTACTATGCGACATGAGGATGACACGGAGTATCGAAATGTAAAGCCAGCCGATATCTTCTACGAGTTGTAAAACCTAATTAAAGATTTTTAGACTTGGCCAACAGGGATTTTTTTAGATCTCTGTTGGCTAAGTTTTTTTTCGCAATGTTGCATTTTGTGCGAAAAATAATTATCTTTACGTAATTTTAAACTTCATTATTACAACTGTTTTGTTAAAGAGAGCCGCAACACTATTTATAATATTTACTGCCCTAATTTTCACCATCACTTCAACTAGAGCTGCAGGCGAGAACACAGGGCAGTTAACAGCCAACATCGTCGATGGTGATCTGCCCGAAATGCCGATTGTTGGTGCCGTAGTCGAGCTCAAATTGCTAGCCAGTACTCCATATAGCCTTTTTTACACAACCGATGGCGATGGAGCATTGGCTATTCCGCGGCTTCGATATGGCAACTACTCGCTTATTGTTAGTTACTTAGGGTATGAAACCTCCACTACTAACTTTACGCTCAACACCCCCGAGATGGAGATCCCCAATATTATGCTAAGCCCCTCATCGGTGAAGCTCGACGAGATTGTAAAGGAGATCAAGGCGCTTCGGTCGTCACAAAATGGCGATAGCTTGCAGTACAACGCTAGTGCATACAAAGTTGCAAATGATGCAGATGTCGAAGGATTGCTGCAAAAAATGCCTGGCATAACGATAGAAGATGGCACAGTAACGGCGCAGGGCGAGACAATCACAAAGATCTATATCGATGGTCGCGAGTTCTTCGGAGGAGATGTTGCAACAGCCCTCAAGTCGCTTCCTGCCGAGGTGGTCGACAGAATTGAGCTATTCAACAAACTCTCGGACGAGGCCGAGTATAGCGGAATGGACGATGGCCAAGGCAGTAAAACAATAAATATTATCACCAAACCCGATATGCGCGAAGGCGTATTCGGAAAGGTATTTGGCGGGGTGGGTTACGAGCCCGACCCGACTGAAAATTCTACCGCTCTGAAGTATATGGGTGGCGGAAGCGTGAACATATTTAGAGGCAAATCGCGAACCTCGGTAATTGCTCTGGTCAACAACCTCAATCAACAAAACTTCTCGTTCGAGGATATTATGGGTGCTACCGACGAAGGGAGCACCACGGGTGAATTTACAATTAAAGCTCTTCCCGGAGTGGCCAATGTTAATGCTGTGGGCATCAACTATTCGAATGAATTTGGAGAGAACGACAAGGTGAAGGTGCAAGGAAGCTACTTCTTTAACCAAACCAAAACGACTAACACCGAGGAGCTTATGCGCTGGTACGAAGAGCCTGCAACCGAGACAATTGACTCCCTTTGGCAGCTATCGAACACGATAACTAAAAATATAAATAATAGAGTAACCGGGCGAATAGATATTAAAATCGACGATAGGCAATCGCTAATGATTCGCCCAACGTTGAGTTTTCAGAATACCGAACCCACCAGGCTCGCCGAGGGAATACGCTACGACGATAATACCAAAACCACCTACGAAGATGGCAAGCAATATTTTGCCTCGGCAAAGAGCTCAAGCTGGGGCGGTTACAACGTTGGGGCAAATACCAACTACAGGCTTCGAATCGATGACAGCGGACGCTACCTATCGCTTGGTGCAAATATCGTAGCAAATAGTTACGACACAAATGCCCAGACCACCACAGAGCCAAACGAGCCAAATGTGAACGAAAATGAGGCGACATACACCTACGAGAGTGCTCCGACTAACAAGCGAACGCTAATGGGAAGTGTGAACTACATGGAGCCACTAAGCAGCAGCCTGCGACTAAATATTTCATACAAGGCCAATAACATATACCAAAAATCGGATAAGCGAACCTACACAACAGACGATGATTTCGCGGTAGAAGATTACGATCAAACCACTACAACGAACTTTGCCGAGAGTCAATCAATGGCTCACAGCATCGGTGCTGGATTGCGCTACAGCGTAAAGCGTGGGCAGATCACAGCAAATATCTTCTATCAAAATCTGCTCTTCGATGTAAACACCCTTCGCACCAAGGCCAGCAATGGATCGAGCAGCTCGGTCGATACATCGAAAAGATATGAGGATGTGACCTATTCGGCCGTAGCCAAGATTGGTCTCAACTCGCAAAATTCACTACGCATATACCTTAATGGCTACACCACTACCCCACCAATTGGCCGATTCACCGACAATACAACAAGCACAACATATATCACAGCCGGAAATAGCGACTTAGAGCCAACATATAACAATCGCCTACGTCTCTACTACACTCGAACAAATATCGAGCGCGGCAGCACACTAATGTTCAACTGCAACGCAACAATGAGCAGCGACTATATCGCCTCGCACATCATCCTCGACCCCGGAGCGATAGATATTGCAGGGACTCTCTATGATGATCTACAGCAATATACAGGATGGGTAAATATGGACAATTACTACATGTTAGATTCAAATTTATCATTTGGCCTACCTCTCGATTTTGTCAAGAGCAACCTAAATTTCAATGGAGGTATGAACTACAAATCGACACCAAGCATGTATGGCGGAACGGTTATCGAAATGGGGGTTGTAGATGGAGGCGAGCAGGTCATAACAGAGAGCATGACATATAAGGCGGGAGTCACGCTCGGTAGCAATATATCTGAGAATGTGGACTTTACCCTTTCGTGGAATGGCAATTATAACCAAGCCACCAATGCCTTTGCAGATGCTACAACCGAAAATGAGTACTTCGCACAGACCGCCTCGGCAAATATGAAGGTGGTATTCTGGGGTGGATTCACCCTAATGAGCAATGTAGCGTACAAGCAATATTTGGGAATCTCGAATAACTATGACGACCAATATGTACTATTCAATGCCTTTATTGGCCACAAGGTGATGAACAATGATCGAGGCGAAATTCTAATTGGAGTCAATGATATTCTCGACCAGAATACATCGATTGAGCGCAACGTGGGGACCAACTATACACAAAACAAGATCAACACAATTCTTGGTCGTTATCTCTCACTTCAGCTGATATATAATCTTCGTTCGTTTGGCCCTGCGCGCAGCAAATCGTAATTTAGCAATCCATTAACCACACCCATGTGTCTGTGGTCGATAGATCGTGATTATATCGGTAACCACCCCATTCAAAGGCTTTTAGCTGCTCGGGGTCTTGTAGATTATTTTCCATCATAAAGCGGATCATCTCTCCTCTAGCCATCTTTGTATAGATAACAACTTGTCGCAACTTATCGCCTTTGGGCTGCAGAAATTGAAAATCAATAACACGCACCTGCTTTTTTACCTCGCGCCAATGAAACGCATTTCGCTCTTCGGCCGAAGCAAGATATAGCAACTCACCACCTGTGGCCATCACATCGTCGATAAGAGTCTGTGTTTGATAATTGCGCCAGAAATTATCGATGCGAGAATCAGTGCCACTCAAACGCACAAAGCCCTCCATGCGATATGGCTTCACCCCATCTAGCGGTCGAAGCAAACCATACAGCAGCGATGAGATGCGCACTTTTTGTTGTAGATATTCCCTCTGTGGAGCGGTTAATCCGTCGCCTTTGAGATGTTTATAGACCACCCCATCATAGGCGTCTATTGCAGCTGTGGCAGGTAGCAATGGATCGTGAAACGCATTGAAACGAGCTCGCAGCTGGGTGGCAATCGCCGGGCTCACCTTAAATATCGACTCCAACTCAGAGGCCGAATATGATAACATTGCAGATGCAATTTCTGCGGTCGGTTGAGCGAATCTTGCCGAAGTTAGCTCGGTGCAAACATCTACATCACTGCGCATTGTTTTTGCTGGCGAGATAAGGGCTAACATAGTCTAATACAATAGTTTACGAATAGCATCGCAACTAACCTCTGCCTCCCAACGTTTAAACAAAAAGGTATTGATACCTTGCGCGCGTGCAGCATCCAAATTAGCCTGCCTATCGTCAATAAATAGGGCATCGGAAGGGTCTAGGTCATAACGCTCCAAAAGAATCTGGTATATCTTAGCCTCGGGCTTCACTGTGCCCTCTTCGCACGAGACAACCTCGCCCGAGAAGAATCGATAGACAGGCAACGTGCGAATAAATTTGATAAACTCGAGCGACATATTCGAAAGCACCAGCAGTCTATATCCTCGCTCGTGGAGCTCTTCGATTAATCTAGCCGTAGGCTCAATTGCCTCTTGCATATCGATAGCTTTTTGCACCGTATCGCAACAGAAATCGCGATCGTAGCCCTGCTCACTCGAGATAATATCGATAGTTTGATCGATGGTTTGCACACCTCTATCGTACTCCTCCCAAAACCTTGGCATCTGCTTATGGGCTAAAAATGAGAAAAACTCAATAAACTCATCGGTTAACTTACTTGGGTTGCGCGCTACGACGACTCCACCCAGATCAAAAATCACTGTCTTCATGCAACAAAGATAGTGATAAATTCTCAAAAAAAATACCTCTCACCTTTGAGTGGTGAGAGGTTGCACTTTTAACATTAAAGCTTAGCGACGATCTGGACTACTAGTTGTTGTGGTAGTAGTTGTTGTCTTGCTAGTTGTAGCTGGTGTTGTTGTTTTACTTGTAGTAGTTGTTGTCTTGCTGGTTGTAGTAGTAGTAGTTGTTACCGGCTGTGTTGCTGTAGTTCTTGGTTCAGTATAGACGCTTGCTACGAAATCAATTTTCTTGAAATATTTGATAATTGATGATGTCGATGCCTTTTTGCTATTGTATACAACCGTTGCAACCTTGTTGCGAGAATCAATTGTAACAGACTCAACGCCCTTTTGGTAAGGAATGTAATTCATAATTTTCTTTTCGCAATCAGCACAGTTAATATTTACTGAAAATTTTGTAGTCTCAATAACTGTTTTTTCTTGTTTTGTTGCTGCCGATAATTGAGTAATACCAAGTGTCATCACCATAGCGACAACGAGTGAAATAATTTTCTTCATGTTTTTTTATTTTTTAAAAGTTAATATAAGTTATAACGTAATCCAATATAAAATTTTCGACCCATAAGCGGACCCCATACCACCGACGAATTAAAGGCGGTTGAGTATGGATCTGATGCCGCGATAATTGGCGTTGGCTGATAATAGTTTGCAATATTCTCGCATCCGGCATATAGGTCTACATTGCGAATTCGTCGACTCACCTGCGCATAAAACATTGGGTAGGATGGCGAATAGCTGCTATCGGCAAGTGCGCCAGTTTGCGTTGGCAATCGCATCGAACCGTTATACTGCGCCGTGACGTCGAAGACCCACCTGCGATAGGCGGTGGCATATTGCAGATTCAACAGTGTTTTATAGCTGCTCACCAGTGGCCTATCAACTACAACCTGCTCGCCATCGGGACGATTTAGCGTAACCTTGCTATTCGAATAGCGATAGGTTGCAAATATATCGAACCTCTCCACAGGGCTCCAATTAAAATCTAATTGATAGGTGTCGGTAAATGAGTCGCCATCGCTATTATATATATGGATATTCTCACTGTCAAATTCCTGATCTACAATTACTTGATTGAAAAAATCAGATCTAAAGTAATCGAAACTAATTGTTGCATCCGAAGGCCTTGTGAGTGTAAAGGTTTGGGTCAAGCTCACTCCATATGTGGCTGCTTTCTCCTGCGTATCGAATTGTGAATCGGTTCCATTATCGAAGATAAATTTGCGACCGGTGGCCATAATTCCAATATTATCGGTCACCACATTTGCTGTGCGATAACCCAATCCTGCCGACATGCGCAAAACGGTCGAGGGGGTAATTGCCCATCTTATGTGGGTGCGAGGGGTGTAAAAATCGCGATCGAAATAGAAGTTGTAATCGCCTCTAAGTCCGGCAACCAGCGAGAAGCGGTCGCTAGGCGTATAGGTATACTCTGCATATAGCCCTACTTCATTCTCTTGGCGCGATAGATCGAATAGATTATCGTCGCTACTCAGCCATGGTGTGATGTTTGCCACCCTCTCGTCGATATTTTGAAGGTATGACGAGGCCCCAACAATAAGCGAAGATGAGGCGGTGAAGTAGTGATTATACTTCAAATCGAGTGACACGCTTCGCTCTCTTCCATCGTAGGTATTCAATCCAAAATAGGCTTCCTCATCAAAAGCATCGAAGTCGGCAACCAAAGCAACATTCGAGCGAAGTTCGCTCTCATTCTCAGCATCGTACACTGCAGCACCTACGGGTACGCCCAACTTGACATAGGCGTTATATCCCGAATTATCGATCTTCGATCCGTAGATATTATCTTGAAACATGGTCTGATAACCAGACTCTTGATAGTCAAGATCACCACCTAAGCGCTCCTCCTTCAGAGCCTTAAAACCCCAACGAAGTTGCACGCCACTATCGGCACTATAAAGCCAGCGGTTCGAGAAGTTGTACTGCGAAGTGCTAGGCATATCGCGAAAACCATCGCCATTGTGGTCCATAACGTTTAGGTCGGTATCGCCCGAGGCGTGTAGCATAAGTACGGTCGATAATCTTCTATCGCTCGTGACGGGTAGAGCCGACGAGATATTGATCTCTGGTCGCAACTCATCGTTCAAAAATAGATTTACAAACAATCGCTCGGAGTCTGTAGGCTTGCGATGTTCGAGGTTAATTTGGCCAGTAATCGCCTCATGGCCAGCCGTTACCGACGAGACTCCCTTGGAAACCTGAATCGAATTGAGCCACATTCCCGGAGTGTAGCTCAATCCATATGGCGAACCAATGCCTCGCATAATTGGCCTACTTTCATCGAGAATTTGAGTGTATACTCCCGCCAAGCCCAACATTTTAATCTGGCGAGCTCCCGAGATTGCATCGCTATAACCGACAGTAACAGCAGCCGAATTCTCGAAACTCTCGGCCAAGTTGCAGCATGCCATTTTGCAAAGACCGGCAAACGAAATTGTCTCATTTTTGGCTATTGCCTGATAACTGATGTAGTTTCCACCAAGGGTGCTTTCGATGACAACATCCTCGATTCCAACACCTTGCGAAGATAGATTAAACTTAATTCTATCTGTCTTATCGGTTATGAGTATAGTATCATTTTGAAAACCTACATAGGATGCAACTAGTGAATTATAACCTTTAAGGCGATGAATCGAGAAATTGCCATCGAGATCTGTAGCCTCACCAATAGTGGTTCCAGCCCACCAAACAGAGGCTCCAACAAGTGGCGAGTTTTCGCTATCAAGAATCACACCCTCGAGGTTTTGGGCCATGGCATCTACAGTTAATAGTGAAACAACAGATATAGCGATATATCTTAAAAAAATATTCATAAAATTTGTATTAGTATATAAAACATTGATTTTGTGCCGCTTATAATTGTAGCACATCAAATTTATACTAATACAGGAGGTGAGGTCAACCAATACGATTTAACGCTCCATAGCGATGAGATATACGAAATATCAATATCAAGCCGCACATTGCACTCCATGCTAGGCGCAGAGGTCAAATCATTAAAGGTCGATAAACAAATAAATAGAACTATCGGATCGGGTAATGATGTAGATATGCCTCTATACTCAGACCCGGAGAGAAAAAGCGATGAGTCACCCGAATCATGAAACGCACAGCACCCTTGACTTAACACATAATCATGATTGGCACACTGAGAAATATGCTCACTACAACTACAACAGATATGCTCCTGTTCGGCGCTATAAGGATCGGGGCAGCTACACATAGAGCCACCCATCAAACGGCAACCCACTGCAACTACAAACTGTAGCAGCATCACAAATGATATGTAGCGACTTTTTTTCATATAAAATAATCTCTGCGTGACAAAGGTAACAAAAAAAAATCTATTTATACAAATTGCACCTAAAGATTGTTTTTCCTATCTTTGTGCATATGAAACAAAAGGCAGAAGAGAGTTTAGACATTAATGGTATCCTCAAAAAATATTGGGGATACGATGAGTTTCGACCTATGCAAAAGGAGATTATCAACTCTATTTTGGCAGGCAGAGACACACTGGCTCTACTGCCTACAGGAGGTGGAAAGTCGCTCACTTATCAGGTGCCAGCACTAAAGATGAGTGGCGTATGTATTGTGATTACTCCGCTAATTGCACTAATGAAAGATCAAGTAGATCGCTTGAGATCGCTCTCGATTTCGGCCATTGCTGTGCACTCTGGCCTATCGCCTCGCCAAATTGATATCGCTTTTGACAATTGCGTTTATGGCGACACCAAATTCTTGTTTGTATCGCCCGAAAGGGTTGCCACAGAGATGTTTCGCTGTCGAGTGCAACGGATGAAGGTTTCGTTGATTGCCGTCGACGAGGCTCACTGCATATCGCAATGGGGCTACGATTTCAGACCATCATACCTTAAGATTGCGGAGCTGCGCGAACATACTGACTTTGCTCCAATCCTGGCGCTAACTGCCTCGGCCACAAAGGAGGTTGTGCAGGATATCGCCGAGCGACTAAAATTTAAGAGTGAGAATATATTCCGTGGCAACTTCACGCGCCCCAATTTAAGCTATGCGATTCGCAGAATAGAGGATAAAGAGGGGCAGATAATGCGTGTATTGAATAGTGTGCCAGGCTCGGGAATTATATATACGCGCACTCGCGAGATGGCCGAAAAGCTATCTCGGTCACTCATAGACAAAGGTGTTAGCGCATCATTCTACCACGCAGGATTGCCACACGCTGAGAGAGCCATAAGGCAAGAAGAGTGGCTCACTGATCAAGTGAGGGTGATTATTGCCACCAACGCCTTTGGAATGGGTATCGACAAGCCAAATGTGCGTTTTGTGATACACTACACTATGGCTGAATCGATCGAAAGCTACTATCAAGAGGCGGGCCGTGCAGGTCGAGATGGCAAAAGGAGTTATGCACTACTGCTCATTTCGCCCGACGATGCTCCGGCAATGCGCAAGCGATTGGAGACTGAATTCCCTCCAATCGAGACAATTAAAGAGATATACGACAAGATTTGCTCATCGCTGCAAATTGCAATTGGCGATGGTGTTGGATCCTCGCGCATATTCAATATCTATGAATTTTGCTCGCAGGCCAAACTATTTCGTGCCGTGGTGCTCAATGCACTTAAGATACTGGAGCTCAACGGATATATGACCCTTACCGATGAGATGGAAAATCCTGCTAGGATGATGTTCTGCGTAGGTCGCGACGATCTATATAAGGTTCGTGTAGATCACAACGAGCTCGACCATTTTTTGCGTGTTATCCTCAGATTATACGAAGGTCTGTTCACTGAATTTAGGCAAATTAGCGAGGTGGAAATTGCGCATTGGAGTGGCTACACAGTCATCAAAGTCAAGGAGCTACTCACTCGATTGTGGCAAATGCGACTGATTCGATATGTGCCTTCGAATCAATCTCCGCTCATATGTCTCGATTGCGAGCGCTTGGCCCTGAATGACCTATATATATCACCCGAAAGTTATAAAATTAGACGAGATATTAACCTCACGCGCATGTTGAGCATGATTAGTTATGCCGACAATAAAACAGTGTGCAGAAGTAAATTCTTTGAAGAGTATTTCGGAATTGAGCAGGCAAGCGAGTGCGGTGCATGCGATATATGCTTAGAAAACAAGCGAAACAAAACTAAAGAAGCAAAGCCAGATATCGATATCGAAAAGCAGGTCCGCGAGACTCTATCAAAAGGAGATTGCTCGGCAAGAGATTTAACGCTCAAGATCAACGCACCGTTCGACAAGGTGATAGATGCTGTTGAGAGCTTAATCAATTCGGGCAAAATTGCCACACTTCCGAATGGAAAATTGAGAGTATTATAACTTCCCTCCTATCGACAGTTGCAGAAAGTTAAGACTTTCAGATTTTAGATCATTTAATTTTTCATTCACCTGGCCCCAATCTATCTCAAAACAACGATCAATGTTGAGCTCTGAGGATGACTCAAAGAGCTGACCTGCAAGCCCTAAGCGCGATAAAAGCGATAAGAATCGAGTATATCCTCTTTGGGGATTAGCGTATGCGACAAACGGTTTATTGAAGATTATTGCGAAAATGCATGCGTGATATGAGTCTGTGATAACGTAATCAGCACTAGCAAAGCCCGATAGCCACTGTTCGACGGGAGGCTGAATGCGCTCCTTGATTGGGGCGTTTCGATCTTCAACTCTCGAATTCACACTGAACGTTTCGACTCCATATCGAGTCGAGATGGCATCTACAGCAGCCTGCTTATCGGGCGTAGAATCTAGAAATGAGACCATCAAACCGCCTTGCTTTGGCATCTCGTCGCTCGAGCCTGCGATCAACTTCAAATAGATATCTTTCGACAAAATTAGTGTGGGGTCTAACACCTCGACAGCGCTATGTTTCAAATGCTTAGCGCACATCTCCACCCCTGAACTCTCACGAAGCGAGACTGCATCGAAACGCGAGAGTAGATCGCTACACTTGCGTGTTTGCGATTCGCTATACTCCCATATGTCAACTCCAAATGAGGCGGCATATGCAATACGTTTTATGCTCCATCCTTTAGCAAAATCCAGATATGCCGAGCTAATTGGGCGGAAATACTCTGGTCGCCACACCTGGTCACTACCCACAACAATTGCATCGAAATCGCTCTTCGAGATTGATCTATAGTTGAGATAATGGCGCAGGGGAATATTTCGACGGATAAATGGCTCTATATTGCTACGTATAAGCACTTTATCAGCACGCATTTGAGTCTCCAATGGCTTTAGCCTAGGCGCTAATGGGGGCAGGCAGACCGACAAAAATCTCAGGATTGATGCCGCAGGTCGCTTGATAAGATTTGCATAACGAGGGTCAACTCTACAATCGATAAGGTATGGCTCATGACCCATATTATGCAGAGAGTACCACAGTGCATATGCCTGTAGTACTCCTCCATAATTTGTATGAAGTGGCAATGTTAATATACCTACCTTCATGATATTTGACTATCCTAAGTATGACTTAAGTAGCTTACTACGTGATGATTGACGCAGACGACGAATTGCTTTTTCTTTGATCTGACGAACACGCTCTCGAGTCAAATCAAACTTCTCGCCGATCTCCTCGAGGGTCATCTCTGAACATCCAATACCAAAGAAGTAGCGAATAATATCGCGCTCGCGGTCGGTAAGGGTTTCGAGTGCACGAATAATCTCTGTCGACAACGACTCATTGATAAGCCCACGATCGGCATTCGGCGAGTCGCTATTGATCAAGACATCTAGCAATGAGTTATCCTCGCCATCGGCAAATGGAGCATCAACAGAGACGTGGCGACCTGCTACGCGAAGAGTGTCGGCAACTTTCTCTTTAGGAATTGAAAGCTCAAGGGCCAACTCCTCGGGCGATGGGGCACGCTCGTGCTCCTGCTCAAATTTAGCAAGTGCTTTATTGATTTTATTTAGCGATCCAACCTGATTTAACGGCAGGCGAACGATACGCGACTGCTCGGCCAACGCCTGTAGGATAGATTGACGAATCCACCAAACGGCATACGAAATAAATTTGAAACCACGCGTCTCATCGAATTTCTCGGCCGCCTTAATCAAACCTAAGTTACCCTCGTTGATAAGGTCAGGAAGGCTCAATCCTTGGTTTTGGTACTGCTTTGCAACCGACACCACGAAACGAAGGTTGGCTTTGGTTAACTTTTCAAGTGCTTCTTGATCTCCTTTTTTGATTCGCTGGGCTAGTTCCACCTCCTCTTCAACTGTGATGAGCTCCTCTTTACCAATCTCTTGTAGGTATTTATCTAGGGATGCACTTTCACGGTTAGTGATGGACTTTGTAATTTTTAACTGACGCATTTTTGTATAATTGTTTATTCCTTTATTTTATTTTTCACCCAAGCAAAGAGTTTAATCAAATGGGAGCCAACTTACACGATGGCTCCCACTCGAAAATTACTCTACAAAGAGGTAACTTGCGGCACGACCATTGGTGTATACTCCATCGATTGACTCTACATTGTCGATCAATCGTTGAAGATCCGCGAGGTTGTAGATAGGTTTATCGTTGATGTGTGTGATAACGAATCCCTTCTTGACACGTGCTCGTGCTAAAAGGCCTCCATTATCTATCGACGTAACAACTACTCCACCGCTGATTTCAAGTTCACGACATAGTTTCTCGCTTGCGTTCGAGAATTTACCACCCAACGCTTCGACTACATCGACGCTGTCACTGGACAACAACTCCTCTTTACCACTCTTATTACGCAGTGTAACATCAAAATGTTTCACTTCGCCACCTCTTTTTACAACAATTTTTACTTTGTCGCCCGGGCGGTGCTTTCCGACTTGCTCTTGAAGGCTGGTTTTGTCGTTGAGCTCTACACCATTAATATGTGTGATCACATCGCCCTTGCGCACTCCTGCATTAGACGCTGCACCATCCTCTTGCACTGCGGCAACAAATACTCCACCAAGTTCCTTAATGCCATAATTCTCGCCTTCGGAGTCTAAGAATTGTTGGTCAATCGGTCTAAAGCTAATGCCCAACATTGCACGTTGAACAACACCGAACTCTTTGAGATCCATCACCACTTTCTTTACGATACTCTCGGGAACGGCAAACGAATAACCAATGTAACTACCTGTTTGCGACTTGATTACGGTGTTTATCCCAATCAATTCTCCTCGCGTATTAACCAGTGCTCCGCCCGAGTTACCGGGATTCACCGCAGCATCGGTTTGAATAAATGACTCTATACGGAAATCTGTCGGAATAACATCCAATTGGCGCGCCTTGGCACTAACAATACCAGCTGTAATGGTCGATTGAAGATCAAAAGGTGAACCAATTGCCAATACCCATTCGCCCAAACGCAGCTCATCGGAACTTCCAAAGGGGATCGTAGGAAGTTTGTCGGCTTCGATTTTGATCAGAGCAATGTCGGTAGTTGGGTCAACACCAATGGTTTTTGCATCGAACACTCGACCATCATACAGCTTCACTCGAAGCGAAGTGGCACCATTAACAACGTGGTTATTAGTCACAATAAATCCATCTTCCGAAAGAATAACTCCCGATCCACCCGATCGACGCTCCTGAGTTTGAGGCTGTTGCTGACTTCGCCCCTGCTGCGGAATCCCAAAGAAATCATAGAATGGATCGTAACTGCTTCGGCTGCGAGTCTCGACAGTTTGTATCACCTCGATATTGACCACTGCATGAACGGCATTCTCGGCTGCATAGGTTAAATCTGGGAAATTGTCTTGGCTATATGCAACGAATTGAGAACCCATTTGTGGTGAGCGAGGCTCGGAATAGACCTTAGCTGAATCCAAGGCGCCACTACCCTCTACACTCTTCAAAGTTTGCTGAGCCACTTGGTAGGCTGTAAGGCCTCCAACTACTATTGCGCAAGCAACGGCTCCTAAGTATAAAACTACTTTTTTCATAATGTTAAAAATAAATGTTAAATAAAAGTAGTATCAATGAATCATAGGCATAAATTATTTTGTTCAGTTGTAGAACGGAACAAAATTGTAGATTATTGTATAGATAATTACTCTTCGGTGTCGAGCCAGCTGAAATCTTCCATTGCTCTGGCACCCAAATAACACCCTTTGCAATTGCTTTGAGCGCAATGTTTTTCAGCTATTTGAATAAGCGCCTGGCTCTCGAAAGCACTCTTTGGGCGGATGCCATATTTTCGCCACGCTTTGGTATATCTATTCTCTTCGGGCTTGAGATCTTGAAGGAGATTATGAGCTTGCTCGATGAGTGCATCATCCGATAGATATGCTCCATAGGCATATTGCAGCATAACTACAAGATTGATTCCCAGGATATTACACTTTGATGAGCCTAATCTTTTTACATCGCTCTTATCGCTAACCTTTGATGGTACATAGTGATCTGTCCAATAATCCGAGGCCTCGACCATAAAAATATCTTCGATATCTTCCAAGCAGCGGCATGCAATAACCTTATCGAAAAGTAGCTCATTTTGAGAGAATAAGGTTGCCGCTTGAGCCAATCGAAGGACAGGATTATTGAGTGGCATATGTCGTCGGAGTATCCAGCTCTTCGAGCTAAGAGGGGTGATGTTATATTTGCGCATCAGGTACTCTGCCTCGGTTCTAAGCGCCTCGGTATAAGGGTCCTCTCTATAATCCTTCAAGAGGCCCGATGCGCCCAATAATAGAGCCTCGAGGCGAAGCGGGTTTAGGCGCTCACGCAAGATTGCATTGTAACCAACCCTATTGGCCAGCAACATATAAGCCTCACAGTTGGCCTTATCGCCCAGATATTTAAAGAAGTAGTTAAATAGAGTTTGATTCCAATTTGTACCAGCCTGATTACGATACAAATCCATAATGGCTTGATATTTCCCATCGAGCCTCTCGAACTCATAGTGGGAGTATATCTCTTGGCGGTGAATCTCTTCGATTGACTTCAAATAGCGACCACAACCCAAGTACGGTGAGCCAGCAATCAACCTATTGAGTGCTCGCTTATCCACTTTCTCTTCACTATCTACTTTACCCCACATATCTATCGCTAAAATAAATTAAGCTCCAAGAGAGCCTCCTCGGACATCATCGAACGGTCCCATTCGGGCTCAAAAACTAAAATGACATTCACCGACTCAACGCCTTTAACCTTCATCACTTCGCGGTTAACATCCTCGAACAAGACATCTGCCATTGGACAATTGGGCGCCGTAAGCGTCATTCGAATAGTCACCTCTCCCGAAGGTTCATATTCGATATCGTAGATCAAACCCAAGTCGTAAATATTTACCGGGATCTCGGGATCAAAAATGGTTTTAAGGGTTAAAACTATGTTTTTTTCAACCTCTATTATCTCTGCTGGTGTCATATAACCTAAGTTTTGGATATGGAGTTATTCTACTTTTGTGGAGTAAGCCAATGCATACATTCTCATCTGCTTGATCATTGCCAAGAGGCCATTGCTGCGCGTTGGCGATAGGTTCTCGCTAAGCCCAATGGCGTCGATAAAATAGAGCTCTGTGGCGAGAATCTCGCGTGGCGAGCGACCGTTCATAACACGAATAAGCAGCGCGATAATTCCCTTGGTGATTATCGCATCGCTATCGGCTCCAAAAAATACCTTACCTTCACGCAGTTGGGCATCAACCCAAACTCTTGATTGACAGCCACTAATGACATACTGTTCGGTGCGGTGAGCCTCGTCGAATGGCTCCAACTCGTCGCTTAATTCGATCAGGTAGTTATATTTATCGAGCCAATCGTCGTAGATTGCAAACTCCTCGATTATTTGGTCTTGTATATTATTCATCTCCTCGTTTATTGTTTAAGTTCTTCAAGGGCTACGCCTTCCGATGCAGCTGGCTCCGATATATCCATTATTGCAGCCAAGGTGGGTGCTATGGATATTGCATCGACCTGGCGCGAGATCACTTGGCCTGGAATCTTTGCACCATATATAATCAGAGGTATAGCTCTATCGTAGTTGTACATCGAACCGGATTGCGATAGGCGGCTATCGTCTCTCTCGATCCAGTTGGGCATAAGGTTCAAAATCACATCTCCCGAGCGACGTTGATAGAATCCAGTTTGAATACGTTGTGCAAATCCATTTCCAAAATAGCTCGACGAGAGCGAAGTGGAGGTCACTGCATGCGAGACGCCATCTAACTGTAAAGCGAAAGTTGCAGCTTCGTTTTGAACATCCACCAGCGAGAGTCCATTTCGGTAAATAGCATTGTGATTGAGGTAGATAGCGCCATTTTTATAGCCCAATACCCACGAGTCACTTCCGTAACGAACCGAGAGAAAACCATTGAGAATCACCTCGAATTGCTGAGGGTTAAACCTCTGAGTGCCCACAGCAATCGTGGGGCTTGTTCCATGGTCCGAAGTGAGTAGGTAGACCACATCGCCACCCGCTACTTGCGAATCGATAAATTTCACCATTTCGGCTATTGTTCGATCTAACTTATAATACATATCCTCGGCCTCGATCGACTCTGGGCCATACTTCTCTACAATATTGCGCGATGCATCGAAACAGATATTAAGAATATCGACATGCTCATCCGAGCCCAATTTTAGGCTTGCAACCGACAATTTTGCAAATGCGGCAACAATATCATTTCCAATTGGCAAGGAGACGATACGCTTGTAATACTTCGCATAGCGCTCGCGACGATCCTCCTTGGAGCTGATCTTAGCGGCATTGCCCAGAACATAAGCTCCCGAAGTTGGATGATATCGCGAATTGATGTAGAGGTCGGAGTGGAACGACATATTCCATTGCGACGAGGTTTGTGCGATATCTGCCTCCGAGCGGTTATGATCCATCACCCACAAGGGGAGCTGATCCATATAGGCTGTCGAACTTGCCCAATTACATGTAAAGGCATCAAACCAGAATGTCTGCCCCCTCTGCCCCGAAAGCGTAATTGCCGAGGTGGGGTCGAGCGCTATGGTTACTGCGGCACTCTGTGGCGAGTCGATCAAAAGCGCTTCGCTTACAGTCGGAACATGCAGGTTGTGAGCCGAATAACTACCCTCAGGCAAAGGATATTCCACATTTTCAACCGCAGCGTCGGCTATCAAATCAACCTCCTGGTTGGTCACATAATCAAACCAACTTTGCCCTACAACACCATGCGTCGATGGCTGAGCACCGGTAGAGAGGGTCGACAACGAGACAGGAGTTGAAGTCTGCTTATATCCATATTGGCAATTATCGTAGCGAAGCCCCTCCTCGTAAAATAGGCGCAAACCACCCATCCCCAGGTTACTTTGGTAGCGCTCGATATCGACTTGTCGCATGCCGCTAACGACAATATTGACCACTAAACGAGGACGCGAGGGGTCGATTGGTTGAGCAAATGCGCTCGCTGTCACTAGCGATGCAGCTATATATAGTGTTATTCTCTTTATCATAATTCAAACGTTGAGTGGCAAAATTACAAATTATTTTGTAATTGCCCCCTAAAAAATGCACTTTCCTTGCCGAAATCTATATTTGGGTGTTTTTTTATCAACTCTAGCTGCTTGTCACAAAACTCTCGGTAGGACTCAGAGGCTGCATCAAAGGGTCGGTGAGCAGCTGCGCGAACAATCGATGCAACGCTCTGCATTCTCGCTTGAGCTTCTGCCGAGATTTGAGACTCGCAGAACTTAGACCATATATAATCTACTGCCTGCGAAGATGGATGCACCATATCTTCATCATAGAAGCGATAATCGCGCAGGTCGTCCATCATGATCTCGAAGGCTGGAAAGTACGAGGCATTCGAATAGAGCTCCACAATTTTTGCAATGGCCACACGAAGCGTCGCTTTGCTCAAGGAGTTTTCGGCATGCCCATCGGCAAGATGTCGAATTGGACTCAGCGAGAAGATGAATCGTTTTGAAGGGTATTTTTGCACTTGAGCACCAACAGCACTCACCACCTCATCAACGCTCATTGCTCGCCTAGAGAATCTCCGCGAAGGCTCCTTGTGACAATTTGCTGCAACTACCCCACTATTAAGTAGTTGGTATATCCACGCAGTGCCTAAGGTTATGATTACGGTGTCACTTTGCGCAAATGCGAGGTGCCCAGCATCGACTGCCTGATTCATCTTTTGAACGGCCACATTGGGGTCGCGATGAGAGAATGAGCCATGAAAGTCGAAGTGAAACCACCCCTCTCTACCCTGCTGCAATTCAGATTTATCGACCATATTTCCATCGCCAAGACGCTCAAGAGTTGATGCAATCGACATTGGATTGAACATCACACCCATAGGATTTACCTCTGTTGTAAACTTCGAGCGCTGAAGCTTACTGCCAATCGAGAGCGCAAAGCATGAGCCAATGCATAGGATACTCGAAGAGTAATCTAACTGCTCCTTAGCCTGCGGGATATCTATTTGAGTTCTAAATTTCATACCACAAAATTAGTGAATTTAATGATAAATTACTACTTTTGCTCTATGACAATTTCAGCAAACTGCAAAATAAATATTGGACTCGATGTTTTGGAGCGTCGAGAGGATGGTTATCACGAGCTATCGACGGTGATGATTCCCGTTCGTGGGCTGTTCGACACACTTCATATATCCATAATCGAATCCAAGAAGACCGAGTTCGAGGGGCGAGGATTGATGATCGACTGCCCAACTCAAGATAATCTGTGCATTAAAGCCTACAACCTTATGCAAAGTCGATATCCGCAGATTGGACATGTGAAAATTATTCTAGATAAAAAGATCCCTTTTGGAGCAGGATTAGGCGGAGGATCGGCCGATGCAACAGCTGTAATCTTGGCTGTTAACTCACTGTTTAATCTAGGCTTAAACGAGTCGCAATTAATCGATTTAGCATCTGAACTAGGTAGCGACACCGCATTTTTTGTGCGCAATTCACCACAACTATGCTCCAGCCGTGGCGAGGTTATGACACCCATTGACCTTGATCTCGACGGCAAATATTTAA
The DNA here is from genome assembly GCA_044433805.1 of Rikenellaceae bacterium. Classification (GTDB taxonomy): domain Bacteria; phylum Bacteroidota; class Bacteroidia; order Bacteroidales; family Rikenellaceae; genus Alistipes. The sequence goes on from JAWXTD010000020.1 coordinate 19,120, forward strand.
TGCTCATAAAGCCCGATGTTAATGTTTCAACACGCGAGGCTTATGCGGGAGTGAGACCTGCATACCCAGAGACTCCCCTCTCTAAACTCGTAGCTTTACCCCTAGAAGAGTGGCAGGGGCAAATCAAGAACGATTTTGAGGATCACATCTTCCGCTCGCACCCTATATTGGGACGAATTAAGGAGGATATTCTGTCTTGTGGCGCCATCTATGCGGCCATGTCGGGCAGTGGCTCGACCATATATGGAATCTTCGACGACATTGAAAAAGCAAAAAGCGAGCAGCTTAATTGCTACTCGCCTTATATTTTTGAGTTGTAGAGTGGTTCTACAAAGTCGATTTCGACTCTACTGCCACATCACCACTCACCTTTTTGATTAAGCCTTGAAGCACTGCTCCGGGGCCTAATTCTGTGAATTCGGTGAATCCATCAGCAATCATATTTTGCGAAATGTAGGTCCAGCGTACAGGGGCTGTAAGTTGAGCGATAAGGTTCTCCTTGATCTTTACAGGATCTGTATATGGCTTAGCATCAACATTTTGATAGATTGGACATATTGGCACTGAGAACTCTGCAGAAGCGATAGCTGCTGCCAACTCCTCGCGAGCAGGCGCCATAAGCGGAGAGTGGAACGCACCACCAACAGGCAAACGCATAGCACGTTTTGCGCCAGCCTCTTTGGCCTTAAGGCAAGCCTCTTCGACAGCCTCGACAGCTCCCGAGATAACCAATTGGCCCGGGCAGTTGTAGTTTGCGGCAACAACAACACCATCGACAGCCTCACAGATCTGCTCGACAGCAGCGTCGGGCAGAGCCAAAACAGCAGCCATAGTACCCTCGACAGCCTCGCAGGCAGCTTGCATAGCCATAGCACGCTTAGAAACTAGGCGCAATCCATCTTCAAAAGATAGCGCTCCAGCGACAACCAAAGCCGAAAATTCGCCCAAAGAGTGACCAGCAACACCGTCGGGACAAACGCCCAAACTCTTTGCCATAATTACCGAGTGTAGGAATACTGCCGGTTGGGTAACCTTAGTCTCTTTAAGTTGCTCGGCCGTACCATCGAACATAATATCGGTGATTCTGAAACCTAAAATTTCGTTTGCTTTCTCAAACAACTCTTTAGCCTCTACACTATTTTCGTAGAGGTCTTTTCCCATTCCGGGAGCTTGAGCTCCTTGTCCGGGGAATACGTATGCATGTTTCATTACATTTATTATTTATAAGGGAATAACTCTAGTGCCCTTAAAGTTTAACGTCCCAAAGGTAGTAAAATTCTTATGACTTAAAACTCTGGGATCTCATTTAGTGCCATTATTTTCACCTCGCAACAGCCAATATCCACCGGAAGAACCAATGCTACGGTATCGCCCGACACCTTCTTATCATGAGCTATCGACTTGAGCATCTTCGACATAGCCACAGGCGAAGTGGTCTCAAATCCAAATCCTTCGATCACTTTGCAAATGCGATCTCTACTCTCTGATGAGAGCAATCCCATGTGATGTGCCATATTTGCAACGATAATAGTTCCCACAGCAACAGCCTCACCATGGATCATTGCATTAGAGTTCTTCTCGATGGCATGCGCAAAAGTGTGACCAAGATTTAATTTACGACGCTCGCCCGATTCGCGCTCATCCTTCTCGACAATATGTGCCTTGATACGAACCGACTCGAAAATAATTCTCGATAACAACGCTTTATTTACTCTCAAACTATCGAGCGTATGTAGCTCCAACTCTTTGAACAGCTCTGAATTTGCAATGATAGCCGATTTTATGATCTCGGCAACTCCAGCTCTAAACTCACGTTCGGGGAGTGTCGAGAGCATCGAAACATCGCAGATAACAAATTCGGGCTGCAAGAAGGTACCTATCATATTTTTGTACCCCTCGAAGTTAACGCCATTTTTTCCGCCTACTCCAGCATCGACTTGACTTAGCAGAGTTGTAGAGACAAATCCGAAGTTTATACCTCTCATATATATAGCGGCGACAAAACCCGTAATATCACTCACAATACCTCCTCCGATGCCAAGCAAGAATGTCGAGCGGTCGGCACGAAGCTCAAGCAGTTGACGACAAATGGATTCTACGGTCTGCAATGTTTTAATTGTCTCGCCCACACCGATCAAGATTTTTTCGTATGGCGCTAACATATCACCATAGAGTCGATCTATATTTAAATCCGAAATAACTATCACTCTCTGCTTGGTAGTGAGCAAGTTAGCTAACATTTTCGCAGAGTCGCCAATTATGACTTTACTCTTACCTTTGATATTTAAAATTAAATCTTGTTCCATTACACATTGTTTTAATGGCAAAGATAGAGTTTTTTACCACAAAATGATTACCTTTGCCTCAAAATTTATCGATAAAAAAAATCTGATGCAAAAATTACGCAACATTGCAATCATCGCCCACGTAGACCACGGTAAAACTACATTGGTCGACAAGATGATTCTCGAGGGTCAAATCCTTCGCGAAAATGCTCAGCCTCAAGGCGAGTTAATACTAGACAACAACGATTTGGAGAGAGAGCGAGGAATCACTATTCTTTCGAAAAACGTATCGGTTATATATAAGGACTATAAAATTAACATCATCGACACCCCTGGTCACGCCGATTTTGGTGGTGAGGTAGAGCGTGTTTTGAACATGTGCGACGGCGTGTTGTTGCTTGTCGATGCCTTCGAGGGAACAATGCCTCAAACGCGATTCGTTTTGCAGAAGGCCCTAGCTTTGGGCAAAAAACCAATCGTTGTGGTTAATAAGGTCGACAAGCCAAACTGTCGCCCCGAAATTGTTAATGAGCAGGTCTTCGATTTGATGTTCACGCTCGAGGCAACCGAGGAGCAGTTAGACTATAAAACAATCTACGGATCGGCAAAACAGGGTTGGATGTCTCACAAGTGGAACGAGCCAACAGGCTCAATCGCACCACTTTTGGACGCTATCATCGATGAGATTCCAGAACCAGAAATGGCCGAAGGAACTCCACAAATGCTCATCACATCGTTAGAATTCTCTTCGTTCATTGGTCGCATCGCCATTGGAAAGATCACTCGCGGATCGCTAAAGGCTGGTCAGAGCGTGACTCTAGCCAAGCGCGATGGTGAGAAGATGACAAAGTGCAAAATCAAGGAGCTGATGATCTTCGAGGGTCTTGGCAAGAAGAAGGTCGACACGGTTAATTGTGGTGAGATCTGTGCTGTAGTGGGAATCGAAGGCTTCGAGATTGGAGATACAATCTGCGACTTCGAGAACCCCGAGCCACTACCCCCAATTGCTGTCGACGAGCCAACAATGTCGATGCTCTTTACAATCAATAACTCGCCATTCTTTGGTAAGGATGGTAAATTTGTCACTTCGCGCCACATCAAGGATCGCTTGGACAAGGAGCTGGAGAAGAACCTTGCCCTGCGCGTTTCATCGGGAGCAACTGCCGATAGCTTTATCGTATTTGGTCGTGGTGTACTCCACTTATCAGTATTGATCGAGACTATGCGTCGCGAGGGCTACGAGCTTCAAGTTGGTCAGCCTCAAGTAATTATCAAAGAGATCGATGGCAAACGTTGCGAGCCAATCGAAGAGTTGACCGTGGATTGCCCCGAAGAGTATGCAGGTACGGTGATCGACCTTGTTACGCGTCGTAAGGGCACTATGCTCAATATGTTGACTAGCGACGAGCGCACACGTATGGAGTTCTCGATTCCTTCGCGAGGCATCATCGGACTTCGTTCGAATATGCTTACTGCAACTGCGGGCGAGGCGATTATGACTCACCGCTTGGTTGGCTTCGAGCCTTGGGTTGGCGATATTGAGATGCGCAACAATGGTTCGATAATCTCGGGCGAGACTGGTACGGCATTCGCATATTCGATCGATAAATTGCAAGATCGTGGTAAATTCTTCATCCACCCAATGGATGAGGTATATTGCGGACAGGTTATTGGCGAGCACTCACGCAGCAACGATATTACAGTTAATGTCACCAAATCTAAGCAGTTGACAAACATGCGTGCATCGGGTAACGACGATAAATCATCTATCGCACCTCCAAAAGTTTTCTCGCTCGAGGAGGCTTTGGAGTATATCCAAGAGGATGAGTATGTAGAGTTGACTCCAAATTCTATGCGTCTACGCAAGATACTTCTCAATGAGAATGACCGTAAGCGTGCTGCAAAATAGAGTATAACACCATTACAATAAAGCTCGCTCAACACAAAGAGCGAGCTTTATTTTTACACTACACCTATGTTTAAAGTTCTAGCAATCATAATAGTTGGGGTATTGATCGGCACCCAAATCCGCTCGGTTAAGGCTCCGGGCATACTCTCCAAGCTGCTCAACGGAATCATATACCTACTTCTGTTGGTTATGGGCATTGTTGTAGGAGGCAACGAAGAGATCGTGAGCAACCTCTCGACAATTGGTCTTCGTGCCTTTTTGATAACCATGGGGGCAGTGATAGGAAGCGCCATTTTTGCCGCTATAATATATAGGTATATTTTTAAAGGAAAGGAGGGCCAATGAAAGGGAGTATAATTATTGTTTCGTTCTTTGCTGTTGGATTGCTGCTAGGATTGAATTTTGAAGCATTGGCTGAATTTTGTTCGGGCAATGCAACCAGATATATTCTATATGTGATGATGCTTACCGTGGGTATTAGTATCGGCTGCGACAAAAATGCATTAAAAGCCTTAAGATCACAGAGTTGGAAGGTCATTTTATTACCTCTTGGCACCATCGTGGGCACACTTCTTGGCGCTATGGCGCTATGGCCTACGGTTAGCTCTATGGAGCTGAAGGATGTTTTGGCTGTGGCTAGTGGCTTTGGATACTACTCACTTTCAAGCATTTTGCTAACCGAATATCGAGGAGCTGAAATCGGCACAATTGCACTACTCTCCAACGTTATCCGCGAAATTGCAACGATTCTCGCAGCTCCACTTTTGGTGCGCTACTTTGGCAGGTTATCGGTCATATCATCTGCCGGAGCTACCTCTATCGATACCCTACTGCCGATAATCACTCGCTTTTCGGGTAAGGAGTATGTGATAATTGCAATTTTCCATGGACTAGTCATGGAGATTACAGTTCCAATTCTGGTGACAATCTTCGCCTCACTGTAGCAAAAGAGTGGAAAAATGGGTCAAGTGACAAAATTATATTGGTTTTTATTTTAGATTATAATTTTATTTATTAACTTTGTATACTTAACTAACTAAACATTTAATCTAAATTTTAAAACTAATAGTAATGCAAACAAAAGTAAAAGCAGCTTTCGCTTCAAAATTTGAAGGCCAGGGCACAATGTACGCTTCATCGGGTCGTATCAATCTAATAGGTGAGCACACCGACTACAACGAGGGATTCGTATTCCCAGGAGCAATCGAGCAAGGTATCTTTGCAGAGATCAAACCTAATGGCACTAACGTTGTTAAGGCTTATGCCGTAGATTTTGACTCATATGCAGAGTTCACTCTAGGTGGCGAGCTTCCTGAGGAGGGATGGTTACGTTATATTTATGGCGTATGCTGCGAGGTGGTAAAACGCGGTGGCAAAGTCGAGGGCTTCGATACTGCATTCTCAGGATCTGTACCTGCTGGTGCTGGTCTTTCGTCGTCTGCTGCTTTGGAGTCAGTTTTTGGTTTCGCTATCAACGATCTTTTCAACGATAACTCTATCGACAAGTTCGAATTGGCTCGCATTGGTCAATCAACTGAGCACAACTACATCGGCGTGAAGTGCGGAATCATGGATCAATTCGCTTCAATCTTCGGTAAGAAAAACCACCTAATGCGTCTTGACTGCCGCTCAATGGAGTTCGAGTACTTCCCATTCGACGCTAAGGGTTACAAATTGGTTCTTGTTAACTCAAAGGTTAAGCACGAACTTGTTGACTCTCCATACAACAAACGTCGTGAGAGCTGCGAGCGAGTTGCTGCAGCACTTGGCCAACCATCACTTCGTGGCGCAACGCTCGAGACTTTGGCTACAGTTAAGGATAAAGTTTCTGAGGAAGATTTTATGCGTGCAACATTCGTTGTTGGCGAGGAGCAACGTGTATATAACGTATGCGAGGCGTTGAAAGTTGGTGATTTCGAGACTGTTGGTGTAAACGTTTATGCTACTCACGAGGGTCTTTCAAAGGACTACGAGGTATCTTGCGTTGAGATCGACTTCTTGGTTGACGTGGCTCGCGAGTGTGGCGTAACTGGTTCACGTATCATGGGTGGTGGATTTGGTGGTTGCACTATCAACCTTGTTAAGGATGAGTTGTACGACTCATTTATCGCAACAGCAATCGAGAAATTCAAGGCTGAGTACGACATCGAGCCAGAGATTATCCCAGTTGTTATTAACGACGGAGCAAGAAAACTATAATTTCAGTTAGGAGTTAGGAGTTAGGAGTTAAGAGTTAGGAGTTGGCTGGCGCAGTTCAACTTCAATAAACTTCTAACTAAAATAACTCCTAACTCCTAACTCCTAACTCCTAACTCCTAACTCCTAACTAAAAAAAATATGAAACCAACATTATTTGTCCTTGCAGCAGGCATGGGTAGCCGCTACGGAGGACTAAAACAATTAGATGGTCTTGGCCCAAATGGCGAGACAATTATGGATTATTCGATCTTCGACGCTATTCGTGGCGGCTTTGGCAAGGTCGTATTCGTTATCCGTCGTGATTTCGAAGAGGCTTTCCGCGAGCAGATCCTTCCAAAATATGAAAACTCGATTCCTGTAGAGCTTGTTTTTCAAGCGATTGACACTTTGCCAGAGGGCTTCACTTGCCCAGAGGATCGCACAAAACCATGGGGTACTAACCACGCTGTTTTGATGGGTAAAGATGTTATCAAGGAGCCATTCGCGGTGATTAATGCCGACGACTTCTACGGTCGCGACAGCTTCGCTGTTTTGGGTGCTGAGCTTTCAAAGGAGTATACAAAAACTGGTGACTACTGTATGATCGGCTACCGCGTAGGCAATACCCTATCGGAGAGCGGCACAGTTTCACGCGGTGTATGTGGCACAAACGAAGAGGGTTACCTCACAACTGTCGTTGAGCGCACAGCAATCGCACGCAACGAGGCTGGCGAGATTCAATTCCCCGACGAAAATGACCAGATTCAGACAATCTGCGAGAAAACTCCAGTATCGATGAACATGTGGGGCTTCACTCCAGATTATTTCGAATACTCAGAGAAGAGCTTTGTGAGCTTCTTGAACGAGAATATCAACACTCCAAAGTCTGAATTCTTTATTCCACTGACTGTAAATGAATTAATTCAGTCAGGTGAGGCAACAGTGAAAGTACTCGACACAACTTCTAAGTGGTTCGGTGTAACTTACGCTGAAGATCGTCCAGAGGTAGTTGCTAAAATCGCTGCCCTTATCGAGGCAGGCGAATATCCTGCAAAGCTATTCGCTTAAGATATAATAACGTGAGTTCGATAATTATCGAACTCACGTTAATCTAAGGTGTAACAAAATAGGCCAGCTCATTGAGCTGGCCTATTTTGTGGTGCTAATCGAAATTAGCTTCCGAAGTTATCATACAAGATGTTTTCGGCAGGAACGCCTAAACTATCAAGCATATTCTCAACCGATGAGATCATCATTGGAGGTCCGCACATTAGGTATAGAGCTCCCTCTGGATCCTCGTGGTCGCGAAGATATGTCTCGTAAAGTACGTTGTGGATAAATCCTGCGGTGTACTTTTCGCCAACCTTATCAGCCTCAGGATCCGGGCGATCGAGTCCCAAGTTGAATGAGAAGTTAGGGAAGTCGCGTTCGATTTGGCGGAACTCCTCAAGATAAGGAACCTCCTTAAGTGCGCGTGCACCATAGTAGAACGACACCTTGCGACCGCTCTTGACAGTTTTAAATAGGTGCATGATGTGGCTACGCATTGGTGCCATACCCGCTCCACCACCAATAAAAATCAACTCTTGATCCTCTGGTGAGTCATTTGGAATGAAGAATTCACCGTAAGGACCCGAGATAGTGATCTTATCGCCAGCCTTGCGTGAGTAGACATACGACGAACAGATACCCGGATTCACCTTAACATAGTCGCCTGCAGCACGATCAAATGGAGGTGTTGCGATACGGATGTTAAGCATGATGATATTTCCCTCTGCAGGGTGATTGGCCATCGAGTAAGCACGGTAAGTTGGCTCGGGGTTAACCGTAGCGAGCTTCCACATATCGAGTTGAGTCCAGTCGTCGCGGAATTGAGGCTCGACATCCATATCCGAGAATTTAATCTCGTCGTACTTAGGTACATCGATTTGGATATAACCACCACTCTTGAAGTTAAGGGTCTCGCCCTCGGGCAATTTAACCACAAACTCCTTGAGGAAGGTAGAGATACTGCGGTTCGAAATAACCTCGCACTCCCACTTTTTCACTCCAAGCACCTCTTCAGATACTTGAATCTTCATATCCTCTTTCACCTTCACTTGACAACCTAGGCGCCAGTGATCTTTCTGCATCTTGCGAGTGATAAAGCCAGTCTCGGTTGGCAAGATCTCTCCGCCTCCCTCCATAACTTGGCACTTACACATACCGCACGATCCACCACCACCACAAGCCGATGGAAGGAAGATTTGATTGTCCGAAAGCGTATTAAGTAGTGTTGAACCACTCTGGGCTGTAATAATTTTCTCGCCACCATTGATGTCGATTGTAACCTCGCCCGACGAGGTTAGCTTTGCCTTTGCAAAGAGAAGTAGACCCACCAAGATGAGGGTTACGACCAGAAAGGCAACTATTGCTGTAATAATTGTTGTAATCATCTGATTCTCTTTTTTAAGGTTAAAGTTTAATTCCTGAGAACATCATAAAGGCGATACCCATAAGGCCAGTAATAATAAAGGCGATACCTGGTCCCTTAAGGGCTGCTGGAATATGTGAGTACTGAGTCTTCTCGCGGATTGCAGCCATCATAACGATTGCTAGAGCCCAACCGATACCAGATCCCAAGCCATATACTAATGAGTCTAGAGTCGACGAAATCTCGCCCGAACCGACCTTCTGTTGCATAAATAGCGAACCTCCAAGAATCGCACAGTTAACGGCGATAAGCGGAAGGAAGATACCTAGTTGGCTATACAACGATGGCGAGAATTTCTCGACGATCATCTCCACAAGCTGCACAAACGAAGCAATAACGGCAATAAAGACGATAAAGCTCAAGAAGCTAAGGTCGACACCCTGGCTCAAAGCGTTTGGTGCCAAGACGTACTCATTTAGTAGGTAGTTCAAGGGCACGGTCATCACCATAACGAAGATAACTGCTGCACCCAAGCCCACTGCTGTCTTAACGCTCTTTGATACGGCAATGTATGAACACATACCGAAGAAGAAAGCGAAGACCATATTGTCGATAAAGATCGACTTGATAAATAGATTTAATAATTCCATAATCTTGCCTCCTATTTTTCTTGTAAATCTTTATTGAACGAACGGTGTGCCCAGATAATGCAACCTACGATAATAAGCGCCATTGGTGGGAAGAGCATCATGCCATTATTTGAGTAGAAACCACCCTCGGCAATATACCAACTCTCGGGGATGATTCTAATGCCCAATAGTGATCCTGAACCAAACAGTTCGCGGAAGAATGCGATAGCCACCAAGATAGCACCATAACCAAAGCCATTACCTACACCATCTAAGAATGCATCCCATGGTTTATTACCCAAGGCGTAAGCCTCGACACGTCCCATGATAATACAGTTGGTGATGATAAGACCCACGTATACAGACAATTGCTTCGAGACATCGTAAACAAATGCCTTCAACACTTGGTCAACCAAGATCACAAGAGCTGCAATAACTACAAGTTGCACAATGATACGGATACGCGAAGGCAAGCCTTTACGCAAAAGTGACATCACAAGGTTAGCAAAAGCTGTTACAACGATAACCGATATCGACATTACGATAGCTGGCTTAAGTTGCACTGTTACCGCCAATGCCGAACATATACCCAAGATCTGAACAATCACTGGGTTATTACCGCTCAAGGGAGCGGTTAGAGTTTTTAAATTATTACTACTCATTGTCTTGCGGATTTACATTGTTAACACTCGATTGAGCCTTGAAGTATTCAACATACTTCGACAAGCTGTCGTTGAACATATTGGTAACACCATCTGCAGTTTTGGTACCTCCCGAAATTCCATCGACCTCGTGCGAGATATTAGCCTGGGTTGCACCACCTTTAACAAGTGTGATCGATACAAAATCGTCGCCCTCGAAGATAGTCTTACCTGCGTATTGAGCTTGGTGTTTAGCAGTTGCGATCTCAGCACCAAGACCAGGAGTCTCGCCTGCGTGGTCGAGAACCACACCCGAGATAGTGTTCATATCTGACTCCAAAGCCACATAGCCCCAAATAGAGTTCCATAGACCCGAACCAAAGATTGGCACTACGATACGACCATCCTTAGCCTTGAAAAGTGGATAAACATTGCCCTCGAAAGTTGATTTAAGATCAGCTAGCTTATCGAGAACTGCCTCGCCCTCAACGCCTTCAACAACTTCACCCTTCGCATTGACAGCGAAAGCAGTGATAAATTCGTCGTAATTCTCATCGGCTGCACCTAGCGACGACAGGATCGCTTGTTGCTTCTCGTTAAGGATATTTGCATCCTGCAGAGGCTTAAGATTTACTGCGGTGAAAGCTAGGAAGAATGCCACAATAACAACCATGATAGTTGAATATGTGATAATATAAGCATTGCTATTCTTATCGCCAAATAGACCTTTTTTAGGCTCTTTAACTAGTTCAAACTCAGAAGCTGGAACCTTACAAATTGGACATACCGTAGTTGGAGCATCGCCCTGGTGAATATATCCACATGTCTTACATATATATTTATTAGTTGCCATATTCTCCCTATTTAGCTAGTTTAACACGTTTATTTCTTCGAGCTATGTTCGCCTCAACTACATAGTAGTCAACAAGTGGAGCAAGCGCATTCATAAACAGAATTGAAAGCATCATTCCCTCTGGGTAAGCTGGGTTGATCACGCGAATCAAGATTGCGATGAAACCTGTCATGAAACCTACAATATACTTTCCTGCGCTTGTTTGAGCCGAAGTAACCGGATCGGTTGCCATAAATACAGCACCAAATGCGAAACCACCAACGATCAAATGATAGTGAGCAGGAACGGCCATATATGTACCCTCAGCACCAAATAGATTGAAGATAAGCGCCATAGCGAAACCTCCGGCAAATACGCTAAGCATAGTTTTCCACGAAGCGATACCGGTGAAGAGCAACAACGCACCTCCCAAAAGGATAGCTGCAGTAGATGTCTCACCAACAGAACCGGGGATAAAACCAAGGAATGCATCCATTGCAGAGAACTCCATTGAGCCGTTTGTTAGTTGCTCCAATGCAGTAGCACCGGTGAAACCATCGACAGCATCGGCAAACCATACGGTTTGACCCGACATTTGAGGTGTGTAAGCGAAGAATGCAAAGGCACGAGCAATAAGAGCTGGGTTCCAAACATTCATTCCTGTTCCGCCAAAGACCTCTTTACCAATAATAACGGCAAAAGCGGTAGAGACAGCAACCATCCACAATGGAATATCAACTGGCATAATAAGCGGAATCAAAAGACCTGTTACAAGGAATCCCTCGTAGATCTCGTGACCACGCATTTGCGCAAAACAGAACTCAATACCTAGACCCACACCATACGAAACAATGATCATAGGCAACATCTTGAGCAGACCATACCAAAAACATTCGAAGATGGTAGCAGATTCGCCCAACATAACGTTAAAGTGTTGGAATCCGGTGTTGTACAATCCAAATAGAAGAGCTGGCATAAGAGCGATAACCACCATAATCATGGTACGCTTAGAGTCGTTACAGTCGCGAATGTGAGCTCCCTTTTTGGCTGTTGTGTTAGGGACAAAGAGGAATGTTTCGAAACCCTCGAATGTTGATTCGAGCCACGAAAGCTTTCCGCCCTTCGAGAAGGTTGGTTTAACCTTATCTACAAGTTTACGTAGTTCTTTCATCTCTTAAGCCTCCTTAATCATTAAGTTAATACCATCGCGCAAAATTTGTTGCATGTCGATCTTCGAGAGATCCACAAATTCGCAAAGCGCGATATCCTCCTCTACAATCTCGTAGATTCCCAAATTCTCCATCTTGTCGATATCGCCAGCCATAATAGCCTTGATTAAATAAACTGGAAGGATATCCATTGGAAGATACTTCTCGTAGATGTCGCTCATAATAAATGGACGAGGTCCACCATTGAGGTTTGCATCCAATCTATACTTCTTCTTAGGACACAACCACGAGAAGTACGAACGCGAAACAGAGAATTTGTTGAAGCGTGGCATCATCCATCCCAATAGCTCATAGGTATCTCCCTCGGGGATAACTGTAAGCATATTAGCATAGAATGTCACATATCCATCGGCTGCAACCTTGGTTCCTGTAAGAACATTTCCCGAGATTATACGAACCTTCTCATCCTCTTTTTGCTCCTTGACGCCATCCTCGAGCATTGCCGAAATTGGTGCACCGGCAATAATTTGATAATACTTTGGCTCCTTGACCTCACTACCAGCTACAGCGACGATCTTTGTCATGTCGACCTTGCCCGTAGTAAATAGACGTCCGATAATTGCTAGGTCTTGGATATTCACAGTCCAAACTACCTGGCCCTTGTTGATTGGGTCGACGTGGTGAATTTGAACACCTACGTTACCAACTGGGTGCTTTCCCGAGAATGAATTAATCTCGACTCCCGCCACATTTTCAAGATTTGATTTTGCCCCTTGACGCACGCCAAAGTGAACTTTGCCTTCGGTCAAACGCGAGAGGATCTCAACTCCCTTTTGGATGTTTGCTTGCTCGGCAGACAAAACAAAGTTGTAGTCTGGGGCAAGTGGAGCTGAATCGAATGTCGACACAAAGATAGCCTTTGGCATCTGATTTGGATCGGCAATAATACCGTATGGACGAGCAATAAGCATCGGCCACAAGCCCGAATTGAGCAACGTCTCAACAATCTCCTCACGCTTAGCACTCTTAGTGTTAAGCACGGGGAACTCCTTGTAGGTTTGGGTAGTGTCAGCATCAACCGTAACAGAGAGAATCTTACGCTTATCTCCGCGATTGATAGCCGAAACAGTTCCGCTGACGGCAGAGGTGAAGATCACTCTCTCGTCTGCCTTGTTGTAGAACAATGGCGAACCTGCTTCAACTTTGTCTCCTACCTTAACCAACAACTTTGGAGTAACACCCTCGAAGTCGAGAGGTGAAAGAGCATACTGCTTCGATAGAGATAATGTCTCTACTTTGGCTTCTGCTGCACCCTGAAGATTGATGTCGAGACCCTTACGTAATGGAATGTTTTTCGACATAGTTAATTTAGAATAAAATTTGTTTATATTATTGTATGTTGTTTGCCTCCAAGCGCATGGTAATAAACCACCCGCATTTGCTATTTTAGCCCTGTGAAAAAAATAACAGTTCACACATAACAGCCTGCGAAGATACAATTTTTTTCGCAGAAAAAGAAGATTATAATTAAAAAATATTAATTTTGTCGCAAAGATGAGCAAGATTTCACCATATATTAATATTCATACCCATAAAAAGGTACCCGGCGAGATTTCGATTACAACAATCGGAGTACACCCCTACGATGCCGAAAGTGGCATAGAATTGCCCGCAGAGAAGATCTCGCCAGAGATTCAAGCAATTGGCGAAATTGGCCTAGACTTCTCACGAGATATTGATAGAGGTGCGCAGGAGAAGCTTTTCACCCAACAACTCTCACTGGCCGAGCATCTGCAACTACCGGTGGTAATTCACACCGCCAGGTCGATGGAGCGATCACTTGAGATACTCAATGGCTTCACTCTGAAGGCTGTAATAATCCATGGATTTATTGGATCAGTTCAACAAGCACAAACAGCTATTGGGAGAGGTTATTTTCTATCGTTTGGGCATAGATGTTTTGCATCACCGAAAACCTTAACGGCATTGAGCGACTCACCGCTAGAGAGCATCTTCCTTGAGACCGACGACTTCGATATTTCGATCGAGAAGATATATGAGCAAGCTGCCGCGTATCGCACCGAAAGCCTCGATGAAATTCGCAACGAACTATACAAAAATTACACGAAAATATTCAAACAACAACGTCATTTTGGATAAGAATCTCTTATCCAAAATACCTTCTAAAGTAAGTCTCCCCAAACGGTTTGGGGAGATTTAGAGGGATTTATCGAACATGAATCGGCTTTCATAAGCCGATAACCTGCGTTTTAGATATGGAGAATTAATAAAACTGGCAGGTAAACAATAAATTCTCCATATTTAAAACTCAGGTTAACAATGAGCTGGTTAGAGCGTACAGAGCTCCTTTTAGGAGATGAAAAATTAGAAATACTAAAAAATGCGAATGTCCTTGTGGTGGGCGTAGGAGGCGTAGGGGCATATGCTGCCGAGATGATCGCACGCGCAGGAGTTGGGCGAATGACAATTGCCGATGCCGACACCGTTACCGAGTCGAACATCAACCGACAATTAGTGGCACTGCACTCAACCGTTGGCGAGTACAAAACCGATATCCTATCGGCACGCCTGCGCGACATAAACCCCAATCTACAACTGCGTGTGGTTGCCCAATATATCAAGGATGAGCTAACCGACCAGCTGCTCGACAGCGATAAA
>JAWXTD010000021.1:0-30424 GCA_044433805.1 Rikenellaceae bacterium
TCGTGCCATGAGCCAAGAGTAATTCCCTTATTTCCGACCCATGTTCCTATTTGTCAGACGATATCTTTTCGCGAAAAAATCGCACTCGGTGGTAAATGTAATTACCGCCCTGAGCTTGGGGTCGATATCGTTGCCGGTTGCTGCGGTTATCATCCTGCTTTCGGTCTTTAATGGCTTTGGGGAGCTGGTGCGACTCACAAATCGAGTTGTCGATCCCGATGTGACAATTGTCCGCTCGCGCGGTAATATGTTCGATGTCAGTGTAATAGATCTTGAATCGTTGCACGCAATCGACGGTGTCGAAGCCTTGTCGTTCGTGGCCGAGCAGACCATGCTTATCGAGCACGATGAGAGGCAATCGGTGGTGACTCTTCGCGGTGTCGACTCGGCCTATCTTCGGGTAGTTCCGCTCGATGAAGGGTTGGTCAAGGGTGAATTTCGCGTTACGCTGGGCGAGCTGGACCGCATAGTTTTGGGGCGTTCGCTGGCTGTGCGATTGGGGGCTTACAATATTTTTGATCGCTTTGTCGACCTCTATGCACTCAACGAAACAGGCTTCTCGTCGCTGCTGCCAATGTCGAACTACACCAAGCGACGCATTAAGCTCGCAGGGCTCTATAGTGCTGACATTCAGAGCGAAGATCGCTATGCAATCACCTCGCTGCGTGCGGTGCAGAAGTTAACATCCTCCGAAGGGAAAGCCTCGCAATTATTCGTTGGGCTGGCCGAGGGTGCCAATATTGAGCAGGTGATTGATGCAATCGAGGAGCAGCTGGGCGATGAGTTCGACGCCAAGAGCCGTTACGAACTAAACCCAATGTTGTACGATATAATCGCATACGAAAAGTGGGGTGTATTTTTCATCTCGCTGCTGATTATGCTGCTCGCTTCGTTCACCCTAATTGGGGCACTTTCGATGCTTATTATTGAGAAACGCGACGATATCTTCACGCTGCGGGCGATGGGTGGCTCGTGGCGATTTGTGCGAGGTATCTTCTTTGGCGAGGGGGTATTTATTAGTGCTGTGGGTGTTGCGTTGGGCGTGGTTATAGGCTGCTCGGTGACCTACCTGCAGAAGAGCCTTGGTTTGGTTAAGATCCCTTCGCATACTTTTTTGACGGATCAATATCCTGTTGAGTTGCTATGGTCGGATGTCGCGGCAGTTGTGACCTTGTCGCTTGCAATCTCTGTAGCTTTGTCGTATGTTGTTGTTAGACAGATGATTAAAAATGAATAAAATGAAACGAATAATACTCTCACTACTGCTGTTGCTTCTATTTATAGCTCCATCGTGCACCAAACGTGTGACGATTCCCGACAGCGAATTGGCCTTGATATTCCGCGATGCCTTCCTTGCGAATGCATATGTTCTCAATATGAGGGTGAAGTTTGATACGGTGCAGGTCTACCAACCGATCTTCGATAAATATGGCTATTCGGCCGAGGATGTAGCCTACACCGTGGGTAGCTTTTCGAAGCGAAAAAGTGCTCGCTTGAGCGATGTTGTCGAGCAATCGATAAAGCTCCTCGAGCAGGGCGAGGCGATATATCGTCACGAAACCATGATCCTTGATTCGATTGAGGCTCGAGCCCTTCGTGATGCTACTAAACCATTCTATAGCAAGGATTTAGTGGAGTTTTATTCGCTCAAAGATACAGTTAATCTGACCATTGAACTCGATAGCCTGTACCCCGGAAAATACGAAATTAGCTTCGACTATCTGGTCGATTCACTGGATAATAATCGCAGTAACTACCGCTCGATGAGTTGGGTCGTTACTCCGGGCTCGACGCAGAAAAAGGGGCTTTCGAGCTCATACCTGCGCAAGCGAAGCGAGGCGAGCCTCGATCGTACTTTGACGCTCGACACCTTGGCAAGCCGCGTTGTGATAGTTCTGGCGGAGTCCTACGAGGAGAAGCGCAAACCGCATGTCACCTTCGAGAATATTAAAGTTATTCATACTCCACCGCTAGAAGTAGCTGTGGATCAACTCTTTAAAAGCAAGTTAGACGTAAGAATTTTTGCCAATGATTTCTTCAAACTCTCACCGACGGATAGCCTCGAACTACCTTCTCTATAGAGGTAAGTTGCTCCGCAATGCCGTGGTCGAGGTGGATACGGCAGGGAAAATTCTCTCGGTGGGAAGTGTCGAGCGGATCGACTCTCTCTGCAACACCGAGTTCTTCGCGGGCTTGATGTTTGCCGGAATGGTGAATACGCATTGCCATTTGGAACTATCTCATTTAAAGGGTGTTGTGACTCAGCAATGTGGCTTTGCGTCGTTTGCCCAACAGCTGGGTGCAGCGCGTAATAAATTCACATCCGAGCAGGTGCAGCGAGCAATAGCTCAAGGAGATCTTGATATGTATCGCCAGGGCGTTATGGCAGTTGGCGACGTCTCAAATTCTGCCGACTCCTTTGCTGTAAAGTCAAGCAGTGCAATTAATTACCACACTTTTGTGGAGCACTTCGGTCTTGCGCGATCCTCGTCGGATCACCTTGCTGATCTGCTTTCGAGCCCCAATCGTTCGCTCACAATGCACTCGACATATTCGGTCAGCGATCGAGCTTTTCGAGAGATCGCCTCACGGGGCCATGCGCCACTCTCGATACATTTTATGGAGACACCCGCTGAGGCGGAGCTCTTCGAGGGGCGAGGTGAGCTGCACGACTGGTATGAGGCGATGAGTTTTGAGTGTGATTTCTTACATTATGGATCCCCTGCAAGGCGAATTGTGGAGTGTGTACCTGCGGATCGTTCACTTATTTTGGTCCACAATGTAGATGTGCGACAGCAAGATATCGATCTGATAATGAACCACTTCACAGCTCCGGTATATTGGGTTGTGGCACCACGCTCGAACGACTATATTTCGGGACTTCGTGCGCCACTCGAGCTTCTGCAATCCAACGGGCTCAATATTTGCGTGGGTACCGATTCTCTCTCGTCGAACCACTCGCTCTCAATGTTAGATGAGCTGCGGGCGCTCCAAGGTGTCTCGCTTACAGAGGGGTTGGAGTGGGCCACAAAGGTTGGTGCTCGGGCCTTGGGGATGGATGAATTGGGCGAGGTTGAGGTTGGCCGTCGACCCGGCTTGTGCCTGCTTTCGGGGGTTGATTTTGAGCGTGGTGAGATAGGCGAAAAAAGTAAAATTGAGAAGATAATATAATGAATATGAGGCGATTAATTTTGGCGCTCGTCGTTGCAATAGTTGCAATTGGGTGCGGCAGATCATCAAAAGAGAATAAATATGTTGTGACACCTTCGGGCGACACAATCTCGTCGAACTATGTGATAGGTGAGCGACGCGTTGGCCACATCAATCGTGGTGCAACCCTCTCGCGACTCAATCGGATATATGGCGAAAATTATGTCAAGCAGCTCAAAGCACCCTCGCAGGGGGCAGCGGTAGATAGCACAAATGTTTCGATTTACTACATATATAATGAGGTAAATCACCTGCTGATGATCGCGCGAACAAGCGAATCGTTGGGCGACGATCAAGTGGAAGCAATCGATATCAGAGACCCTAAATTCACTACTGCTGAGGGAATTACGATAAATTCAACAGTTGCCCAAGTGCGCGAAGCTTATCCCGAGGCGATGGTTGTGCAGTACGACAATCGGAATTTTGTCTTTGTCTCGTCGCTGGATCTATATTTGCGAATCAACCAGAGCGATATCGCCGGTTACGACCCCAACTCCTTGGCCGAGATACCTATCGATAGTCTTCGCCCGGAGGCTCATTTCGAACATATGGCCGTGAGCTGGAGCTCGAATAGCACCGATGTCTTGGCTCCGCAATTTTGGCAGGATCTCATCGCTCGCATTTTGAAGTGGACGATCTATGAATTGCCCGTGATCATCTTTCTGATTCTGCTCTTTGCCCTTGCACGTCGAGTTTTGAATTTCTCGTTCAAGAAGATCAATCTGGTGGCTCGCAATAGGGTAGAGGCCGACGATTCGATCGATAGCAGCGAGGCGGTGAAGCGTGTTGACACCATCACCGGAATTCTTCATGGCGTGCTTAACATCCTGCTGTGGAGCATCTTTGTGCTTATTCTTCTCTCGAAATTTGGGATCAACATAGCCCCAATCTTGGCCAGTGCCGGAATCTTGGGTTTGGCCGTCGGCTTCGGTGCTCAGGAGTTGGTGCGTGATTTCATCTGCGGATTTTTCATCCTCCTGGAGGACCAAATACGCACGGGCGACATGGCCATAATAAACGACACTACGGGCGTTGTCGAGAAGATCGAACTGCGCACCGTCACCCTGCGCGACCCCTCGGGCGTGGTCCACATCTTTCAAAATGGCAAGATCAACTCGCTGTCGAATATGACCAAGGAGTGGTCGGCAATAGTGCTCGAGATTGGCGTGGCCTACAAGGAGAATATCGATCAGGTGATCGATATCATGAAGCAGGTGGGTGCCGAACTTCGAGCAAGCCACCTGGGCCACATGATGTTGGACGATGTCGAAATTTGGGGCCTCGATGCCTTTGCCGATAGCGCCGTGGTGATCAAGATGTCGATAAAGACCCGCCCAATGAAGCAGTGGCGCATAAAACGTGAATATCTGCGACTGCTCAAAAAACGCTTCGATGCCGACGGGGTCGAGATTCCATTCCCCCACGTCAGCATATATACCGGCGAGAATACCAAACCAATGCCGCTGGAGGTTACTGACAAGGTTAAGCGTTAGTGGTTTTTGCTTGGCTTCTTGTTGCTTTCTTTTAGGTTTCTTACTGCCTCCGGCGGGCGGGGATAGCACCCCCGCGGGTGCGTGCTTTTACAATGATTTGCACTTCGCTGCGCTCTAAACGATATATATAAACTTTTGCTCTTTTGAAAATGAATTTTCAACGATCAAAAGTTTATATATATCTATGTCAACCTGCGGTTGCCATGAGCAAATAACCAAGGTAAAGCTTCTAAGGTTGTCAACTTATGATTATGTATTGGCATGTAACCTCGCTATTGGGCTAAAAACTGCAAAGTTTTTAGCCCAATAGCGCAAAGAGTACGCACTAGCGGGGGTGCTATCCCCGCCCGCCGGAGGCAGTAAGCAAGTGTATCTTTTACCTGCGTTTAGCGTAGTAATCAGGGCGATCTGTAGCGATAACATCTACGCCGATCTCCAAGGCTTTTTTGTATCCTAGGGTGTCGGGGTCCTCATTTTTTAGTGAAAGAGCCAAGACGTCGATTCCGCGAGCGTGGATCCTATCGACCATCTCCTTGCTTAGTGAATCCATCCATACAACAGCTATATTGGGCTGCCACTTATCTAGCTCGGCATCCATATTGGTTGGGCCCGAGACATAGGCCTGCATAGTTTTGATATTGGCATCGATTGCGCGCAACTCGAAATATGGCGCCTCGCGCATTGTGAAGTAGCAGTTCTCCAACATATCCTCCTGGCAAATAAGATCGTACATCGCCCTGATGTCGCCATTGCGATAGTCGATTGTAAGTTGCAATCCACCCTCTTTGGCACGGCGCAATACATCGCGGAATCGAGGCACTCGCAAGCCGGCAAACTCCTCGCCAAACCATGCTCCAGCGTCGAGCGTGTCGATGTATGATGAGTGTCGCTCGGTGATCATGCCCGTGCCATTTGTTGTGCGATCGAGGGTGCGATCATGCAGGATGTAGAATACACTGTCGGAGCTGATGCATAGGTCGCACTCAGCCACGTGTACACCATATAATATAGCCGAATCGATCGAGGCCATAGTATTCTCGGGTGCGATGATTGGTGTTCCGCGGTGGCCGCTCAATATAAGTTCGCGTGAGGTGGCGTGTGGTGCCTGTTGACACGAAAATGCAGCGCAAAATATTGTGCCTGCGATAATTAGCGTTGTGAAAAATTCTCTTTTCTTCATGATTACGTGGGTTTTAATTATTTTAATATGATGCTTTTGCTTTGATTATTCCATCTTCGCCAATGAGTAGAAGCTCGAGCTTTCCAGCTCCAAAGAGTGGCTTGCACTGCTCGAGGCAACACTCGGCAATTAATGTGAAGAGTCTCTCTTCGCCCTGCGGAATTACTCCCCAAAGCTCGCGAGCTGTTGTGATCTGCGAAATTCGGCTCATGGTTGCCGGCGAACATTGCGCCCTTTGGGCTAGGTGGAGGATAAATTCGCGATCCAAAACGCTCTTTTTGCTGTGCGTATCCATTGCGCCATTGGCGAGTTTTATGGCCTTGCCAATCATGCAACCGATGTAAATCTGCTCGATACCTTTGCGCGCAGCCAGCTGGATTGTTGAGCCAATCAAATTTCCGTAGTGGATGTAGCATTGCGGGGCTAAAGCGGGAGTGTATGCCTTGACATATCTTTCGCTCATTGCCCCCGAGTTGATAGCTATAGTGTTGTGGCCTAGCGCTTTGACAATATCTATTTGCCTGTCGATCGATTCTATAAACGCCTGGGATGAGAATGGTTGAACAATCCCACTAGTGCCCAAAATCGAGATTCCACCCACGATTCCCAACCGAGGATTGAATGTTTTGGCCCCAATACTTTCACCTTTCGGCACGCTGATTTCAACATGGATAGAGCCCTTTACCACTGCGCGTTTTGCCAAGCGGGCGATGTTTTTTGTGATCATCTCGCGCGGCACAGGGTTAATCGCCCACTCGCCCACCTCGAGACCTATGCCGGGGAGTGTCACGCGGCCTACCCCCTCTGCACCCTCAATTTTGATCTGCCCTTGATTGTCGCTCACTATCTTCACCTTTGCGATAATCTCGATTTGGTGCGTGGCGTCGGGGTCGTCGCCACCATCTTTTATTATGTGGCACTCCGCGGAATCGGCATTGATCTTGATCTGCTCGATAGGTATTGTGATCACCTCGCCATTTGGCAAAGTAACGTCTATTTTGTTCTCTATCTCTCCAAAAATTAACGCGTTAAGAGCAGCCGCGCTTGCTGCAGTTGCCGCAGTGCCTGTGGTGAATCCGGTGCGAAGTTCAAAGAATTTGGGCAATAGCTCCTCGATTGTGCGTCGCAGCCCAAATTCACCGTACACGGTTTTTGAGAATTGCGGCAGCGCTGGTCGTCGGATAATCAGCAGCGGAATATTTAGACTCTTTGCCGCGGATACTTTTGCTGCAAATCCTCCGCTGCGACCACTCTCTTTTGCGACAATTGCGGTGATGCCGAGCCTCTGGCATAGCTCTTCGTCGTTCTGCTCTGCGCTTGTGTTTTGCAGGTTGTAGTATATGATATTGCCTTGAGGGAAGGCAGATCGTGATATCTCGTCGTGCGATGCCTCGCGATCCATAATCCTAAGAATCACCCTGTTAGATTGTGCAATCGGTGCAAGAGCTGCTGCCGATTTCACCCCCGTGAGGGCTAAAATATTGCACATACCTTGGCTTGAAATGTAGTGGGCAACATGGCTAGGCGAGTCGAAATATCGTACATTTTGGTAATCCACCTCCGTCTGCAATCGCTCGAGGCGAACGACGGGAATATCACACTCTTTTGCCGCCAGCCATATGTTTTGGTGCACTATTTGGGCGTATGGATGTGCTGCGTCGATTATTAACTTCACACCTTTTTTTGTGATCATCTCTGCGATCTGCTCCTGCTCCATGGTGCCATGAATCCTTTGGGCGAAGTGTGTAACTAACTGCTGCTCTTCGCCTTTGGTGGAGTATATAAACTCCTTTGCCGCCTTGTCGCACACCGCGGCAGCTACTCGTCCTTCGGTGGTGCCCCCGAAAATGGCAATCATGGCACGATCGTGTTAAGCATCTCTTCGATGTTAGAGCACTCGATCTGCTCACCCGAGCGTAGGGTTACCAAAATCTGATCGCGGCAGACCGAGATTCTATATTCGCACTCCGTCAGTTGACTTTTGGTCGATATTCCGCAGCGCATAAGTGCTTTTCTTACCATCGCCTGGCTTTGAGGGGCATCATTTGCGGTTAGTTCGACCTCGATTGTGGTGTTGCTCGCGACCCTAAAGAGTCCGGTGCTTGGGTCGAATGCCACACCCTTGCGCTCGAAGAAGCTGCCTAGGCTTCCGTCGAGTGCCAGATCCTCGGGGATGCCGGCTCTCACACCTTGGTCGGCATCCATTAGCCATATTCGATCGCTGATCTGTAGGGCTAGATCTAGATCGTGGGTCGACATAAATATCGTTTTGCCCGTCTTGCGCGAGAGCCTGTGGAGCAGCTGCATTATCTCGATCTTGCTTGGAAAGTCGAGAAATGCGGTGGGCTCGTCGAGCAGGATGATTGGTGTTTGTTGCGCTAGCGCCTTGGCGATCATCGCTTTTTGGCGTTCGCCATCGCTAAGGGTCTGCACCATTCTATCGGCAAGGTGTTCTATTCCAACTAGTTGCAGCGACTCGCGGATGATTTGTCGATCCTGATCAGATACATTTCCCCAGAAGCCCGTGTAGGGGCTGCGGCCAAAGCTGACAAGCTCGAAGATGGTTATATTTTTGATTGTCACTCGTTCGGTGAGCACAATGCTGATCATCTTCGAGAGTCTCTTTTGGGTGTAGGTTGATAGCTCGCGGCCATGATAATATATCGCACCGCCCAACTTTGGCTGGTTGGCGGTCATCGTGCGCAGAAGTGTCGATTTTCCAACGCCATTAGCCCCCAGAAGCGAGGTTAGCTCGCCACTATAGATTGTTGCGTTGATATTCGGAATCACGCACCTATCCTTGTAACCTA
The DNA here is from genome assembly GCA_044433805.1 of Rikenellaceae bacterium. GTDB lineage: Bacteria > Bacteroidota > Bacteroidia > Bacteroidales > Rikenellaceae > Alistipes. The sequence goes on from JAWXTD010000021.1 coordinate 8,694, forward strand.
TTGATAGCGAGTCGAGTGAGATTGTTTTATCTTTACTATTCTTCTTCATGGCTAGTTGTACTTTGGTGCATGCCTCTCGAAGAGGACATAAATTACGATTGGGGCTCCAATGAGCGCAGTAACGGAGTTGATTGGCAGAGCTCCCTCGAATCCGGGCATGCGAGCAATTAAGTTGCACGCCATGGCCAGAAGCGCCCCAACGAGAGTTACAGCAGGCATCAACACCCTATGGTCAGACGTGGCAAATATTGTGCGGCACAAGTGTGGCACGGCCAATCCAAGGAATACAATTGGCCCGCAATATGCAGTAACTATGGCAGTTAGCGCACATGCCGAGATGATCACCAATCGTCGCGCGCTCTTGATATTAAGCCCTAAGGCGGCAGCATATTGATCACCCAAGAGCATCAAGTTGAGCTTCTTGATAAGTAAAAATGAGGATGGAATCAACACCGCCATAATCACAATAAACGGCACAAGGCTACCTGCCGAGACCTTCGCAAAGCTGCCCAGACCCCAAATTACATAGCCGTGCACATCCTCGTCGGTGCTGAAAAATTTGAGCACTCCGATGATTGCTGTGGCGATATATCCAATCATTACGCCAATGATCAGTAGCGTGACATTTCCTCTGACGCGTTGCGAGATGGCCAAAATAATCAGCATCACCACCCCTGCGCCAATGATAGCTGCAGTCGATATTGCAACCTCGCCAAACACTCCCATGCTGCTGAGTGCTCCGCCACCAATACGTCCCGAAAGAAGTATGATAAAGGCTACACCTAGGCTCGCTCCCGAGCTCACTCCAAGCTCCGAGGGGCCTGCCAGCGGGTTGCGAAATACGCTCTGCATCTGCAAACCGCTAATCGAAAGGCCTGCACCAGCTATGATTGCTGTGATGGTTTGGGGCATTCGTGATTTGAAGATTATATTTTGCCACACATCGTCTCCGCCGTTGCCACCCAAAAGGATATCCCACACCGCCGAGGCTGGGATAGCGACACTTCCAAGAATCAAGTTCAAGGCAAAGAACGTCGCTATGAGTAGCAGGATTGCGACAAATGATATTGTTCTATTTCTGCTCATCGGTTATTGCAATTTTTGGTAATATTTAGGTTGGTGAGCCTCGAGCAGCTGCGGATGGAAAATCTTGATAAGGTCGGCCAAAATTACCTCGGGCTCCATCGGAGTATTCTCGTAGAAGGGTGTTGTGCGCAGATTACAGTAGATCACATTGCGCTTTTTGAGGGCATCAAAATCTAGATATCGCGCATCCGAAGCGATCAGATTCTCGTAGCTGTACTCCCCCTCGAAGCTATTTACGATTCTCCAAAAATCGGCATCGTGCCCTTGCGAGTAGACGCTCTCGAAGTCGACGTAGAAGCCTCCCGATTTATTGTCGTTGGTCATAAAATAGTCGGCTCCGGCATCTCTAAATTGTTGAGCCAGTGCGCTTTGTCCACCCACGACATACCAATTGCCCGAGTGAAGTTCACCGCTCAGCACCTTTGGTCGATGCTCTATATTCTTCACTAAATCCACCAATTCGCAGTAGCGATCATCGATAACTTGAAACTGATCAATGGCCTGCTGCTCGCACCCAATAAGCAGCCCCACGAGCTTAATCCACTCAGCTTGGCCAAGTGCCGAAAGTTCTTTGTAGCCAAGGTATGCCAACATTGGAATGCCCAGATTTTTCACCGAATCGTACCCTCCACGCTTATATGGCGAGATGAGAATTAGCTCGGGCGATAGCGACAATACGACCTCGGTGTCGAACTCGCCCTCGATGCCAATTCGCGAGAGTGAGCCATCTTGTAGTCTTCTGTTAAGTTGCTCATTATGAAGGAATCGTGTGCTTGTTACGCCAACTATTTTGTCGCTCTGCGAGAGCTTTATGAATGGCGAGAGTTGGAGCGTGGTCATGCAGATAGCGCGATTAATTGGCACCTCCAACGGCTCATACTCCTCGGGGATAATCACCTCCTCTTTGCTGTCTCGAGGCACTAGGGCGTAGCGATATATTGTCGAATTTTCGGCTGCCGGATCGGTGATCTCCACCAGCTTGATACCCTCGAACTCCTTGATGCTGAAGCCTTCGGCATATTTCACCATGTCGAGATCAACGATCTTCTCGCGTTGAGTGGCATCGAGTGCAACACGTTTTATGTGCGTGGAGCTGCCACTCGCACCACCAGCACACGAGCATAGGAGCGAGCATAAGATTACTGCGAATATTTTTAGGTCGTGCAACATTCCTTAAGCTCCTTGTTTGATGATTATAATGGCAAAGTAGGGGAATTTGCGCTCCAAAATTGTCTGCTTGTCGGATGTGTAGAACTCCTTTCCCTGCACTCCGCAACTCTCAATGTAGTAAAAAGTGTGGTTCTGGGACTCTTTGATAACATCTTTTATCGCCTGCTCCCACTGCGATATCTTCATTAGTACAATGTTTTTATCTTGGCTCATAGCGCGCAAAAGATCCTCCGAAGAGTCAATGCGGGCGATCACCTCAAGCGACGTATCTTGGCTAACTACATGTGTTTGAGCCAATCGAGCACAATCGATAAATGCTGGCACTCCAGCTATCCTTTCGGTTGTGACCCCTTGTGCCCACAGCATCTCTTCGATATATTGAGCCGAAGAGTAGAATCCGGCATCGCCCTCGGCTGTGATGGCAACTTTGGTACCTTCAAGAGCCAACTCTCGCGCTTTTGCAGCTAACTCCCCATACGCTTCGATTGTTGCTTGGCGCATGCGTGACATTGGCACATTGAAGCACTCTATCTTGGATTCATCGACGCCAAGGCTCACAACGATATCGCGCGAGCGAGAGATCGGTTTCGCATTGCTGCTCAGTGTGGCTGGCGATAGTATAATGTCGGCACTCTGCAGCGCCTTAAAACCTTTTAAGGTTATCAGCTCTGGGTCGCCGGGGCCTAGGGATACAAATGTTATCGGGTGGATCATCTTAAATGTTGCTCGAATTTAGTATAAAAATTTTATGCAAAAATAGGCAAAAAACGCTTCTTGTCAAACTTTTTATCTCAATTTATGAGGCGTAATCGGAAGAAAAATATTACTTTTGCTAGATCGTAATTTGGTAAAACTATAAAATTAAAAATAATGAAGGTATTTGTATCGTGGAGCGGGGGCAAAGATTGTTCGCTTGCTCTACATAAATTTATGGCTAGCAACCCTGATGCTGAGATCGTTACGCTTTTGAATATGAATCGTGCAACAACTCAAAATGCACACCGCCTAACCGGTGATTTGCTTCAAGCGCAGGCCGATGCAATGGGCGTTCGCCTCACTCGCGAGACTATCGAAGAGGGCAACGAATATACTCTCCATTTCCAGCGAGCAATCAACAAACTCAAAGAGGAGGATGGAGTTGAGTATGGCGTTTTTGGCGATATCTTCTTGCAGACGCACTTGGATTGGATCACCGACCAGTGTGCACAGCTTGGAATCACACCTATCTTCCCGCTCCTTAACATCGATGTTCACGACCTATATCACGACTTTATCGAGGCTGGTTTCGTGGCTAAGGTGGTGTCGGTTAAGAACGACCATAAATATGCGTCGCTTTTGTCGGACTACCTCACTATGGATACCTACAAAAATATGTTGGAGCACCACGGTTTCGATGTGTGTGGCGAAAATGGTGAGTATCACTCGTTTGTTGTTGATGGGCCAAACTTTAGCCATCGTGTGCAATATAGCGTTGTGGGTGAGTATAAGGATCAAAAGCTTCACGCTTTGGAGCTTGATATAGCTCGCTAGACGATGGATTTTGGATTGGTTCATATCTATACGGGCGAAGGAAAGGGTAAAACTACTTCGGCTATTGGTCTGGCTACAAGAGCATTAGGTGGTGGCTTTAAGGTCTGCTACACCTCTTTCCATAAACGCCCAGAGCGATATGGATATACCGAGATGGATGCCTTGCGCAAGTTGGGTGCTACGGTAATCAACTTCGCCAAAGGGCACCCAAAATTAGACCGCTCGATAGATCCACAAGTGACCAAGCGCGAAAGCCAGGAGGCTTTGGGAAGCATCAAAGAGCTGCTTGTAAAGCAAGATTTCGACATGCTGATCATGGACGAGATCTTGATTTCGGTGCGCGATAATTACATCTCCGAGCAGAGCCTTGTGGAGTTCATCACCACCAAGCCCAAAGCTCTGGAACTTGTGCTAACGGGTCGTGGAGCAACGCCAAATGTGATCGAGCTAGCCGATTATGTTAGTTATATCGAGAAGCTTAAACACCCTTTCGATCAGGGAGTTGCAAGCCGTAAAGGTGTTGAATATTAGCCATGAGACGAATTATATATATAAGTGGTGGCCAAAGGTCGGGCAAGAGTGATTTTGCACAACGTATGGCCGAAGAGTTGAGCGATAACCCCACCTACCTAGCTACGGCAAAGTGTTGGGATGCAGAGTTCGAAAAGCGCATCGAGCGCCATAAAGCCTTGCGAGGTGAGCATTGGTGTAATATCGAGCAGGAGCACTACATCTCACGCCTTGATTTGGAGGAGCGTGTGGTGCTGATGGATTGCGTAACGTTATGGTTAACAAATATTTTCAGCGATTGTAGCTACGATCTCGAGGCGAGCTTGGCCGAGGCTAAGCGCGAGTGGAACCTATTCGCTCAAAAGGATTTTACGGTGATCGTTGTGAGCAACGAGATCGGCATGGGAGTGATCCCAATGGAGCGCTCCTCGCGCGGCTTTGTCGATCTGCAGGGGTGGATGAATCAATACATCGCGGCATCGGCCGACGATGTCTACACCATGATTTCGGGCATACCTTTAAAGCTAAAATAATGAATACTTTTTTTAATGCACTACTCTATTATTCGCGTGTGCCGGTTCCCTTCAAGGTCAACTGCACTGCGGAAATTCTGAGCCGTGCACTAAAATATCTACCCGTTATTGGGGCATTGGTTGGGGCAATTGGCTATGCTGCATTTTGGGTAGCGTCGCTATTTTTGGCTGCGCAAACCTCTGTGCTTGTGGCAATTGTGGCGATGGTGCTTTCGACAGGAGCTTTCCACGAAGATGGCTTTGCCGACTTCTGCGATGGCTTCGGAGGGGGCTATGGCAAGGAGGCGATCCTAAGAATTATGAAGGATAGCCACATCGGTTGCTACGGAGTAATTGGGCTGATTCTGGTATTTATGCTGCGCTACTCGCTTTTGGTGCAGTTCGAGTCGGGGGCGATGGCGCTTGTGCTGATTATCTCGCAGGCGGCTAGCCGCTTTTCGCCCGTCTTGATGGTGCGCCGATCCACCTATGCGCGCCTGGAACCTTCGAAATCGTCGCAGTCGTCGCTTGGAATTAGCAATGGTGGGGTGGTGTTGGCCTCTGTTGTCGCCCTTGCTCCGCTATTTGTTTTTGGGTGGTGTTTTGCTGCGGCGTATATCGTTGTATTGATGGTGCTGCACGTTGGATTTCGAGCATATTTGCATAGTCAAATCGAGGGTTTTACGGGCGATACTTTGGGCGCTTTGCAGATAATTAGCGAGCTATTGTTTTATGTTACATTGCTGGCTGTTAATGCTTTATAAATATGATGAAGATTTACCTGCAACGGCACACCAAGCCCGACGTTGACCCCTCAATCTGCTACGGAGTGAGCGATGTTGCCCTTAGCGAGGAGTTCGAGGCCACGCACTTGCCTCGTGTTTTGGAACGCTTGCAGGGGCTCTCGGTGGGCAGAATATATACTTCGCCCTTGCAGCGTGCACATATTTTGGCCGAGCGAATTGCGCAGATGTTAGATCTCTGTGATTTAAGGGTTGATGAGAGGTTGAAGGAGCTGAATTTTGGCGATTGGGAGCTTGCCTCGTGGGACGATATTTACGCATCAAATGAGGGCAAAAAGTGGTTCGACGATTATATAAATGTATGCACCCCCAATGGTGAATCATTTGCCCAGATGGTGGAGCGCGCCAGAAGCTTTTTGGAGGATCTAAGCGCTGATCCTCAAGATATTATAGTGGTCACACACAGCGGCTTTATGCGCGCTGCAATGGTAGCTGCAGGTGCAATTTCACTCCAGAGGGCCTTCGACGAGAAAATTGAGTACGGCGAGCTGCGAGAGTTACAAATAGATACAAAATGAGAGAGAAGAGATTAAAAGCAATAATGTTTGTTGGCACAGGGTCTGACGTGGGTAAGTCGGTGATTAACACCGGTTTCTGTCGTGTGTTCCTGCAAGATGGATACTCGCCAGCACCATTTAAAGCACAAAATATGTCGCTCAATAGTTATGCGACAAGCGATGAATTGGAGATTGGACGTGCCCAAGCGGTTCAGGCCGAAGCGTGTGGTTTAGACTGCACAACCGACATGAATCCGATACTTTTAAAGCCAACTACTCACCAATCCTCGCAGGTGATACTCAATGGCAAACCCGCTGGAAATAAGAGTGCTATGGATTATTTCAGGCGCGAGAATCGTCAGGAGCTCTTCGTGCATGTCAAGGCTGCCTACGATCGCTTGAGCAGCTGCCATAACCCAATTGTTTTGGAGGGTGCCGGCAGCATTTCGGAGGTCAATCTTTGGGACAAAGATATTGTTAATATGCGCATGGCCGAGTATGCCGATGCCGCCACGATCTTGGTTGCCGACATCGACCGAGGAGGGCTTTTTGCGAGTGTCTATGGCTCGATTATGCTGCTGCCCGAGAATCAACGTAAGCTGATTAAAGGTGTGATAGTCAATAAGTTTAGGGGCGACGTTGAGCTGTTTAAAGATGGAAAGCGAATTCTTGAGGAGCTCACCGGAGTGCCGGTTTTGGGGGTTATGCCATACATGGACGATGTCGAGATCGAGCAGGAGGATTCTGTCTCGCTCGAGCGTCGTGCGACTCGATCGGATGGTGGCGATGATGCCATAAAGATTGGAGTTGTGGCGCTGCGCAGCATATCGAACTTCACCGATTTCAATCTCTTGGAGCGCACGGCGGGTGTTCGCCTGAATTATGTCTCGAGCGCCGAGCAGATCGAAGAGTCGGACATCGTGATTATCCCCGGCTCGAAGAGCACAATTTCTGATATCAAATACCTGCGCTCAACCTCTATGTTTCAGGCACTTATAGCGCACCATGCCCAAGGGAAACCCCTCTATGGAATATGCGGAGGCTACCAAATTATGGGGCGCGAGGTGCACGATCCAAACCATGTCGAGAGCTCCACCGAAGCGATTGCTGGTCTAGGAATTTTACCCGTTGTAACGACAATCGAGGCGGGCAAGCGCAGTCGACAATCGACCTTCACCATGGTGCATAATGGCCTCAAGGGCGAGGGCTATGAGATTCACTCGGGCGTTACGCCAACCTCTAATCCGCTTGCGATGCTCGACGATGGAACAGCCGATGGATACTACCTAAACGACAGCTGCTGGGGAAGTTACTTGCATGGAATTTTCGATAATCGATCGGTCATCGAGCAGATTTTGGCACAAGTCGACTTGTCGGTCGATAGCACTACGGAGAGCTACGAGCAATCCAAAGAGCGAAATTATGACGCTTTGGCCGATTATATTCGCAAGCATATAGATATGGAGTACGTATACAAAATTTTGGAGGTGTAGAGCTATGATCAACGGGCACGGAAATAATTTATATCAATTTGATATCCAGTCGCTTGAGGCAGATTTCAGCTCAAATGTAGCCTTCAATAACCACTCGGTTAAGATCTTGGACTTTTTGAGTGGGAATATGGCGTGCTTATCTAATTATCCCGATCCTATGGCCACGAAGCTTACGGCTCAAATAGCTGCCTATCATGGTGTTAGTGCTGAGAGTGTGCTTGTGACCAATGGCTCAACCGAGGCCTTCTATCTCCTTGCGCACCACCTCGCATCGAAAGCCGGTGCGCAGGCAACTCGCACAGCGATAACCACCCCCTCGTTTGCCGAATATGAGGATAGCTGCGCGCTCTTTAACCACGCAATAGAGCATGTCAGCCTGAAGGATTTTCGAGAGATCGACCCTTCGGCCCTCGACAGTATTTGGCTAGCATCTCCCAATAACCCAGATGGTTACCGCATTAGCTTGGAAGATATTTATGTCGTAGCATCGAGGAGCGCGAGCTGCACAATTGTTCTCGATAGAGCCTACAACGAGCTTTCGAGTGATGCCCAGGTGTGTTGCCATTTGCCCGAAAATGTCGCGCTTGTCGAGTCGTTCACAAAATTTTATGGTATTCCCGGCCTGCGCTTGGGCTACATCGTGGCATCGCCCACCCTCATCGCCTCGCTCAACTGCCTGCGTGTGCCATGGAGCGTAAATGCTTTGTCGATCATGGCTGGTGAGTACGTAATGTCGAACCTCGATAGTCTGCAACTAAATATAAATGAGCTAATTGGTGAGTCGGAATACCTGCAAAAATCAATTGAATCAATCGACGGTTTCAGGGTCGAAAGATCGAACTGCAACTTCTTTTTGGTCGAGATCACCGGCGGCGGCAACGCAAAAATGCTGTACAACTATCTCGTTGAAAATCATGGACTTCTGGTTCGCGACTGTTCGAATTTCAACGCTCTTGGTGATAACTATATCCGCATTGCTGCACAATCGCGTGCGAGCAACCAAAAATTAATCGCAGCACTAAAGCAATGGAGATAAACGCAACTTTGGCCATCGTTGTGGCTGGCTCGCTGCTCGACACCCTCATTGGCGATCCATACTGGATGCCGCACCCAATTCGCCTGTTTGGCAACATGATCTCCTTTATGGAGCAACGGCTAAACAAGGGCGCGCGACGGGTGGTGAAGGGGGCCTTTATGTGGTTTGTGCTCTGCTCTGTGGTGTGGTTATTCTTCTATTTTGTGGGCGGGTTACTCATTGATAATCAGATAGTTTATGCTGTGTGGAGCGCAATATTCTTCTTCTTTGCCCTTAGTAGCCGTTGCCTGATTGAGGAGGGGCTGAAGGTCGAACGAGTGCTGCAAAGTGGTGACGTGGTTGCTGCCCGCAACCAGCTGAGCATGATCGTCGGTCGTCAGACAAAAGATCTTGATGCTCACCAAATTCGCAGTGCCGTTGTCGAGACCCTATCCGAGAATTTGAGCGATGGGGTAGTGGCGCCACTCTTCTACTTTGCCATCGGTGGTGTGCCGCTGATGATGCTCTACAAGATGATAAACACGCTCGACTCGATGGTGGGCTACAAGAGCGATCGCTACCTCGATTTCGGGCGCATTTCGGCCAAGATGGATGATGTGGCAAACTTTATCCCCGCTCGATTGACTGCCCTGCTGATGGCCCTGGTGAGCCTCTCGTGCAGAGCCCTAGTGCATATATTTAAGTATGCTCACTGCCACGCTAGTCCCAATTCAGGATACCCAGAATCGGCACTCTCAGGGATTCTAGATTGTCGCCTAGGAGGTCCCAATAGCTACTTTGGCAAGATCGTCGACAAGCCATATATCGGCAAAAATAGCCGTGAACTAACCCATCGCGATGTGGTGCGCACAGCACTGATTAATGCTAAGGTTGCTTTGGTTTGCTATCTGTTGTTGATGTTTCTTACGTTGCTTACTGCCTCCGGCGGGCGGGGATAGCACCCCCGCGGGTGCAGTTAGTATTGCACTATTGGGCTAAAAACTTTGCAGTTTTTAGATTTTTCAATGTAATATCTTGCCACAAATAAATTTGCGCAAGATATTACATTGAAAAATTTATTAAATGCCTTTGGCATTTAAACCCAATATCGAGGTTACACTCTCACGTTAATCTATAACAGGTTTGAACCTCGGTGATTTGCTCATGGCAACCGGAGGTTGACATAGATAAAAAATAATGGATGTGATTGTTGAAAACTTGTTTTCATAAAATCACATCCATTATTTTTTATCGTAAGAGCGCCAGCGAAGAGCAAATCACCGCAAGAGAAGCATGCACCCGCGGGGGTGCTATCCCCGCCCGCCGGAGGCAGTAAGAAAGTGTCACCGGAGGCATAAGCGAGCCAGTAAGAGTAAAAACTACTCGCGAGCCTTCGAATCGATAAGGATTGTGACGGGGCCATCGTTGATGAGTGCGATTTTCATATCGGCGCCAAATTCGCCTGTTGCCACCTGCTGGTTGAGTTTTGATGAGAGTACCTCGATGAATTTGTTGTATAGGGGGCGCGAAATTGCCTCGCCAGCGGCCTTTATGTATGATGGTCGGTTCCCTTTTTTTGTCGATGCTTGAAGGGTGAATTGGCTCACCACCATCACCTGGCCCTGCACTTGGGTCACATCGAGGTTCATCACTCCTTGGGGGTCGTCGAATATGCGCATCTTGATGAGCTTTGATGTTAGCCACTCGATATCTTCGTGGTTGTCAGACTCTTCGATACCTACTAGGACCATCAATCCATGGCCAATAGAGCTGTGAATTACCGAATCTATCTCGACCGAAGCGCTCGCAACGCGCTGGATAACTAGCCTCATAATTATTTCAGTTTTGTAGTGTCAAAAATATCCCATAGCGAGTCGCCCACAGGCGTTGGTGCTGTGATTGTTATTGGCTCCTTGCGAACCGGGTGGATGAAGCTCATTGAGCGGGAGTGTAGCATGATGCCACCTCCGGGGTTCGAACGCTTGGCGCCATACTTCAGATCGCCCTTGATCGAGCATCCAATCTTCGAGAGCTGGGCACGGATTTGGTGGTGGCGCCCTGTGAGCAGCTCCACCTCAACGAGCGAATAATTTTTGGTTGCTCCAATTGTTTGGTATCGTAATTTGGCCTCCTTGCTGCCACTCTTGGGGCTGTCGTAGGCTCTAGATTTATGATTCTTGGGATCCTTTACTATGTGGTGTGTAAGCTCGGTGAGCTCGATCGAGGGGGTCCCTTCGACCACTGCCCAATATCGTTTTTCGATGTTGCGCAGGCGTATAAGTTCGTTGAGTCGCACCAGAGCCTTGGAGCTCTTGGCGAATAGCACCAAGCCACTCACGGGGCGATCGATGCGGTGAGCAACGCCCAAAAATACCTCGCCAGGCTTCTGGTCGCGCACCTTGATGAACGCCTTGATCTGATCCTCGAGTGCACTTTGGCCCGAAGGGTCGGGTTGCACCAGGTCGCCACAGCGCTTATTTACCGCCAGTAGGTGGTTGTCTTCGTAGATTATGTCGTTTTTTTCGAACATCTATAGTTGAAATGTAAATGGTAGAAGATCGGCGCAGCTGCCAACAATTGTTGCAGAGTTACGGCCGCTCATAATAACTCTAATGGGTGAGCCTTGTCGTCGCTCGGTGTCCATCAACACCTGTCGACATTGGCCGCAGGGGTAGACCTCGTTCTGGTTTGGCACCGAGGCGATGGCCAGAGCTTCGATTGCATCGTCGCCATGGTTGGATTGCGCATAGAAAAGAAGTGTTCGCTCGGCACATAATCCGGCAGGGTAGACCTCGCTTTCGACGTTGCATCCGTGGATAATTTTGCCACTAGCAAGGCGTGCTGCTGCGCCTACGCAGAAGTTAGAATATGGAGCAAATGATTTGGCAGTCATTGCTTTAGCCTCGTCGACAAGGATCTTGTCGCTTGCGCTCAACTCGTCTAAGGAGTCGATGTGTGAGTAGTTTATGTTAAATACCTTTTCCATAAATTAAACGTTAAGTGGTTCTACAAAGATAGTGATTTTTGCATAAAACATTCCATTTTTCACTTTTTTGTTCATCCAAAATTACCTTGAATAAATTTGAAAGCAATAAAACTGGTTTGTATACGTTTAGAAAAAAGTAATCGTTTCCTTTGTTCATGTGAAATATAATATCTACTTTTGTGGGAATTGGTGACGATGATTATTTTGGTCATAAGGGAATAGATGGTCGCACGTGCTGTGTTGGCCACAAAATTAATGAATAAGGTAAAAAATATAATAATGAAAAAACTACTGATTTTAGCTGCGCTGTTTACATCTGTTGCATTTTATAGTTGTTCGGAGGATTCTACAACCACATCGACGACTGTAGATAGCTCTAATTTTCCCGACTCAACAACGACATACTACCTATCTGATTTTAGTGAGTATGAGATGCCTACGGAGTTCGACACTTGGATAATTGGCGATGCCGAGGCTGATGTTGAAGATTTCGAGGGTCTTAGTGCTGCGCTTGCAACTCTTGGTTGGGACGAAGATAACGCTCGTACAATCTCGCTTGTATTCTCCGAGATGGTCGATTTTCCAGATTATGCAATGTTGGGATTAGATTATATGTATTACGACGACGACGATGAGGAGTATTACGAATACGATGTCACCTTCGATGCGGAGTATAACATCAATGTTGTGGTATCTATATCGGCTCCTAAGGCTGAGACGATCGGAAAATATGCTTTCGTTAAGGGTTTAAACCTCACCACTTTAGATTTCCCAAATGTTGTTTCAATAGGCCATATGGCATTCCTTTATGCATCGAGCATCACCTCGCTTTCGTCGACTCAATTCCCAAATGTCGAGAGTGTTGGAACACGTGCTTTCTATCTTTGTGGAGGGCTTGAATCGGTCGATTTCCCAAAGGTTACGGCTCTCTACGCAGGTGCTTTCGAGTCGTGCCAAGCTCTAACGAGTGTCGCAGTTGATGCGGCAACATTCGTTGGTGATAGCGCATTTGCAGGGTGCTCGGCTCTAACTTCACTCTCATTGCCCGAGGCTAACGAAGTGGGTTACGCAACCTTCACAGGATGTACTCAGCTTTCGGAATTGTTGCTACCTAAGGTTGAAACGGTTGGAAAATGGGCATTCTATGGCTGCCAGGCGCTCAGCGCAATCGACCTTTCGTCGGCAACAAAAATTGGTGAGCAGGCATTCTATTTAAATGTGGGCTTGCTCTCATTGGAGCTTCCTGTGGCCGATTCAATCGGTAGTGGTGCCTTCTATTCATGTAGCTATCTTGCTGATCTTCTGCTGCCTATGGCAACTATAATCGCAACCGATGCATTCCGTAACTGCGCATCGCTAAGCACTCTTACTTTAGCAACTGGTTCGGTGTTGACCCAGATCGATGTGAATGCCTTTTATGAGACTGCCACAGAGTCTATCTCACTTATCCTAGGCTCAGGAAATGACTCATATGTCGATGGCCAAACCCTTACCGTTGGAGATTTTAGCCAAACTTTCGCTTCGATATCTGCAGCGAGAGGTTAATTGCCACTGAGCAACTAAGTAGTGTAAAACAATTATTGCCATATTTTTAACGGCACTCTTGAAGTGATATTTTTTACTATTAAATCTCAATATAGAATAACTATATTTTCAATTCAATAGCAAAAAATCTCATCTCCAATAGCACTCTTAAAAACACACCAATAATTATTTTACCCTACTTACAATAATCAAAAACGACAGTTTTTGGATCCAAGATTAGCTTGGTGCCCGCGCGGCATGATCGCGATGGGTAAGTTCTTTTCGTGCGTTTGCTCTCTATTCTCTTTTCGTACATTTTGTCAATCCAAAAATATTTGCGACATTTGGGCAGAGTAAAAAATATCGTTATGAAAAAGATAGTAGTATTTACAGGGGCTGGAGTGAGCCGAGATAGCGGCATTGCAACCTTCAGGGACTCCGATGGATTGTGGGCAAATTATAGAATTGAGGATGTTTGTACCCCCGAGGCGCTGGCGAGTAATCGTGCTGGGGTGGTTGAATTTTACAATATTAGGCGCAAGGAGCTACTAGAAAAAGAGCCTAATGCCGGGCATGTGGCCATTGCCGAATTGGAGCGCTATTTTGATGTGGAGGTGGTGACCCAAAATATCGACGACCTGCACGAAAGAGGTGGCTCGACGGCGGTTACACACCTGCATGGAGAACTCCGCAAATTGCGCAGCAGCAGCGATGAGGATGTGATTTTTCCCTTAGAGGGATGGGAGCAGACGCTCGAGGCAAGATCCCCCGATGGTTCGCTTGCACGCCCCTTTGTGGTCTTCTTTGGCGAGAGTGTGCCGATGTTCGAGCGTGCTGCAGACATTGTCCGCTCGGCCGACATTTTGGTGATCGTGGGGACATCGCTAGCAGTCTATCCAGCCGCCTCACTCATCCGATACGCAGGCCGCAAGGTGCCGATTTATCTGGTCGACCCCACCCCTCCGGCCATCACCGGAATACCCAACAAGGTGCACTACATAGGCGAAAACTCAATCACCGGAGTGCCAAAATTATGCGAGGCTTTAATGGCGGAATTTAAGTAAGAAAGGCAGTAAAACCTCAAGAAGCATTCTCCTTGCGGAATTGGCTAGGTGATTTGCCATGAAACTGCTTGAAGGCCTTGCTGAAGTATTGGTTATCGCTATATCCGCACTGCATTGCGATTTGGGTGATTGGGGTAGTTGTTTTGCACAGCAGCTCGGCGGCGGTGCTCATACGTATTTTTGTGACATGCTCCATAGCTCCCACATCGATAATTGTCTTGAGTTTCTTGTATAGCGATGCGCGGCTCATGCACATATGTTCGGCAATCATCTCCACGTCGATGCTGTTGCTTAGGTTATCGACGATGAAGCTATCGAGTTTGATCATAAATTTCTCATCGGCATTGCTATATGTGATCTCCTCGGCATTGACTGTCGAGCGCAGTTGGCTGTAGTATCGGCGCGAAATATCGCGACTACGCAGCTGGCTGCCGAGCAGCGAGAGCAGATGTTGCAGGTCGAAAGGCTTTGAGATATATGCATCGGCACCCGACTTGTAGCCCAACATTTTGCTGTTGGCATCGGCCTTGGCAGTGAGCAAAACGATAGGGGTGTGGCTCACCTCGATGTCGTTCTTGATCTTTGCGCAGAGCTCGTAGCCATCCATCTGGGGCATCATAACATCGCTAACGACGATATCTGGGAAGTGTTTTTTGATAAGGTCAAAGGCTTGTATTCCGTTTGAGGCGCGGTGGACCTTCTTAAATATCTTGCTCAAGGCGCCCTCCAGGAATGTGATCATCTCCTCTTGGTCGTCGACCACAAGAACCGTATGTTGCGAGAGTGGGAAGTCGACGTCGGTCATCTTGCTGCTCTCCTCTACGTCGAGCATATTTGCCAGGTAGGGCTTACTTTCGAACTTCTCGCTTTGGCACTTGAGCCCTAGGGGCAGTTCGAAGAAGAATGTCGCACCCCTCTGGTTGTTGCAGTATGCTCCAATCACTCCTCCACGGTGCTGCTCGATGATCGCCTTGGAGTATGATAGTCCAATTCCCGACCCTGTGGAGTTCTTATTTATCCTGACAAAGCGATTGAATAGAGAGTCGATATCGACCCCTTCGAGGCCCGCTCCATTGTCGATGACCGAGAGTCGAATGTGGTTGCCAATCTTCTGGCTGGCAACCTTGATTGTGCCACTTCCATCCCTCTTGGAGTAGCGTAGGGCGTTCATAAGCAGGTTCGAGAGGACAATTCGACATTTTGGGGCATCGAAGTTGAGCGTGTCTACCTGGTCATCGAGCCTCATCGATAGCTGTGTTTGGTGCTCGATGCTCTCATCGCGGAACTCCTCGACGATCGAGGCTACCCACTCATTGAAGTTATGCTCGGCGATATCGATCTCGCCATATCCCGCCTCCATGCGTCGAGCGTCTAGGACCATATTGATAAGCTCGGCCATATATCGCGATTGACCAAATATCCTCACCAGGGTGCTTTTGATCTCTCCCTCGATATTAGAGTTCTCTAGGAGTCGCTTCAGAGGGGCATAGATTAGCGTTAGTGGGGTGCGCAACTCATGCGAGATGTTGATCAGGAACTTGATCTTGTTGTTCGATAGCTCCTGCTCGCGCTCCATATGTATGCGCATTAATTTTCGTGCTCGTGAGCGGTCGTAGAGCATAAGCATTGCAATCATGCTGAATAGTAAGGCGGTGATTATCAACATTCTAAAGGCTATGCTGTTCCACCACGGTGGGGTGATTACAATCTCGAGTATCTCGGTGTGCGAACACCACTGCCCGTTGTTGTTGAGGTATGATGCGGTGATGGTGTGGCGACCCTGCGTGGGCATTTGTAGTTTTAATCGGTTGTCGGATTCGAAGGTTGAATATTTGCCATCGCTATCAATTGTATATCGGAATCTATTTGCGTGATAGATGTTGCGATTTTGGGCATATATCTCGATATCGATCGAGTTGTAGTTCCACGGCACTGTGATCACCCTGCTCTGCTGGTGGCTTATGGGTGTTACAACACTCTGGTCGACCCTCACCGAGAGTAGCTCGATTGGGTTTAGATCCTCGGCAACAAGCTCGGTCTTGCCATCTACCGCGATAAAACCGTTGTTTCCTCCAAAGAGCATATCGCCATTGTGCGTGAGGAGCGTCGAGCGAGCAAGATACTCATCTTTGTAGAAGCCCATTGAATTGTCGAAGTATATCACCTGGTCATTTTTATCGAGGTCGATTGCCAAAAGGGCATCGAAGGTGGCTACCCAAAGATTGCCACGTGCATCCATCTCCATGCTTAGGGCCTTTCCGCTAATCTCGGGCAGCAGCAGCTCCTCGTTGCGCGAGGTTGTGTTGTAGCAGTAGAGCGAGTGATTGCGAATAACCCACACTTTGTCCTTATCGATTCTCGCCGATGTTAAGCCACCCTGGCTGGTGTTGTAGATTGTCGATATTTTGCCGCTCTGCTTGTCGATCTGGTAGACATAGTATTGATTGTTAACGTAGTAGTATTGGTCGGTCTGGCATGTGGCAAATAGATTCTCGGCAGTAAAAGTTACATCCAAGGGGAGTTCTACGGCATTGGTGCTGTGGTTGCGAAGTTCATATATTTTGTCGGCCACAATCATTACCGACGAGTTCTCGGGCTGGGTGAAACTAACCACCATATCTCTATCGGCAATAGATTTATCTACTTGATCATCGACAATAACTATCTTTCCAAGCTCTCCGCTACGCTTCGAGAGTTGGTAGACGCCCTTTCCATATATGGCAATCAGCAGGTTGCTACTATCGATATTACACACATCGGTAATTTTGAGACCCTTGGTGCTTTGGATCTGCTTAAAGCTGTTATCACCCTGCGTGTAGCTCCAAACGCCATCGCCATCGGTGGCTATCCACACGTTGCTCTGGCCTTGGCAAAATGCCATTATTGCGGTGTTCTCAAGGTTGCCATTGTTGTTTCTGTCACTTACATTTCCCGATCTAAATGATTGTATGTCAATGCTGTGGATGCCAACCAAGCCATCGCGAATGGTGCCCATAAATAATCCGTCATCACTGTCGGCAAAGAGCGAATATACAGATTTCGAGTATGGCAGATCGCGATAATTAAAGATCTTTGTCGAGAGCCTCGATCTATCGCTATCGATATCAATCGAGTTGATGCCTCCACCATCTGTGGCCACCAAAATCTCGTCGTTGTATTCGATAATGTCGAGGATCAGATCGTGGCTAAGATTGGACTTTGCAACCGAGAATTCAGCCTCCAATGCCCCTTCACCCTCCAACGAGTAGCGCACTAGGGATTGGTTGTAGATCGATATCCATAGTCGGCCTCGAGAGTCGATGAATAGTCTATCGCGATAGTTCGTGGTGCGCAGAGGTAGCTTAATATCTTCGTAAAGATCTATCTTCGAGGTGATTAGGTTTAGTCGATAAATCTCGCGACCCTGTGAGCAGATAAGCAAAACGTTGTCACTATCTAAGGCCCTGAGGGAATTGAATTCAAAATTTTGGGCACCTTCAATCTCCAGAGTTTTAATGCTCCCAGTGGTGTGATCGTAGAGTTCAATGGCATCGCGACGACAAATGACAACCCCCTGCGAGGATGAACATACGGCATTAGCCGACGAGTAGCTATTATTACTTGGGATCTTGTTGAACCTATGCGCTTGATAGTCGTAGAGCAGTAGATCGACATCGGTGGCCACCCACAACTGCGCATCGGAGTCGGTATATATAAATTTTATCTCGCGGTTGTGAATCTCCTCCTGCTGATCGCTAAATTGCTCTACGCGACCATTGATAATATAGTTCAAGCCGCGACGTGTGCCAATCCAATAGAATCCAAATTTATCTTTGGTGATTGCCGTAACCTTGCTCGATGATAGCCCCGATAGCTGATCGATTTTGCTATATGCAAAAGGGCTCTCTGCTGCCGAGCTAAGCGTTGGGCGAGGTATCAAAAATATCAATACCAATAGTGAGAGTAGAGTCTTGAAGCTAGTAAATTGTAGTCGCATTTTATAAAGGTAAAATTTTGGCAAACAAATTTTCTACTAAGTTACTGAATTTTCGTTAAAAACGCAACTTTGTAGATGATTTTACATCCTTTGTAGATAATAAAACAACTAATTTAGATGCTAACACCGCATTTGTGTGTAAATTGCACACTTCTGGTGTTGGTGATTTTTAACCCTACGCTGCCGCAATTTCAATTATATACACATTTGTCTAACTTAATTAGATAATGCACCAACCTTTCGGAGGCTATATTGATTAAATTTGCATAAACAAACTCGCAATAATTATCAAAACTATCCGAATAATGAAAAAGATTTTAAAACGACTCTCTCTCTTTGCTCTGGCAATCTTAACTCTGGGGTGCGCTAGTGGGCATAAAAACTATGCCGACAACAGTGAATTTATCCACGCAACCTACACCGTCGCAAATCGAATGAAGGGACACAACTACGCAAAAGCGGCCAACTACCAGGAGTTTCAATTTGTATACTTCTTTGCGCAGCCACGTTGGTCGGTTGAGGATTTCGATATGAGTCAAGAGCAGATCAACCACAAGTATGTTGAGGCGTGGGACTACTCGATGCAACATGGTTGCGGCTATGTGAATGAACTTATCACAAACATCCACACCAACCCCGATGCAAAGATCTTGTGTTCGTTCCAAGGTCGCGAATTCTCGCAGATTGCCAGCGATGAGGCGCGACGAGTGAAGTTCGCAAATATGATGGCGCAGTTTGTCGTAAAGCACGATTACGACGGAATTGAGCTGGATTGGGAGCACACGATCACCTTGGATGAGCATATCCTATTTATGGAGGATATCCGAGGTGCGCTCAATGCCCTTCAGCTCGACAAACCGTTGTATCTGACAACAGCACTCCACACCACCCACATCTACACCCAAGAGCAAGCCGATGCACTTTCGGCTCAAGTAGATTGGATCAATCTTATGACATATGATATAGGTGGTGGCAACTGGGGGACCACTGCAACGCACAACACTCCGCTCACATCGATGCGCAACACACTAAAGGATTGGGAGGTCTTTTCGCCTAAGAAAATATGTATTGGCCTGGCAAGTTACGGCTTCCAATACCACAATATAATGCCGGGAGTGGAGCTACCCGAGGGAGAACTGCTCAATAAATATGGTCGCTACTGTTCGGCCTACGAGATGCCCGACCTAATCGAAAAAGAGGGTTGGATAGAGCAGTGGGACGATAAGGAGCAGGCTCCATACTTCTTTTCGCCCGACTCGACGAGCTTTATTACCATCGACACAGCTCGCTCGCTCGCCCTAAAGATCGATTGGATCAAAGAGGCTGGCTACAAGGGTGCCTTTTGGTGGGAGTTCCACACCGATTGGTATGCTCCAGCCGATGACCAAGAGCGAGGACGCCACCTTTTAATGGATGATGTTACACGACTTATAGATACAAAAATTAGAAATATAGATACCAAAAACTAAAGTTTAACCTTTAAAATTAATTGTATGAAGAATTTACAGACAATTCTCAAACAAATGGTCATTCCGCTGCTGTTAGCTTTGGTTATTGCGCCAACCACTCTTCTAGCCCAAGGGCTAACGATCAGTGGTAAGGTGTTGGACGATCAAGGAGAGGCACTCATTGGTGCTAATATCCTTGTGAAGAGTACAACACTAGGTGTGATTACCGATGTAGATGGTAGTTTTACTTTGACCGTACCTAATGCCCAGAGTGTTTTGATGGTCTCGATGATTGGTTACGTCGAGCAAGAGATCACAGTGGGTGCACGAACTAACGTCGAGATTGTGTTGAAATCCGACGAACTTATTATCGACGACGTGGTGGTTATCGCCTATGGTAGCCAGAAGAAGGAGACTCTTACCGGAGCCATCGCTTCGGTCTCGACCGAGGATCTGTTGGTCACTCCCGTTGCCGATGTATCGAACGTACTAGCGGGAAAGATGCCTGGAGTCACCACAATCCAGACAACCGGACAACCCGGAAAGAGCGACGCGCAGATCTACATCCGTGGTGTAGGTTCGCTAACCACAGGAGCATCCTCGCCACTTGTCTTGGTCGATGGTGTTGAGCGCGAATTCTCGTCGATCGATGCCAACGAAATCGAGAGCCTTACGGTGCTTAAAGATGCATCGTCGACTGCCGTATTCGGTGTGCGCGGTGCAAATGGTGTGATCTTGGTTACCACACGTCGTGGTAAGGTGGGAGCGCCTCAAATCTCGGTATCTTCATCGGTCGGAGTGCAAGTACCTACATCTTATGTGCAGCAAGCTAGCAGCTATGACTACGCACGCATGTACAACCAAAAGAATGCAAACGACGGTGGTACAGCCGAGGATTTCAGCGCAGTGGCACTCGAGGCTTACCGCACTGGATCTGACCCAATTATGTACCCTAATACCGATTGGGGCGATTTGATGTTCCGTGACGCTTTCATTCAGACTCAAAACAACGTTAATATATCGGGTGGTAGTGAGGATGTTCGTTACTTTATATCGATGGGTTACCTATTCCAGAATGGCCTTTTGAAGCAGATGGATGGTCACGACTACGATAATAACTATAGCTACAATCGTTACAACTACCGCTCTAACCTCGATTTCGCATTGAGCCCAACAACAAAAATGAAGTTGAATATTGGTGGAACGATCGGTGCAACTCGCGAGCCAGGAGTCTACGAAGATGTGTCGAACCCTTGGGTGATGGTTAACCTTTGGAGCTTGCCATTCTCATCTCCGGGAATCATCGATGGCGTTCGCTCGGTAGTGTCATCTTCTTCGGTGCCTTCGGCATTCAATAATATGCGCGATGGTTACTACACATTCTATGGCCTAGGATACCAAAACGAGTATGATGTAGACCTTAATATGGATGTTGAGATTGAGCAAGATCTATCGTCGTGGACAAAGGGTTTGTCGGTTATGGCAAAGGGATCATACGACAATAACTTCTACCTAATGAAGGACCGTTCGCTAGATTATTGGGGATTGGAGTCAAACACAATCTACTACCAATCGCAACTCGACGACTCGACATTGGCTATGACCGATCCCGATTTCGACAAGACAATAGTATATGTACCAACAACAGGTACCGCTTACACTCCGCTCCCATACGACGAAAGTTCGAGCCGCGACCGCAACTGGTCATTAGAGTTCCGTGTGAACTACTCTCGCACATTTGGCGACCACTCCGTAACGGGACTTTTATTATACACCCAATCCAAAGATTACTACCCAATCTATTCGGGCAGCTATTTGGATTACACCTATATCCCACGTAGCTACAGCGGATATGTTGGTCGTGTAACCTATGGCTTCCGCGATCGTTACTTAATGGAGGTTAATGCCGGTTACAACGGTTCGGAGAACTTCGAGTCGGGAGCTAATCGTTTTGGTCTGTTCCCTTCGGTATCTCTTGGTTGGGTAGCCTCGGAGGAGGATTTCATGAAGCGTCAAGACTTCTTCTCATTCCTTAAGGTTCGCGGTTCTGTGGGTAAGGTCGGTAACGACAGCAGCAGCTCGCGATTCCTATACACAGAACAGTATTATGGAGATTC
>JAWXTD010000022.1:0-29916 GCA_044433805.1 Rikenellaceae bacterium
CGAGGCATCGGAGTTTTGGAGCATCTACGAGTTGGATGTTGTGGTTATCCCTACCAATCGCCCAATTTTGCGCGACGACCGCGAGGATCTAATTTACAAGACCAAGCGCGAGAAGTATAACGCTGTAATTGAGGAGATTCAGAAGCTAGTTGAGCAAAATCGCCCAGTGTTGGTTGGTACCACATCGGTCGAAATTTCGGAGCTCTTGAGTCGTATGCTCACCCTTCGCAAGATCAAGCACAATGTGCTTAATGCAAAACAGCACCAAGCCGAGGCGCAGATTGTTGCCGAAGCTGGTCGTGCCGGACAAGTTACCATCGCCACGAACATGGCGGGTCGTGGTACCGATATCAAACTTACGCCCGAGGTGAAAGCTGCAGGCGGTTTGGCAATCATTGGTACCGAGCGCCACGATAGTCGACGCGTGGACCGTCAGCTGCGTGGTCGTGCGGGACGTCAGGGAGATCCCGGTTCTTCGCAATTCTTCGTTTCGTTCGAGGATAATCTTATGCGTCTGTTTGGTTCGGAGCGTATCGCCTCGATTATGGACCGCATGGGATTGGAAGATGGCGAGGTGATCCAAGCAGGGGTGATGACCAAGACCATCGAGAGAGCACAAAAGAAGGTCGAGGAGAACAACTTCGGAATTCGTAAACGCCTATTGGAGTATGATGATGTGATGAACTCACAACGTGAGGTGATCTACACTCGTCGTCGCCACGCTTTGCATGGTGAGCGCGTTGAGATAGACCTAAATAATATTATGTGCGACTATGCCGAGAGCTTCGTGGAGCAAAACGAAGGGGTCGACTTCGAAGATTTCCGCCTGGAGCTAATGCGCGATATAGCTATTGAGCCATCGTTTGATGCCGCAACATATAGCGATATCAAGAGAGCTGATTTGGTCGATTTGATCGCGAGCGACATCCAATCGCACTACTCTCGCCGCGCTAAGCAAATTGCCGAGATGGTTGCACCGGTGATGTCGAAGGTCTATGAGGATCGCAAAGATAACCTCGATTCGAACATCGTATTCCCAATCACCAATGGTCATTTGGGCTACAATGTTCCGGTGAATATTCAGCGATGCAAGGATAGCGAGGGGTTGGAGATATTCAAGGTATTCTCGAAGGTGGTGATGTTTACCACAATCGACGATGCGTGGCGTGAGCACCTTCGCGAGATGGATGACCTTCGCCAAAGTGTTCAAAATGCAACTTACGAGCAGAAGGATCCGCTTTTGATCTATAAGTTTGAGTCGTTCGAGCTCTTCTCGAAGATGCTACTTAAGATTAATCGCGACGTATTGGCAGTGATTAACAAATCATACATTCCAGTTCGCACAAACAATGCCGAGGCTCCAAAGCCACGCACAGAGCGTCCGAAGGTTGATGTGAACAAGCTACAAGAGTCTAGAGTTCAAGCAGCTGCACAAGCAGGTCAAGCCGAGAGACAGAAACCGATGCCAATTCAAGCCGAGAAGAAAGTTGGTCGCAACGACCCTTGTCCATGCGGAAGCGGCAAGAAATATAAGGCGTGCCACGGAAAAGGTATGTAGCGCTATGGGATATCAAGAGCAGAAACAGCTAAAGCTCGATGAGCGTTACCTGCGCATGGCTCGTATATGGGCCGAAAATTCATATTGCGTGCGCAGGCAGGTGGGAGCATTGATCGTCAAAGATAAGATGATTATCTCGGATGGCTACAATGGCACCCCCTCGGGCTTTGAGAATATTTGCGAGGATGATGCAACGGGCACAACAAAGCCCTATGTGCTTCATGCCGAGGCAAATGCTATTTCAAAAGTTGCCAAGAGCGCAAATAATTGCGATGGTTCGACCCTATATGTCACCACCTCGCCATGCATTGAGTGTGCAAAATTGATCATTCAAGCAGGAATCAGGCGTGTGGTATATAGCGATTTATATCACTGCACAGATGGTCCCGACTTGCTTAAGCGCGTGGGTATTGAGTGCGTTTTTCGCAATATCGATTAGATACAATCCTTACAACAATATTTAATTATGCCAATTACCAAAAGAGTGAAATAAGCAATTGCGTCATTTTTTAATAAATCTTAATAAAATATTCCCCTTTAGCCATTGTTATTTCACAAACAATGGCTATATTTGTGTGCAAATTTGAGACAAACAAAATTCATATAAACAAATTAAAAGACTATGAGCAATTTTTTAATCAATTCCTCTGTCGGCAAGAAGTTGGTAATGAGCCTTTCGGGACTATTCCTGATCCTCTTTATCCTCTTCCACATGTCGATGAACATTGTGGCTATCTTTAGCGCAGAAGCCTACAATTTTATCTGTGCCTTTTTGGGTGCTAATTGGTATGCTTTGGCAGCAACAGCGGTGTTGGCTGCGGGTGTTGTTGTGCACTTTGCATATGCAATCATCCTTACACTCAACAACTACGCTGCTCGCGGAAATATCCGTTACGAGGTGACTGTCAAAGAGAAGGGCGTTTCTTGGGCATCTAAAAACATGTTGGTGTTGGGCTATATCGTCCTAGGTGGTCTTTTGCTTCACCTTATCAACTTCTGGTCGAAGATGCAGTTGGTTGAGATCATGGGACACCACACAGTAGAGGTAGGCGGAAAGATCATCTCTCCAACCGATGGTGCTGCAATCATCAAGCACACATTCTCTCAATGGTACTTTGCACTTGCTTATCTAGTTTGGTTCACCGCTTTGTGGTTCCACCTTACGCACGGAGTTTGGTCTATGTTCCAATCAGTTGGCTTTGCTAACGACACTTGGTACCCACGCCTTAAGTGTATCGCTAACATTGTAGCAACACTTATCTTCCTAGGTTTCGCAGTAGTTGTAATCTTCTTCTTCGTTACTGAAAACTTCTGTCCTGCGGCTGCAGCTAGCTGTTGTGGTGGTCACTAAAATATAGACAATTAAAATTTATAGATATGGCTTTAAAATTAGATTCTAAAATCCCAGCAGGTGATTTGTCTCAAAAGTGGAGTAACCACAAAGCAGCCGTAAAGGTTGTAAGTCCTGCCAATAAGCGTAAGCTAGATATCATTGTAGTTGGAACCGGTCTTGGTGGAGCGTCTGCTGCTGCCTCACTTGGTGAATTGGGCTACAATGTAAAGATATTCTGCATCTCTGACTCTCCTCGTCGTGCTCACTCAATCGCAGCACAAGGAGGTATCAATGCAGCTAAAAACTACCGTAACGATAACGACTCTGTATATCGTCTTTTCTACGACACAATCAAGGGAGGTGACTACCGTGCTCGCGAGGCAAACGTATACCGTCTAGCCGAGGTATCGAACCTTATCATCGACCAATGTGTTGCTCAGGGAGTACCTTTCGCTCGCGAATATGGTGGCTTGCTCGACAACCGCTCGTTTGGTGGTGCGCAAGTTTCGCGTACGTTCTACGCTCGTGGTCAAACCGGACAACAGCTTCTATTGGGTGCATACTCTGTACTTAACAAGGAGATCGCTGCAGGTTCAGTGAAGTCTTACCCACGTCACGAGATGTTGGATGTAGTTATTGAGAATGGCGAGGCTTGCGGTATTATCACTCGCGATCTTATCACTGGCCAGATCGAGCGCTTCGGAGCTCACGCAGTGGTTATGGCAACAGGTGGATATGGTAACGTATTCTTCCTTTCGACCAATGCGATGAACTCAAACGGTTCGGCAATGTACCAATGTTATCGCAAAGGTGCAGCAGTTGCTAACCCATGTTTCACTCAGATCCACCCTACTTGTATCCCTGTAAATGGAACTCAACAATCGAAGCTTACCCTTATGTCAGAGTCGTTGCGTAACGACGGTCGTATCTGGGTACCAAAGAACTTGAAGGATGTTGAGGCGCTTCGTGCCGGAACTCTCAAGGCTTCTCAAATTGCCGAGGAGGATCGCGACTACTACTTGGAGCGTCGCTACCCGGCTTTCGGAAACTTGGTTCCTCGCGACGTAGCTTCGCGTGCAGCTAAGGAGCGTTGCGATGCTGGTTATGGTGTTAACGGAACTGGCCTTGCTGTATTCCTTGACTTCAAAACAGCTATCGAGCGCCTAGGAAAAGATGTTATCAAACAACGTTATGGCAACCTTTTCGATATGTACGAGGAGATCAAAGATACCGATCCATACAAGGAGCCAATGATGATCTTCCCTGCAGTTCACTACACAATGGGTGGTACTTGGGTTGACTACAACTTGATGACTTCGATCCCAGGTCTATACTCTATTGGTGAGGCAAACTTCTCTGACCACGGTGCAAACCGCCTAGGTGCTTCGGCTCTTATGCAGGGTCTTGCCGATGGTTACTTCGTATTGCCATACACAATTGGTGACTACTTGGCTAAAAAGATCCAAGCGCCAAAGATCGACACTTCGTCAAAGGCATTCGAGGAGGCCGAAAAAGCAGTTAAAGATAAAATCGAGAAACTTTACTCTATCAAGGGTGAGCAATCTGTTGACGATATCCACAAGAAGTTGGGTAACATCATGTGGGACAATGTCGGCATGGGTCGCACAAAAGAGCGCCTAGAGCTTGCTATCAAGCAGATCAAGGAGCTTCGTGCAGAGTTCTGGCGCGATGTTAAGATCGCTGGTGAGCCTAACGAGTTCAACCAAGATTTGGAGAAGGCTCTACGCCTTGTAGACAACTTGGAATTGGGTGAACTTATGGCACGCGATGCTCTCAACCGTGAGGAGTCTTGTGGAGGTCACTTCCGCGAGGAGCACCAAACAGAAGAGGGTGAGGCACTTCGCAACGACGAAGAGTTCGTATACGCAGCAGTTTGGGAGTACACCGGAGCTGAGTCAGAGCCAATTCTTCACAAAGAGCCACTCAACTTCGAGTTTGTTAAACCAGCTCAACGTAACTACAAAGAGTAATTTTTGAGGTTTTATTTTAAGTTTTAAGACAATGGATTTTAAATTGAAAATATGGCGTCAAAAAGACGCTAAATCTGCAGGTAAGTTTGTAACCTACCCAGTTTCAGGTATTTCTGCCGACACCTCGTTCCTCGAGATGCTCGACATTCTAAATAACGATCTTATCCACGCAAATGAAGATCCTGTAGCATTCGACCACGACTGCCGCGAGGGTATCTGCGGAATGTGTTCACTTCACATCGACGGACAAGCGCACGGCCCATCTTCGGCAGTAACTACTTGCCAGATGTACATGCGTAAATTTGAGGATGGTGCAACAATCACCATCGAGCCATGGCGTTCGCGTGCATTCCCAGTAATCAAGGATTTGGTTGTAAACCGCTACGCTTACGATGAGATCCTTCAAGCTGGTGGCTATGTTTCGGTTCGCACAAACTCGGTGCCCGACGCTAACGCTATTCCAATCTCGCAAGCTGATGCCGAGGAGAGTATGGATGCTGCAGCTTGCGTAGGTTGTGCTGCTTGTGCTGCAACATGTAAGAATGGTTCTGCTATGTTGTTCGTTGCTGCTCGCGTTTCATCGCTTGCTAAGTTGCCACAAGGTCGTGTCGAGGGTGCTCGTCGCGCTAAAGCAATGGTCGCTAAGATGGATGAGCTAGGTTTTGGTAACTGTACCAACACCCGCGCCTGCGAGACTCAATGTCCAAAGCAGATCTCAATCTCACACATCGCACGCCTAAACCGCGAGTTCCTTTCAGCAAAATTGAAGGACTAAGTCGGTTTCGCAATACGACAATTCAGGGTGGCTTACTCATTGTAGGCCACCCTGAATTTTAATGTTTACACAACTACTCTTTACGCAGCCTTATATCCATCCACCGCATTTCATCTTTACGTTTTCCTTTTATTTCTAAAGATTCTGTTTTGACAGAAATAGGGTCAAAATAAAGCTGTATAATAAGGTCTTCACCCATAATCTCTAGTGGGTATTCACTTGAAGCTGGTGACTTATCCTCTACCTTCACCATATTTGCAGATTTGAAATAACCACTCGGATTACTTCCATCTTCAGCATAATATATTAATTTTGTTTTAGGATTTATACTACATACTTCAGTCTTACTACTAACATCTTTACAATTAAGTGTAACAAGTGTATATTTATTATAAATATCAATCGATATTATTTGACTTTTTTCTTGTTTTATTTTATATGTAAATTGATCTTTTGCATACGACCTTAACAGTATCGTATCAGTACTAATCGGTTCATGTTGAGTATTAACTACTTCACGTTGGGTTATCAACTGTTCTACATGTGCCAATGATTTGCTTATGCCAAAAATATACTCTGCACCATTTATATTAATATTTAATTTTGCAGCATAGACAGATGCTTTTCTATCAATGAGAATATACCCAGAAACAGCTTCTGTAGGATATATTGTTGACCTTTTAAAATAACCATCATTTCTAACTTCTCGTTCTGCAAGTTGAGCTGCATTAAAATTATCGACTCTATTACTTGCTATTACTTGTGCCTGATATGCTGCCGTTGCGTCATATTGCTTTGTCGTTGATACCGTTGTGCTCAATCCTGAATATGAGCCATATGTGTTTCGTACAGAAACATTAGATGTTGTATATGTTGTGGATGTACTGTATCCTGCATTTGCCGCAGCTAATCCCTCCGAAACACCAACAAGAAGAGAATTCCAAATTTGTCGATTGGTGACTTTTTTCATATAGTCATTGCTTGATAGTATATTGCTATCAGTGACATTACCATAATTATCAATCGCATATATTGACATATTAACCATAGGATCAAACTCTATAGGAATCATAGAGTTGTTTGAGATTAACAATTCAACCCTATAATATTTACCATAATCCTTAACTTGCGATGTTGATATACATATAGTTAATCCATTTTTTACATAATATTGCCATTCAACTCCATCATTATACTCATGTTTAATATCTTCGGTATTTGGCGTCAACCAAATAGGTTCATTATTGGATGTTTGATAAGTCATTATACATCCTTCCTTATTTGAAATAGTATAATGATCCGATGGAATATCATATACATATTCTATTTGGGTGCAATTATTGTCATCGTCGAACTTAGTAACAATACCATTAAGTTTTCCATTAATCAAAGATGCATGCATATTGACTAAACCATTGGGCTTGTATTCAAAATACTCTCCTGATAACTTTCCATCAACATATGTTTTTTTTGATTTTATATTTCCATTTTTATAAAACTCAATACATTGACCATCAAAAATAGAATTAGCATTATCTAATGAATCTATATAAATGTAACGACCCTTTGACTGTTGCTCACCTGTGATATAATAATCTCTAAATTGCCGATCATTACTTTTTTGCGAGTCAACTTTTATGCGATAATAATCAGCAATATACTTTGATGATACTAATTTCCACTCTTCGTCGTAGTATATTGTATCTACTTTTATTTCTTGTGCGAACAAAATATGTGTCGCCACGAAGCATGCAATAATACTTAAGATGTATTTCATATTTTGTAATAAGATTTTAAAATTTCGATGCTTGAAAAAATATTAACACATCAGTACTATAATTATATCTACAAATATACGATTATTTTATTAAATACAAAAGCTGAATCACTAAAAAGAGAACGACTTATTTTATTTGCAGGACACTCAAAATTACTCATGACTGAAGCTACCCCCAGTCGCGCAGCACCAAGCAAACAAAACTCTAATCCAAGCCGCCATACCTCGAGAAGAAATTTATATGCTGCTCGATCTCTTGAGGGGTTAGGTAGTGCTTGAGTTTGAAGTCGCGGTATTTCTGCGTAGCGCCGTTTTCGGGCGATAGCGAATAGTGGGCCCAGTCGTATAGTTGCCAGCCTAAGCCGCGTTCTATTGTGGCTCTGTCGATCTCCTTTTCGAATAGTGCTTTGCGCTTTTTGCTCGAATAGCGCATAAGGATTGAAGTTACACCAAGGAGGTTATGATTTTGATAATCAGCAATATGAGCCAGCTCATGACCAATAATTCCGATCTGTGCATTAAAGGGAACATCCTTGAGATGAATGCCTTCGAACTCCTGCTTGTTGTTAATCAGCACGATATATCTTCGCCGAGCAAACATCGACATGGGCTTTGGTCGCGCGGCCATGGTGGTAGCTTCGGCAGAGTATTTAAACTCGATTTTAGTATCCTTGAGCTCGGGATAATACGACAGAGCGATAAGCGTTGGCTCAATAAATTCCTCGACAAAGATCTTGTTAGTGCCATACAACGATCTAAGGCTATCTATTTGATCGGCAGCGAGATGAGGATGATTCCGATGCAGCTCACCACCAAAAAAATGTGGCAACTGAGCATTGCGGGTTACCCCACAACTAATCAGTATGCCACAAGTCGAGAGGCAGATTATTGTCAGCCTAAAAACACCCCAATATCTTGCCACATTGCCCATTCAATATTTTACATCATTCCACGTCGCATGCGTGCAAATTGCATCACCCACGCTGGGGATTGTTGATTTTTTATTTGATTCTGCATATACTCCATATATGGTGCCGTATGTTTGAAAAACTTGAAATACCCCTCACAAAGTGAGTTGCGACGGAAGCCATCTTCATCGACAATAAAGCGGTGCTTGGGGCATTCGCCATGGCAGCAGAAGTAGTATTTGCAGCGCATACACTCGTTGCTCAAGCCGTTACGCTTGTTGAGTCCGAACTCTACTCGCTTGCGCGAGGCGAAGATATCGGTTAGGTGCTGCTCGGTGATATTTCCCAACTTATAGGCTGGATATACAAAGTGGTCGCAGTTGTAGACATCGCCATTATGCTCAACAACAAGTGCATCACCACACGTCTCATTCATCGAGCAGACGCCAGCCGGATAGCCGCAGTAGTTGGCTAAAGTAGCATCGAAGATCTGCACGAAGTAGGTTCCTACATCGCTCACAACCCACTCATCGAAGATATCACACAGGAATTTTCCGAAGCCCGCAGCCGACACTGACCAAGGTGACAGCGTAGCACCTTCGGTCTCGGGGCTGACAATTAGTGGTCGGTGAAGCCCCTCCTTTTCGACGGTATGCTCCACAGCTGGCAGAAATTGCATATAACGGCTACCGATAGATTTGAAGAAACGGTAGATCTCCGAGCCACGACCCTCGCATTTGGCATTAACCACGCTCAGTGTGTTGAACTCCACGCCATACATCTTGAGCATCGCCACGCCCTCCATCACCTTATCGAAGGTTGGCTTCTGCGACTTTGTGAGTCGATAGGCATCGTGAATATCTTTGGGTCCATCGAGTGAGATTCCGATGAGGAATTTATGGTGCGCAAAGAATTGGCACCACTCCTCGTTGAGCAGCGTTCCATTTGTCTGGAGCGTGTTGACTATATTTTTTTCGCCTCGATACTTAGCTTGATACTCCATCGCCTTGCGGTAGAAATCGATATTAAGTAGCAGTGGCTCACCACCATGCCAGCAGAACATAACCTCGGGCACGTCGTTAGCTTCGATATATTGCTTGACATACTCCTCGAGCAGCTCATCGCTCATTACCGCCTGCTTGCCACCATACTGTTGCGCCTTATCAAGATAGTAACAGTAGTGACAATCAAGGTTACAGGTCGATCCGGCAGGCTTGAGCATCGTAGAAAATGCTATCGGAGAGGCCTGCTTAACGGCATCTTGGAATGTAAATAGATCCTTTTTCTTCATATTTCGAAATTTTTCAACTGTAAAGATAACGATAAATTTCGAGATTCTAGCATTATCTAATATTAAATGCATCTATTCTTACTGCCTCCGGCGGCCGGAGATAGCACCTCCGGGGGTGCAACTAGTAGTGCACTTATTTGCAGCGCTTAAAAGCGCTAACGATATAAAATAATAGATGTGATTTTATATCTATGTCAACCTACGGTTGCCATGAGCAAATCAGTGAGGTTGAACAGTTTTGAAAAATTGGTTAAGGTGTAACCTCGATATTGGGTTTAAATGCCTTTGGGCATTTAATAAATTTTAGGAGCTAATATGTTATGCAAATTTATTTGCGAATAACATATTAGCTCCTAAAATCTAAAAACTGCAAAGTTTTTAGCCCAATAGCGCAAGAAGTACGCACCCGCGCAGGTGCTATCTGCGCCCGCCGGAGGCAGTAAGAAAATTTGCCCCTATCAAACTTCTACTGCACCGCCTGACGCAGCCCATGCTGGCGGTCAGTGCGATTTGAGCGGTTCTCCATCTCGGAGTTCATGCGTTCGGCCACTCTTCTTTCGATGTTGTACATCTCCAAAATTTGTGCTGGTGTGAGTATGGTCTTGAAGCGTGCGTAGTACTCTTTTTTGAGCGCTGTGGTCTTCTCGGCCATTTCGAATGATTCGAGAATCTGCTCCTCGACCTGAGCATCTGTAGGCTTCTCATCACCCCTTCGGTGTTTAGGGCGTAGTTGCTTTAACTCCTCAGAATAAGCCGAATACATAGTCTCGAATGCAGGCTGCTTGGACTCCTCAATCTCGAGCTGCTTGATTAAAATCTGCAGCTGAAATTTCTCGAAATTTCCCTTTTCTGCTCTCTGATTTGGCTGAGCCGAGAGCTGTGTGAAGCTCATTAGCATTATAATGCTAAATATAAATAGATGTTTCATAGTTACTCTGTTGGCAGGTTTGAATAAAAATCGTCGTGGTAAGAGTTCTCGGCAATAAGCACCGACAGCTCATCATCACTTAGCGAGTTGAAGAACGAGTCGATACTCTCATCGAGATTCTCGCTTATAATATACTCACCCTTAAATGCGCTGCTGGTCATATCGCCTCGAAGCGATACGGTTACGACAAGGGCAATAAGGGCTGCGGCGCTCAAAAACGGTGTCAGGGTTCTGACTATCGCCATGCGCTTTTTAGGCTTTGCGGCAACTTTTGCGAGCAACTCATCGGTGAAGTTCTCGAAGAATTTATCGCCGGGAGCTTCATATGGCATCTTGCGGCCAATCTTCTCTAAATCAAAATCTTTCATATTTTACTCCTCCATACTGTTTAATACATACTCTTTAATCTTTGTCTTTGCGTAGTGGTAATTTGTTTTTAGCGTGGCCACACTACTGCCCGTCACTTCAGCTATCTGCTCATACTCCATTTGATCGTAGTAACGAAGGTTAAACACCACCCTCTGCTTTTCGGGTAACATCAATATCGCCTTCTGTAGTACCGCCTCTGCGGAGTCAAAGTCTACACTTTTTTCGGATGTGAACAGATCTACCAACCTATTTTTCTGGTCATATGAATCTATCTCCAGTTGTCTCTTTGTGCAGTGGCGAAGCGCTTCATTGGTTGCTATTTTGTAGATCCACGTCTTGAGCGACGAATCGCCTTTAAAATTGTCGATATACCTATATATATTAATAAAGCACTCCTGCATCACATCCTCACTATCTTCGTGCCTGACGACCAAACGCCTAATATGCCAATAAATAGGCTCTCTAAATTTGGTCACCAGGAGCCTAAAGCCCTCGTCCCTTGTCTTGGGTCGAGCCAATAGCTCTATTATCTCTTTTTCGCTTATCATTATAAAATTGGTTGACCTTATTATTCATTGTTCATACATATAGAACAAGGTTTGGGGCAAAAGTTAAATTAAAAATAAAAAAAACTTTTTTCGCATTTCGATTTAACTTTTCCGCATAACGTTGTTCTATACTTGTGAGCACAGCAACAAAGGCTACTGCTCGAAGCAAGATAATAATTATTAACCAATAAAACAACAAAACAATGAAAAGTTTAAAAATCACATCGGCAGCACTTCTTCTAACTCTATTTGCAGTAAGCGCATCTGCACAACCACAGCAACAACAACGCAGAGCTCCTCAGGGAGGTGGCGAGCGTCCAACAGCTGAGAAAATCGCCGAGACCGCAACCGACAAACTCGATCAGAAGTTGGAGCTTACAGATGCTCAAGAGAGCAAAATCTACGCTATCAACCTAAAATATGCTCAAGAGCGCGAGGCAAAGATGGAGGAGATGAAGGCCGAAAGAGAGGCTAAAAAGGCTGAGAAGGCTAACGAAACTGAGAAAGCTGAGAAGCCAGAAGGTAAACGCGAAGGAGCTCGCAGAGGTGGTGCACCAGCAGAGATGAAAGAGAAGAAAGAGGCTGCACAAGATGATCGCAAAGCTCAATTGGTTGAGATCATGTCAGTACTCACCGACGAGCAGAAAATTGACTACGCTCTAATGCTAAGCCAAGCAAAACAAGGACCAAAAGGCCCACAACAAGGCAAGCAAGGCGGGCAAGGCGGGCAAGGCCAGCAAGGCCCAAAGGGTGGCGAGCAAGAGAAAGGTCGCAAGCCAGAGGGTGAGCCACGCCAGTAATTTATTAATAAAATCTAAAGATAGCACACTATGAAAAGGATAATTGTAATTTGGTCGCTACTTATGATTCTATCACTTGGTTACAACAACTCATTTGCAGCAACAACATCTAGCAATCAACCTCCACGAGAGGAGCACAGACACACTATGCAAACTCAAGTGAAAAGGAGCAAGCCACGAGCAGGCTCAAGGGTTACAACAATTCCATCAAACAGGATTCGTTTCACCTATAAAAATAAGCCATATTACTTCCACCAAGGCATCGTTTATATCCTAGTGGATAGACAATATGAAGTTGTGGATCTGGTTGAAGGAATGATTATTCCCGACTTGCCTGAAAGAGAGCTTAGAAAAGTAATCCTTGGCAAGAAGGTATATTATGAGTATTGCGAGGTAATATACCAAATCATTAGAACCCGCGAAGGCGATCAATATCAGGTAGTTGGCTGGATGGAGTAACAAAATATAAAAGGCAAATAATTTGCATATTTAAGAAAGGTGACCTATTGGGTCGCCTTTCTTTTCTGTTAACAGGCTGTATGTTAACAACCTGAGTTTTGGATAAGAACATCTTATTCAAAACACCTCTAAAAGTAGTCGTCCTCCCAATGACACTACGTCAAAAAGATATCTGTATTTAGCTGTAGATCAGCTAGATTTGGTATATCTGCGAATAAGTTGTATTACAGTAATAATGCCGCACACGATCGCTACGACCCAGATAATAGTGATATGCATGAGCCAGAATTGGGCAAAATAAGCACCCGCGAGTATACCTACAGCAAAGATATAAATTTTAAAGAGTGCAAAATCAACTATACTGAATTGACTTGCTGAATGATGGATTTTGTTTAAGAAGTTTCTCATAGTGATAGATTATAGGTGGAATATTTTTATTCATTTCATTCGGCTGCTCCGGCACTAATTTTCTCTAATTTTGCGACAATCACCTCGCCTGAAATTAGCAGCAAGGTAGTCTGATCAATCACGTTGTATGATGTTACAGTGCCTAGAGTTTGAATATACTCATTCTCTGTGGCCACGTCGGGGCATGCTGCTCGGGTGAGCCCTTGAGGTTTGATCAAGATTGTTCCATCGTCGCTCTGCGTGTAGCTACCAAAGAGGATGTTGCATGAGCCTTTGCCATTTAATTTATCCTCTGCATTGAATAGCAGGGTGAAGCTATCGTCATGTGCCTCAATAGATTTGCCATTTAACTCATGAAGCTGCCATGTGGTATTTTCGAGAGGAGTGTAGTCAGCCTCAGCCACAGATTTTGTTTTGATTGTGCCGCAGCCTAGAGAGAAAGCGAGCAGTGCTAGTGGTAATAAATGTAATTTTTTCATAGGTGTAAAATATTTTTATGTGCAAATATAGCAAATAAAAATAAGAAAGGTGACCTATTGGGTCACCTCATTTTTAAAGGTTTACAGTGTAAAAAGCTGTAAACCTTTGTTATTGTGTTCATTAACAGTAGTTGATATTTACGGGGTTTAATGGTTGTTAAACCATTTTGGGAGTTAAGCACTACTTGCTTGAATTGCCGAGGTGCGGAGAGCAGTCTGCAAACCGTTGGGGGGGGGACTTTCTTTTAGAGGTGTTTTCTGCTCTTGGCCCTGCGCAGGTAACATTACATAAATTGCTTGCGCTCAGGACTCTCACCCTTTAGATTATACACATACTGGGCGTACCAAAAAAGGCGGATAACGTATTTCTACGTTATCCGCCACATTTTCCACAAAATTGTCTTATTTATATCAATCTGCAATTTCTAATAGCGATAATGATCGGCTTTATAAGGTCCATGTTTTGCAACGCCCAAATAGTCAGCCTGCTCGTCGCTAAGCTCAGTGAGCTCAACACCTAGATTGTCCAAGTGCAGACGTGCAACCTCCTCGTCCAACTCCTTTGGTAGGCGATATACTCCCACCTCGAACTCCTTCAACCAAAGCTCAATTTGCGCAAGCGCTTGGTTAGTAAACGAGTTACTCATAACGAATGAAGGGTGGCCCGTAGCACAACCAAGATTCACCAAACGACCCTCGGCCAAGATAAAAATAGAGTGGCCATCGGCAAAGGTATATTTATCGACTTGTGGTTTGATAGTTGTTTTAACAGCCTCGGAATCTTCTAATTGAGCCATTTGAATCTCATTATCGAAGTGGCCTATATTACAAACTATCGCCTGATCGCGCATGCGGAGCATATGCTCGAAGGTGATCACATCCTTATTTCCGGTACATGTCACAAAGATATTTGCCTCGGCCAAAGCGCTATCGACGCTCTTCACCTCGAAGCCCTCCATTGCCGCTTGAAGTGCACAAATTGGATCGATCTCGGTAACGATTACGCGAGCACCATACGAACGCATAGAGTGCGCACAACCCTTACCCACATCGCCATAGCCACACACCACAACCACCTTTCCGGCGATCATAACATCGGTAGCACGCTTGATCCCATCGGCCAGCGACTCGCGACAACCATACAAGTTATCGAACTTCGACTTGGTACATGAATCGTTCACATTGATAGCTGGGAACAACAACTCGCCAGCTTCCAACATTTGGTAAAGGCGGTGAACTCCCGTTGTGGTCTCCTCGCTAACTCCCTTACACTCAGCTACTGTGCGGTGCCATTTTGTGTTATCCTCGGCTAGCAGCGTGCGAAGGGTATCGAGGATTACCCCCTCCTCGTGTGACGATGGCTCGTAATCGAGTGTCGAGGCGTCACCTTCGGCTTTATATCCTTTGTGGATCAACAAGGTAGCATCGCCACCATCATCAACAATAAGGTTTGGACCCTTGCCTCCAGGGAACGACAAGGCCATAGCTGTGCACCACCAATACTCTGGCAATGACTCGCCCTTCCATGCAAAAACGGGAACTCCAGCTGCGGCAATTGCTGCGGCAGCGTGGTCTTGCGTCGAGAAGATATTGCATGAGCACCAACGAACATCGGCTCCCAGCTCGACCAAAGTCTCGATTAGAACCGCAGTCTGGATTGTCATATGGAGCGAACCCATAACTCTCACACCTGCCAATGGCTTTTGAGGGCCATATTTTGCTCTAACAGCCATCAAACCGGGCATCTCGTGCTCCGAGACCTCGATCTCTTTGCGTCCCCACTCACAAAGCGAGATATCTGCTACTTTGTAGGGGATTGTTAAATCTACGTACATTTTTAATTTTATTTTATGTTTTTTACTTTTACTATATCTAACTCTACTTGCGCCCTCAGCGCCTCTACGCTCTCGAAAGATTGCTCATCGCGAAGCTTTTCAATCAAATTTATCTCGATGGTTTGACCATAAAGATCGGTCGAAAAATCTAATATATGGCTCTCGACCAAGCGCTCACCTCCTCCGACTGTTGGCCTAAGACCGACATTCGAGACTGCCCTATAGTCGCCACCATCGATCATCACGCTCGAAGAGTAGACTCCATTTGCAATCTGCAAATCCTCTGCAATTGCAACATTTGCCGTTGGAAAACCGAGCTTGCGACCTAGTTGTCGCCCTGAGATCACTTTGCCCCGAATAATCATCGTTTAATATTTCGCTTCTTTAGACGTGCAATGGGGGTTTGAGAACCTATGGTTCGCTGTCCGATTTCGACCAACAACTCGCTATCTTTGGGGATAAAGATATCGATTCGAGAGCCAAATTTAATGAAACCGGCAACGCTATTTTGCTCCACATGGTTGCCCACCTTCATATACGACACGATCCTGCGAGCCACATATCCAGCCACTTGGCGAAAGAGCACCTTCACTCCACTATCCATCCTAACCACGGTCGTTGTACGCTCGTTTTCGGTAGACGACTTGGGGTGCCAGGCAAGTAAAAAGCGGCCCTGGTGGTGTTTGAAATATTCTACTTCACCGGCCACAGGCACCCAATTCATATGAACATTGGTCACCGACATAAATATCGAAATCTGCATCATATCTTCATGCAGGTACTCATCCTCCATAACCTGCTCGGTCACAACAACAGTTCCATCGCACGGTGCAAAGACAAGGTCTTCATCGTGAATACGCACACGTCGCGGCTCTCTAAAGAAGGCCACAATAAAGAACCAAAAGGCTGCTATAACAGCCGAACCGAACCACAAAAGATTGATATCATTAGAGTTCATAAGCATATTGTAGAATAGCAGCCACAATAGAAAACATACGACACCTGCTATGCCAATTATGCGATAACCCTCTTTATTTATCCTCATAACATTCTTATATTATATCAATTACATCAAGCAGATACAAATAGGCAAAAACCACTGGCGTTGAGATCAATACAGCATCGAAACGATCCAACCAACCTCCATGACCGGGGATAATATTACCCGAATCTTTGATCTGCACCGAACGTTTAAACATCGACTCAACAAGGTCACCAATAACACCCGTAATAGAAGATATCGCTGCCATTCCACCCCACACAAAGCAATTTTGTCCTAAGTAGTAGGCAAACATGAGCCCAACGACCAGCGCACCTATAACTCCTCCAAAAAATCCCTCCCACGATTTTTTGGGAGATATACGTGCAAACATTATTCTTCGGCCCAAGGTTATACCTATAATATATGCGAAGGTATCATTGGCCCAGATAATAGCGATATAGGCCACCATCAACACTCCATTCCACTCTCCTGCGCCCAACAACATTGCAACATTGCAGAGCAACATCGTTGGAATTGCAATGTAAATCAGCGATAGGAGTGTGGCCCCAACGTCGGCAACCGGTGTCTTCGATCCTGAAAACAACTCGGCAACAAACATTGCCGAAATTGTAAGGATAAAGAGCACCTCTAAGGCCTGCAACATCGTGCCATCTAAAAAAATGTGGTCATAATTGAGTGCAAAAAGCAGCACACTGCTAACCATAGCCAGCACCAACTGAGGGCGATAACCGCTGAGTCGAATAATTCGATCGAATTCGAAGGTACCACCAACGATTATAGCAAGCAACAAAAGGCCAAAGCCGTAGGGGCCAAATAAAATAGCGCCTACGACCGTAGCCATATAGATTAATCCATAGAAGCCTCGTACAATCAAATTTGCACGACTATCTCTTATCTTCATCATTTATTAAAGTTTAGGGTTTGGGACCCAACTTTTACGCTTCGCTCTGCTCGGTTGGTTCCTCAGCTGCAACCTCCTCAGCTGCCTCTACAGCTTCAACTGCTTTAGCTGCAGCCTCGCGAGCCTCGCGCTCAATATCTTTTTTGCGTTTTCCAAAAATTCTCTCTACATCTTCGGTGAAAACTACCTCACGCTCCAAGAGTAACTCGGCTAGCTCCTTGAGGCCATCGGCATGCGTCACCAAGGTATCTTTGGCCATTGTGTAGGCCTTGTCGAGAATCGATCTCGACTCTTTGTCAATAGCTTGCGCAGTCTGCTCAGAGTAGGGTTTTGTGAAACTCATATCGCCATTTCCTGACGAGTCGTAATAGCTGATATTTCCAACCTCAGAGCCCATACCGTAATAGGTAACCATGGCGTAAGCCTGCTTTGTTGCGCGCTCCAAGTCATTGAGTGCTCCGGTCGAAATCTCGCCAAAGGTCAACTGCTCGGATACTCTACCGCCTAACAGCGAAGCCATTTCGTCCATCATCTGCTCGGTGGTGGTAATTTGGCGCTCTTCGGGTAGATACCACGCTGCACCCAAGGCCTTGCCGCGTGGGATTATAGTCACTTTGATCAGTGGGCTAGCGTTCTCCAACAACCAACTTACTGTTGCGTGACCCGCCTCGTGATATGCAATTCGACGCTTTTCAGCATCTGTCATTATCTTATTTTTGCGCTCCAAACCGCCAATAATACGATCTACGGCAGCCAAGAAATCCTCCTTGCCAACAAATGGCTTATCGTGACGCGCCGCAATCAGGGCCGCTTCGTTACAGACATTTGCGATGTCGGCACCCGAAAAACCTGGGGTCTGCTTAGCTAGGAACTCGCGATCGATATTTGGATCCAATTTCAACGCTCGAAGGTGAACATTAAAGATCTCCTCACGCTCCTTGACATCGGGCAAGCCCACCTCAATTTGGCGATCGAAACGACCTGCACGCAGAAGCGCCTTATCCAAAATATCGGCTCTATTTGTTGCTGCAAGGACAATCACACCGGTGTTTGTTTGGAATCCATCCATCTCGGTAAGTAGTTGATTGAGAGTGTTTTCACGCTCATCATTACCCGAGAAACCAGCATTTTTTCCACGTGCACGACCAATGGCATCGATCTCGTCGATAAACAAGATACACGGAGCTTTTTGCTTAGCCTGCTCAAAGAGATCGCGCACTCGCGAAGCACCAACACCCACAAACATCTCGACAAAATCTGATCCCGACATCGAGAGGAATGGCACATCCGCTTCGCCCGCTACAGCCTTAGCTAGCAATGTTTTACCGGTTCCTGGAGGGCCTGCGAGCAGTGCTCCTTTAGGGATCTTGGCTCCTAGCTCGATATACTTTTGTGACTTCTTGAGGAAGTCGACAATCTCCATTATCTCGACCTTGGCCTCCTCTAATCCAGCCACATCTTTGAATGTAATCTTCTTATTTTGATCTTTGTCGAAGACCTGCGCTTTGGCCTTACCAACATTCATGATATTGCCACCTGCGCCTCCGCCTCCGCGAGACATCGAACGCATGATAAAAATCCAGACTCCAATGATGAGAATCCATGGCAGAATATTGACCAAGATATCGCTCCAGCCACCCGAGCGATTCTCGTAATTAACTGGGACAGGTCGTCCCAAAACTCCTTCTGCTGCACTTAAATCCTCGCGGAACGAATCTACAGAACCGATATTAAAGTAGAGCTGCTTACCGGTTTTGGGCAGGTTGCGATATTTGTTATCTGACGATTCATCGGCACGATAAACCTCAATGGCTGCAGGAGTTAAGTACACCTCAGCAACATCTTTATTCACGATGGTGATGCTCTCGACTGAGTCATTTTCGACCATCCGCTCGACGCTCATCCAGTCGCTTTTGACAGGCTCGCTACTCTCCATTCCAAAGAAGTAGTAGACGACCATAAACATACCTATAGCCAAGAAAAACCACGTCCACGAAGGTTGTGGCATCTTGCCTTTAGGAGTCTTGTTAAATTTTATCTCTGCCATAAATTTTATAATTCATATTCATACTTTGTCATGGGTGCGTCGGACCACAACTCTTCGAGTCGGTAAAAATCGCGCAACTCCGTTTGGAAGATATGCACAATAACATCTACATAATCCATTGCAACCCAAAGCGCAGTTTGACGACCCTCGACACGCCACACCTTTTGACCCAATTTTTCGATCATTGCCTGCTCAATTCCATTTGAGATAGCCTCGACTTGAGTGGTTGAATCTGCATGACAAACAATAAAATGCGATGTGATAGCTCCGTCGAAACCGTCAAGATCTAACGATACAATATTCTTACCCTTTTTATCTTGAATTGCTTCAACAATAGTTTCAATCATTTTTTCCATATGGTACTTCTAGTTTTTTTATAAAAAATTAATCTCACAAAGATATAAAAAAGTAATGACAATTTATCTCTTTGGATAGGTAAACTTACTAACATTTGGCCTGCATACACTCTAATATGGTGCTATTTAGCGCATTAACTATAGAGTTTTTGACATATGTTCGACGCACAGCAACAGCAATTTTGCGCGAAGTGGCACCTTTGGCCAATAATTTTACGCGATCTTGATGAGCCGAAGGTACATATTCTATGGCCAATTCTGGAATAATTGTCATACAGTGAGTGCAATCGACAATTCGCATTAGGGTGTCGATCGAACCCGAAACAAACGAATAATGCGAGGGGATACTGCGCTTAGCCATGCAGAGTTCAATGACCTGATCGCGCATACAATTTCCGCTGCTTAGCAGTACCAGATCCTTTAGGTTTATATCCTCAATGCGAATATTAGAGCGCTCGAAGAGCGGATTTTCGGGCGAGACATAGGCGTAAAATTTATCGTTAAAGAGCTCATGCTCAATGATTCCCTCGCCACAAGTTCCTCCGGCAACAAGCGCTGCATCGATCTTATCGCGCTTTAAAGAGTCAATTATATCGGCCGTAACCATGTCGCACACCTCGAGTTCGATCTTTGGATAACGACTCACAAAGGTGGGGATAAATCGGTGCAGCAGGTATGGCGAAATTGTTGGGATAACGCCCAGGCGTAACTTTCCCGAGATCTCTGATTTATGTTCGTCGACCGCCTCGCGGATATTGTTGTAGGCCATTAAAGTTTGCCTGGCTTGTTCGATTACCACCTCACCCACTTCTGTGGGGATAACTGGCTTTTTGGTGCGATCTAGAAGCACCACACCCAACTCCTCCTCCAAGGTCTTAATCTGCATACTTAGAGATGGTTGAGTCACAAAGCAAACATCGGCAGCTCGCGAAAAACTACCGCAATTCGCCACTGCTAACAGGTATTCTAATTGTACTATTGTCATATTATTTTCTTATTACACGCCATAAAGATATAAATTATTTTTATATTTAACAACAATTTATATGGTATGGCACACTTTTTTGTATCTTTGTGCACAATATATAAAAACTAAAGATAATATATGGAAACAGTACTCAGCGGAATTCGCCCTACAGGTCAGCTGCACCTTGGTAACTATTTTGGTGCACTTAAGAACTTTACAAAGATGCAATACGATGCATCGTGCTTCTTTTTTATAGCTGACTATCACGCTCTTACAACTCATCCAGATCCAAAATCACTACACACAAATATTCGTGGAGTACTATCAGAATATCTAGCCGCAGGACTCGATCCAAACGTAGCGTCGATATATGTTCAAAGCGACGTTCCACAAGTAACCGAGCTATCGACTTTGCTATCGATGCACGCCTATCTTGGTGAGCTAG
Organism: Rikenellaceae bacterium; assembly: GCA_044433805.1. GTDB lineage: Bacteria > Bacteroidota > Bacteroidia > Bacteroidales > Rikenellaceae > Alistipes. The sequence goes on from JAWXTD010000022.1 coordinate 21,179, forward strand.
AGCGCACTGTGTCGTTCAAAGATAAGGCTCGCAAGAACCCAAACAATGTTAATGCTGGTCTGCTTTGCTATCCGGTATTGATGGCTGCCGATATTCTTTTGCATCGTGCAGCGAAGGTGCCTGTGGGCAAGGATCAAGAGCAACATTTGGAGATTACGCGCGTATTAGCACGCCGATTCAACTCAATTTACGGCGTTGAGTTTTTCCCCGAATGTCAAGCGTATAACTTTGGCGAGCAGACAGTTAAGATCCCAGGATTGGATGGCTCGGGCAAAATGGGCAAGAGCGAAGGCAACTGCATATACCTATCGGACAGCGACGCTGTGATCCGCAAAAAGGTGATGAAGGCGATGACCGATTCGGGTCCAACGGAGCCAAATTCTGTGATTTCGGAACCTATCCAAAATATCTTCACGATTATGGAATCTGTGTCAGAGGCATCAACAATCGACTTTTTCAAAGAGAAATACGCTTCGTGCGAGATCCGCTACGGAGATCTCAAAAAGCAATTGGCCGAGGATATCATCACAACAGTGACCCCAATTCGCGAGAAGATCGAGGATATCTACAACAACGAAAAATTCCTTGGTGACGTTACTGCTTCAGGTGCTGAGCGTGCACGTAAGAGTGCCGATGAGACTCTGCGCCAAGTACGTGAAATTATGGGTATCTACTCATTCTAAACAAGATGAATCCATACCGTTACGAACGCATATACTCCTGGGTAATAAGGCTTTCGCGCAGGTTATCCGAGCGGCAAATGATGATGGTCTTGGCCGTTATCGTGGGTCTGCTCGCGGGATTTGCCACATACGTATTTGAGTGGTTGCTGCACCTCATTAAAGGAGCGCTGGTAAGTTGGCTACCCAACGACGAGTCGCACATTATCTACCTCTTCTACCCTATCATGGGTATTATATTGGTCACGCTCTTTGTCAAACACTTCGTGCGCGATAATATTTCGGAGGGTGTTACGCGAGTGCTCTACGCCATATCGCGCAAGGGTTCGAACATCAAGAGCCACAACAACTGGACAAGCGTAGCGGCATCGGCGACAACCCTTGGATTTGGTGGTTCGGTAGGTCCCGAGGCACCAATCGTGCTTACAGGAGCCTCGATTGGATCTAATGTGGGCAAGCTAGCTCGATTGAACTACAAGAACACCACCCTACTGCTCTGCTGCGGTGCCGGTGCGGCCTTGGCTGCCATATTCAAAGCGCCGATCACCGGAGTGTTGTTTGTGTTGGAGATCTTGATGCTCGACATCACCGTAGGCTCGGTCATTCCATTGTTAATTGCCTCGGTTACAGGAGCTACCCTAGCTATCATGCTACGTGGTTTCACCCCTATTTTGGCAATTACGCTCACCGAAGCCGACAGCTTTAACCTTGGCGAAATCCCGCTATTTATACTCCTTGGTGTGATTTGCGGCCTTATGGGCTTCTATCTTACAAACATCAATGAACGCGTAGGTGCACTATACAAAAAGCTTGATTCACAATACAAAAAATGGATTGTTGGAGGTGTAATCATAGGACTTCTAATCTTCATATTCCCACCACTTTATGGCGAGGGGTACGACGGAATCACAGCCCTTATGCATGGCGATCCAGCAAAACTTTTCAACGACTCGCTCTTCTACAAATTTCGACACGTAGATTGGGCCGTGATACTCTTTGTGCTGGCCACAATGTTGTTCAAAGTTATTGCAATGGCCTCGACAACTGCCGCAGGAGGTGTTGGTGGAACCTTCGCTCCGTCGCTCTTTTTGGGTGCTTTCTCGGGAGCTTTTGTTGCGCTCACCTTTAATTTCATCTTCGGGTGGGACCTTTCGATTGTTTCGTTTACACTGGTGGGAATGTCGGGAGTGATGTCGGGAGTGATGAATGCTCCGCTCACATCGATCTTCCTTATCGCCGAACTGTCGGGCGGTTACGAGCTATTTATTCCGCTGATGATTGTGGCTTCGATCTCGTTTGCCATCAACTACTACTTCGAGCCAGAGTCGATATACACCAAACCTTTGAGCAAAAAGGGCGAGCTACTCACGCACGACAAGGATCGCTCGACACTGGTATTCCTAAATCTCGACGACTTGATGGAGACCGATTTTGTGACCATCAAACCATTCTACACGCTGGGTGATTTGGTGCAGATAATATCCACCGGAAAGCGCAATATCTTCCCTGTGGTAAATGAATTTGGCAAACTGCGAGGCGTGGTGCAGCTAGATGACATTCGCGAGGATATGTTTAAACCCGAGAACTACGGAGTCTCGATCCTAAAATATATGAGTCAACCACCAGATAAGATCATCGAGCACGAGCAGATCAACAGCATCCTTTCGCGCTTTGAGCAGAATAAAACGTGGATGTTGCCCGTTATCAAGAGCGATAATACATACCTAGGATTTATCTCGAAATCTAGAATTTTGGCTTCATACAGAGAGCATTTGATTAAGATTTCACAATAATAATTTATTAAACACAATAATATTATGCAACAAAATATTTCAGACTCTATTATATATATAGGTGTCGACGATAAAGATTTAGACCTATTCGAGAGCCAATACCTTATTCCAGAGGGAATTAGCTACAATTCATATGTTATCCTCGACGAGAAGATCGCCGTTTTCGATACGGTCGATGCGCGCAAGATCGATGAGTGGTTCTCATCGCTGCAAACTACGCTTGCAGGACGCACACCCGATTACTTGGTTGTAACTCACGTTGAGCCCGACCACGCAGCGGGAATCGGAATGTTGGCCGAAGCATACCCCACAATGAAGATCGTCGGCAATGCAAAGACCTTCGGTATGATCTCGGCATTCTTCACCATCGACAACATCCAGGAGCGCAGCGTAACAGTAGCCGAGGGTGAGTCGCTATCGCTTGGCGAGCACACCTTGAGCTTCTACATGGCTCCAATGGTGCACTGGCCCGAGGTGATGGTGGCCTATGAATCGAAATCTAAAACTCTATTTAGTGCCGATGGATTTGGTAAGTTTGGCGCCTCGGATGCTCCGGGAGGTTGGGCTTGCGAGGCTCGTCGCTACTACTACAATATTGTGGGTAAGTATGGTGCAAATGTGCAATCATTGCTCAAAAAATTGGCAGGCATAGAAGTATCGACAATAGCTCCACTCCATGGTCCAATCCTTCGCGAGGATATACCATATTACATCAAGATGTACGATATGTGGAGCACCTACCAAGCCGAGGAAGATAGCATACTGATATGCCACGCATCGATCCATGGCAACACCGCAAAGGTAGCTGCCGAGCTTCAAAGGATCTTAAAGGAGAAGGGCAAGGAGAATGTGGAGCTGTGCGACTTGACTCGCGACGATATGGCCCAAGCAGTTGAAGATGCATTCTACTCCGAGACTTTGGTCTTGGCCGCCTCGTCGTACGACGCAGGGGTATTCCCTCCAATGGCGCACTACCTGCACCACTTGCAGGATAAGAAATTCCAAAATCGCCGTGTGGGACTAATCCAAAATGGATCATGGGCACCAACAGCAACCCGAGTAATGAAGGCCGAGCTGGAGAAGATGAAGGGAATAACACTCCTAGAGCCCGAAGTGACAATCCGCTCGACATACAAACCAACCGACCGCGAGGCTCTTGAGGCTTTGGCCGATGCGCTGATAGGTTAATTTTGTAGATATACTCTCTTTCTGCCTCCGGCGGGCGGGGATAGCACCCCCGCGGGTGCGTGCTTTGTTGCGATATTGGGCTTAGAACTTTATAGTTCTAAGATTTTAGCGCATGATAAGTTGCCACAAATAAATTTGCGCAACTTATCATGCGCTAAAATTCATTAAATGCCTAAAGGCATTTAAACCCAATAGCGAGGTTCACCTCTGTGATTTGACCTTCGACTAAATAAAAATGACTAACAAACCTGCGATTCTCAGTTTTGTTAGTCATTTATATTTTGCCTATGTGCTGATAACTACATATCCTCTTCCGATTCTAGTTCAGCAACATCCTCACCCTTGCTCATTGCATCGGCCTCAGCGATATCGTCGGCAAATAGATCTTTCTCCATATTCTCGCTATCGTCGATCTTAACTGCGATTTTCACAAGATAGAAGATCTCTTCGGTCTCGAATGGAACAGCGTAGAAAAAGTCGCCATTTGGCTTATCGATACGCATCATTGCATCGGTAAATCCAAGTGGATAGAACTGCTTAACTTGGTCTTGAAGCTCTGGCGATAGATTCTGAAGGCTTGTTACTAAACGTCTCTTTGTTGCTTTGTTGGGTGTCATATATTATAGTTATTCTTTATATTTGTTATCAATTCGCATTTGCTCTATTTTAGTATGAGATGCATCAAAATTAGCCTAAAACCGTGCAGCCTGCTCAAATACAACTCTCTTTCTGCGTGCAAAAGTATGTAAAAAGTTTCTTAAAATCAAACTTTTTATCGCAAAAACTATTTAAATGATTGATTTGCAAATGATTAAATTCGCAATTTTAAGAGAAATTATATAATATCTCAAATTTTACATCTCTCTGTAGCAGCCTATATGGCGCATAAATAATAGATAAAATATCGCCAAAATTTTGGGCATATATGCGATATTCGAAATATTATTGTTAATTTTGAAGTCCGAAACTATATAACAATGGCAAACAACTACCCTTCATCACGCAAAAATAGAGAATCCTTTGAAGCCCTAACCGAAACAACGGGGGTTGTCCCACCGCAGGCCATCGAGCTTGAGGAGGCTGTTTTAGGTGCGTTGATGCTCGAAAAAGATAGTATTATCGCGGTGCAGGAGTATGTATCGCCCGATGCATTCTACACCGAACAACACCGCACAATATACAAAGCAATCGAGGAACTATCGGCCGAATTGAAGCCTATCGACCTCTATACGGTGACCGACAAACTGCGCTCAAACCGCGAACTCACAAAGGTAGGTGGTGCCGCATACTTGGCCAAATTGACCCAAAAGGTCGATTCGGCAGCCAACGTTGAGTTTCACGCCAAGATCATTGCACAAAAATATGTACAGCGAGAGCTTATCCGTTCGGCATCCGAAATTCAAAAACGCTCGTACGATGAGTCGACCGACGTCACCGAACTGATTGGATATGCCGAAGGCGAGATCTTTAAGGTTGCCGAAGGACACGTAAAACGTTCGGTTCAATCCTCGAAAGATATCCTAGCCAAGGCACTTGCCCAGATCGAGGAGGCGGCCAAGAATAAGAACTCATTCAACGGAGTCCCCTCGGGCTTTGTGGATATCGACAAGAAGACCCTTGGCTGGCAGCTATCGGATTTGATCATTGTAGCTGCGCGTCCATCAATGGGTAAGACCGCCTTTGTCCTTACTATGGCTCGCAATATGGCTGTTGACTACGACCAATCTGTTGCGTTATTTTCGCTCGAGATGTCGTCGGTGCAGCTTATGATGCGTTTGATTGTGGGCGAGACGGGAATACATAGCAACAAAATCAAGACCGGAGATCTATCGAGCGACCAGTGGCGACACTTGGAGTCGGCAACAAAGCCACTTGCCAATGCACAACTATTTATCGACGACACCCCTTCGCTCTCGGTCTTCGAATTCCGTTCGAAGGCTCGTCGCTTGAAGATACACCACGACATTAAGATAATTATCATCGACTACCTGCAGCTAATGACCGGTGGTGGCGACAACAAAGGTAACCGCGAGCAGGAGGTATCGTTTATCTCACGTACGCTCAAGGCAATTGCCAAGGAGTTGAACGTTCCGATTATCGCCCTCTCGCAGCTGAGTCGTGCTGCCGAGATGCGTGGAGGATCCAAACGACCTCAACTTAGTGACCTTCGCGAATCGGGAGCAATCGAGCAGGATGCCGACATCGTGGCATTTATCCACCGCCCCGAATACTATGGAATCCACCAAACCGAGGATGGAACACCAACTGCCGGTATGGCCGAAATTATCTTGGCTAAGCACCGTAATGGTGAGGTGTGCGACGTGCCACTTCGATTTGTTAAGGAGCAGGCTAAGTTTGTCGATATGGGTCAATTGGATATTCCGTCAAACGTTGGCGGCCCAGCGGCTCAATACGAAGATTTTGCTAGTAGTTCTAATAGCTTCGATCAAGCGCCACCCACAACAGCACTTGTGAGCAACGAATTCGATATATCACCTATTCAGCCCGCTGCGCCTAGCGACGAGGCTCCATTTTAAAGAGTCGCGACCATGTTTGTAAAGAGCTATGCAGGAGCAATTGTAGGTATCGACGCGGTCGAGGTAACCGTCGAGGTAAACTTGGCCGAAGGTGGCTTGGGGCTATTCTTGGTGGGACTTCCCGACAATGCAGTCAAGGAGTCGGCCGAGCGTATTCGCTCCTCGTTCGAGAATTCTGAGTTACGTTTCACATCGAAAAAGCTGGTCGTAAACCTCGCTCCGGCAGATCTTCGCAAGGAGGGTTCGGCATTTGACCTCCCAATAGCAGTTGGAATTTTGGCTGCAACCTCGCAACTGCAAAACCAGATGTTGCAGGAATCGATGATCTTGGGCGAGTTGTCGCTAGATGGCACGATAAAAGGGATTAAAGGTGCATTGCCCTTGGCCGTAGAGGCTCGCAACCAAGGACGTGCAAGAATCTTTTTACCTCGCGAGAATGCAGCCGAGGCGGCAGTTGTCGAGGGTGTGGATGTGATTGCAGTGGATACTCTTCGACACCTAGTCGACATGTTAAATGGTTATATTCCGCTCACCCCTACCCTACCGCAACAGCTTGAAATTGAGGAGAGTGACAACATATATGCCGAAGATTTTTCCGACGTTAAGGGCCAAGCGCAGGTAAAACGTGCAATGGAGATCCTTGCGGCGGGAGGCCACAACGCAATAATGATCGGCTCACCAGGATCGGGTAAAACGATGTTGGCTCGACGCCTTCCTTCGATCATGCCTCCACTAAGCATCGAGGAGGCCCTCGAGACCACAAAGATACACTCGGTAGCGGGAAAATTAGGCGCAACAAATGGATTGATGCTCCTTCGACCATTCCGCTCACCACACCATCTAACCTCGCAGGTGGCACTCATCGGAGGTGGGCAGACACCTCAACCGGGCGAAGTGTCGTTGTCGCACAACGGAGTATTGTTTCTCGATGAGCTGCCAGAGTTTGGCCGCAATGTATTGGAGGTGCTGCGACAACCTTTGGAGGAGAAACGAATAACAATCTCGCGAGCAAGATATAGCGTTGAATACCCTGCGAACTTCACCCTTGTGGCATCGATGAATCCATGCCCCTGCGGATATTATAACCACCCCACTCGCGAATGCAGCTGCTCGCCGGGCTCGGTACACCGATATATGAATCGGATATCTGGGCCACTGCTCGACCGCATTGATCTACATATCGAGGTGACCCCAGTGGCCATTACCGATATGACGCGTGAAAGGGTCGAGGAGTCGAGCCAAACCATACGCGAAAGGGTGATAAGAGCTCGAGCGACGCAATCCAAGCGCTTTGCTGCAATCGAGGGGGTATACACCAATTCGATGATGAACAGCAAGATGTTGCGCGAATATTGCCCACTCGACGAGCCAGCTCGACGCATGTTGGAGATGGCAATGGAGCGACTGAACCTCTCGGCTAGAGCTTATGACAGGATAATCAAAGTTGCAAGAACAATAGCCGATTTGGCAGGAGTGGAGAATATAGCCACAGCGCACATATCAGAGGCGATATCATATCGCAGCCTAGATCGCGAGCAGTGGGGAAGAGTAATGTAAGAAAAAAACGAAAAATATATGAAACGAGTAGTAGTCCTAGGAGGTGGCATAAGTGGTTATGGCTCCGCAATTTTAGCAAAAAAAGAGGGTTTCGATGTATTCCTTTCGGATCGTGGAGCTTTGAGCCAAGATGTTATCTCAAAGCTCGAAGAGTGGAATATCCCCTATGAGCAGGGTCTGCATAGCCAGGAATTGATACTCTCGGCCGACCTGGTTATCAAATCCCCAGGCATACCCGACTCTGCACCGCTAGTTAAGGCGCTTGCCGCAAAAGGCACTCCGATTATCTCGGAGATTGAGTTTGCAGGGCGATACAAAGGTGCCTCGAAGACAATTTGCATCAGTGGCTCGAATGGCAAGACCACCACTACATCGCTCATTTACAAGATACTCTCCGAGGCAGGTTACTCGGTTGCAGTTGGTGGAAACATTGGCGAGAGCTTCGCTTATAGCGTTGCAACGGGCTCTTTCGATTGGTATGTATTGGAGCTAAGTTCGTTCCAGCTCGATGGCATGTTTGACTTTAAAGCAGACATTGCTGTGCTGCTTAATATCACCCCCGACCACCTTGACCGCTATGAGTATAAGTTCGAGAACTACGCTGAATCAAAGATGCGAATAACTCAAAATCAAGGCCCCGACGACTTCTTTATCTACTTTGCCTGCGATAAGGCCATTGAGGCTCAGATGAGTAAGCGCCAGATGGGAATGCAACTCTTGAGTTTTGGCGAGCAGGTAACCGATAAAATCGAGGCGAAAGTTGGCTCAGCGCAGATATCATTCGACACGGACAAGATGCAACTAAGCGGCAGGCACAATATATATAATGCACAAGCTGCTGCCCTAGCTGCCCTAGCTGCCGCAGTCGAGCCACAGCAAATCGAGAGGTCTATTTGCCAATTTAGCGCTGTGGAGCACCGCCTGCAGCCTATTGCTCAGATCGATGAGGTGTTGTACATCAATGACTCGAAGGCTACAAATGT
>JAWXTD010000023.1:0-27662 GCA_044433805.1 Rikenellaceae bacterium
CACCTACAGTATTCCCCTCCAACTGCCGACAAACCGAGCGCAATCGAGCTCGCTCGAATTGCCGAGGTGCGGAGAGCAGTCTGTAACGGTTTGGAGGGGTCAGGGGTCGCAGTCGAATATAATCAAAAAAAATAGAGACGATATTCAGCCTCTCATGGAAACATAAGAAACGTTCACCTCACAAGGGTTGAAAACTCAATGCCCTAAGTGCAATATCAAGAACATCACCCAAGTGCAAGAAGTAGTACGCACCCGCGGGAGTGCTATCCCCGCCCGCCGGAGGCAGTAAAAAAAGCACTTAAAGCAAAAAAGCAGCCTAAAAAAGCTCCATCAAAATAGAGATAGACCGCACCGAGTGGATCGATTCGAGGTGGTATCCATAATATTGCATCAGTGCCTCGAGGAATGATACGCGTTGGTGGCGGTTGAGGCCGATTTCGCCTAGGTGGCGCACGTCGCACTCGATCATATCGCGGAGTATCAGCGCGTTATCGGCTTGCATTATAGATGTGTGGGAAGGCTTCTCGAGGGTGTAGCACCCCTCTTTTATGTCGAAGTAGCTCCCTTTGGAGTAGTTATTTGCGGGTGAGAAGCCAAGAAAACGGCTGAGATTTGAGAGGAACCACAGGTGGAAGTTGGCTACACCCTCGTCGATGCGGTCGAGCGCCTCGACGCAGCCCCACACGAAGTCGAATAGGGGTTCATTGGCCTCGCTCTCCTTGATTAGGCGGTAGAGCACTTCGGCCATGAATAGGGCAATTGTGGAGCGTCGCACATCGAATGGGGTTTTGCCGAGCGTTATTCCGCTGCGCACCTCGCCGAAGCGATGCAGCTCACCTCGCGAGGGTTCTACCCCCTCAAACTCCAGAGCAAAAAGTGGCTGAAATAGAGCTAGCTTCGAGCCGCGTCCACGACTGCTGCGCACCCCTTGAACCATATAACTTTGGCGCCCACCAACGTCGGTGAGCAGTTGTGCCACAAGCGAGCTGTCGCCATACTTCACCGTGCCAAGCACTATGCCTCGACCCTTATACTTGCGACGCATAGATGTGGTTTTTAGCGACTTAGGTGAATCACAGCCCAACCATCGCGCTGGCTATGACCGACAAATGTCAACCCTAGCTCCTCTGCCTTTTGGCGCAAGGGGGCGATATCCTCGACGAAGAATCCACTCATAAGCATTGTGCCTCCTGCGGCGAGCGTAGCCACGTAGCTCTCCATATCGGCGAGCAAAATATTGCGATTTATGTTTGCTAGGATGAAGTCGTAGTGGCCACCCTCCAGCAGCGACACGCCGCCCCACATTGGTGTAATGCACTGATCGACACCATTTTGCACGATGTTCTCCTTGCAGTTCTCGAATGCCCACTCGTCGATATCGATGGCATCGACAGCCGTGGCGCCATACTTCACAGCGATGATTGCCAAGACTCCCGTGCCGCTACCCATGTCCAGACCGCGTTTGCCCTTGACATCGATCTTGGTGATCATCTCCGACATAAGGTGGGTTGTGGCGTGGTGTCCCGTGCCGAACGACATCTTGGGCATGATCACAACCTCGGTGCGGAATGCGGGGTTGGGCGCATGGAATGGCGCACGGATAAGGATCTCAGTGCCCACCTCGACCTGCTCGAAGTTGCTCTCCCACTGCGCATTCCAGTTCTGGGTCTCGATCGAAATGTAGCGAGCACCCTCGATTGAGTACCTCTTCAGAAGGGCATCCACCTGCTCCATGCAGTCGGCCAGGCGCTCTTGGGGGATGTATGCCTTGAGCTGCTCACCCTCCTCTTTGAAACTCTCGAAGGGGAAATCGGCCAATTCGGCAGTTATTATCTCGCGCATCTCAGCCTCGGAGATGGGAATATTTAGCTCTACGTAATCCATAAACGCATGTTATTATGTTAAATTTTACTATCTTTGCGATAGTTACCAGACAAAGATAGTAAAAGTATGGCAGAAAATAAAAAGAAGTGGGAAGATATTGCACGCAAATATCGCACATATATAAAGTTGGAGAAGCGTCTATCGGAAAATAGCGTCGATTCCTACATGAGCGATCTTGCCGCATTCATCCACTACATGCTCCGTATGAAGGATATTGGACCGCGGCAGGTGCTCGAGGAGCATATCCAACAATATATGTCGTGGCTCTTTGATCGCGGCTGCAAGAAGGCCACTCAGGCACGAGTGCTCAGCACCCTGCGCTCATTTTTTGGATATATGCAGCTGTGCGACATTATCGAATCCTCGCCCGTGGAGTTCGTCGAGTCGCCACGCCCTTCGCGCAAATTGCCCGATGTGCTCTCTCTCGAGGAGATCGACCGTATAATTAGCTCGATCGACACATCGACAACAAAGGGGCTGCGCGATCGAGCGATAATAGAACTACTCTACTCCTGCGGATTGCGCGTTAGCGAGGCAACCGAATTGAGGCTCTCAGACCTCTTTTTTGGCGAGGGGTACATTCGTGTAAACGGCAAGGGAGATAAGCAGCGATTGGTGCCCGTAAGCCCCCTAGCACGCGAAAGAGTGATGATGTACCTCGATGTACGACAACAGAGCACGAGCGACAACGACACCCTATTTCTTAATAACCGCGGGCGCGCACTAACGCGCGTGATGATCTTCACCCTGCTGAAAAATGCCACCTTGCTGGCTGGAGTGCAGAAAAAGGTGAGCCCACACACCCTGCGCCACTCATTCGCCACACATCTGATAAATGGCGGCGCCAGCATCCGCCAAGTGCAGGAGATGTTGGGCCACGAGAATATAATCACAACCGAGATATATACCCATCTCGACGAAGAACGCCTGCAGCAGACCGTCGACAAGTATCTGCCAATATAAAATCGATTTTTAAAGCACGCTGATTTTCAGCTGATTGGCTGCAAACGTGAAAAAAAGTTAAAAAAAATAGTCGAAATATTTTGCAGAAATAGAATTTTACCCTATATTTGCACTCACAAAACAGGAACAAGTGAGTTCCAACGTTCTTGACAAATGCAGAAATAGCTCAGTTGGTAGAGCACAACCTTGCCAAGGTTGGGGTCGCGAGTTCGAGTCTCGTTTTCTGCTCTCAATCCGTCTAACATTTGTTGGACGGATTTTTTGTTTTTATGCGCTTTTTACTGGTTTCTATGCGCTTGAGACTGCCTCCGGCGGGCGGGGATAGCACCGTGAGCGAGTGCGACTTGTGCCAGCGCTATTGGGCTAAGAACTTTGCATTTAAACCCAATATCGAGGTTGCACTCTCACATATTTCATGATAAGTTTGGACCTCGGTGATTTGCTCATGGCAACCGTAGGTTGACATAGAGAAAAAATAATGGATGAGAGCGCCAGCGAAGAGCAAATCACCGCAACACTAGCTGCACCCGCGCAGGTGCTATCCCCGCCCGCCGGAGGCAGTAATAAACGCAAAAAAGCGGTTAACCCCAAAAAAAGATTAACCGCTAAAAAAAGAATATCTAGAGACTAGAACTCAGCTTTTGAAAGGCGAGCGTAGCCGTTGTAGCGCCATTGAGCGTTCTGCTCGGCCGCTTGGAATAGCTCGTCGGCCTCTGCTGGGAACTGCTTTTTGAGCGATGTGTAACGCACCTCGCGCATCAAGAAGTCTTGGAATTTCGACCAATCTGGCTCTTTCGAGTCGAGTACGAATGGGTTCTTGCCCTCAGCCTCCAACTCTGGGTTGTAGTGCCATAGGTGCCAGTAACCGCATGCAACTGCATCTTTACCAATGGTTTGAGTGCGAGTCATACCGCCCTTGATACCGTGGTTGATACATGGTGCGTAGGCGATGATGAGCGATGGTCCGTTGTAAGCCTCAGCCTCTTTAAGCACCTTAAGCAGTTGCGCCTGCGATGCTCCGATTGCCACTTGTGCCACATAAACATAGCCATATGTCATTGCGATAGCTCCGATATCTTTCTTGCGGATACGTTTTCCCGATGATGCGAACTTAGCGATCGCGCCAACTGGCGTTGCCTTAGATGATTGACCTCCGGTATTTGAGTAAACCTCGGTATCGACGATAAGGATGTTGATATCCATTCCCGATGCCAAAGCGTGGTCAACGCCACCGAAACCGATGTCATATCCCCAGCCGTCACCACCGATGATCCATTGTGACTTCTTAGCGAGCCAATCCTTCATCTCGACGATCTTCTTGCAGTAGTCGCAGTCGCAAGCCTCAGCCAATGGAAGAAGTTTTGCTGTTGCCGCTGCCGAAGCGATTGTTGAGTTGCGGGTGTCGATCCACTCTTGCATTGCTGCTTTAAGCTCGTCGGAGCAGCATCCGCATGAAGCGATAGCCTCCTGCATTGTGATCTGCACGCGGTCGCGAAGCTTCTCGATACCCATGTGCATACCCATACCGAACTCTGCATTATCCTCGAATAGTGAGTTAGCCCAAGCTGGACCCTCGCCCTTCTCGTTAGTGCAATATGGAGTCGAAGGTGCTGAACCAGAGTAGATTGAAGTACATCCGGTAGCATTAGCAACCATCATCTGCTCACCAAATAGTTGAGTGATAGCCTTGATATATGGGGTCTCACCACAACCAGCACAAGCTCCCGAGAACTCAAATAGTGGTTGAGCGAACTGAAGGTTCTTCACGCTCTTAGTCTTGTCGACAACTTGCTTGTAACCGATCTCTTTGATGATAGCGTCCCAGTTTGCTTGCTCTGATCGTAGGTCATCCAAAGGTTTCATTACCAAAGCCTTACTCTTCGAAGGACATACATCAACACAGTTGTTACAGCCTGTACAATCGAGTGGAGAGAGTTGGATGCGGAATTGGTACTCCTTAGTCTCGCCCATGCCCTTTTTCCAAGCTAGGCCTGTTGCTGCTGCTTCAGACTCTGTTGCAAGGAATGGACGGATAGCTGCGTGAGGACATACGTAAGCACATTGGTTACATTGGATACAGTTCTCTGCGATCCACTCTGGAACTTTGACTGCGATACCGCGCTTCTCGTAAGCTGCAGTGCCATTGTCCCAGGTACCATCCTCGCGGCCGTTGAATGCCGAAACTGGAAGGTCGTCGCCCTTAAGGCCGTTGATTGGGTCAACAATATCGCGAACGAATGCTGGGCGTGACTCATCGACAACCACCTGGCAAGCACGCACCTCGATAGAAGCCCACTCGGCTGGAACCTCGACAGTTACAACGGCGTCGCCACCAGCGTCAACCGCTGCGTAGTTCATATTTACGATCTCCTCACCCTTGTTGCCGTATGACTTCAAGATAGCCTTCTTCATCTCGTCTTGTGCCTTGTCGAAAGGAATCACATCTGCGATTTTGAAGAATGCCGACTGCATGATAGTGTTTGTGCGCGAGCCTAGGCCTAGGTCTGCTGCGATCTTTGTTGCATTGATAATGTAGAACTTGATGTTGTTCTTAGCCAAATATACCTTCATGTGGTCGGGCAACGAAGCGCAAGTTGTCTCAGCGTCGTGAACCGAGTTCAAGAGGAACGAACCGCCAGCCTTAAGACCCTTCAATACGTCGTACTTATCTACGTACGATGGCACGTGACACGCAACGAAGTCGGGGGTAGTTACCAAGTAAGGCGAAGTGATTGGGTTGTCACCAAAACGAAGGTGAGATGCTGTGTAACCTCCCGATTTCTTTGAATCGTAGAAGAAGTATGCTTGGCAATATTTGTCGGTTGAACCACCGATGATCTTGATTGAGTTCTTGTTAGCACCCACAGTACCATCAGCACCCAAACCAAAGAATAGACCCTCGAAGGTGCCAGCCTTAGATACTGGAATCTCCTCACCTACGGGCAACGAAAGGTTTGTCACATCGTCAACAATACCCACTGTGAAGCCGTTGCGAGGCTCCGCTGCAGCTAGGTTGTCGTATACCGCAAAGATCTGCGCTGGAGTGGTATCTTTTGATGATAGACCGTAGCGACCACCAATGATAAGTGGCTGCTGCTCCTTGCCGTAGAACATATCTTTTACATCTAGGTACAGTGGCTCGCCACTTGCTCCTGGCTCCTTTGTGCGGTCCAAAACGCAGATGCGCTTAACCGACGCGGGGAGAACATCGTAGAAGTATTTAGCTGAGAATGGACGGTAAAGGTGTACGGTAAGAAGACCAACTTTCTCGCCTTGAGCAGCTTTGAAGTCGATAACCTCTTTGATTGTATCGTTCACCGAACCCATTGCGATGATGATATTCTCGGCATCCTCGGCTCCGTAGTATGTAAATGGTTTGTATGTGCGACCAGTCATCTCAGAGATCTTCTCCATAGTCTGGGCAACCATATCTGGGATTACATCGTAGAATTTGTTCGATGCCTCGCGAGTTTGGAAGTAGATATCTGGGTTTTGAGCAGTACCGCGTGTAACCGGGTGAGAAGGACTCAAGGCGCGATCGCGGAATGCCTTAAGGCAATCTTTGTCGAAGAGCTCCGAAAGAGCTGCCTCGTCGATAAGCTCCACCTTTTGGATCTCGTGCGAGGTGCGGAAACCATCGAAGAAGTGAAGGAATGGAACGCGCGATTTAAGAGCTACGATGTGAGCAACACCCGCAAGGTCCATAATTTCTTGAACCGAAGAAGTAGCAAGCATCGCAAAACCTGTTTGGCGAGTAGCCATAACGTCTTGGTGGTCACCAAAGATCGAAAGAGATTGAGCTGCCAGAGCGCGAGCCGAAACATGGAATACACTTGGGAGCAACTCACCAGCGATTTTGTACATGTTTGGGATCATTAGCAACAATCCTTGCGATGCGGTGTAAGTAGTGGTCAAAGCACCACTCTGCAAAGAGCCGTGAAGAGCACCAGCGGCACCAGCCTCCGATTGCATCTCGACAACTTTTACAGTCTCGCCAAAGATGTTTTTACGACCTTTAGCTGCCCACTCATCAACGAGCTCAGCCATAGTCGAAGATGGTGTGATTGGGTAAATTGCTGCAACCTCAGAGAACATATAAGATATGTGCGCTGCGGCATAGTTACCATCACATGTGATAAATTTCTTTTCTGCCATTTCTTTTAAAATTATTAGTTATTTTAGTTTTTTTGGGTTCAATTTACAAGACGAATATTGCAGAGACAGAGTGATCCGACCCCACAATTTTTCATTATCGACCGTAAATATTGCAAAAAAAAATGACAAATCATAATAAAATCGATGTTAGTTTTTTAACAATGCGCTATAGATGTGTATATTAGCAATATAATGAGATGACAAAAATAGGCTGAAAAATATAATTTGATCTAAATAATTAATATTTTCAGGTTCGAAAAATTTATCTTTCTCATTGCCTCCGGCAAGTGCTATATGCGCCCGCCGGAGGCAAGAAAGGACAGTAATAAACAAAAAAAGGATGATTAGAAAACTCTAATCACCCTCATAATATATAGGTATGTAAGGATTACTTACGGATTACCTTCTTGTAGCCATAGATAGCGCGCTCGCCAAGCTCCTCCTCGATACGAAGAAGTTGGTTGTACTTAGCCATACGGTCAGAGCGGCTCAAAGACCCGGTTTTGATTTGGCCTGAGTTTGTTGCAACTGCGATATCAGCAATTGTAGTATCCTCAGTCTCACCGCTACGGTGTGAAGTTACGCTAGTGAAGCCAGCACGGTGTGCCATCTCGATTGCGTCGAGAGTCTCGGTAAGAGAACCGATTTGGTTAACCTTGATAAGGATTGAGTTAGCAGCGCCCATCTCGATACCCTTAGAAAGGAAGTCTACGTTAGTTACGAACAAGTCGTCACCAACCAATTGGCAACGGTCGCCGATGCGCTCTGTAAGCATCTTCCAACCATCCCAGTCCTCCTCGTTCATACCATCCTCGATAGAGTCGATTGGGTATGCGTTGATAAGAGACTCAAGGAAGTCAACTTGCTCAGCAGAAGTGCGTTTTGCACCCTCAGCACCCTCGAACTTAGAGTAGTCGTAAACACCATCCTTGTAGAACTCAGATGAAGCACAGTCAAGACCGATCGATACATCGCCACCGTCCTCAACGCGTCCTGGCTTGTAACCAGCAGCCTCGATAGCCTTGATGATGCATTGTAGAGCGTCCTCAGTACCGTCCAAAGCTGGAGCGAAACCACCCTCGTCACCTACTGCAGTGCTAAGGTTGCGATCGTGAAGTACCTTCTTAAGTGCGTGGAATACCTCAGCACCCATGCGAAGAGCCTCGCGGAATGATGGAGCACCTACTGGACGGATCATGAACTCTTGGAATGCGATAGGAGCATCAGAGTGAGAACCACCATTGATGATGTTCATCATTGGAACTGGAAGGGTCTTAGCGTTAGAACCTCCGATATAGCGATAAAGTGGCATCTCAAGAAGCTTAGCTGCAGTAACAGCACAAGCCAAAGATACACCTAGGATAGCGTTAGCGCCCAATTTAGATTTTGTTGATGTGCCGTCCAACTCAAGCATTGTGCGGTCGATACCAACTTGGTCTGTAATGTCCAAACCAATAACTGCTGGAGCGATAACCTCGTTAACGTTCTCTACAGCCTTCAAAACACCCTTGCCTAGGAAACGACCCTTGTCGCCATCACGAAGCTCAAGTGCCTCATTTACACCTGTCGAAGCTCCCGATGGAACTGCTGCACGACCCATTACGCCGCTAAGTGTTGTTACCTCAACCTCAACGGTTGGATTACCTCTTGAATCCAAGATCTCTCTTGCGTGTACTTCTACAATCTGACTCATAGTTTTGTTGTTTAATTTATGTTATTAATAACTTTTGTAAGTTGCTAACTTATAGCGGATATGCACATAGTGTGCAAAATCCGCAACAAAGATAAATAAAATTTTCTTAATATTACATATTATATTGTGTAAATCAATACTTGGGTGTGCTTTTTTCTCTCTGTGCGCTTATTACTGCCTCCGGCGGGCGGGGATAGCACCTCCGGGGGTGCAGTTATTTCTTGCGTTATTGCACTTCGGGCATTGAGTTTGCAACTCGATGATTTTAAAGGTGTTACTTATCTTTTTCAAGCGAGCTTGACAAGATAAATATCACCTTTAAAATTTTTCAATTCTTTGAATTGAACCCTTGCGTGTTGAACGTTTCTTATGTTGCTTTGTTTCAAATCTTTAAGCCTATTTTTTTTAATCATATTTCGATAACCACCCCTGACCCCTCCAAACCGTTATAGACTGCTCTCCGCACCTCGGCAATTCGAGCGAGCTCGATTGCGCTCGGTTTGTCGGCAGTTGGAGGGGAATACTGTAGGTGCTGCCACTTCTTGACTTTTTTCGGTTCAAGGTGATATTAAATGTGTGTGTTTTATAAAATCTACTTCCTATAATTGATTATATATCTGTATCAACCTATGTTTGATGTGAGTAAATCATTGAAATAAAGCTATTTAAGCTCGTAAATTAATCATTGATCATTAACCATTAAATGTGGTCTGTCTCCTCGATATTGGGTTTAAATGCCAAAGGCATTTAACAAATTTTGATATTCAGTAGGCTATGCAAATTTATTTGCGTCAGACTATTGAATATCAAAATCTAAAAACTTAAAAAGTTTTTAGCCCAATAGCGCAAGAGGTAGTCGCACCCGCGGGGGTGCTATCCCCGCCCGCCGGAGGTAGTAAGAGAGGCAGTAAGAGGGCGATTTTCCATCCCTTCACCCCAATTTCAAAGTCCGCAGATGTAAAACTTCAATTAATTTTCCACAACGGGGGTGAAATATCAAAAATTATACCTACTTTTGATTGATGAAAAATGGATTTTGGCGATGAATAAGAGGGCATCGATACTTATAATATATACGGGCGGTACTATCGGCATGAAGACCGACCAGGCTACGGGGGCTTTGGTGCCGTTCGATTTTAGCTCTATCTACGATGAATTTCCGTCGCTGCGGCGGTTGAATGTGCAGATTGATGTGCACACCTTCGATAGGGTTATCGACTCGTCGAATGTCTCTGTGGAGGTGTGGCAAAAGTTGGCACGCTTGATTGAGTCGAGGTACGATTCCTACGACGGTTTTGTGGTGTTGCACGGCACCGACACTATGTCGTACACCGCCTCGGCCCTGAGCTTCATGCTGGAGAATCTGCGCAAGCCGGTGGTCTTCACGGGTAGCCAAATCCCCATTGGCGTGCTGAGGACCGATGGACGCGAGAATCTGATTACGGCCATCGAGATTGCGGGAGCTTATGTCGAGGGGCAGCCGCGAGTGCCCGAGGTGTCGCTCTATTTTCAGAACCGACTCTTTAGGGCCAATCGCACCACAAAGTGGAGTGCCGAGGAGCTGGATGCATTTCGCTCACCGAACTATCCGCCATTGGCCGAGGTGGGTGTGAATATCGCATATAATGAGCAAGTTGTGCGCAGAGCGCAGGGTGCGGGGCCATTAAGAGTTTGGGATAAAATCAGCGAGGAAGTGGCAGTTATAACTCTCTTTCCGGCCATGAGCTATTCGATTCTGCGGCAGATGTTATCGTGTGATGGGCTGCGTGGTGTGATCCTGCAAACCTATGGTGCGGGCAATGCTCCGACGGATCCTCAATTCCTTGAAATTGTCGCTTCGGCGGTCGATCGAGGGGTCGTTGTGCTCAATATTTCGCAGTGCACAAATGGACGTGTTGAGATGTCGTTGTACCAGACGGGATTGTCGCTGCAGCGTGTGGGTGTGGAGTGTGGATTCGATATGACTCTGGAGGCTGCGACCACAAAAATGTGTTACCTTTTGGGTAAATTTGGCGATAATAAGGTGGTAAAAGAGTCGATAAAGTTAAATTTAAGCGGAGAACTTAGCCGCTAGGCATTGCATAAACGAAATATTTTTTTTATATTTCGCAACGTAAATATGATGAACGAAAGTATGTGAGCAAGATTTTCTCGCTTAAATGGCTGTAATGCAATGAATTACAGTTGTTTTGGTGGGTAAATCACTGGATGTTGAAAATGGATGATAATTAATGAAAAGTGTCAAAAAAGCACTCTTTGGAGTTACAGAAGTGTTTTTTTTGCGGAAAAAAATGAAAAAATTAAGTCAAAAAATAAAAACAACTAACAAAAATTAATTATTTTAACACAACTATGAAAAAAAATTCTATTCTAACAGTTGCCACGCTTGCTCTTGGAACTGTAAGTTCATTCGCTCAAGAGGCTGCTGAGGTTGCCGCTGACACTCTCGCAGTAGCAAACGAGATCGTAGATGCTTCTACTCCCGTTGTTGAGAACATCGCTGGTGATAGCATGCACCAAATTTTGATGCAAAAATTCCTCGAGGGAGGTTGGGAGTGGATGCTTCCAGTACTTGTTTGTTTGGTAATCGGTTTGGCTGTAGCTATCGAGCGTATCCTTTACCTATCTTTGGCAACTATCAACACTAAGAAATTCGTTGCTAAGGTTGAGTCAACAATCATGGAAGAGGGTGTTGATGCAGCACTTGAGTTCTGTAAGAAGACTCCTGGTCCAATCGCTTCTATCTACTACCAAGGTTTGAGCCGTTACAACCAAGGTCTTGACGCTGTTGAGAAGACTGTTGCCTCTTATGGTTCTGTTCAAACAGGTCAAATGGAGTCTGGTCTTAGCTGGGTAGGTCTATTCATCGCACTTGCTCCTATGTTGGGATTCATGGGTACTGTAGTTGGTATGATCGGTGCATTCGATATGATCCAAGCTGCAGGTGATATCTCTCCAACTATCGTTGCTGGTGGTATCAAGGTTGCGCTTTTGACAACTCTTATGGGTCTTATCGTAGCGGTTATCCTTCAAGTATTCTACAACTACATCGTTGCAAAGATCGACTCTTTGGTTAACGACATGGAGGATTCATCAATCATCTTGCTAGACATCCTACTTGACTACAGCAAGAAATAAGCTACAACCTATTAAGAAAAGAGAGTAATGAAAAGTATATTTAAAATTTTGCTAGGTGTAATGTTGGCCGTTAGCGTATGTGTTATCGCATACCCTATCTACGTCTCATTCACCGGAGGCACCGAGGAGGCTGTAGCAGCTGCAATTGGCGTTAACCTCTACTGGGGTTACGTTCTACTTGCTCTTGTTATCCTTGCAGCAGTTCTTGGTTCAGCTTATGGAATGCTTAAAGCATCCGCAGGTCTATTGAAGACTGTTATTTCGTTTGTTCTAGTAGCTGCTGTTATCGTAGGTTCATACCTCTACGCTTCGAGCCACACCATCCAAATCGCTAATATCGAGAACGGTGGAGTATTCGAGGCAATGGACACAGTTATCACAGAGAGTTCTGTAATTATCGCCTACATCGCTATGGCCGGAGGAGTCCTCGCAGCTATAGTTTCTGAGGTGATGGGTGCTTTCAAATAATCGAGGAGGCTAGAAAATGGGAAATAAAAGAGAAATACAAGAGATCAATGCTGGTTCTATGGCCGACATCGCCTTCTTGTTGCTTATCTTCTTCCTTGTTGCCACTACAATGAATGTTGATACAGGTTTGGTGCGTATGCTTCCACCACTTCCTGAAGAAGAACAACAACAACAAGAGATCGAGATCAAAGAGCGTAACTTGCTTTTGGTATTCGTATCTGGTAGCGGTAACATTATGGCAGGTGGAGAACCTATCGAAATCACATCATTGACCGAGAAAACCAAAGAGTTTATCCTCAATATTAGTGAAAGCGAGGCTCTACCCGAAAAGGAGGTAAAGGAGTTTGATCTCCCCGATGGCAGCAAGTGGAACTATGCAGTAAGCTCGGGCGTTGTGTCGTTGCAAACGGCGCGCGAAACCGACTACCGCGTATATATTCAGGTTCAAAATGAACTTACCCGCGCCTTCAACGAGGTGCGCGACGAGGCCTCAATGACCAAGTTCGGTAAGAAATTCAACGACCTCGAACCAGAATTCCGTGATGTAGTATCGAAAGCTATTCAGATGAAAATCTCGGAGGCTGAACCACGTGAAATTAAAAAGTAAGAGATATGGCAGTAATTAAAAAGAAGGGTAACAAAGGTACCCCAAAAATCTCATCAGGATCGTTGCCAGATATCATCTTTATGATTCTCTTCTTCTTCATGGTGTCAACTACCATGCGCGACCAAGAGTTGTTGGTAAAGACTAAACTACCAGACGCAACCGAGGTGCAAAAGTTAGAGAAGAAATCATTGGTTAGTTACATCCACGTTGGACCTCCATCAACCATGATGCAGGCTAAATTTGGTACAGCAACACGTATCCAACTTAACGACTCATATCGTACAACTCGCGATATCTTGGACTACATCGCTGCCGAGCGCGATAACCTCAACGAGGCCGACCGCGCACAGCTTACAGTGTGTCTAAAGACCGACGAGAATACTAAAATGGGTATCGTAAGTGATATCAAACAAGAGTTGCGCCGCGCAAGTGCCCTAAAAGTATCTTACGCAGCTAGCAAAACTACTGGCTACCAATAGCCAAAATAAACCTATTCAATTAAAAGGTGGTCAGAATCTCTGGCCGCCTTTTTTGTTGCTTGCTGTGCGCTTCATACTGCCTCCGGCAGGCGGGGATAGCACCCCCGCGGGTGCGTACTTTTGCGATGATTTGCTCTTCGCTGGCGCTCTTACGATAAAATCACCGAGGGCAAAACCTGTTGTAAAATATGTGAGAGTGTAACCTCGATATTGGGTTTAAATGCCTTCAGGCATTTAATAAATTTTAGGCTGCATAGAGTTGCGAAATTATTTGTGGCAACTCTATGCAGCCTAAAATCTAAAAACTGTAAAGTTTTTTGCCCAATAGCGCAATGCAAGTTGCACCCGCGGGGGTGCTATCCCCGCCCGCCGGAGGCAGTCCCTAGCTAACAGAAAAATAGCCACAGTTTTGAATAGAATTTTTTTTGTAGTATCTTTGCTGCTGTGGGGGTGGTTCAGGTGATCGCCTTGGCCTTTATAAAAATATAAAACCATGTATCTCAAGAGTTTATCGCTTATTAACTTCAAGAATATTGCTCAGGCACAGCTTGAATTTTCGCCAACGATTAATGCGTTGGTGGGGGATAATGGTGCGGGTAAGACCAATATCATCGATGCGATACACTATTTATCTTTGGCCAAGTCGATGATGGTGATGACCGATAGGCAGAGCGTGCGCCACGACGAGCCCTTTTTCGTTGTCGATGGTTCGCTGGTTACTGACCAGGGGTCGAGCCAGACGGTGGTCTGTTCATTCAGCCGCCAGCAGGCCAAGGGAGTTAAGTCGCTCAAGTGCAATGGAAAGGAGTATGAGAGGCTGTCGGACCATGTGGGTGTTGTGCCCGTGGTTGTTGTGGCCCCGCAGGATGTGGCGTTGGTCTATGATGGCGCCGAGGAGCGTCGACGCTTTTTCAATAGCTTCATCTCGCAGCTCGACGCAACTTATCTGAACACCCTAATTCGCTACAATTCAGTGCTCTCGCAGCGCAATACCCTTCTGCGAAGTGGTGGTGATGAGTCGATGTTGCAGATCTACGATCAGCAATTGGCGCCTTTGGCCCAGGCGATTTATGCTAGGCGATTGGAGGTTGTCGAGATGATGCAACCCATTGTCACAGAGTACTATAACCAGCTCTCGGACCAAATGGAATCTATCTCTCTAGCCTACTCCTCAAAGCTCGCAGATACCACATTTAATGAGCTGCTGCTAGCCTCTCGCCAGCGCGATAGGGCTATGGAGTACACCACCGTTGGGGTGCATCGCGACGATTTTGAGTTTAAGATTGAGGGCTTTCCGCTGCGCAAATATGGCTCGCAGGGGCAGCAAAAGTCGTTCCTTATAGCGCTGAAATTGGCGCAGTATCGCATTGTGAATGAGCGAGGTGCGCAGAGCCCAATCCTCCTGCTCGACGACCTATTCGACAAGCTCGACAGAGGTCGCGTCGAGCGTCTGCTGAAGATTGTTGCGACGGATAAATTTGGGCAGATTTTCATCACTGATTGCAATAGAAGTCGCTTAGAATCAACACTTTCATCAACCGCTTCGCCCTACTCTCTCTTTGAGGTCGAGGGCGGCAAAATCGAGAAAAAATTATGAGACGCACCAAGACAATGCTCGTGGGCGAGGTCTTCGAGGAGTTCTTCTCGCGTCCCTATGTTGCAGCCCGAATTGCCGAGAGCAAGCTGCCCGACACGTGGCGTATAATTCTTGGTGATCACGTTGCAAATATGACCAGCGAGCTACGCCTAGAGCGTAATATTCTATTTGCCAAGATCGAATCGAGCACAATTCGCCATGAGCTCTTCCTGCAGAGAGAGGGGCTCAAGAATGAGATTAACCGAATTTCGAAGGTATGGTTGGTTAATAGTGTAATTATCAAGTAGTTGACGCTACTCGCACATGAAGTTTAGGTGGATCTGACGTTGGAAGTTTTCGACTAGCGACAGCGATGTTTGTGTCGAAGAGACTCCAGGGATCGATAGCAGCTTGTCGAAAATTGTGCGCATCATGTGCTCATTATCAGTGCAGTAGATCTTTACGAGAATGTTGTAGTCTCCCGTAACGAAGTGACTTTCAACGATTTCGGGAATAGCCATAATCTTATCCATAGTCTCTACGAGCATTAATTGGTCCTTGAGAGTGATGCCAATAAATGCACATACGTCAAATCCTAAAGCCTTGGGATTAACCAAGATACGACTTCCTTGGATGATATTTAGCTCCTCGAGTTTGCGGATGCGTTGGTGTATCGCAGCTCCTGAGATGCCACATTCACGAGCGATTTCCAAATAAGGCATGCGTGCATTATTAATAAGGAATCCGAGGATCTTGCGATCGATTTCATTGAGTTGAGTTTTAGCCATATATGTAGATTATTTGTTAATTTTTCTTTTAAAATTACTCGATCACCTTCAGCTGGCGACCCACTTTTACGAATGCCTCGACACATCTGTCGATATCGTCGTGCGAGTGTGCTGCCGATACTTGGACGCGTATACGTGCCTGATCCTTAGGCACTACCGGATAGTAGAAGCCCGTTACAAATACCCCCTCCTCTTGCAGCGCTGCGGCAAATTTTTGTGAAAGTGGGGCATCGTACAACATTACTGCGCAGATTGCCGAAACCGTTGGTTTGATGTCGAAGCCTGCAGCCATCATCGCTGTGCGGAATCGCTCGACGTTGCCCACAAGTTTGTCGTGCAACTCTGTGCTCTCGCCAAGCATCTTAAATAGCTCAATTCCAGCACCTACCACCGCTGGAGGCAATGAATTTGAGAAGAGATAGGGGCGCGAGCGTTGGCGCAACATGTCGATAATCTCGGCCCTGCCGGTGGTGAAACCGCCAATTGCACCGCCGAAGGCCTTGCCGAGTGTACCAGTGATTATATCTACCTGGCCGCGAAGGCCATAGAGTTCTGTGATTCCAGCTCCCTTTGCTCCCAATACGCCTGCCGAGTGGCACTCGTCGACCATTACCAGAGCGTCGTATTTTTTTGCCAATTCGCATATTTTGTCGAGTGGTGCGGCGTTGCCATCCATCGAGAAAACTCCGTCAGTTACGATGACTCTAAATCGCTGAGCTTGAGATAGTTTGAGCGCAGTTTCCAACTCCTCCATATCGGCATTCGCATAGCGATAACGCACCGCTTTACACAATCTCACTCCGTCGATTATTGAGGCGTGGTTGAGCGAATCGGAGATAATTGCATCTTCGGCCGAAAATAGCGGTTCGAAAACTCCTCCGTTTGCGTCGAAGCAAGCTGCATAAAGTATCGTATCTTCGGTGCCAAAGTATTGACTGATAGCCTTTTCCAGATCCTTGTGAATATCTTGACATCCGCAAATAAAGCGCACCGACGACACTCCATATCCGCGCTCATCCATCGCAGCTTTTGCCGCCTCGATTAGTCGTTTGTTGTTGGATAGGCCAAGGTAGTTGTTTGCACAAAAATTGAGCACACTTCGGCCCGCAACTTCGATATTTGCGCTTTGTGATGAGCTGATTATTCGTTCATTTTTATAGAGTCCAGCATCCTTAATTTGCGAGAGTTCTGCCTGTAGATGCTCTTTGATCTTTCCGTACATTATGCTAAATTTTTAAACTATTTAGCAAATATAGCAAATTTATTCTTTATAACCTAGGTAATTTTATAAAATTCGATATAATTGCTCTTGACAAGTTGTAACTTACACAGTGAACGAGGGTTGTAATCCTTAGCTATAACTAAGGATTTATTTTAAGATTTTATTCCAAAATAGGCTTCCTACGCAATATAAACCAATTTCCTTAGTTATAGCTAAGAATAATAAATCTGTTACAGCTGCTCTTTTTCAACTGTAATATATTGTTTGTAATTTTGGAGTAAATAGGCCTCAATTGCCTCGATGGGAGCATCTTTTAACACCACACGCTTGCCGGAATCAAGCAGATAGAGTGTCGGAATGGCTTTTAGATCGTAGAGTTGCTCGCGGTTGATCTTCTCGTCCTTGTCGTAGCTATTTATCATTATTGCGGGGTAGGTGCTCTTGAGCCACACATCGAGCGTGGGGTCGGGGAAGATCGACAATATTTTTACAATGCCCTTGCTGTGAAGTTCTGCGAAGATTTGCGAGGCCTCGAAATAATTTTTCACCCGCTCGCAGTCGTGGCAATCGGGGTTGTTGAAGTAGAGTATCGTCTGCTCGGCCTCGATATTGTGCATTTTTGCACTCTGCCCACTCTTTAGTGTATATTCAAAGTCGGTTGCGAGGGTGCCCACCCGGTTCTTTAGCGCCATTTCGAGCTGCAGTTGAGGCCTTATTTTATCTATTTCGTCTACTTTTGTGGATGATGTAATATATTGAAGTACAGATATATAGAGCTCGTCATTCATGTACGGCGAGTTGGCGTTATAGAGAAAATCTTCGAAGAGCGATGTAAACTTCTCGAAGCACTCTTTGTTGGTGTTGATCGCCTTTTCGAGCAGCTTGCTTATGCTTTGCGTTGCGCTATCCGCTGAGCTATAGCTAAGAATTTGAGCGTAATTTGCAAATATCTCGCGCGTTAGTTGCTGGTTATTTCTCGTTAGCGAATCGGCAAAATTGTAGGCGTCCCAAAAGTGCTCGCAGAGGTAGTCGACCTGATCTTGCTGGGTTGCCAGATGCGATGGCACGGTTGGTGGAGTGAATATAGCTTGCTGCCCCGAGGTGATATTTTGCCCGCTCGTCGAGCTCTTTTTTTGAGCCTCGGAGCCGCATGAGGCCGCTGTCAGTGCGAGTGCGATTATGAATATTTTGACTACCTGTTTCATGTTAGATTGATCTCTTATACCTAAATATTAAGGGGCATCCGCAATAATAATAAGGGGTATCCGCAATGGACACCCCTCTATTTTTACTCCCACAATGGCCTTTCGAATAGGCCTATTAGGCGGGTGTATATTATTGAGCTACAATGCCTAGCTCAGTCTTTACTGCTGGCGTGATGTCGATCACTGTCGCCTCGTCGTAGTATACCAATGATGCTACCGAAAGGTCGTAAACAACTGCGTATGCTTGCTCTTGCGACACCTTTTTCACAGCCTCCTGTGCTTTGGTGATGATTGGCTGAAGAAGCTCATTTTGCTTCATCTGCATCTCCTGCATTGCATTTTGTTGGAACTCCTCCATGCGCGCTTGAAGATCTTGCAACTCTTTCTCCTTTAGGTTGCGAACCGATGCTGTCATTGTCGACTCAGCATTTTGGTACTCTTGAACCTTGTTGTTGAACTCAACTTGGATTGTCTCAAGGTTAGCAACAAGATCTTGGCGGAACGCCTCCAATTTAGTCTGCATCTCAGTTGTTTCAGGCATTGCAACAAGTAGCTCCTGCATGTTGATGCGGCCCATTTTTTGTGCGAAGATGGTGCTGCTGCTCAAAAGCATCGCTGCAACCATACACACTTTAATTACTTTTCTCATAGGGTTAATTAAATATTATTTGTTTTCTGAATTACTTTAGATAGGCGATCACAGCCTCTGTGCGGTCGATTTTGTCGGATTTGTACAACACCGTTGCATTCGATGCTAGGTCCAAAACCAGGTCAAAACCATTGGCTTTAGCGTAGTTCTCGATTGCTGCGAAGACCTTGGTTTGAATTGGCGAGATCAACTCGATTCTGCGCTCCATTAGCGAGCCATCGTTCGAGAAGAGCGACTCCTGATACTCATTTGCCTCGGACTCTTTTTCGAGAATTTGTGATTCGTAGGCGCTGCGTTGTGCCTCGGTGAGCGATGTGCGGCGCGACATGTATGTGCTGTATAGGCTTTCAACCTCCTCGAACTTTGCATCTACACTCTTTTGATAGCTTGCGCTAAGTGTCTCTAACTCAGAGAGTGCCGTATTGTACTCAGCGATAGATTTGAAAACCTTCTCCGAATCAACAACCATATAATTTTGTGCCGATAAAGAAGCGACTGAGGCAAAAATAGCCACCAAGAAAACTACTATTTTTTTCATAATTGCATTGTTTAGTGTTTTGTAATACAGTGGTAAAGATAGTAATTTTCTTTCAATTATACTGCCAATATGTGCAAAAAGTTTTAATTTTATTTATTTTGTGTTTTATATTTCTCTCTTACTGCCTGTGGGCGGCCGGAGATAGCACTCCGGGGTGCATACTTTTGCGCTATTGGGCTAAAAACTTTTTAGGTTTTTAGATTTTAGAAGCTATTTAGTTGCCACAAATAAATTTGCGCAACTATAAAATAACTCCTAAAATTTATTAAATGCCCTTCAGGCATTTAAACCCAATATCGAGGTTTACTTCGCTGATTTGCTCATGGCAACCGAAGGTTGACATAGATACAAAATAATAGATGAGAGAGTTGAAAGTTTACTTTCAAAAGATCTCATCTATTATTTTGTATCGTTAGCGCTTGAAAAAGCGCTGCAAATCAGTGCAATACCAAAGTCAAAAACGATAGTTTTTGGATCCAAGCTTAGCTTGGTGCCCGCGCGGCATAAGCGCAGTAAGAGGCCTGTGAACTACCTCCCGGCTAGAACTGCTGTCCAAGCACAAAGTGGAACTGGCTACCACTTGGGCTCGATTCGCCAACTGCTGGGTCAAATCCGTAACCCCAGTCGATACCCAACATTCCGACAACCTGAAGGTTCAACCTCACACCCACACCGGCAGAACGTTTGATGTTGAATGGCGAAAAGTCCTTCCATGAGCTGAAACCGCTACCTCCCTCCATGAATCCAAGCACATAAATTTGCGATGATGGTTGAAGTACTATAGGGTAACGAAGCTCAACTGTATACTTGTTGTAACCCATTGAGTAACTGCTACTTGGGTCGAGTGCTCCATCTTCATAACCGCGCAATGAGATCACATCCACACCATAAACGCTATATCCCGACATTCCGTCTCCACCGACCTCAAATCGTTGGAATGGAGAGATCTTATCTTCGTTGTAATATCCCAAATATCCCATGTCGGCACTAGCCATAAGCACCAATTTGTCGTTGCTCGAAAGGGTTTGATACCAGTCGGCATTCATCTCCCAACGGTGGTACTCGATCCATCTGTAACGATCCTGATCGCTGAGGTTGTCGTCGGTGTAATCTTGACCATCGAGAAGCGAGATTGGAGGAGTCAACTCCATTGATACCGAGAAGTTTGAACCGCGACGAGGGTAGATCTGTTGGTCAACCGAGTTACGTGCCAAGACAGTCTTTATTGAGACCATATTCGCCGTTCCGTCCGACATTCCAAATGTTGTTCCCCAGTCCAAAAGGCTATAGCGCTCGTAGCTAAACTCGTTGTAGAGGGTGAAGTATGGGTCGGGCCATGTTAGGCGGCGTCCCAATCCTGCTGCAACTCCCAATGTACGGAAGTATGCCGTAGGTGTTTGGTAGGCGTAGTAGGCGTTGTTCTGGTCTGAGTAGTACATAGATACCGACAATGAGTTTGGCTTGCGACCTCCCAACCATGGCTCAATGAACGATAGCGAGGCTGCTTTATAATATGTACCGTTGGTCTGTGCCGAGAGCGAAATAGTTTGGTTTTTACCCATTGGATATGGTCTCCACGACTCCTTCTTGAAGAAGTTTTCGGTCGAGATGTTGTTGAGCGTGATTCCGGCAGATCCTACGAATGTGCCCGATCCCCAACCTCCGGCGATATTAATCTGGTTGCTCGACTGCTCCTCGAGTTGGTATCCGATATTCACCTCCGACGATGAAACGGGGCGGATATCTGGGATAATATTCTCGGGGTTGAATTGGCCCATTGCATTGAGTAGCTGGATGGTACGCATCAACAGTGAGCGGTTGTAGAGCTCACCTGGGTGAGTGTATATCTCGCGTCGTACGATCTCGTCGTCGATGGTGATATTACCTGCAATCGATATCTCGTTGATGGTAAATGGTCGACCCTCGTAGATCTTCAACTCGATGTCGATCGAGTCACGTCCGATGATTGTCTCGGCAGGTTCGATCATCGACATCAAGTAACCTTCGTTTTGGTATAAAGTGCTGATCGACATCTCGTCGGGGTTCGCCTCAGCGCCAATACCAAGCTTCTTCTGCATCGATTTGCGGTCGTATGTGTCGCCACTGCTCACGCCAAACATCATCTCGAGCTGCTCGGTAGGATAGATCGAGTTTCCGACCCACGATACGTTGCGGATGTAATATTTATTTCCCTCCGAGACCTTCAATCGAAGTCCGATTCTCTTCTCGTTGATGTCGTATACCGTGTCGCTAAGGATCGTTGCGTTGCGATATCCATTTGCGTTGTAGAAGTCGATCAAGTACTCCTTATCTGCCTCGAACTCTTTCTCCTTTAGGCGGGTGCTATTGAAGAAATTCCAGCTGCGCTGGTGGGTCTTTTTGAATGTGCGACGAAGGCGCTTGTCGTCGAATACCTCGTTGCCCTCGAATATGATCTCTTCGATCTTCACACGATCCTTGCGGTCGATCACGAAGGTTACGTTAACCATCGTCTCGCGCACAGGGTCGTCCTCGATCTTCACCTCCACTTCGGTATTCAAGAATCCCTTTTCAGCAAAATATTGTTTGATGAGTTTTATGTTCTTATCGATCACATATTCAGATAGTTCGGTGTTGCGACGAAGCTTCAATATCTCGTCGTTAAGCTCCGTGGTTTTAGCCTTCGAAATTCCCTCGAAGTTCCAACGGAATACGCGTGGACGCTCCTTGAGCATAATGTCGATCTCGACCTCCTGGCCATCGATCGTCGCACCCATCTGCACATCGGCATATAGGCGCTGGCTCCACAAACTTTGGATTGCCGTTGCGATTGAGTTGCTTGGCAGGTATATTGAATCGCCCTCGATAATTCCGATCGATGAGCGCAAAATATTGTGATCTATTGTCTCTACACCATGCACATTAACCTTGCGGATCAGGTATTGCTTAGGAGTTGTGTCGCCGCTCAAGATTTGGGCACCAGAGTATTGTAGTACTGTCGAATCTTGGGCTTCAATTGGCTCATCCTTACCCTCTTGGGCAAATCCTTGCACCGTGCAGATTGCTGCAAGCGCCACTGCCATTAATTTCAAAAATCTCATCTATTTTTGTTTTATCATTTATTTAACTAAACCATAACGCCTATCGCGCGAGGCGTAAACCTCCAATGCCTGGGCGTATTGCTCCTCTCCAAAATCAGGCCACAGGGTCTGCGGAAAGTAGAACTCCGAGTAGGAGGCCTGCCACAACAAAAAGTTGCTTATGCGACACTCTCCACTGGTGCGGATAACTATGTCTGGGTCGGGCACTCCTGCCGTGTCGAGCGAGGCGGTAATTAGCTCCTCACTCACATCGTCGGGCGAAATTTCGCCACTTGCCACGCGCTGAGCGATACTCTTCACCGCTCGACGGATCTCATCGCGCGACGAGTAGTTGAGCGCAAGCAACATCTCAAGCTCGGTGCCGCCAGATGTCTCTCTCTCGATCGCCTCGAGCGACGAGCGTACATCCTCGGCAAAGCGGCTCTTGTCGCCAATCACCCTCACCTTGACCCCTTGTGCAACAAGTTCGGGAGTCTCGATGCTTACGCACTTGCAAAATAGCTCCATCAGAGCATCGACCTCCTCGGTTGGGCGACCCCAATTTTCGGTTGAAAATGCGTAGAGTGTCAAGTACTTAACACCAAATTTCACCGATGCCTTTATCACTCCTCGCACCGATTCAACACCTTGAATATGACCCTCAAAGCGCTCCTTACCTTGCAACTTTGCCCAGCGACCATTGCCATCCATTATGAAAGCAACGTGTGCGGGCACCCTTTTATTATTATTCATAAGGTGCAAATGTAGTAAATTTATTCGATTTATCGCCTATTTAATAGGTGTAAATTGAAAGTTGGCAATCATTCTTTGCTTTTTTCGCGAAGATCTACCCCCCACATCATCTTCTCTCTTAACGTCTGATAGAAAGATATATTGCTTGGGGTGGCCAATAAAAACTCGCGTCGACTGAGCGACAGTGTGATCTTGGCACGTGCACCAATTGGGTATGTGCGGTTGTCGAGCGAGATGGCCGCATCGCCCTGACGACAGAAAATCGACATCGAAATTTGTGATGACTGCTTGATCACTAGCGGCCTCATCGAGAGGTTGTGCGGAGCCAGTGGCGAGATTACAAAACACTCGCAATCGGGAGCTACAATTGGCCCTCCGGCACTAAGCGAATAGGCGGTGGAACCTGTTGGTGTTGAGACAACTACGCCATCGCCATAATAGGTGGCAATGGGTTGGTCGTCGATCGCGGTTTCCACCGAAATCATCGTCGCTCCCAAGCGCTGAACCGACAACTCATTGGCGGCAAAAAGGGTGCTGTTGTCGCTTAAAAAGTCGCCACTCACTCTCAACATTTTGCGTCGCTCCACGGTGAGCGATTGCATTGCGATCTGCTCGAAGATCTGCTCTATATCGTCGCCCGTTCCGCTAGCCAAAAAGCCTAGGCGTCCGGAGTTTATCCCCACCACAGCTACACTTTGACCATCAAGTCGATGCAGCCCCTCGAGGATCGTTCCATCGCCTCCATAGCAGAGCATCACCGAATTTGGCGGCAATGATTCCATCGTCGAACCATAGATAGCCTCATCGGGGATATTGATGCCAATCATTTTCTTGATTATTGGCACAAACTCCTCATTTACTGTGTATTGCATATCGTATTTCGAGATCGCAGCAAATATTCGCTCCACCTCATCTTTTTTATGTTCCACTCGATCACGAGAAAAAAGGGCAATTTTCATCGACTTTCACTTTTTTTTAGTAACTTTACATCAGCAAATATAGTAATAAATTATGACTAAATTAAGTGTTAACATAAATAAGATCGCTTTGGTGCGCAACTCGCGAGGCGGAAATATGCCAAATGTGGAGCGTGCAGCACTAGATATTGAACGTTTTGGAGGCGATGGAATCACAATCCATCCACGCCCCGACGCCCGTCACATTCGCTACAGTGACGCTTTCGAGCTCAAAGCCTCGATCTCGACCGAACTCAACATCGAGGGAAACCCCACCGAGGATTTTATGGCGATGGTCTGCCAGGTGCGTCCTGCGCAGGTCACCTTGGTGCCCGATGCTCCCGATGCGCTCACCTCGTCGGCTGGCTGGAATACAATCACGCAGAGCGAATTTTTGAGCGCTATCTGTGCCCAAGCTAAGGCTGCAGGCGTTCGCTGCTCGATATTTGTCGATCCCGACGCGCAGATGGTGCGTGGAGCTGCCGCATGCGGAGCCGACCGTGTGGAGCTCTATACCGAAGGGTATGCCGCAGCATACGCAGCTGATCCTAAGGCTGCTATCGCACCATACGCTGCCGCTGCCAAGGCTGCCGCAGAGTGTGGCTTGGGGCTCAACGCAGGGCACGATTTGAACCTCGACAACTTGGCCTATTTCGTCGAGACAATCCCAAATGTCGACGAGGTTTCGATTGGCCACGCCTTGGTTTGCGACGCCCTTTATATGGGTCTTGAGAATGTTGTTGGGCTCTATCAGCGAGAGCTAAAAAATAGTAAGTAATGGAGATCGACAGCAAACATCCACTGCGATTGCCAGTCTTTAAACGCATCTCGAAGATTGTCGATCGGATGGGCGTAGATGCCTATGCCGTAGGTGGTTACGTTCGCGACTATTACCTTCACCGCCCCTCCAACGATATCGATGTTGTGGTGGTGGGCAGTGGTGTCGATGTAGCCGAGGCGCTGGGGCGCGAGCTGCATGCAAATGTCTCGATCTTCCGTCGTTTTGGCACCGCAATGTTGCATGCCGACGGTGTGGAGGTGGAGTTCGTGGGGGCACGCAAGGAGTCCTATACGCCCGACTCGCGCAAGCCGGTGGTCGAAGATGGCACCCTGGATGAGGATCAACGACGTCGCGACTTCACGATCAACGCCATGGCGTGGTCGCTCAATGGTGCATCGTTTGGCGAACTTGTCGACCCATTCGATGGAATGTACGACCTGGAGGATTGCATCATCCGCACACCGTGCGACCCTGATATCACCTTCTCGGACGACCCCTTGCGAATGATGCGAGCCGTGCGATTTGCCACGCAATTGGGCTTCGATATCTTCCCCGACACCTTCGATGCCATTGAGCGTAATGCGCACCGAATCGAGATCATCTCGCAGGAACGTATCCTCATAGAGCTCAACAAGATAATGCATTCGCCACGCCCCTCGATTGGCTTCGAGTTGCTTATGCAGTGTGGCCTGCTGAAGCTAATTTTCCCCGAGATTCACGCCTTGGCAGGAGTCGATAAAGTGGGAAAACATGCCCACAAGGATAACTTCAAACACACCATGGCGGTGTTGGACAATGTCGCCACAAAATCGACGGATCTATACCTGCGATGGGCCGCCCTGTTGCACGATGTGGCCAAGCCACGCACTAAGGCCTACGATGCAAAAATCGGTTGGACATTCCACGGACACGAGACCCTCGGATCGAAGATGGTGCCCAAGATCTTCCGCCGCTTGACCCTGCCATTGGGCGAGCCGATGAAGTTTGTGCAGAAGCTGGTCTTTTTACATCTGCGCCCGATAATTCTTTCGGAGGATGCTGTGACCGACTCGGCAGTAAGGCGACTCTTGTTCGAGGCGGGCGACGATGTGGAGGCTCTGATGACCTTGTGTCGGGCCGATATAACCTCGGGCATTGAATCAAAAGTGAAGCGCTATCTAGCTAATTTCGAACTAGTTGAGCAGAAGATGAAGGATCTCGAGGAGCGCGACCGCGTGCGCAATTTCCAACCACCAATCAATGGCGATCTGATCATGAAAACCTACAACGTGGCCCCCTGCTCGGCAATTGGGCAGATCAAGGAGGTGATAAAAAATGCAATTCTCGATGGCCAGATCCCCAACGATTATGATGCCGCATATGCGCTCATGGAGACGTTGGCAGCTGAGCATGGATTCACGAAAACGAATTAATTATGGAGTCAATAAGAGAGCTCTACAAAATAGGAAAAGGGCCGTCGAGCAGCCATACAATGGGGCCAAAACGTGCTGCAAATCAATTCCTTGAGCGCCATAAAAGTGCCGAGGCATTTCGCGTAACGCTCTACGGTTCGCTGGCTGCAACAGGCAAGGGACACATGACAAATGTTGCGATCTTGGAGGTGCTGGAGCCTGTGGCACCCACCGAGATTGTGTGGCGCGACGACATTGTGCTCGACTTCCATCCCAATGGAATGAAGTTCGAGGCGATCGAAGAAGGCGTCGTCACCGAGGAGTGGACCGTCTACAGCATCGGAGGGGGCACCATAGCCTCGTCGGCCGAAGAGGTCAACAGCCACAAAATATACCCCCTGCACACCATGGCCGATATAATCGAGTGGTGCGACCACGAGGGAGCAACCTACTGGGAGTATGTCGAAAGGTACGAGGGAGCCGATATCTGGGACTTCCTGCGCACAATTTGGGAGGCGATGAAGAGCTCGATAGCTGCCGGATTAGAGACTGAAGGGGTGCTGCCCGGAGGCTTGGGCGTGCGTCGCAAGGCGGTGAGCTACTTCATAAAGTCGAAGAGCTACAACGGTACGCTCAACACTCGCGGCAGGCTATATGCCTATGCCTTAGCGGTTTCCGAGGAGAATGCTGCGGGAGGCGATATCGTCACAGCGCCCACATGCGGCTCGTGCGGAGTGCTACCCGCAGTGCTCTACCACCTATATATAAATAAGGAGTTTAGCGAGGTGCGCATATTGCGAGCGCTTGCCACAGCCGCCCTATTTGGAAATATCGCCAAGAGCAATGCCTCGATATCTGGAGCTGAAGTGGGGTGCCAAGGTGAGGTGGGAGTGGCGTGCGCCATGGCGGCAGCAGCATCGTGCCAGCTATTTGGGGGTACGCTATCGCAGATTGAATATGCTGCCGAGATGGCACTGGAGCACCACTTGGGGCTGACCTGCGATCCTGTGTGTGGACTGGTGCAAGTGCCTTGCATTGAGCGAAATGCAATCGCTGCAGCGCGTGCCCTCGACTCGAATATCTACGCCACATACTCCGATGGAAAACATATGGTGAGCTACGACCGCGTGGTCGAAGTGATGAAGGTCACCGGGCAAGACCTCCCCAGCCTTTACCGCGAAACATCGGTCGGTGGATTGGCCAAGGATGGCGATATTCGCCCGCGCAGATCTTTTGCTAAGTAAGGTTTTTATTGGCTTCTTGCAGCTTTCTTGCAGCTTTCTTACTGCCTTTCTTACTGCCTTTCTTACTGCCTTTCTTACTGCCTTTCTTACTGCCTTTCTTACTTTCTTATTTT
>JAWXTD010000024.1:0-26419 GCA_044433805.1 Rikenellaceae bacterium
GCAGCAGGTACAGGATTGAACCTCACCGCAGCCACTCACGTTATCCATTACGACCTATGGTGGAATCCTGCGGTCGAGGCTCAAGCGACCGACAGAGCTTATCGCATAGGTCAAAAGAGCAACGTTGTCGTACATCGCTTCATCACCAAAGATACCTTCGAGGAGCGTATCAACGATATGATCGAGAGCAAACGCCACCTGGCAAATATGACCGTCTCGACAGGTGAGAAGTGGATTGGTGAGCTGAGCAATAGCGAACTGAGGGAGATATTCAAATGATAATTTGGTTTGTAAAAACAATTTCACTATTTTTGCATAAATGGAAATGTACGTTTCGGAACTGTACGTTTCGGAACTTAATAATAAAAAGGCAAGATTATGAGATTTTACAACAGAGAAAAGGAGATTGCTGCACTGCACGAAATTCACGAGCGATCACTCGAAAATGCGCAGATGACAGTCGTTACTGGTCGTCGTCGTATCGGCAAGACACAACTACTTTTGAGGGCTACCGAGGGGCAACCGACACTCTATTTCTTTGTTGCTCGCAAGGCGGAAACACTGTTGTGCCAAGATTTCCAGCAGGAGATTGAGCGTAAGTTGGGTGTGCCTATGGTGGGGCGAATCGAGAGCTTTGGTGAGCTGTTTCGCTACTTGATGATCTTATCTAAGAGCCAGCCATTCAACCTTATAATCGACGAGTTTCAGGAGTTCTACACCGTTGCGCCATCGACTTATAGCGATATGCAGAATCACTGGGATTACAATAAATCTGAGAGCAAGATGAACCTCTTGTTGAGCGGTTCTGTCTACTCATTGATGCACAAAATTTTCCAAGGTGCAAAGGAGCCTCTATTTGGACGTGCAACAGCAATGATTAAGGTGCAACCATTTACGACTTATACACTTAAAGAGATACTTGCAGACCACAATGCCAACTACACATCGGAAGATTTATTGTCGCTCTACGCCTTTACGGGTGGTGTTGCAAAGTATGTTCAACTATTGATGGATAATGGTGCGACAACCTCTACGAAGATGATTAACCACATCATTCGTGAGGAGTCTTTGTTCATTTCGGAGGGTAAGAATATGCTCATTGAGGAGTTCGGTAAGGAGTATACAAACTACTTTTCTATCCTTTCGTCCATCGCACGTGGCGAGAATACAAGGGCTAAAATCGAAGCTGCCGTTGGACGAGAAATTGGTGGTTATCTCACAAAGATGGAGAATGATTATTCACTAATTACTAAGTCTCTACCTATATATGCTAAGACAACGACGAAGAATGTGCGATATATTTTACGTGATAATTTCCTGACATTTTGGTTCAGATTTATATATAAATACAGCCACATAATCGAGATTGGGGCATACGACCAACTCAAGGAGATTGTTAAGCGAGACTACCCAACCTTCAGTGGAATAATCTTGGAGCGGTACTTCCGAGAGCGATTCATCGAGAGCAAAAAGTACAGCCGAATAGGTGGATATTGGGACAGAAAGGGAGAGGATGAAATCGACCTAATAGCGGTCAATGAGTTTGACCAAACCGCCGATATTGTCGATATTAAACGTAAAGCAAGCAATATAAAGCTTGAGCTATTGAACGCAAAAGCTATACATCTGAGCTCTACAATTGGAGAGTTGAGCGACTACAAGTTTAATATTATTGGGCTCTCTATGGAGGATATGTAGCCGTTTCTCCATCCATAAATTCCACCACAACTGACCTGCCCATACCTCTTAATCTTATTTTATGTTTGATAAGCCCCTCTAAATCTCCCCCAACTGCCGAGGTGCGCAGAGCAGTCTGCAAACCGTTTGGGGAGACTTACTTTTAGTGGTGTTTTGGTTAAGAGAATCTTAACCAAAACTCAGGTTAATAAGTCAACTTAGCATCCCGCAATTTAATCAGCTCGCGCATTCTGTCGCGGTGTTTTGTTGCGGCTTTGAAGTCCATTTTTTTTGCGGATTCCTCCATCAGCTGCTTCTCTGTTTCGATCATCTGGTCGTATGAGGGGGCGTTGTACTCCACCTTTTTCTCGGCTGCTACGGCGTAGTGCTCCTCATGAATTGGGTATGCCGTTGGGATATCCTCGAGGGCGAGGGAGGGGGTCAATGGGTTCTGGCCGCTACCGCTCTTTTGTGCTGTGCGGGGCATCTGCGCATGCTCTATATTGTACTCTATCTGCTTGATTCTGCGGCGGTTGCTGTCGGCAATTGTCGCCCTCATTGAGTCGGTGCAGACGTCGGCATACATTATCACCTGACCATTTACATGTCGTGCGGCACGCCCAGCGATCTGCGTCAGGGAGCGCACATTACGCAGGAATCCCTCCTTGTCGGTGTCAAATATCGCAACCAGACCCACCTCGGGCAAGTCGAGTCCCTCGCGCAGCAGGTTCACTCCCACCAGCACGTCGTAGAGCCCCTTGCGCAGATCCTCGAGGATCTCGACACGCTCGAGCGTATCTACCTCGGAGTGGATATACCTATTCCTTATGCCCACACGGTCGAAATATCGCGATAGCTCCTCGGCCATGCGCTTGGTGAGTGTGATGGCCAGGATCTTATCTCCCGCCTTGATCCTAGCATCGATCTCCTCGGCGATGTTGTCCATCTGGTTCTTGGTCACCCTCAATTCGATCGGGGGATCCACCAACCCTGTTGGGCGTATAAGCTGCTCAACGATAACACCTTCGCTCTTATCAATCTCGTAGTCGGCAGGGGTGGCACTGACATAAATTGTGCGCGCGAGCAGCTGCTCGAACTCATCGAAGCGCAGTGGCCTATTGTCGCGCGCAGCCTCCAGACGAAAGCCGTAGCTTATCAGATTCTCCTTGCGAGCACGGTCACCACCGAACATGGCATGCACCTGCGGCAGTGTGGCATGGCTCTCGTCGACAACCATCAAGAAGTCCGTGGGGAAGTAGTCGAGCAGACAGAAGGGGCGTGTGCCCGCAGCGCGCCCATCGAAGTAGCGCGAGTAGTTCTCAATGCCCGAGCAGTAACCCAACTCCTTGATCATCTCCAAGTCGTACTCCACCCTTTGGCGAAGCCTATTTGCCTCGGTGAACCTCTGGTGACGCTCGAACTCCGCCACCTGCGTTCCCATGTCGACATATATCTGGCCCGTAGCCTTTCCGATGCGCTCCTTGGTTGTGACAAAGAGGTTCGCCGGGCGAATGGTGACGCTCTCCAGGTGCGAGATCCTAGCTCCCGACACCGGGTCGATTAGCGATATCGCCTCTACCTCGTCGTCGAAAAAGGCGATTCTGTAGCAATCCTCGCCATAGGCAGTCATGATATCTACCGTGTCGCCATTGACCCTGAAGGTCGCTCGCGCCAACTCCTTCTCGGTGCGGGTGTAGAGCGCCTCGACAAGCTTGTAGAGGAATACCCGCGGGTCGTGGATCTCGCCCACACTCACCGAGATCGATGTCTCGTGAAAGTCGTCGGGGTTACCCATACCATAGAGGCATGAGACGCTCGAGACGACAATCACATCCCTACGCCCCGAAAGCAGCGTCGCGGTGGTGCTCAGTCGCATCTTCTCGATCTGCTCGTTTATCGCCAGATCCTTCTCAATATAGGTGTCGGTGGTGGGCAGGTAGGCCTCGGGCTGGTAGTAGTCGTAATAAGATACGAAGTACTCCACGGCATTCTCCGGAAAGAAGTTCTTAAACTCGTTATAGAGCTGTGCTGCAAGGGTTTTGTTGTGGCATAGGATCAGCGTTGGAGCATTAATCTCACCTATGACATTGGCTATGGTGAAGGTCTTTCCCGACCCGGTGACCCCCATCAGGGTGTTATGGCGCACACCCTCCTTCAAGGCACTTACCAAGGCCTCGATCGCCTCGGGCTGATCTCCCGTGGGCTTGTAGTCGGATGTTAATTTAAAGTCCATTTTCTTTCTATGTTTCTTACTGCGCTTATGCCGCGCGGGCACCAAGCTGAGCTTGGATCCAAAAACTTCGTTTTTGACTTTTTTTCTTGCGAGGATTTGCTCTTCGCTGCGCTTGTACGATATAAAATAATAAAGAAGATCTTATGAAAGCGAGCTTTCAACGCTCATCTTCATCATTTTATATCTATGTCAACCTTCGGTTGCCATGAGCAAATCATCGAGGTTAAACCTAACTTTATACAAGTTCTAGTTATTCAATTACGACATACGTTTATGAATAACTCATCAAGGTTCACCTCGATATTGGGTTTAAATGCCTTCAGGCATTTAATAAATTTTAGTGTGTATTAAGTTGTGCAAATTCATTTGCTGACAACTTAATGCATACTAAAATCTTAGAACTGAAAGTTCTAAGCCCAATAGCGCAAGAGAGTATGCACCCGCGCAGGTGCTATCTGCGCCCGCCGGAGGCAGTCCCCAGTCTCGCCGGAGGCAGTCCCCAAGTAGATAAATGCATTCTCCCCGACAAAGTTACGAATTTATTATTAACTTTGCAGTGATAAACGTTAAAACATGATTGATAGAGATACCATTGACCGAATTTACGCCGCTGCCAACATCGTAGAGATTGTAGGCGACTACGTGACACTTAAGAAAAAAGGTGCCAACTATCAAGCATGCTGCCCCTTCCACAACGAGAAGACCCCCTCGTTTGTCGTCTCGCCAGTCAAGGGGCTCTACAAATGTTTCGGCTGCGGCAAGGGAGGCAACGCCATCACCTTTGTGATGGAGCACGAGAGCATCACCTACCCCGAGGCTCTAAAAGTCGTGGCCAAGCGCTACGGCATCGAGGTCAAGGAGCGTGAGTTATCGGGCGAGGAGCTGCAACGCAACGACAACCGCGAGAGCCAATTTGTCTTAAACTCATGGGCTTACGACTACTTCATCAAGACGCTCTTCGAGAGCGACGAGGGTGTTGCCGTAGGACTCTCCTACTTCCGCCTGAAGCGAAAATTCAGCGATGCCACGATCCGCAAATTCGGACTCGGGTATTGTCTCTCGCAGAGCGACGCGATGTCCAGGGCGGCACTTGCGGCGAACTACAAGGAGGAGTTTCTGCTCTCCACGGGTCTCTCGCTCAAGCGTGAGGCCGATGGTAGGATCTTCGACCGCTTTCGCGACCGTGTGATCTTCCCGGTGCACAACATCTCGGGGCGTATTGTGGCTTTCGGTGGGCGCACACTACGCACCGACAAAAAGGTTGCCAAATATCAAAACTCGCCCGAGAGCGAGATCTATAGCAAGAAGCGTGAGCTCTATGGGTTGTTCTTCGCAAAGAAGGCGATTCAGCAGGAGGATTATGTGATTATGGTCGAGGGATACACCGACGTGATATCGATGCATCAATCTGGTATTGAGAATGTTGTATCCTCGTCGGGAACCTCGCTCACCACCGAGCAGATACGCCTCTTGAACCGCTTCACCAAGAATGTGACGGTGATATATGATGGCGATGCTGCGGGCGTCCATGCCGCCATTCGAGGTATCGACATGATCCTGCGCGAGGGGATGAATGTGCGCGTGGTCTCTTTGCCCCCGGAGCACGATCCCGACTCCTTTGCGCAGGCGCACACCGCAGCCGAGGTGTCGGCCTATATACGTGATAATGAGGAGGATTTCTTGACCTATAAGGCCAAACTGCTGCTTAAGGAGAGTCGCAACGACCCAATAAAACGTGCCGAGATGATTGGCGATATGGTCGAGTCGATCACACAAATTCCCGACCAGATTAAGCGCACGGTATTTATCAAGGAGTGCTCGATGATCATGGATATCGACGAGTCGGTGCTCTTCTCGGAGGTGGCCCGCAAGCGCGCAACAGCCACCGGAGATCGCCAAACCGAGGAGTTTATACGCACCCAAAATCGCCTGCAGCAGAGCGAGCGACGAGCTGCCACAGAGCAGATTCCGACGAGCGGAGATGCCGGCAGCAACATCGTTGCCTTGGAGTGCGAGCTGATGAAATATCTGCTCAAGGCGGGCCACAGGAGCATTGAGTTTAAGGAGGGTAACCAGATGATTTCCTGCAACATAGCGTCCCTAATCTTCTCGGAGCTCGACGACACCTCGATATCGTTCAGCGACCCAAGCTACAACGCCATGCTCAACATATATCGCCAGCGCTGGAGCGAGCTTGGTGAGGGCGTCGAGGTGCCCACATCGACTCTCCTGGAGAGCGACAACCCCGATGTGTGCAACCGCACCGTCGACATCCTGACATGCGACGACAACTACATACCCTCGCAGATATGGAGCCAGCGCGACATCCACGTCGACAGCGAGGAGGAGATGCTCACAGCAGGGGTCCCCAAGGCACTGATGCTATACAAATCCAAGATCCTCGAATCAACAATAAACGACCTCAATGAAGAGCTGAAAAATGAGTCGCTCACTGAAGATCAACAGCTCGACATCGCCATGCGCCTCTCGAAGCTCCATAAAGGTAAGGTGCTGATTGC
This sequence comes from Rikenellaceae bacterium, assembly GCA_044433805.1. Taxonomy (GTDB): domain Bacteria; phylum Bacteroidota; class Bacteroidia; order Bacteroidales; family Rikenellaceae; genus Alistipes. Next base: position 6,430 of record JAWXTD010000024.1, read on the forward strand.
TAAGAAGGTGCAACGAACTATTCTTTGATGATTTTTGCGTTGCTTACCTTTCTTACTGCCTCCGGCGGGCGGGGATAGCACCCCCGCGGGTGCGTGCTTTCTTGCGCTATTGGGCTAAAAACTTTTTAAGTTTTTAGATTTTAGGAGTCAATATGTCATCTGCAAATGAATTTGCATGACCTATTGACTCCTAAAATTTATTAAATGCCTTTGGCATTTAAACCCAATATCGAGGTTACACACTCTCTTATAACTCAATTTAAGCCCCTAATATTTAGCAACACCTTGAGCCGAAAAACATCAAGGAGTGGCAGCACCAATTAGTATTCCCCTCCAACTGCCGAGGTGCGAAGAGCAGTCTGTAACGGTTTGGAGGGGTTAGTGGTTATCGAAATATGATTTAAAAAATAGGCTTAAATTTTGACACATTAGAAGCGTTCAACTCACAAGGGTTCAATTCAAAGAATTGAAAAATTTTAAAGGTGTGATTTATCTTGTCAAGCTCGCTTGAAAAAGATAAATCACACCTTTAAAATCATTGAGTTGCAAACTCAATGCCCGAAGTGCAATACAAATTGCACCCGCGCAGGTGCTATCTGCGCCCGCCCACAGGCAGTAAGAAGGCTAACCCAAGGCATAAGAAAGCAAAAACTACTCCGCCTCCCTCTCGCCAAATGGGAATTGGTTAGAGTGCACATCGTCGAAGCGAAGGCCCTTTTCGTATGTCTTCATTGCGCGGCGAGTCATACCGATTGATGAGAAGCCACCGTCGTGGAATAGGTTCTGCATGGTCACCTTGCGCGTAAGATCTGAGAATAGGGTGATCACGTAATCGGCACAGTCTGCGGCAGTTGCGTTGCCCAGTGGAGACATGCTCTCACCGAACTCCATCAAGTCGCCCAAGCCTAGCACGCCACTTCCGGCAGTGGTTGGGGTAGGTGATTGCGAGATGGTGTTGATACGTACGTTCTTCTCGCGGCCATAGATGTAACCGAAGCTACGTGCGATAGACTCCAAGAGCGCCTTGGCGTCGGCCATGTCGTTGTAGCCGTAGAGCGTGCGTTGCGCAGCGATGTAGCTCAGTGCCACGATTGAACCCCAGTCGTTGATGGCGTCCTTCTTGCGAGCCACTTGGATCACCTTGTGGAACGAGATTGCCGAGATATCGAGGGTCTTCGATAGGTAGTCGTAATCGAGATCGTCGTAGGTGCGACCCTTACGCACGTTTGGCGACATTCCGATTGAGTGAAGAATGAAGTCGAACTTACCTCCGAAGTGCTCCATTGCTTTGTCTATAAGATTCTCCAAATCCTCGACGCTGGTAGCATCGGCTGGAATAACGATTGCGTTACACTCTTTAGCTAGGTCGTTGATCGTACCCATGCGGATAGATACTGCAGTGTTGGTGAGAACAATCTCAGCACCCTCTTCAACAGCTCTCTGAGCCACCTTCCAAGCGATAGATTGCTCGTTTAGAGCACCAAAAATAAGACCTTTTTTACCTTTTAATAAGTTGTATGACATAGGTTTTATATTAAATTATGTGGTGCAAAAGTATGAAAAACTTTTTAATTAACACCATATTACCCCTTTTTGATGTCGAAAAACTTTCTGCCAAGAGCCATAAATCCCAATAAAATAGGTATATTTGTGTCGTTTAGGGAGGGCTTGTTGACTTGCTTACTGCTTTATTACTGCCTCCGGCGGCTCTTGGGGACTGCCTCCGGCGGGCGGGGATAGCACCCCCGCGGGTGCAGTTAGCTTTGCGCTATTGGGCTAAAAACTTTTTAAGTTTTTAGATTTTAGGCTGCATTAAGTTGTCAGCAAATAAATTTGCACAACTTAATACACCCTAAAATTCATTAAATGCCTTTAGGCATTTAAACCCAATAACGAGGTGAACCAAGATGAGTTATTCATAAATAATTGGATAACTGCGATTTACACATGGCTGCATTTAACCTCGCTGATTTGCTCATGGCAACCGTAGGTTGACATAGATATATAATAAATATTAGTCGTTGAAAATTTATTTTCATAAGAGTAATATTTATTATATATCGTAAGAGCGCAGCGAAGAGCAAATCAGCGCAATAAACAAACAAAAAGTCAAAAACGAAAGTTTTTGGATCCAAGCTTGCTTGGTGCCCGCGCGGCATGAGCGCAGTAAGAGAGTGCGCGGCATAAGCGCAGTAAGAAGGTAAGAAAGTAAAAAATGAGAGCAGAAGATATCCATAAACTATGTAGCGCAGAGCTACGCCAGGCCATTGAGGCCAATATTGGCAGGCGCCCCGAGGCCATTGCGCTCGACAAGAGGGTTGCCGATGCAGCCCTTGTTGCCACGCAGGTGAAGTATTTGCAGCGTGCCGAGAGCAAGCTCCCCGACTACTTTGTCGGGCGATGCATCATCCCTGCGCTGAGTTTCGAGCAGGCCTCGAGTCAGAGGGTTGCCGCAGTGAAAGAGCTTGAGGGCGAGGCACTTTTGGATCTCACGTGTGGTCTTGGCGTCGACTCATTGCACTTCTCGCACAGCTTTAAGAGGGTTGTGAGCTTGGAGCGAAATGAGATGTTGGCGGCTGTTGCTCGCGAGAATTTCAGACGCATGGGACGCGATAATGTGGAGGTTATCTGCAGCAGTGCCGAGGAGTATTTGGCAAGCTGCCACGATGACTTCGACTGGATATATGCCGATCCGGACCGTCGAGCGGAGGATGGTAAAAAATTGGTGCGATTGGAGGATTGCTCACCCAATATATTGTCGCTGAGGCCTCATATTGAGCAAGTTAGCGGCGGAAGGTTAATGCTGAAGAACTCACCTCTCTTCGATGTCGATGAGGCCTTCAGGCTCTTTTCACCCGCTAGGGTCGAGGTCGTCTCGCTAGGTGACGAGTGCAAGGAGGTGCTCGTCTCGAGCAGCGACGAAGACACCTTGGTGGCCAGGGCTGTGGGACGAGGGTCGCTCGAGGTGAGGCGAGAGGATGTGAGGCAGCAATTTTGCACGCAGGAGTTTGATGCTCAGGAGTATAGCCATATGCTTATCCCCGATGTGGCGCTCCAAAAATCGCGATTGGTGGCACACGCTTTAGGTGACAAGGCTCACGTGTGGAGCAACAATGGCTTTGCCTTTGCTCAAGGCCCATATGAGGGTGGCTTGGCGCGCTGCTTCGAGATCGAAAAGGTTGTTGATTACTCGCCAAAGAGCCTTCGGGGCGAATTAAAATCGGAGCGTGTGCAGATTCTAAAGCGCGATTTTGCATTTAGCACCGATCAGATTATAAAGCAGTTAAAGATCAAGGAGGGTGGCAGCAGGCGCTTGGCCTTCACCACGATAAATGGTCGCAACTTAGTAATATTTTTAAGATGAAAAGAGTAGTCGTTGTTGGCGGAGGGAACCTAGCCGAGTCGCTGGCGTTGGCCTTGACAGGGTCGGCTGAGGTGGAGCTGGTGCAGATATACCTTAGGCGCAAGGAGCGTGGTGAGGCACTCTCGGCGCTCAGTGGAGCACCATGCGCGAGTTTCGAGGAGCCACTCGCCGCAGCCGATATATATATCCTTGCCGTGAGCGATCCGGCAATTGGGCACTTGAGCCGCACTTTGCCCTTTGCTAAGGGGGCTGTTGTGGCACATACGGCGGGCAGCACCCCGATTGAGGCGATAGATTGCTCCCTGCGAAGGGCTGTTTTCTACCCTATGCAGACCTTCTCGAGCGGTCGCAGGGTCGATTTCGCACAGATTCCGATCTTCATCGAGGCGGATGATGCTGATACGTTGGAGCAGGTTCGGAAGTTGGCAAATGCGGTGAGTGGCAGCGTGATAGAGCTTTCGAGCGAGGAGCGCAAACGACTACACCTCTCGGCAGTTTTCGTCTGCAATTTTGTCAATGCGATGTTCTCGGCAGGCGAGAGTTTGGTGGCGGCCTCGGGACTGCCCTTCGAGATCCTGAAGCCACTAATCGAGGAGAGCTGCAGCAAAGCTTTGGCCACGCCCTCACCGCGCGACGTGCAGACAGGGCCCGCAGTAAGGGGTGATAGGGCAACGATGGATCGACACCAAGCGATGCTCAATGAAAATGAAAATTTAAAAGAGATATACAAAAACATAAGTAAATATATATGGGAAACTTCAAAGAGGATATAGCAGCGTGTGAGGCTATAATTTTAGATGTCGACGGAGTGTTGACAGATGGTGGAATCATTCCAACGGTGGATGGTGATTTCATCCGCAAATACAATGCAAAGGATGGTTACGCCTTGGCCTATGCCATTAAGGAGGGCTACAACATTTGCATCATCTCGGGCGGTCGCGGCAAGACGCTGATGAACCGCCTAACAATGCTGGGTATCAAGCACATATACATCGACTGCATGGATAAGATTGCAGCGATAAACGACTTTTTTGCAAAGACTGGCGTCAAGGCCGAAAATGCACTCTACATGGGCGACGACATTCCAGATTTGGACTGCATGCGCCTTGTGGGGATCCCCGTAGCTCCAGCCGATGCATCGATGGAGGCTATCGAGGCGGCACGTTACGTCTCGGAGTTTAAGGGCGGTTGCGGATGTGTGCGCGATGTTATAGAGCAGGTATTGCGCGCCAAAGGCGATTGGGCAAAGCATACCGGTGGAGTGACTGGAGGCCACACTGCATCGAGATAGGAGTATGAGAAGTGACTTTTGGATGATATCAACCCAGCAGGAGTTTGAGCGCGAAGCCTTGGAACTATTTCGGTTTCAGGCGCTTGAGTGCGAACCATTCGCTCGTTACTTGCGGCTAATTGGGTGCGATGCCGATGCCGCTCGCTCGCTCGAGGATCTGCGATATATGCCCCTTGAGTTGTTCAAAACATGCGATGTTTATTGCGGCAAAGAGCCTGCCGAGAAGGTATTTACATCAAGCTCCACCACCGGGTCGGTACCCTCGCGACATATGATGGCCGACCTTGCGATCTACGAGGCGGCATTCATCAAGGGCTTCGAGGAGTTTTATGGTGATTTATCGCAGTGGAGCATCTATGGACTGCTGCCCTCGTACTTGGAGCGCGAAGGTTCGTCGCTGATATATATGGTCGAAAAGATGATCGAGCGCTGCGGCTCGGGAGGTTTTTACCTGCACAACCACGACCAGCTCCTGCGAGATATGCAGAGCGATGGCAAGCCCAAGATCCTGCTGGGAGTGAGCTACGCACTGTGGGGTTTGGTGGAGTCGCACGCCCCTAAGTTGCTGAATACCATAGTTATGGAGACGGGCGGAATGAAGGGTCATAGGGAAGAGATATCCAAAGCGCAGCTGCACGAGATTTTGTGCACAGGCTTTGGGGTCGACAAGATCCACTCGGAGTATGGAATGGCAGAGCTCACCTCGCAGGCATACTCCAAGGGCGAGAACCGATTTTTCGCTCCTCCATGGATGCGCGTTCTTCTGCGCGAGCCCAACGACCCCTTTGCAATTTTGAGCGGCCAGGGGCGTGGTGCGATAAATATCATCGATCTGGCCTCGCGATTCTCGTGTGCATTTATTCAGACCGAGGATATGGGACGCATCTACTCCGATGGCTCGTTTAGTGTCGATGGAAGGGTGTCGCATAGCGAGGTGCGCGGGTGTAACTTATTAGTACAGTAGGTGTTATGAAGAAGGTGTCGATCTTAGTTCCCATCTATGGTGTTGAGCAATATATCGAGCAGTGTGCCCGATCGTTATTCTCGCAGAGCTACCCCCACTGTGAATTTATCTTTGTGGACGACGCCTCGAAGGATGGCTCGCTGGCTCGTCTCAGGGGCGTGGCGGCGGAGTACAAAGAGCTCGAGCAGCAGATAAAAATTGTGGAACTGCCCCAAAATGGAGGCGTGGCGACAGCTCGAAATGCGGCCCTCGATGCCGCCACGGGTGAATATATTCTCTTTGTGGATGCCGACGACTGGGTGGATTGCCAGATCGTCGAGAGGCTAGTTCTGCGTGCACTCGAGACCTCATCGCAGATCTGCAACGCTTGGTGCATGAGCGTAACCCAAAGCGGCAAGCGCAAGCGAACACCCGCGAATTGGCTCAAGGGCAAAAATGCCCACCTGAAGGCGGTAATCGAGCAGAGCCACATTGTGCCCAACCATGTGCGAGGGATGCTCTTCGAGCGCGAGCTCTTCGAGCGCCACAACCTGCGATTCACCCCTCGCGTAGATTTTGGCGAAGACTACTCGCTGCTGCCACAACTCATCTACCACGCCCAGGGGCTAGCCACACTACCGGAGTATCTATACTTCTATCGCGTGGAGAATCAAGGCTCCTACATGAACAATATCTCGCAGCGCCATATCGCAAACTACATTGAGGCTCAACGGATTGTCAGCAGATTCATTGGCTCCCTCGATGACCCCACAACATTCTCCTACTCACTCGAAAAGGGACGCCTGAACATCAAAAAATGGATATTCCGCCGCGGAGCCGACCCCCGCACCTACAACCAACAGCTATTCGACAACCCTAACCCCAAAATCGCATGGCCACTGCTGCGAGCATACAACAGAGTAATCGACTCCCAAGCGGCACCAGCCATAAAGTTTATGAGCTTAGTGGTCAACTTCAAGGTGCTCGTGGCTGCTTTGTTATGTGGCTCTGGCGGGCGGAGGTAGGTTTCTGTGCGCTTTCTTGCTGCCTCCGGCGGGCGGGGATAGCACCCCCGCGGGTGCGTGCTTTTGCGGTGATTTGCTCTTCGCTTCGCTCGTACGATAAAAAATAATGGATGAGATCTTTTGAAAGTAAACTTTCAACGTTCTCATCCATTATTTTTTATCTATGTCAACCTCCGGTTGCCATGAGCAAATCCCCGAGGCGAAGCTTCTTAAGATTACCAATTAATCATTGATCATTAACCATTTAATGTATTGGCAAGTAACCTCGCTTTTGGGTTTAAATGCCTTCAGGCATTTAATGAATTTTAGGAGTTATTTAGTTGCGCAAATTTATTTGTGGCAACTTTATGCAGCCTAAAATCTAAAAACTTAAAAAGTTTTTAGCCCAATAGCGCAAAAGTACGCACCCGCGGGGGTGCTATCCCCGCCCGCCGGAGGCAGTAAGAAACTGCAATAAAGAAAATCAAACTCACATTATTTATTACCAAAAGTAAATCGCAATCCGCAGTTAAAATTGAAATATAGGGGGTGCGAGGTTCGGATTGTTGTTAGGTCTGTGGTGGTGAAGTAGTACCTTGCTTCGGGTTCGGCATATATTCCCAGCCAGTCGTTTAGGTTGTATTGCACACCTAGGACTGCCCCGGCAGATGTGTGCCACGGCTTCTCCTCGACGCCCCTACCATCGACCTTTGAGGATAGGCATCTCTCGATTTGACCATCCGCGCCCGTGTATATCGAGATGTTGGATGTCGAGAATATTTCGTAGTTCACACGCAGCGGGATGCCAAGGAGGTCGATGCTCTGGCGCAATGATTCGCCCTCACTCGTTGCCGATGATATGTCGGAATTGAGGCGTGTGTAGACCAACCCGCTCTCCACGCTCCAACGGTCGTGGAAGCTGTAAGCGACGCTCAATGAGGTAGATATCGGTGCATGGTGGTTGATGTCGGTGTTTTTTTCGGCTACCGTCGACTCTGCTCGACTCTGCGCAGAAGCAAAGAGGTCGAGCATCTCGTTAGGTACGTAATCCACCATCTGCGGCTTGGCGCGAAGCGAAAGCGAGCTCGAGGCGGTGGGGCCACCACTAACCATCATCGAGAGGTGGATCGGCCTCTTGGAGCTGGTGAGATTTATCGATTGCTCCTCGAATAGGTTCTCGTAGTAGGGTTGCTGCTCGTAGGGCTCTGTGGCGTGACTCGCTTGTGGCTGCTCGCTATCGTGGTGAGATTCATTTGCACTGTGCTCGAGCTCAAAGCACTCAACAATCTCATAATCTGTTACTTCATTCACCTTTGCGCTCTGCGCAGTCGCGGTGTGAGCTGTAAATATTGGCCTGCTGGGTGCAATCCCGACAGGCTCTATATATATAGGTACGGACTCTAGGGTACGGAATTCAGCAATAATAGAGTCGTACATCTCAGTTTGAGCATCATCATTGAGCAAGATATTTGCCGCTACAACCGCTACGACAGATGCCGCAATGGCACCCACCCAACGCAGTGCGACGATCAGCGGTGGGGTGGTTGGTGCAGTATCTAACGACGTGGCGATCCTATCCCACACCTGTGGCGATGGCGATTGCTCGCTGCCATCTATGGAGTTGCGGATTGCCTCTTCGAAGCTGTCGTATTTTCTATCTAACTTACTCATTTGTATCTATATAACTTCTAATTCTTGCGGCCAACATTCGCTTTGCACGTAGCAGTTGCGAGGAGGAGCTCTTTTCGTTTATCCCCAGCATCCGGGCAATTTCGCGGTGCGAATACTCCTCGATGCAGAAGAGGTTAAAAACAGTGCGGTAACCATCGGGCAGCTCGGCAATAAACTTCTGAAGCACCGCTTGCGGCACCGCAGCAACATCGGCAGCAGCAGCCATATCCACCTCTGCGGCATCGCTGCTCTGCAGCGAGACGGTCAGGTGGCGCTTGGAGTCCCGCAGCTGCTCGAGAGCGGCATTAACCACAATGCGACTCATCCACGCTCGCAGCGACCCCTCGCCTCGATACCTAAATTTGCCTATCGAGCCGAAGATCTTAATAAATGCGTCGTGCAGAAGATCCTCAGCATCATCCCGAGAGCCCATATAGCGCATTGAAATAGCCATGAGCGGAGCCGAGAAGCGATCGTAGAGCTCGCGCTGAGCCTCCCTATCGCCTCTTTTCAACCTCTCTGTTAGTTCCTGTTCATAGCTGTTCATCACTCGTCTGTTCATATATTAAATGCAGAAGGGGCCAAAATACTGCATGGTGAAAAAATATTTTTTTATTCCATGCAGTATTTTGCCCTTTTCTGCATTTACTTAGTAGCCACATGGCAAAGATATAAACTTAAATTATTTTTTACACAATGAAACACCCTATTTTACTGGCGGCTCTGCTTTCGCTACTTGTTACCACCGCATGTAACTCATCTGATAACGATGCTCCCGAGTGGGGAACTTATCCCGAGAGTGCGACCTACGCCACAACACGCATTGTCGAGAACCTCGAGGATGAAGACCAAGATGAGTACTACTTTGAGATGGGTAGCGGCATAAAGCTATTCCTAACAGACAACGCCATGTCGTCGGATTACGACTTCGTTGAGGGTGAGCGCGTTGTGATTTACTACACCGTTTTAGAGGATTACAGCGACCAAGATAGCGCAGACAAAAAGCAAGGTTCGCTCTACGACTGCGACTACGGCATGCGACTCTTTAATCTCTTTACGGTAAAAACTAGCCAGAGTATCGTAATTAGCAACGACGATGAGAATGAGGCGGTTGCCAACCACTCAATCTCGTACATCTATGGCGGCAATTATCTAAGCATTGGCTACGGATATATTAATATGGTAGCTGCACTTAAGGCCGAAGATCACGACGACTCGAAGCTCTATCTTGCTAAAAACTTGGCCGATATGCCCGACGACGACGATATCAAAGAGGAGTATCTCTACCTTGATCTTCGCTACGACAGAGGCACTGCAGAGTCGACAGGAACAACCCTCGAGCAGTATGTTAGCCTCTCGCTAGAGGATTTCGAAGAGGAGCTCGCAGGCAAAGAGGGCGTAATGCTCCGCCTGAGAACCCTAAACTCTGGCACCTTTTATGTTGAGCTAACATTTAGCGAAGACGAGCGTCGACTAGTAACTAGCGCATCCAGATCCGCAGGGTCTATGCTATAAAACGTAACATCAAGCGCTGAAGGCGAGGTAGTTAAAAACCTACCTGTCACACAAAGCCCTCCCTTTCAGCAATCACGAGAACCGGCCTTTTGGGTCGGTTCTTTCTTTCTGGGCAGACGCACGAAAAAAACTTGCTCATCGCGCTCATGCCGCGCTTAGAAGCGCTAGCGATATAAAATAATAGATGAGAGCATTGAAAGTTTACTTTCAAAAGATCTCATCTATTATTTTATATCTATCTGCGCCCGCCCACGGGCAGCAAGAAGGCACAAAGAACCCCGAGGCAAAGCCTATCGCCCCGCAACAACAGTCACAAGCTCTTCGCGCTTAAGATATTTTATGGCCAGCTGTTGGATTTGCTCGGGGGTTATGGCCTCGATGCGCTCCAAATTTTTGGCTATGACTGAGTTGTCGCACTGGCACATGATGTTCTCTATTGTGACGTCGGCAATGCCGAAGGGGCCATCGAGGATTCTCATCACCTCGCCTGCCATTATCTGCTTTACCATCTGCAGCTCTTCGGCACTCACAGGCTCTTGGCGCAGGCGCTCTATCTCATTGTAAATAAGCTCTAGGGCATCTTGCTCCACCTCGCATGCCACCTGCGTTGCGATGGCAAAGTACCCTTCGGCGGCGAAGTTCACCAGTGCCGACACCACGCCATAGGTATATCCGCGCTCCTCGCGTAGGCTCTGCATTAGGCGCGAGCCGAAGTAGCCTCCCAGGATTGTCGCCACCACCTGCATGCCCACAAAATCGGGGTGTGTGCGGGTAAAGAGCCTGCGACCAATGCGCAATGATGATTGCACCGCAGCGCCATCTTCGATCTTGAAATATGAGCGCTGCACAGGCTCGGGGAACTCCACTGCAGCCACCTCGGCCCTGCTCTCGATCTTCTCGGCGAGGCCCTTTATCAGCTCCAATTCGCGCTCGGTGACCTTGCCACTGCATACCACAAAGCAGTTCTGGGCGCAGTAGTGCGACTTGTAAAACGCTCTGAGCATCTGGTCATTAAGCTGGTCGTAAGCCTCCGTTGCTGAGCTGGTGCCGTAAGGGTGCGAGGCTCCAAAGAGCGATATTGCGAACTCCTCGCGAGCCTTTGTCTCGACACGCTGGCGCTCGATCTGCAGGCGCTGTTTGCGCTTGGCGGCGTATGTCTCGACCTCCGATGGGGGAAATGCGGGGTGCAGAATGATCTGCGAGGCCATCTCGAGGGTCGGCTCAACGAACTTGGTGAGCGAGCAGAAGTTGATATAGGTGTAGTCGCGGTCGATATTCACATCGAAGTAGGAGCCGTAGTAGTCTAACTTCTCGGCAATCTCGAGCGATGTCATCGTGGTGCTCCCCTCGCTCAGCAGGTTGGCTGTTGCCGAGGCTACAAATGGCTCGGTTTGGTGCGATGTGCCGGCCCCAAAGATGAAGCTTAGGCGTAGCACCTCGAACTCGTCGCCATGTAGCGTATATATTTTTATGCCGTTCGAGCAGGTGTGCACCTGGGCATTTTGAAGTGAAATATCCATTACTCAGATTTTTTGCGGTAAATAAGTGTTGAGCTGCGCTCGTGGCGTAGCATGCGACGGCTAAATTCGATTATCGCCTCGGGGGTGATCGACCGATAGATATCCACCTCGCGGTTGATTAGCGAGAGGTCGGCAGCCATGTCGTAGAAGCCCAGATTCATCGCCTTATTCATTATGTTGATCTCGCCAAAGAGCGTTGCCGCCTCGAACTTGTTCTTCACCTTCTCCATCTGGTAATCGCTTGTTGGCTTGCTCTTTAGCTCCTCGATCATTGCCCATATCGCCTCCTCGGCCTGCTGCTCGGTGGTGTGGGGAAGTAGCTGTGCGGTGAAGATCAACATCCCTGGATCGAGGTCGCCCGTGATGTAGCAATTCACCGAGCCGAAGAGCTTGAGCTCCTTGATGAGTCGCTGGTTCATGCGTCCCGACTCACCACCGGCCAGAAGGTCGGAGATGAGATCGGCCGTGAAGTAGTCCTGCGAGAAACGCCCGGCAATGTGAAAGGCGATGGTGATAGTCGTGGCTGGCACATCGCGCTCCACGCAGCAGCGACGAGCCTCTGTTTGCTCTGCCTCGCGAGGGATTTTGCGCTCAGCGCTTGTGGAATCCTCGATGTGGGAGAACCACTTGCGAGCAAGCGCAAAGAGCTCCTGGGGTTCGATGTCGGCAGAGATCGAGAGGATGCAGTTCGACGGGCGGTAATGCGCTGCGTAGAAGCTCTTTACCTCCTCCATCGTTGCCGCCTGGATATGGTCGGGGCTGAGGCCTATTGTCGACCAGCGGTAGGGGTGCACCTTGTAGGCCATATCGCGCAGCAGCATATTCTGGTCGCCATATGGTTGGTTCAAATATCGCTGCTTAAACTCCTCGATCACCACCTTTTTCTCCAACTCTAGCACCTCTTCGGTGAGCGCCAAACCACGCATGCGGTCCGCCTCAAGCTCCAGGGCCACCTCGATATTATCCTTCGGTAGAGTGATGTAGAAGTCGGTATAGTCGTTGTTGGTAAATGCATTATTCTCGCCCGAGGCCATCTGCACCACAGTGTCGAAATCGGGGAAACGATCTGTTCCACGAAACATAAGATGCTCGAAAAGGTGGGCAAAACCTGTGCGCGAAGGATCCTCATTGCGGGCCCCAACGCAGTAGAGCATGTTTACTGCAGCCAGCTTCGATGCCCTATCGCGATTGACTATCACAGTCAATCCATTGTCTAATACTTCTTTTTGATATGTTATCATGGTACAAAGGTACAAATTTTAAGGTACATTTTTCGTAGTGCAAATATTTTTCCACGATATATGGCAATAATTGTTTTACACTACTTAATGGTTTCTTGGTGGGCTCTTGGTGCGCTTGTGGTGCTATCCCCGCCCGCCGGAGGTAGTAAGAAACTATATTTTCATGCGTTTGCCCTGCTCCACCCCGCCACGAATTTTGCATTCTTACAACTTTTTCATATCTTTGTTCTACTAATTAAAAACGAAAAAAGTGGCAGCAGAGAAGAAGTATGCGCAGACCCCCTTGATGAAGCAATATTACAGTGTTAAGGCGGTCCATCCCGACGCGATTTTGCTCTTTCGGGTGGGTGATTTCTACGAAACATTTGGCGAGGATGCGATCCGGGCGAGCTCAATTTTGGGCATCACACTCACACGTCGTGCCAATGGCTCGGGCAGCCATGTGGAGCTTGCGGGCTTCCCCTATCACTCGGTTGATACCTACCTGCCTAAGCTGGTGCGTGCTGGGCAGAGGGTAGCTGTGTGCGAGCAATTGGAGGATCCAAAAACTGTAAAGGGATTGGTCAAACGCGGTGTGGTAGAGTTAGTTACCCCGGGCGTTGTGCTGGGTGAAAATGCGCTCAACTCCACCGAAAACACCTACCTTGCCTCGGTCTATTTTGGCCGCAAGAGCAGTGGCGTTGCCTTCTTGGATATCTCCACCGGAGAGTTCTTTTGTGCCGAAGGGACGGATGCCTATATCGAAAAATTGATCTCTTCGTTTGCGCCCAAGGAGGTGATCTACCAGCGTAGCGAAGACGATCGTTTCAAGGCGATTTTCGGCTCGAAGCTCTTCACCTACAAGCTCGATGAGTGGGTCTTTTCGCTCGACATCAGTCGCGAGAATCTCTGCCGACAGCTCAACACAACCTCGCTCAAGGGGTTTGGAATCGAGAGCATGGATGCCTCGATCTCTGCCGCAGGAGCGATCCTATATTACTTGGAATTCACTGAGCATAAGGATATTGCACATATCTCATCGATCTCGCGCATCGATCCGCAGGAGTATGTGTGGGTCGATAAATTCTCGATCCGCAATCTCGAACTTTTTGCCAGCAATGGCCTAAGCAACAAGGGCAGCTTCTCGAGTGTCATCGACCGCACACGCACGCCTATGGGTAGCCGCCTGCTAAAGAGGTGGGTGGCGCTGCCTATCCGGAGCGTTGAGCGAATAGAGGCGCGGCAAGATATGGTCGAGGTGTTTGTCACGGATCGCGATTTGGCCGAGGGCATCGAGGAGCAGATTTCGATGATTGGCGACCTGGAACGGATCGCCTCACGCGTTGCTACTCAGAGGGTTACGCCACGCGAGTTGGTGCAATTGAAATCATCACTCGAGGCGCTCTCACACCTCAAATCGATCTTCGAGTCGACCGATAATCAGGCGCTACACACGCAGGCAGAGAGGATCGACACACTTGGTGAGCTACGCGATAGATTGGCTCGCGACATCTTCCCCGATCCCAAAAATAATCAGATCGTAAAGGGTGGCGTGATCGCTTCGGGCGTCGATGCCGAGCTCGATGATTTGCGACGTATTGCCCTGCATGGCAAGGAGTTACTTCAGAGGATTGCTGAGCGCGAGAGTGAAACTACGGGCATCTCGTCGCTAAAGATCAGCTTCAACAACGTCTTCGGATACTACATCGAGGTGCGCAATACGCATAAAGATAAGGTGCCCGAGGGGTGGGTGCGCAAGCAGACTCTGGCCAATGCCGAGCGCTATATCACCGCGGAATTAAAGGAGTACGAGGAGAAAATACTTGGTGCCGAGGAGCGGATGCTGGCAATCGAACAGCGAATTTTTGCCGAGCTCCTGCAATATATCTCGCAGTATATCAATGTGTTGCAGCTGGATTCGCAGATCGTCGCACGTGTCGATTGCCTGCAATCCTTCGCACGCATGGCCATCGAACGACACTACACGCGTCCGAAGCTCAACAGCGGCCCCACAATCGACATCAAACAGGGGCGCCATCCGGTGATCGAAACGTTGCTCCCCGTAGGCGAAAAATATATTCCTAACGACATCCTGCTCGACGATAAAGTGCAGCAAATCATAATGATAACTGGTCCCAACATGTCGGGAAAATCGGCTCTTTTGAGGCAAACGGCACTCATTGTTCTGATGGCGCAAATTGGCTCGTTTGTCCCCGCGGCAGCCGCCACGATAGGCGTTGTCGACAAGATCTTCACACGTGTGGGAGCCTCGGACAATATCTCGCAGGGCGAATCTACATTCATGGTCGAGATGTTGGAGTCGGCAAATATTTTGAATAATATCACTGATCGAAGCATCGTGCTGCTCGACGAAATCGGCAGAGGAACAAGCACTTACGACGGAATATCGATCGCCTGGTCGATGGTCGAGTACCTGCACAATCACCCCAAGGCACGCGCCAAGACGCTCTTTGCGACTCACTATCACGAGCTCAACGAGATGGAACGCATGTGCG
Organism: Rikenellaceae bacterium; assembly: GCA_044433805.1. Taxonomy (GTDB): domain Bacteria; phylum Bacteroidota; class Bacteroidia; order Bacteroidales; family Rikenellaceae; genus Alistipes. Next base: position 21,474 of record JAWXTD010000024.1, read on the forward strand.
AGCGCGTGAAAAATTACAACGTCAGCGTCAAGGAGATCGAGGGCAAGGTGATCTTCGTGCGCAAGCTGGAGCGGGGAGGCACCGAGCACTCCTTCGGAATACATGTGGCTCGCATGGCCGGCATGCCATCGTCGATCGTTTCGCGTGCCGACGAGATCCTCCACAACCTCGAGCAGGTATATGGCACAAGCGAAATCGCACCCTCACAAAGCCCCAAGCAACGCACCGCAGCACGCTCGAAGAGTAGCGAAAAAGTGTCGGCAGCAGTGGCTCAGGCTGACACCATAACAAATATGCAACTGTCTATGTTTCAGCTCGATGACCCAGTGCTGCTGGAGATCCGCAACCAAATCCGCGATGTCGACCTGAATAATATAACACCCCTCGAGGCACTCAATAAACTCAACGAAATTAAGAAGATTACGGGGATTTAGGTTTTGCTTTTACTGTTTCTTGCTGCCTCCAGTGCAGGTGCTACCCCCGCCCGCCGGAGGCATAAGAAGGTCTATTTTCGTGCGTTTGCCCTGAATAATTTATTCAACTGCTAGAAGAACGATTTTTTTTTGTATTTTTGTGCTAATATTCTGAACTTAAATAAAAAATAAGAAATATTCGTGGTATGGAGACGAAAATTAAATTAAAAGAGCTAACCTTCGAGGTGATGATCCCTGAGGCTCAAATCGACCAAGCGGTTGAAGTTGTAGCCTCGAAGATCAACAGCGACTACACATCTGCGCAGTGTCCTATCTTTTTGGGTGTGCTCAATGGCTCTTTTATGTTTATGAGCGACCTGCTCAAAAAGATTGAGCTTGATTGCGAGCTGTCGTTTGTGAAGTTGGCCTCATATCAGGGCACATCGACCACGGGGGCTGTCAAGAGCCTTATTGGGATCAATAGCTCTATCGAGGGGCGCGATGTGATCATTGTCGAAGATATCGTCGATTCGGGCAATAGCATCGAGCACCTAACCACCATTTTAGCCGATTATAAGCCTGCGAGCGTCAAGGTGTGTACTCTCTTTTTTAAGCCTAAGGCATATGAAAAGCAGATTCCGATCGACTATGTAGCCATGGAGATTGGCAATGAATTTATTGTTGGTTATGGCCTAGATTACGATCAATTGGGGCGTAACTTAAAAGATATATATGTAATTTGTAATGAGTAAAACTCAAGATTTATTATCGCTTTTGGAGGGTGGGGAACTTCTGCCGTTGGTCGAAGATTTCTACACAATTCAAGGCGAAGGCTTCCACACGGGATGTCCGGCATACTTTATCCGCCTGGGCGGTTGCGATGTTGGCTGTAGGTGGTGCGACGCGAAAAATACGTGGAACCCTAAGCTCTATCCGCCAGTTCCCATCACGCAGATTGTTAATCGAGCGGTGGGGTGTGCGGCACAGTCGATTGTGGTTACCGGGGGTGAGCCTCTGTTGTATCCGCTCGATGCGTTGACCTCGGCCTTGAGAGCTAAGGGGCTGAAGATATTTTTGGAGACATCGGGCTCGCAGCCATTCAGTGGCTATTTCGATTGGGTATGCCTGTCGCCAAAGGCGCAGCAGCCACCCTTGGATGAGGCATATTTGCGTGCCGATGAGCTGAAGGTGATCATCGAAAAGGAGTCAGATTTGCAGTGGGCCGAGCAGACCTCGAAGAGGGTGGGCGAGAGCTGCATGCTATTTTTGCAGCCCGAATGGAGCGTCTCGAAGCAGATAATACCTATTTTGGTAGAGTACGCCAAGGCTAATCCGCGTTGGAATATCTCGATCCAGACACATAAATATATGCATATTCCCTAATGAGTGCAAAGAAAAAAGCGACACGCAAGGAGGTTTTTTGGGTCCTAACAGCAATTGTTATGGCTCCGATTCTCTATGTTATAGTGCAAAATATTGGTCACTCTTTTTCGCTCACGCGACAAATTATCGACCTAAATCGCGAGGCTGCGGGCTATCAAAAACAAATTGTTGGGGATAGTTTGTTGCTCGAGCGAATAAAAACTTCCGAAGGTTTGGAGGAGTATGCACGCGAAAAATACTTTATGCAGCGCCAAGGCGAGATGGTTTTTATAGTTGAATAAGGTCATGCATATATAATATAGGTATAAAAAGGGGTAAATAGAATAAAAGTGTGATTTTTTTGAAAAAAAAGCGCTCTACTATTTTTTAATTCGCAAAAGTGTTTTATCTTTGCACTCGATTTCCTCACTAAGTAAGAGGATCTCAAAACGAGTTCTTTGATAAAAGCGAAAAAATAAAAAATAATCTCCAAAAATTTTGGAATTATAAATTTTATTTCTACCTTTGCAATCCGATACGGTTATTAAATGCCGATGTAGCTCAGTTGGCCAGAGCAGCTGATTTGTAATCAGCTGGTCGGGGGTTCGAATCCCTCCATCGGCTCGTAAGAAACGAGAAACATATTTTTGGGGATTTACCAGAGTGGCCAAATGGGGCAGACTGTAAATCTGCTGACTTCGTCTTCGGTGGTTCGAATCCATCAGTCCCCACTACCGACATTTGGAATGCAATGTTTCGGAGCTTGGCAATTCTTTGTTTGAGTTGTCAAGTTTGAATTTTGTGGGCTTTTAAATGTCTATTTGCGGAAGTAGCTCAATTGGTAGAGCATTAGCCTTCCAAGCTAAGGGTTGCGAGTTCGAGCCTCGTCTTCCGCTCAAGATTTACTGTGGTGTAAGTCTGCTACTCAAACAGGAGTGGTGGGTTTTCATCACCCGTTTATCGTAAATAGGCATTGAACTTGAAATTTAACGTATTTTAAAAATTTAATATTAAACTGCTATGGCAAAAGAAAAATTCGACCGCTCCAAACCGCACGTGAATGTCGGTACTATCGGTCACGTTGACCACGGTAAGACTACTCTTACTGCTGCTATCACTACTGTTCTTGCGAACAAAGGTCTCTCTGAGCTTCGTTCATTCGATTCTATCGATAACGCACCTGAGGAGAAAGAGCGTGGTATCACTATCAACACTGCTCACGTAGAGTACCAAACTGCATCACGTCACTACGCTCACGTTGACTGTCCAGGTCACGCTGACTACGTAAAGAACATGGTTACTGGTGCTGCTCAGATGGACGGTGCAATCTTGGTTGTAGCTGCTACTGACGGTCCTATGCCGCAAACTAACGAGCACGTTCTTTTGGCTCGTCAGGTAAACGTTCCTAAGATCGTTGTTTTCCTTAACAAATGCGATATGGTTGACGATCCTGAGATGCTTGACCTTGTTGAGATGGAGGTTCGTGACCTTCTTAGCAAGTATGAGTTCGACGGCGACAACGCTCCTATCATCCGTGGTTCAGCTCTTGGTGGACTTAACGACGATGCTCAGTGGGTTGACAAAATCATGGAGCTTATGGATGCAGTTGATTCATATATCCCAGTTCCTCCACGTGAGAACGAGAAGCCATTCTTGATGCCAGTTGAGGACGTATTCTCTATCACAGGTCGTGGTACAGTACTTACAGGTCGTATCGAGACTGGTGTGATCCACGTAGGTGATCCAGTTGAGATCGTAGGTATCGATGAGGAGTCTCGCACTTCTACATGTACTGGTGTTGAGATGTTCCGCAAGCTTCTTGATCAAGGTGAGGCAGGAGATAACGTAGGTCTTTTGATGCGTGGTATCGACAAGAAAGACATCAAGCGTGGTATGGTTGTAGCTAAGCCAGGTTCAATCACTCCTCACACTAAGTTCAAGGCAGAGGTTTATATCTTGAAGAAAGAAGAGGGTGGTCGTCACACACCATTCCACAACAAATATCGTCCTCAGTTCTACCTTCGTACAATGGATATCACAGGCGAGGTTCAACTTCCAGAGGGTGTAGATATGATCATGCCAGGTGACAACATCACTATCACAGTTGAGTTGATCTACCCAGTAGCATTGAACCAAGGTCTACGTTTCGCTATCCGTGAGGGTGGTCGTACAGTAGGTGCAGGTCAAGTATTGGAGATCGTAGAGTAATCTCAATCAAATACAACAAATCGGGGTGTGAGCCACTTACATCCCGATTTTTTAACCTAGGAGCATAGTTCAAGGGTAGAATAGCGGTCTCCAAAACCGTTGATGGGGGTTCGAATCCCTCTGCTCCTGCAAATTAATATTTATACTGTTATGATTAAATATTTCAAAGAGTCTTATAACGAGCTAGTTAACAAAGTATCTTGGCCAACATTTAGCCAGCTACAAAGTTCAACAGTCGTTGTTATGGTTGCAGCCGTTATTTTTTCGGTTGTAGTTCTGGCTATGGACCTATCTTTCGAGGGTATTATGAGCTTCGTCTATAAGACCCTTGCAAATATTGGTGCATAATATCAATTCAGAGTTGTAGAATGAGTGATATTGCAAAACAGTGGTACGTTGTGCGTGCCATAGGTGGTAAGGAGAATAAGGTCAAAGAGTTACTTGAGGCCGAAATTCGTCATAACCACCTTGAAGAGTATATCTCGCAGGTGTTGATACCTACCGAGAAAATTTACACTATACGTAACGGAAAGAAGTACTCTAAAGAGAGAGTCTCTTATCCAGGTTACGTATTGGTTGAGGCCTCATTTACGGGCCACATCCCTACGTTAATTCGTAACATCCCTAATGTACTAGGCTTTTTGGGTGACACCAAAGAGGAGAGCCGCAAGATGATGGCTACGCCATTGCGCGAAGCTGAAGTTGCTCGAATCTTAGGTCGCGTCGATGAGTTGGCAGTACAAGAGGAGGAGAACGAAATACCATTCTTCGTCGGCGAGATCGTCAAGGTTACAGACGGTCCATTCTCGAGCTTCCAAGGTACTATTGAGAGCGTTGACGATGAGCGCAAGAAACTTTCGGTATCGGTGAAGATATTCGGGCGCAAGACTCCAATGGAGTTAAGTTTCACACAAGTAGAAAAAGAATAATAAACCAAGGAAAATTATGGCAAAAGAGGTTGCT
>JAWXTD010000025.1:0-25395 GCA_044433805.1 Rikenellaceae bacterium
CGCCAAGGGCGCAGCGACGATCTCGTAGGCTGAAGCTCGCTTCAAGTGGGGCAGCATGGAGTTCTCGCGACCCAGCTGCTTCTTGCGCGAGATCGACCCGAAATATCTCGAGATTGTCGATGATGAGAGCGACCAGGAGCAATCGCGACGACCTCAACTGCGCAGCAGCGTAAACTCCACAGGACGCAGTGGCAGTGCCATCGACGAGCTACGCAACCGCTTCGACTATCGCCATCAGCAGGCCAAAAGCAGCGGCAGCCAAGCAAGCTCGAGTAGCGTGCAACAAAGCCGCGCAATGGGCTCAGCCCCACGACCAATCCTGACTCCAACCATGCGCAAAGTGGGTGAGCGCAACGGGTATGATACCTCAAAAACCACCTCTGTATGCAACTACTCGGTTGGAGATTTGGTGGAGCATCCGCGCTTTGGAGCTGGCAAAATAAATGCGATCGAGACCTTGAGCACCGACCACAAATTAATTGTGCAATTCGCCAATGGAGAGGAGAAGACCCTGCTTGCGAAGTTTGCGAAATTGACGAAACTATGAGGTTAAAGGATAGGTACGCAGCAATAATAGAGTGGTTCGAGCAGAATATGCCCGTAGCCGAGAGCGAATTAAACTACAGCAACCCCTACGAACTGTTGGTTGCCGTATCGCTATCGGCTCAATGCACCGACAAGCGTGTGAACCTCACCACCCCAGCGCTGTTCGAGGCCTACCCCACCCCCTTTGATATGGCCAATGCTACCGCCGAGCAGATATACACATATATAAAAAGCATCTCGTACCCCAACAACAAGGCTAAAAACTTGGCTGCAATGGCCCGCATGTTGTGCTCCGAGTTCGCAGGAGAGGTCCCGCAAGATCTCGACCAGATGCAGCGATTGCCGGGTGTAGGACGCAAGACAGCCAACGTCCTAGGCGCAGTGTTGTGGAATAAGGAGGTGATGCCGGTCGACACGCATGTCTTCCGCGTATCGGCTCGCATGGGGCTCACCCGAGCTGCCAAGACTCCCCTGCAAACAGAGCTGCAGCTGGAGAAGAATATCCCCTCGCACCTCTTGCCAATAGCGCACCATTGGTTGATCCTGCATGGCCGCTACGTCTGCACAGCGAGATCTCCCAAGTGCACGGAGTGTGGCGTGAGGGAGTGGTGCCGATATGGTGCCAAAAAAAATGATTAATGATGAGAATATTTTTAATGGCTATTTTTCTGGCCACTTCAATCACGCTAAATAGCAGTTGTATGACAAAGAGAACAGACATAGGCCCCTACACCTTTGGGCAAGAGGTGGGCAAGGTAACATCCGAGAAGCTCACCGAGATATCGGGAATGGCCCCAAGTGGCATATATCCCGAAACATTCTGGGTGAATAACGACAGTGGCGACGATGCCAAGATATACCTTATAAATCTCGAGGGAGAGCTTATCGCTTCGCTCGAATTGCCCTCTGCAGAGAATCGCGATTGGGAGGGTGTGGCCACAGGTGATGGCTATATCTTCGTGGGCGAAATTGGCGACAACAGAGCTATATACCCCGACAAGAGGATCTTCCGCATCCCCGAGCCTCAAGGCGTAGACTTATCGAAAAGAGGCCAAACCCTTGTAGCGCAAAGGCCTGAGGTTATGCAATTTAACTTTGCCGATGCGCAGCGCGACAGCGAGTCCTTGGCCTACGACCCCCTCGAGAAGCAGCTTCTGATAATCTCAAAGCGCGAGGAGCAGGTGAAGGTATACACCACCCCCTTCGTCGCCACCGCACCCGAAGAGATGCTCCTACTCGAGAGCCACACAACACTCGATATGACCCAAGCGACATCTGCCGACATTGCGCTCGATGGATCCAAAATCCTCGTTAAAACCTACATGAACATCTATTTCTGGAAGCGAGCCGAGGGGCAAAGCCTCATCGAGGCACTCAGCACAACCCCAACCGTGCTAAACTACGAGCCCGAACCCCAAGGCGAGGCCATCGCATGGAGCACTAGCGAGGATGCATTCTACACCCTCAGCGAGAAAAATGGACTGGCGGCACCTGTGATATATAAGTACTTGAGCACTGCCTCCGGCGGGCGCAGATAGCACCTGCGCGGGTGCAACTTGTATTGCGCTATTTACCTCGAGATGTTTAATAAATTCTTTAGAACTAGTTTTAATAACCTGAGTTCCTATGTTTAACCCAACAAAAAACCGCATTAAATAGCCTTCAGCAGCGATTTTTTACTACCTTTGTGCGCGTAGCATATGCTACAAAACACAAATTTAAAGTAAATGAAAGCATTGAGTATTGGAAACCTTACAGCTAATGTACCTATCATTCAAGGGGGTATGGGCGTAGGGATATCGCTCTCGGGCCTAGCTTCGGCGGTGGCTAAGGAGGGTGGAATAGGGGTTATCTCGGCTGCAGGTCTGGGACTGCTCTACAAAAAATTATCATCTAATTATACCGAAGCAGGCAACTTGGGTCTAGCAAGCGAGATCCGCAAGGCACGCGAGAAGGCACAAGGGATCATCGGAGTCAACATCATGGTTGCACTTTCCGACTTCGCCGAGTTGGTCAAGACAAGCATCGCCGAGAAGGTCGATATCATATTTAGCGGTGCGGGGCTTCCGCTGGACCTCCCCTCGTTCCTCAAGAGCGACAGCACAACTAAGTTGGTGCCGATCGTATCGAGCGCTCGTGCAGCCAAGCTAATCTGCGAGAAGTGGAAACAAAACTACGACTACCTGCCCGACGCAATTGTGTTGGAAGGACCCAAGGCGGGAGGCCACTTAGGCTACAAGGCAACGCAAATCGATTCGGAGGAGTTCTCGCTCGAGGCAGTTCTACCGCAGGTCGTTGCGCAGGCCGAGAGCTTCGAGCAGCAGTATGGGGTGAAGATCCCCGTGATCGCTGCAGGTGGAATCTACACCAATGAGGATATTGAGCGCATTATGGCACTTGGAGCATCGGGCGTACAGCTCGGTTCACGCTTCGTGACCACATATGAATGCGATGCCTCGCAGGAGTTCAAGCAGATATATCTAGATGCCAAAGAGTCTGATATTCAGATCATTCAAAGCCCTGTAGGCATGCCCGGACGAGCCATCTCGAACTCATTCCTCGACAAGGTGAAGGCTGGAATCAAGCAGCCCAAAGCGTGCCCCTTCAACTGCATCAAGACCTGCGACATATCGCGCAGCCCCTACTGCATCGTGACGGCACTCTACCAAGCCTTCCGCGGCAATCTGAACTCCGGATATGCCTTTGCGGGCAGCAACGCATGGCGTGCCGAGAAGATGCAATCGGTGCACGAGCTCTTCTGCGAACTTACACGCAAGTTGAAATAGGCCTCTTCTGGGGGAGGAGTTACTCTCTTACTGCCTCCGGCGGGCGGGGATAGCACCCCCGCAGGTGCATATTTTTGCGATATTGGGCTTAGAGATTAAAAATCTCTAAGATTTTAGCTAGTATAAAGTTGCCACAAATAAATTTGCGCAACTTTATACTAGCTAAAATTTGTTAAATGCCTTTGGCATTTAAACCCAATATCGAGGTTACACTCTCTCATATAATTTACGACAGGTTTTGCCCTCGGTGATTTACTCATGGCAACCGTAGGTTGACATAGATATATAATAATAGATGTGATGTTGAAAACTTGTTTTCATAAAATCACATCTATTATTATATATCATACAAGCGCAGCGAAGAGCAAATAATCGCTAAAACAAAAAGTCAAAAACGATAGTTTTTGGATCCAAGCTTGGTGCCGCGCGGCATGAGCGCAATGAGAAGGTGAGAAGGCGAGAAGGTGAGAAAGTGAGAAAGCACCACCTCACTTGGCGTGATAGTTGCAAAGCAATGGTCATGACAAATTTAAAACCGCACATTGCACTGTTTGTGTGCAACTCCATTTGGGCAATTAACTACCCCTTTTACCACATAATTATGGGCAAGGGGGTGAGTGCTGCTGCGATGTTGGAGCTCTCGCTACTGGTTGCGGCGCTGCTATCGTTTGTGCCACTTCTGTGGAGTCGGGGCGAGAAGGTGGAGCGATCGGATATCAAATATCTGGTTGCCGCGGCGGTGCTCTCGGGGCTTATGCGCAAGGGTTTTGTGATCTTTGGCTTATCGCTCACCACGCCTATCGATGCCTCGATTATCGCCTCGCTGCTGCCGGTCATGGCCCTTGTGATTTCGGTGATTATGGGCATCGATCGTTTTACTATTCGGCGAGTTGCAGGTATCGCCTTGGGCATGGGTGGAGTGCTGGCCGTTATCCTCAGCTCTGGCAGTTCGAGTGGTGCGGGCTCGATCCTTGGGGGAAATATCCTCATGCTGCTCTACACCATTGCAGCGGGTTTTTATATGGTGTGGCTGCAGCCGATTTTCAAGAAATATAGGCCTGTGACACTGCTGCGGTGGGTCTACACGCTCTCCTCGCTGATGTTTCTACCCTTCAGTTTCGAGTCGCTCGCCTCGACAAATTTCGCAGCACTCTCGCCGCATATTTTAACCCTTACGGCCTTTGTAGTTATTGTACCGACATTCCTGCCTAACCTGCTGCTAAACTACGCTTTGGGGCGCGTATCGCCAACTGTATCAAGCATATACAGCTACCTGCAACCACTCCTAGCTATTGCCGTTTCATTGTGGCTCGGGCTCGGGAAATTGCGCTGGAGCACACTAGCCTTTGCCGTTGTGATTATCGCGGGGGTGACGATGGTTATCCGCTCCTACTCTACTACACATACTGCAACACGATCTCGATGATATGGTCGCCATATTTCTTTAATTTTGCAGGTCCTATGCCCGAAATCACTGCCAGATCTTCGATCCTTTTGGGTGCTTGCGCCTGAATTTCTAGCAGTGTCGAGTTGTAAAGTACGGTGTAGGCCGGCTTGCCCGTCGAGCTGACAAGGTCTTTGCGCCACGCCACCAGCGCCTCGTATAGCTCCTGGTTGACCACGTCGCTTGGCACCGCCTTGCGCTTCTGTTTTTGCGGGGTTGGCTCCTTGGCTTTTTCGGCTGGCGGGGCTGTTATGATGGCAAATTTCCGCTTCAAATACTCTTGCGAGGTGAAGCCCTCATCGCATAATTTCAGTGCACACTCCTTGAGCGCATAGGCCTCCGAGGCCTCTGTAGCGATGGTTTTGAGTCGCTTTGCAACATCCTTGATGTCGGTTCTCAGCGCTGATGCCTCCTCGATCAGGGTGCCAAAGGGCGTTAATTTTTCGGTAAAGTATGCCGATGCCTTTTTCAGCCGCTCGGCGATAAATTGATCGTTTTGGTAATCCTCGCTACTCTTTATCGCCCTTTGAAGTTGCCCTTTAAAGCTCTCGCCAACCCGCTGGAGCTCATTGTTTTGGCTCTGCGTAATCTCGTAAAACTGCTTGCAGAGCTGGGGATACTCCCTGTAGAGGGCCGAATTTATCAACTTCGAAAGGGAGTATGTGGTGCGATTCAGCTCCTCGAAATCGAATATCTCGGCAAGGAGCGAGTAGAAATACTCTTGCCTATGTTGCTGCAACTGCCTGTCGCCAACCTCTTGATTGGCAACACTTTGAGTGAAGCCCTCGACACTACCATCGCGAATGATCGAACCTCCGCCAAGCGGTTTTCGCAGCACCATACCCTCGAATGTACGACAGCGACTCAGGGCGACATAGACCTGCCCATGAGCAAACGAGTTGCCCGCGTCGATAATCGCACGATCGAAGCTGAGACCCTGGCTCTTATGAATGGTTATCGCCCACGCGCACTTGAGCGGAATTTGCGAAAGGGTCCCCTTCACCGACTCCTCAATCTCGCCGCTCTGGTCGTTGAGCCTATACTCGATATTCTCCCACGTCACCTGCGAAAGGGCGATCGAAGCGGCCCCAGAGTTGGGTTTAACGGTGATTGTCTCATCCTCGATGCTCTCGATTTTTCCGATCAGGCCATTATAATATAGCTTCTCGGGCGAGATGTCGTTCTTGATAAAAATCACCTGCGCACCCACCTTGAGCTCCAAATCACTATCGTTGGGGTATGCCCCCTCAGGGTAATCGCCCTGCGTTTTGGCTTGGAAGTGGTGCGAGGAAGTGGTGAGTCTATTTAGTGCCGCTTGGTTGATGCTGTTGGCGGTATTGTTGTGTGTGGTAAGGGTGATATACCCTTCACTATCAGATGGTTCGAAGTTGGGGATGTAACGCGTATTGAGCTCATCGACCACCTGTCGAGTGATCCGATTTTCGCGCACCGCGTTGAGCAGCTCCATGAATTTTGTGTCACTCTGACGGAAAATCTCCTTGAGCTCCACGGTAATATAGTTGCAGCTCTTCAGCGCCTTCGAGTCGAAAAAATAGGGCGATGCGTAGTGCTGCGAGAGCAGTTGCCACTCATCGTCGCGACAAATTGGCGAGAGTTGCTCGATGTCGCCAATCATCAAAAGTTGCACTCCTCCGAAGGGGCGAGAGTTGCGCCTTACCTGCCTAAGTGTCTGATCGACAGCATCCAACAAGTCGCAACGCACCATGCTTATCTCGTCGATAACAAGCAGCTCGATGGAGCGAATAAGTGCCAATTTTTTACGTCCAATCTTGCGAAGTGCAAACGACGAGGAGTGCGTGGCACCCGGCACATTAGGACCAAAAGGGAGCTGAAAAAGCGAATGCAAGGTGACTCCGCGAGCATTAATTGCCGCAACGCCCGTAGGTGCCGCAACAACTACTCGCTTGTCGATAGATTGCACAATGGAGCGCAGGAAGGTGGTTTTTCCCGTTCCGGCCTTTCCTGTGAGAAATAGGTTTACGCCCGTTGTACGGAGGAATTGGCCAGCAAGTTCAATCTGCGGGCTAGATCGCAACTCCATGATTTACAGCCACTTCTTAAAGCGGAAATACCAAATAGTAAATCCTGAGCATAGTACCATCAGCAGCAGCGCGAAGATATATCCAAGGGGCAGAGTGAACTCCTCGGTGAGGTGAATGGCCCAGTTCAGCTCGGGCATCACCTTGAAGTTCATACCATAAATACTCGCGATAAGCGTGGCAGGCATGAAGATCACCGTAACGACTGAGAAGATCTTGACGATCTCATTTTGCTCGATGTTGATGAGTCCCAGCGCCGAATCTTGGATATAATCTAATCGCTGGAAGGCGAAGTCGGCATGGTCAATAAGCGAGCTGACGTCCTTGATCATCAGCTGCAAACGTGGGTAGATATCGTTGGGAAAGCGCTCGGAGCGGAGGATGCCCGACAAGACACGTTGCCTATCGAAAATATTCTCGCGAAGCAACATCGTATTCTCCTGCAACGTATTGATTCTGTGGATGATCTCCTTGTCGACACTATCGTTCGAGCTCATGTTTTTACTCAACGAAGCCACATGCTTTGCAACCGCCTCGACAAGGTCGGCATCATAATCGATCCTCACCTCGAGCAGCGAAATCATGATGTGATAGCCCGTCGAGAAGTTGCGGTAGTTCATCTGCAAGCGCTTTTCGGCCTCTCTAAATGTGCGGAACTCCGCGCTGCGCATCGAAACCAAGACTCCCTCATTCGAGATTATGAACGATACTGGTTCGACGATAAACCCCTCATCCTGAGTGATAAAGAAGTTGCAGTTTGAGATTATCGAGTTCTCCGTTTCGGAGTACTTCGAAGTGGTCTCGATCTCCTCGACCTGCTGCTTGGTTTGCAGGCTTATCTCCATGAAATTCTCAACGGCCTTCTGCTCCTTGATGGTCGGAGTGAGTAGGTCGATCCATAAAATATCATCGTAACCGAGCTCGTCTAGAAGCTTGGTATCGGCATTTCGTATAATTTTATTGTACTGTTTAAGGTATAGCGTAATCATCTCTCTTTCAGTTTTTTAGAGGCAACCCGTAGGTTGAAATTATGTTAATATGATTCGCGTGTCGCAACCAAACGTATTTGGTTACTCCTCTCTTCAGCCGGGATTGGACTTTGGCTCGATCTTGATGCCGCAGTCCCAGAACTTTTTAAGTGCCGTGCGTTTTTGACTATCGAACAAAAAGTCGATATTCTCGCTTAAATATTGATATTTTTCTACCACAGAACCTTCGCCATGATACTCCAAAATAGCCTCGTAGACGTGCTCCACACCAAACTCCAAGGCCTGCTCCAACCCGTCGAGAAGCTCGTACGGAGTACCCTTACGAGCTACCCACACCGCAAAGGCGAAGGGCAGGGAGGTCGATTTCATCCACTCGGCAGCCAGGTCGTAGGTGTAGTCAAACTCATCCTCATGCTCAAAAACTTTGTCGCCAATTAGCAGAAAGGCGTCGCCATCTTCGGCGTAAGCGAGCTGCTCCAAATTCTCCAGCTCGTACCATTCGGGATTGATTTTCCAGTAGTTTTTTGCCAGATAACCAGCCAATTGCACCGAGGTGCGCGAGTGAGTATCGACAAAAATTCGTTTGATTTTATCTATGGGATCGTCGCACATGATAACAACAGAGCGAACTTCACCCGATGCTCCAATGCAATACTCACTCACCACTTCGGCAAGTGGGAGCGTGGGGACTGTCGCTGCAGGAACAAGGGCTATATCGACCTCGCCCGAAGCAAAAGCTTGTGCGCACTCGGCAGGATTGAGCAATAGAAGATCGGCACTGAAGTTACCTTCGTGCTCGATACCATAGATGAACGGTATCGTATTGAGATACGACACAGCCGCAATTTTGGGAACCATAGCCATCGTCCATCGTTGTGTATTATTGGTTAATAAATATGCACCTAACATTTACTCTAGGCGCCAAATCGTCACAAAGATAGTTATTATTTTTGTAAATGTGTAGATTTTTATCTGTTTTTTTTGTTTCTGTGCGTTTCTTGCTCTGCGCTTTTACGATGCATATGGCGCGCAACCTCGCTAGCGCAAAGAGTACGCACCCGCGCAGGTGCTATCTGCGCCACCCACAGGCAGTAAGAGAGTAGGTATAATTACCTAATTTGAGGTGCATTGATAGAACTTTTGATCATAATTATCATATTTTTGCTATATTTGTCTGTCTAATCTTTAGTCTTCGCCTGATTTGCAGGCATATAATGTTTAAGCAAACACCTAAAACTGATAAATTATGAAGAGAATTTTTCTATCTTTTTTTGCTCTCGCAGCAACAACTATAGCCCTTGGCCAGAGTGCTCCCATTGAGTGGAAGGTTGGCGAGAATACAAAAGTTAAAATTGGCGGATATGTTCGTTTCAACATGAATGCCGATTTCGATGGCTCGGTAAATGGCGGTAACGACTTTATCTCGACCAACATTACCGACGCCGCATGGGATGAGGATGAGAACCTTGGCTTCGATGTTTCGGCAACACGCCTATCGCTTCAGATCACTCAATCTACCAAGGAGTTAGGCGATGTGAAACTATTCGTCGAGACCGACTTTCGCGGCTCGAGCGTGCGCCTTCGTCAAGCCTACGTCGAGGCAAAGGGCTTCATCGCGGGACAAACATGGAGCTTTATGACCGACTTGGCCGCAAATGCTCCAACCGTAGATATCAATGGTGTGGGTAGCCGCACCTTCCTTCGCACGCCACTCTTTGGTTATCGCCACTCATTTAGCGATGCACTCTCGGCAGGTATCTCGGTTGAATATCCTTCGTTGTCAACCTTCTATGTGGGTGGCTACAGCGCTATTGGCCAAACTATGCCCAATATCCCACTCTACATTCAGGCCAAAGGCGAGGCTGGCCACATCAAGGTTGGAGCTATGATCCGCACACTTCAATATGCCGACGATGCCAATAAGGAGCGCCTCAGCCAAATGGGCTTGGGAGGTCAACTCTCGGGATCTCTCAAGGCAACAAAGGCAGTTTCGCTCTTCGGTCAGGCGATATATGGAAAAGGTATCAACAACTATATCAGCGACTTATCATCACTTTCGATCAACCTAATGTCGACCGATGGCACGCTGATGGAGGCAACTCCAATGGGAGCAGCATCGCTTGGCGTGAGTGCAAAATTTGCAAAACGATGGACAGCAGCGCTTAGCGGCTCAATGAGTGAGAACTTTGGCGATAAAGATTACTTTGATGGCTACTACCAGGCGAGTCGCTACACGGCCCTTTCGTTGTTCTACGCCCCTGCTGCTCGCATGCAACTTGGTGCTGAATACCTTAATGGAAGCCGCACAAATTTTGGCGACGATGCAATTGGTGCTCAACGCTTTAGCCTTTCGGTGAAATACACACTTTAAAAGAAAAGAATATACTAGAAAATGAAAAGAGTTTTTTTACTATCATTAACACTGCTATGTCTGAGATCGTTTGCTCAGGAGACACCCCAAATCGAGGCGCAAGAGCCGCAGGTGCAAGAGGTCGACTACACCCCTCAGATCTTCGGCTCGGTAAGGGCAAAATTCGAGGAGAGCACCGAGAGTGGTGACCACCGCTTCAACGTGCGCAACTCGCGATTGGGAGTCAAGGGAATGACCTCGGAGCATATGCGCTACGCAATGCAGATCGACTTCAACAACGAAGGTAGCGTCTCGATCCTCGACTCGTATGTGGCCTACGTTGCCGGCAACTTCGAGTTATCGCTGGGCCAGCAGCAGTATCACTTTAATGCCGATCTGGATCGTGGTCCTAGCAGCTCACTCTTTTCAAATCGCTCATTCCTTTCGAAATATCTGACAACGTACTATACTTACGATGCTACCTCACCCACAGATTGCTCGGTCAAAACCATCGGCTCGCGCGACATCGGAGCATTAATGAGCTACAAGTTCCCCACCAAGATTCCTATTCAGATCACCGGAGGCTTGATGAATGGCTCGGGGGCAAACAACCCTGAGTGGAACGAGAATATGAACTACGTAGCCCGAGCAACCATAGGTGCAAAGAGTGGCTTTCAGGTGGCTGGAAGCTACTATCACGGCTATACGCCCTATGTGCAGAAGATCGAGATGTATGGCGGCGAATTGCGCTACGCCGGCAGCAACTACCTCATCGAGGCAGCCTATGCACAGCGTATTCTTGAGCAGGAGCTAGATGGCACGCAGACAATCACCGCGGCACACGTGCACGGATATCGCACATTCGAGCTGCCCAAAAACAACGCTATAGAGTATCTCGCACCGCACCTACGTTGGGACATGGGCAGTGGAATTGAGTTTATAAATCAATACGACGGGATGATCGACCGCTACGACGCAAACCGCATAACAGTTGCCCTAAACATTGGTTTTGCCAAGAAATGGATAGGCTCAGAGATCCGAATTGCATACGAGGAGTACATGGTAGGAACCTCGCACAGTGATGCCAATATCAACCCACTGCTACAAGATAAATACACCATCGAATTTATCGCCTCATTCTAAAAATCTGTTTAAATAGATAGGGGATTGGAGTTGATTCTCTTACTGCCTGCGGTGTTATCTCCGCCGGAGGCAGTAAGAGAGTAGGCCCCAACATCTACCCTATCTAAACGACTCCGCGTAGATCGCAACAACATCGTCGTGGCTAAGTTCGCAACGATCAACGGTGAACAAACCACCCATTGTTTGGCGGGCATTGTCGGCCAAAGCAGAGAACTCGACTTCCCTTACGCCCCACTGCGATAGAGCGAGAGAATCCACACCACAAGCTGCCTGCATTGTGGCAAGCGCCTCGATAAAGTCGTTGGGATCGGTGCTCTTCTCGCCTCTCATTGCTGTGGCCATTGCGCATAGGCGCTCGGGGCAAGCATCGATGAAGCGTTTGAAGTATGCGAGCGATATGGCGATAAGACCAGCACCGTGTGGCAACTCGGGGTGGAATGCACTCATAGCGTGCTCCAACGAGTGCTCCGAGGTGCAGCTCGAAGTCGACTCAACCATACCGGCTAGGGTGTTGGCAAGAGCCACATCGCTACGTGCCTCAATGTTCGAACCATCGGCCACTGCTGCAGGCAACGACTTGTATAACAGCTCAATACTCTTGAGCGAATAGATCTCGCTGATGGGTGTTGCGCACGAGGCGATATATCCCTCGGCAGCGTGGAAGAAGGCGTCGAAACCTTGGTATGCTGTGAGCTTCGCAGGAACCGATAGCATCAATTCGGGATCGACAATACTGATCACCGGGAAGGTTGTGTCGTTACCAAATCCCACCTTCTCTTTGTTGTGTGTGATTACTGTCCAAGGGTCGATCTCGGTGCCTGTTCCGGCAGTAGTGGTGATTGCGATAATTGGCAAGGCTCCGCCTACGGGCTCTTTGCCTAGGCCAGTACCGCCACCAATATAATCCCAGTAATCGCCTTGGTTACAAGCCATTACCGCGATAGATTTAGCCGAATCGATCGAGCTACCGCCACCTAGTCCAATAACGAAGTCGCACTTCTGCTCACGGCAAATTTGGGCAGCCTCCATCACATGTTCCTTGATGGGGTTGGGCAGAATCTTATCGAAGATGACATAGCCCACACCCTGCTGCTCGAGCTGCGAGGTCACTTTGTCCAGATATCCAAAGCGACGCATAGATGTACCTGCCGAGATGACGATTAGTGCCTTAGTGCCTGGTAAAGCAATTTGGCTTAATTTGTTGATTGATCCGCAACCGAAATATAGTCGTGTTGGGATAAATTGATGAAATGATTGCATTTTTATACTTAATATATTAATAATATGTTCCTTTGGGTGAGAAGAGTGGAATTCCAAATCCGAAGAGCAGATATAGATTATTCCAATCGTTCAAGTCGTACTTTATTAGCGATAGGCTCAAGGGTCCCAGCGATGAGTTGTAGGCCAAAGTTGCCTCGCCAACGTAGTGGAAATTGTCGGGACCAATGACTCCCGGATCGATACCGTCGACACTATAATTTGGGCGATACATTCCGTAGAAGCCTGTGCGCAGCGTAACATTTTGCCCCATATTTAATATAGGTACAATGCCAGCACCGACATATTTATCCGACGAAAAATCGGGCATAAAGATCATCTGCGAGTGGGTAACTGGTTGATACGAAGGCATTATCAACATCGAGGCTGTTGGGTTACCAAACTGTTTGAGGCTTGTGTATACCACATCTAAATTTACACCCAACGAGAACCACGAATCGCTCGGAGGGGTGAAATATTTGTCGTACTTCAAGCGTCCACCAATCCATCGGTGGTTGATCGGTGTAATGGCAATTGCACGGCTAAACTCCTCCTGATAGTTGGATTCGCGACCAATAACACCAATTGCCGAAAGCTCTAATTTTGAACCACTTGTGGGGTACGTCAAGCGGTCGAGCGTATTGCGCTGATACTCCAACTTTGCCGCTGTGAACGATAATTTGGTGCGATCGTACAACAAATTCTCATCTACGTTGTCAGCATCGAGATTGTCGCTGGTATCGTAATAGTAGTGATTCCAACCGACATTGGCTCGTAGCGTCAGCAGACTCCGACGCGAAAGGGGCATACCTCCAGCCAATGAAAAGTGGTTGTCGCGCGTCTTAACACTCTCACTATTAGTTACATCCGTAATATTTCCCAGATTGCTATATGTGCGATTTATATTCGAATATGAGTAGTAGTAGTCGATAAAAAGTGGCGTTTTGATAAAGAAGTCGGTGCGACCACCCACCATTGCGCTGGTTGTCATCGTTCCCAGATATAGATCGGCATAATATGATTGAGCCACACGCTTAACCTGCTGATAATTAAGCGATAGAAACAACTGATTGAAGGCCGTAGATGTCAGGTGACCACCCACCGAAAGTTTCAATTGTGGCTTGGTATCCAGATCGATATAGAATTTATAGCGTTCGCTCTGCTTATTATATTTGATTGTTGGGTATTCGGTTGAAAAATCGCCACTCGATAGGATCATATAGAGGTTCTCTTGCAGCTCCTCGAAAGGCATTTCGCGCTGCAGCACATTGCCTCGACGCTCGGAGGTGTGCAGAAAATCGTGAACATATAGACTCTGCTCTTGGGTGAGGCCATTGATCTGGTAACTCTCGAAAACCAAGGGCTTTACCCTCGAGAGAAACTCCTTGCGACGAGCATCGTAATAGGTTGAATCGCGGCGCGTGGTGATCTTCGTCTCAATCTCATTGATCTGCGCCATAGTATCTTCATAGCCCAAATCAATTATCTCTCCGCCATTGGCGAACTCCAACATTCCAACGGGCACATCGCGCTGAATTGTGATATTCTCCTCGGGCATCGAGTAGTCGCTCTTTTGCGTGGTGATGGCAAAAACTTGGTCGATCAAGCTGCTCTGCTCAGTAAGGTCGGTGTTGCCACTAGTGCATATTGCTCCGATAATAATGTCGGGAGAGTGTATCTCTTGAAGCGGCTTCCATGGAAAGTTGTCGTAGATACCGCCATCGAAGAGCAGCATCGTATCGCGTTTTACAGGGTTGAAGGCGATCGGAATAGCCATCGAGGCACGTATCGATTCACCCAAATCACCCTTAGTGAGTGTCACCGCCTGGTAGTTGCGCATATCGCTGGCAACGCACAAAAAGGGCACCATCAGATTCTCGAAGTTGTTACCGATACTCTCCGAAGCTGCTGCAAATAGGCGACTTAAAGTCATATCGACCTGCGTCGTAGAGATCAAACTATTGGGCAGATATAACGATGCTCGCGATATCGGGCTCGATAAATTCTCTCTATTTTTCGTACCAGTTGTAGTCTGTTCGGCGCCACTCTTAAAATTGCTGACCACCTCCTCGTCAATTGTTGAAAAGTTCTTGGTGTCAATACGAAGGCTAAAGAGCGAGGGCACAGAGCGATATTGACGATAATAGGCGCCATAGCTGCTGTCGATACGTCCCGAAAGCCACGTCTCGATCTCGCCCGAGGTGACAATCTCGCGCATCTGCTCGGGCGAATAGCCTGCGGCATACAATCCCGCCACGATCGAGCCCATCGAGGTACCAGCCACATAGTCGATAGGAATTCCGCTCTCCTCTAAAGCTTCGAGCACACCAATATGGTAGAGCCCCTTGGCTCCACCTCCGCTCAAAACAACTCCAACACTCTGCGAATGACCACAAAATGCAACCAATAATAGCATTGGAGTGATAAAAGATTTCAAACTTCTCAACATAATTGTAACTTTTTTTATAACTTTGTGCTGTAATAGTTTTTCTAACGAAACTTTTACGTGGGAAAATTAGTGAAAAAATAGAAAATAACCAAGTTATGATCGAAAAAATAGATAATCTTTTAAAGCAATTAGAAGAGTTTAAGCCAAAAGCGGCAGCCGAAGTCGAGGCTATGCGCATTAAAATGTTGGGTAAGAAGGGTGAATTGAACGCCTTGATGGATGAATTCAAGAGTGTGGCACCCGAGAAGAAACGCGAATTTGGCCAGCGCCTAAACGCACTAAAAACCAGAGCTACCGACGCGATTAACGCTGCACGCCAGGCTGTTGAGAACTCTGGCAATACCGACTCTGAGGCATCTATCGACGACATGAGTCGCCCAGGAAGCGCCGAGACTCTTGGTTCGCGCCACCCTATTTCGCTTGTGCGCAATCGCATTGTCGAGACATTCGCACGTTTGGGGTATACCGTTGCCGATGGTCCCGAGATCGAGGATGATTGGCATGTGTTCTCGGCCCTGAATTTCCCACCCGAGCACCCTGCACGCGATATGCAAGATACATTCTTCATTCAGCAGAACCCAGATATCTTGCTTCGCACACACACCTCGTCGATTCAGGTGCGCGTTATGGAGCAACAAAAACCACCTATTCGCGTTATATGTCCAGGTAGGGTCTTCCGCAACGAGGCGATTTCGTATCGTGCGCACTGCATCTTCCACCAAATCGAGGGTCTCTATATCGATGAAGGGGTGTCGTTTGCCGATATGAAGCAGTCGATCCTCTACTTCGCAAAGGAGATCTTTGGAGAGAGCGCTACAATCCGCATGCGTCCTTCGTATTTCCCCTTCACTGAGCCTTCGGCCGAGGTCGATGTATCGTGTGTTTTGTGTGGTGGCAAGGGTTGTAATGTCTGCAAGGGCAGCGGTTGGTTAGAGATTATGGGTTGCGGAATGGTCGACCCTAATGTCTTGGAATCCAACGGAATCGACTCAACTAAGTATAGCGGATTTGCGTTTGGTATGGGAGTTGAGCGTATCGCAATGTTGCTCTATGGAGTTCGCGACTTGCGCCTATACTTCGAGAACGACGTACGTTTCTTAAAGCAGTTCGACAAGGCGTTGTAATGCTTTAGGATTTATCTTTAAAGTGTTTTTTTAATGAGACGACTGTTAATATTATCGCTTGTGATGCTCTTCTTGGTGGGATTTTTCCCTTCAAACGGAGCCTCGCGCATAGAGAATGATTCCGATTCACTCCCGCTTCGAATTGGAGTGAGGCTGACTAGCGATGGGCAGAAGCGACAGCAGATATATGGCGATGAGCAAGGTGCCGACTCGCTATATCGCCTATCAATTGCCGAGGATTCGACCTATGCTCCGGCCTACTATTTTCTCTCGCAATCTATTCTTTCGCGTCGCACATCGATCGATTCGGTAATCTACTACTCGCAAAAGGCATACGCGCAAGATACAACAAATAAGTGGTATGGCGAGGCATTGGCCCAAGCATTGGCCATGAGTGGTCGCTACGATGAGGCACGCGAAATGTACAAAGGCTTTATCGAGCGCGAGCCCGAAAATCTGAGCGCCTATGTTATGGTTGCCATGCTTTACAATCAAACCTCACAGAGCCAAGAGGCGTTAGCGGTGTTGGATTCTGCCGAGATGAGAGCGGGCAAAAATCCATATGTGAGCTCGATGAAACGCGAGATATTACTCTCTTTGGGCAGGCGAGACGAGGCCATAGCGCAGTCGGAGCAGATCATCGAATTGGATCCTGAATCGATCGAGGATCGATTGATTTTGGCCGAACTTTATACGGGTGCCCAGCAGGACTCTTTGGCCTTGGTGCAGTTGGATGCAGCAGTTGCCATCGACCCTTCGTCTAGCGCTGTGCTCAACTCTGTGGCTCAATTCCACGCCTCGCGCGGAAATTACCCAGGCTACTTCGCAGCGATGAAGAAGATATTTGCTAACCCTGCCGAAAATCTCGACAACAAGATCTCGCTATTTAATCGCATCACATCGGATCGCACCTTCTACGCGCGCAACTTAGCTTCAATCAACGAATTAGCATCACTGCTATATAGAGGCTACCCCTCAGAAAAGCAGGTGGTAGAGCTATTTGCGCAACACTATATTGCATCGGGAAATCTCGAAGCCGCACTAAATATTTACAAAAAACATGCAAGCGACGAGCCTATTCAATACGACTACTACTCGACAATTATCGACATCGAAAGCTACATGCAACGCATTGATTCTGTGGAACTTTATGCAGCACGAGCAATCGAACTATTCCCCGATCGTCACGAATTGCGACTCTCGCAAGCCAACCTATATAGCTACACAAAGCGCTTCGAGGAGGCTATCGAAAAGTATGAGGAGGTAGCCAAAAGCATTGACAACGACACACTTAAAGGCACCATCTGGGGCTATATCGGCGACAACTACCACCAACTTAGCTTGCTCGAGAAAGAGGGCAGTTCGAAGGCCAAACGGCAGATGCGCAAGGCGTATAAATCATACGATAAGTCGCTTGCGTATTTTGGCGCTAATGCCATGGTACTCAACAACTACGCCTACTTCTTAAGCCTTGAGCGTGAGGACCTTGGGCGTGCATTGGATATGTCGGGACGCGCCATCGCACTCGAGGAGAAGAACCCAACATATATGGATACCTACGCGTGGGTTTTATACGAATTAGGGCGCTACGAAGAGGCCAAAAAGTTTATGCGTCAGGCAATTGCGCTCGATACAACCGAGAGTGCCGACGTGCAGTTCCACTATGCCGAGATCCTAGCAAAATTGGGCGAAGATTTTATGGCCGAAGTCTACTACGACAAGGCTCTGAAATTGGGTTACGACGCTGCGATAATCGAGGAGCGCAAATCAAAATTGAAGTGATATGCATAGGCTAAAACTCCTGATCCTCACGCTTTTATCGCTTGCAGTTGTTGCGCCCCTAGTTGCACAACAGCAGGGCAGTAGCGTGGAGGCACAGAAGCGAGTTATAGCCGCAATCGAGAAGCAGATCGCCCAAGATCAGAAGGCCATCAGCTCGATTAGAAAAGATAAAAGTGCAGCCGAAAGCAGGGTGCAATCATTAGCACGACAAGTCGAACAGCGCAATCGTCTGCTCGAGGCGCAAGAGAGGCAAGTGGAGCTTATAACGGCCGAAATCGACACCACATCCATGCGCCTAACAGGCTTAAACTCAGAGCTTTCGAGCGAGCAAGAGGCATATGGCGCAATGGTGCGCGAGGCATATCGCAACTATCGGCAAAATAACTTTGTGAGTTACATTTTCGCCTCAGACGACTTCAACGATATGGCACGCCGCATTGTCAATATTCGTCGGGTGGCGCAGCTGCGTGAGCGGCGTATTTGCGCTATCGATTCGCTCACCCTCTCGCTCGATTCGGTGCGCGTAGTTCTATTGGATCGCAAGGCATCGCTCGATTCGGTGATAATGGATATCAAGCAGCAAAAGGTTAATATTCAGCAAGATGTGAATGCAGCACGCAGCCAAGTGAGCCAAATGTCGACCAAAGAGCGCCAAGCGCTGCAATCCAAAGCGCTGCAGGAGCAGAAGCTATCGACAGCCATCGACCAGCTGCGGCGACTATCGAAGGGCAACACCCAAGGAGCCTCATTCTCGGCCAAGACATCGGCCCTAAATCTGCCTGTCAAAGGTGGTCGCGTGAAGCGATATATGGATAATATGGCCGAGGTAGTGGGCGACGTTGGAGCGGGAGTGATCTCGATTTACGAAGGCAAAGTAGTTGATATTAAGCAAAATAGGATCACCGGGCGCTACGACGTCTACATTGCCCACGGAGAGTATATCGCCTCGTATGCAGGTCTGAAAAGTGTCTTTGTCAAGCGCGACGAGTCGGTGGGCAAGAACCAGACAATTGGCGAGGTGGGCGCAGCGATTGATGTGTTGACAATGAATACCGAACATAAAATTATATTTGGAATCTATCCGCCCTCGCCCTCGCAGAAGATGAAGGCGGCAGATTGCTTCAAGAGATAAAAGAATGATTAGATACAACCACGACGGATGCAGCTATAGCTTCACAAACCGTCGCATAATAAATAGGTGGCTCAAGGAGTCCGCAGCCCAAGAGGGCTATGCTATGGGCCAGGTGAATGTAATTTTCTGCTCGTCGCAAAGGCTATTGGAGATCAACCGCCAGTACCTCCAGCACGACTACTTCACCGACATCATCACATTCGACTACAGCGACTTAGAGGTCGAAAAGTATATATCGGGCGACCTATTTATCGACATCGAAACAGTAGAGGACAACGCCCACCAATATGGCGCAACACCCCTCGAGGAGATGCACCGAATATTAGTTCATGGCGTAATGCACCTATGCGGCCAAGGCGACAAAACACCCCCCGAGGCCAAGGCTATGCGAGCCAAGGAGGATAAATATTTGTCGCAACTTAAGGCCATCATTTCATAAGTGGCATTTTGAATAAGTCGAGTCGCTTAAAAGCTTGCTTACTGCGCTTATGCCGCGCGGTAGGAGTGTTCGGAAGAAAATAACCATCTATTTTTAATTATCCGCTAAACCAAAAATAAAGCCGATCTGAGAAATGTGCATATAAGTCCTCGTATTATATAATGAAGAACATATATATGCTATTACTTATATTGCTTGCGGCTACCTCTTGTAAATCAGTTGATTGTACTACACAGGTGTTAGTTGTCGGAACTATTCATAATGCTCATAAAACGAATCCTGATTTCTCAGCCAATGATATTGTAAATATTTTGGATACATATAACCCTGATGTGATATGCGTTGAAATACCAGAGTCATACTTTCGCAAACAATCGTACTTGTATGAAATGATGATTGCTTCAATTTATGGCTTTGATAAAGGCAAGCAGGTCTATCCGATAGATTGGTGGATTACCACAGATAGGAAAGAGATGACAAGTTATATGCAAAGTGATGAGTATAAAGTTAATGAACAAAAAATTTCTGATATTGTAGCTGCCGACTCTATAATGACACGTTTTAATACTAAATATGGCAATTGGGATGATCTATGTAGGCAAAACAATCATGGCTATGAGTTTTTTAACAGTAAAGAGTGTAACGACTTTATTAATCAGATGTGTAAAATTTCTATGTCGGTCTATGGGGATAGCTTTATGAACTTGCATTACGAGAGTAGAAATAATAAAATGTTGGAGCTAATAGAGAGTGCAATCACCGAGAACAAAGGTAAGCGAATTATTATCCTGACTGGGTGCGAGCACAAGCACTATTTCGACAATGCTCTATCCAATAGAGCGGATGTAAGGGTTGTTGATTTTGAAACCATACTACCATTGCGAGATGTCGAAATCTCTGAAAATATCAATGATTTTATTAATAGAGGTGTAGTTAGGGGTTATTATGACTCTACCGACTTTGCCACCTATGATGTAATGTACAGTAGAGCATTAGCACCATTCGTGCATGGTATGGGAATGGATCAGAATCCTAATACTATTTCAGATGAAAATCTCAATAATGCAAAACTTATAATTGAGGAGTGGGAAGAGTATAACCCGAGTTCTGCACTTCTGTACTTTGAGAAGGGATGGGTAGAATTTTTAGAGGGTGATTATCAATCGGCACTTTTAACACACGAGGCTATCGCAGATAGATTAAGTGATTTTCCTGATTTTAATCAATGGTTCTCGACTACTTTTTATTATCGAAATCTTGGCTATTGCTATGACCTAACCAACAACAGGGAAAAGGCTATTGAGGCATATAAAAAATGTAAGCAGATGTGCGAAAAGTTTGAGCTTGATGAGGATTATGCTCAAACAATATATAATAATTATGAACTTGTGCCATACAAGAGAGACGATAATTAGAGTATAAGATGTGCAATTCTCAAGGTTAAGAGTCGATCAAAATCACTTCGAAAAACCCCCGTAATAGCCCATATAGATAGGACTGAGGGGCGAAAGCACCTCCTTTAGCTCCGCTGTGAGGTCGCAGTAGACAATCACATTTACCGCCTCTGGCAGATAGTGATAACACCACCGGGCGTGCATATCATATTGCACTACTGCTCTTGAAACTTCGCATTGTAAACCAAACTTTCGACATCGTGCAGGTAGTTGCGTTTTCCGTATTTTGGTGAATAGACGTAGCAATCGATGGTAAATACCGTGCCCGTTGCCTGGTCTATAGTTGAATAGCTAACATATGGACCACCCATAAAATCATTCACCACATCCCACCATCCGCGCATCTCTACCCACAAACGGCCCTCAATACGAATAGGCTTATAGAGCTGTGGCACCTCGGTGTAGGTGGTCATATACGAACCATCTGAAGGGCCCGGAACCATCGCTGTGAACTTGTTGCGTGCCTCCACAAGATTCTCCTCCGAGAGGGAGTTGATACCAAATTCCGCCGGATAGCTATATATTATTGCCCCCTGGCTAGCCACGGGATACTCCTTCGAGATCCACAACATATCGGGGCTATTTTGTCGCAGGGTATAACCCGTAGGCACCTTCATCGAGACTCCAAACTTCTCCTTGATGGTCGAGCTAATAACCTGATTGTTATATGTTTGCGCATAATCCACGGCCCTATCGCGTTCGGCAATTTGGACTCCCTTCACCAAACTTTCGCGATGCTGCGACACGTAATCCGTAGCCGAGACAATCGACGGTGCTTGCAGCGTAAGGACCACCTGCGGAGCCGCTGCAACATCATACCTAACAGCTATTGAAGGCTCCTTTATCGAAGGGTTTATATTGACTTCCAATATATTACGATGCTTTGCGATAAGTCCATCATAGCTATTGGGAGCAATTCGCAGCACACTAAATGTCTGCTCCTCCTGATTGAGATAGGGGATATAGGCAGACAGCACCGTGCGAAGAGTATCTCCAAGTTGCGACTCCCACTCCATTTGATTGCAAACAACAACCAATTCATAGGGTGCACCCTGAGATGTCACCTTGCTACTAGTCACCTTATGGAGCGCGTCACAAGCAGTTAGCATGGCTAGCAACATAGCAGCTAGCATAGTCAATTTAAAGCTTTTCATCGTAGATTTTTTTGTTTTATTTGCAAATATACAATTATTTCCACAATATTTTTTACATTTGTGTTTTAATTAATGGTTATTCATGAGATTCACAGCACCTAAATTTATTAGACGCCTAATGCCCAACCTGATTTGGGAGATCAAGGACGAAGATGGAATCTTCCTCACCTTCGACGATGGTCCCACCCCAGGTGTCACCGAGTGGATCTTATCTACTCTAGACAAGTACGATGCCAAAGCCACATTTTTTGTGCTAGGAAAAAATGTCGAGATGTATCCCGACCTCTACCAACGTATCTTGGACCACGGACACAAGATCGGAAATCACACATATTCACACCAGAAAGGTTGGAATATGTCGTTGGAGCGCTACGTCGAGGATGTCGACTTTGCCAACGATCTAATTCATAGCGAGCTATTTAGACCCCCCTATGCGCAGATAACTCCCTCGCAGGTACGAATGCTCAGCCAGCGCTATCGACTCATAATGTGGAACGTCCTATCGCGAGATTACAACCGCAATCTATCACCTAGAGCGTGCCTCGAAAATGTAACCAAATACCTCGACCCCGGTGCAATTATTGTCTTCCACGACAGCGATAAAGCATTCAAAAACCTTAGCTACGCACTACCCCGCACGCTAGCTAAAGCCAAGGAGCTGGGTCTAAAATGTAAAGTGATAGAGTAACGATGAAGGTAATTGTAGCACAAACGGCTGCCAGCGGCGCCATATACACTCGACAAATAATCGAGCTTCTCTTGCAGAGCCCCCAAGTGAGCCAAATAGCGCTCGTAAGAAGCCGCTCTGCCGAAGCTGTTGCCAAATACGAAGGGGTTGCACTACCCTGCTCGGATCGCATTGTGGAGTATGCCCCCGACGATATGTTCGCACCAGTAGCCAGTGGATCAGCGCGTTACAGCGCAATGATCATCGCCCCTGCTAGTGCCGGCACCATGGGCAGGATCGCCGCAGGAGTCTCCGACTCCCTGATTACGCGAGCTGCCGATGTGATGCTCAAGGAGCGCAGAGCGCTAGTTTTGCTACTTCGCGAGACTCCCCTATCGCTCATCCACCTGCAAAATATGGTCACCCTGACGCAGGCCGGAGCGGTGATTATGCCCGCCTCACCCTCGTTCTACAATGGCGAGCAGACTATCGAGCAGCTTACCGAAAACCTCTGCCGACGTGTGGTCGACATCGCTGGCATCGAATGCGAACGCTGCGAATGGGGAGTGTAGATTTCTGTTTATCTTTCAAATGAATCCTTATTGGATATGTTGCTGATAATCAGAGAGTTTTAGATGTGAGAGAGTTGAATAGGTAACGGATTTGCAACGTGGTTAAATCGTCATATTGCGTGACGTTTCTTAGTACTAACGATACATTCGTTGTGTCTCTTTGCTCTGATACAAAGGTAGGAATTTTGTGCTATTTTGCAAAAAGATAGACGACATTTTGTAACTACTCACGCCCCTACAGTCCAGCAACAGCGAGCAGAGCCGTAAGCGGGTCTTGGCCACATTTGCGGGCTGTCTGCACGATGGATTGGAGCGTCGCATATTGCTGTGCGCCCTCGGTGGACTTGAATTGCCCACTCACTTTGAGTTTGGTTTTGACCGCTCGCAACGACCTCTCACTTGCGTTGTTATCCGATGGCACATCTTCACGCACCAGAAACGTGAAAATATTATCCCGATGTTTCGATAACCCCGCCCTGAATTTGTTGAAAAGCTCTTGCCGCTTCTTGCTCTTCAGCGCAACCTCTCGATCTAATAGTTCATCAAACCTCTCCCGATATTCAGCCTTTAACTCCTTGCTGCAACCCTCCACCTTGCGCCGATGAATCGACTCCCGAAGCAGCTCCAGCATCTCTTTCGCCCATTTGTGACCACCCGTCAGCTCTTCTATATATATCGTATTGCGAAGCAGGTGCGCTAAACATATCTGATGATCCTTCGCTACGACATTAAAGTACAACGCCAATCGATCACTCACCAACGTAGAATCGGGAAATCCATCGGGAAAATGGTCATTCACAACCTTGCCCCCGTGGCTCTTATCAATGGCTAAATAGCTCGCCATCTCCGTCTGAAACGTCCACATCCAGTGGGTCTTGCCATCTATTTTTGCTCCAGATTCATCCGCCCCAACGACCGATGATTGCTCAACGCTCTTGCGGATCATCTCATAGGGAAGTTGCGCCCTCTTGCGCATACGTTTCAAAATGTTGGAGATCGAGCCTTGGCTCATCTTAACGCCAAACAATACCTCCATCAGGTGTGTCAATCTCGCAAATAGAACATTCTGCAACGTGCTCAAATACGCCACCGTAGCATCGATATTGTGACCAAAGCAGACCGTGCCGCTAACCTCCTTGGGGAACTCGCCCTTAACGCACTTGCCACAGGTGCATTTGCGGCGCATCTCGACATACTCTTTGACCATAGGTACAATGACGGCTGGAATATCTACAACTTGACGATGCTCACCCTCGAATTGTGGCAGATCTTCGATGTTCTTGCCGCACGAGGGGCAGATGGTAGGTGCTTGCAGACCCTCGATTGAGTCGGGTGTTTCGCACCACTCTTTGGTGACTCCTGCGCGCCCCATTTGGCCGCCACTTTTCTTGCTTGATTTCTCCCTTAGCGAGCGTGTTTGCGGTGTGCTGAGAGGATTCTTTGAGGGTGGCACGGAGCTATTCTTCGAGGTGAGCGTCGGAGTAGGGATATGCTCTTTGGTGAGAGCTTTTAGTCTGATGACCTCTTTTTCCAACTCGTTGATACGCTCTTCGTTGGAGGCAATTGTTGCATCGTTCTTGGCGATCGTCGCCTCGCGATTAGATATGATCTCACGGCTCTCGGCAATGACTTTATCACGATACGAGATCTTCTTTTTGAGACTCGTAAAGCGATTGTCTATCTCATCGATAATGGAACTTTCGGAAGCATTTTGACTCTTCGTCGCAGCTCCTTTACCCCAATTCAAACGACGTCGCAACGCCTGCTCTATATCTAATCCTGTATCTCTCATACCGAGTGTAAAGATACTAAATCTCAGCGACTTATGCAAATAATTCGATCAATATTAACTTGTAATTTGTGTTGTTTTGATGTGAGTTATAGTGGAATTTGTGGGGCGTGAGTAGTTACTACCTTAATTTATGTAATTTTGGTATACGAACATAGGAGAAATAATGTTCTCAAAACTGTTTATAAGACAAAATTTGCCAGGATTTTATATAATAATCACAAGTAAACGGTCAGGAGTTGTATGCGCAGCTCTCGG
>JAWXTD010000026.1:0-24523 GCA_044433805.1 Rikenellaceae bacterium
ATTTTTCCATCACGATAAATCACATTGTATATCGTACGCTCGTCATTACGCTTGAATACACCTATATAATATATACCCTTGTCGAAGAAGGCCTTGTCGCTCACCTTGGTGATAATATAACGGCCATCCTTGGTGATAACGATCACATCGTCAATATCCGAACATTCGCAAACAAGCTCAGCATCTTTCATCGATTTTCCAATACCAAAGAAGCCCTCGGTGCGATCGACATATAATTTGGCATTAGTCACCGCAACTTTTGTCGCTTCGATCATATCGAATTCGCGAATCTCGGTGCGACGCTCCTTGCCCTTGCCAAACTTATCGCGTATACGCTCATAATATGCAACTGCGTAGTCGGTTAGATTATCTAAGTAGCTCTGTGTTAGCTTAATATCATCTTCAATACCTTTAATCTCGTTGTCGGCCTTATCAGTGTCGTAACGCGATATGCGGATAAATCGAAGCTCGGTTAGTCGCTGCACATCCTCTTGTGTCACCTCACGACGAAGCAACTTTTTGAATGGCGCCAAGCCACCGTCGACAGCGGCATATGCCTCTTCGCGCGAGCGACACCCCTCAATTAATTGATATAACTTATTCTCAATAAAGATTCGCTCGAGTGAAGCAGCATGCCAAGCCTGGTTTAATTCCGCCAATTTAATCTGCAACTCCAAGCCCAATAGAGCTTTTGTGTGATCTGCCGAACGACGAAGAATCTCGCTAACACCCAGGAAATGAGGCTTTTCATCGCAGATGACACATGAATTTGGAGCTATAGAAACTTCGCAATCGGTGAATGCATAGAGCGCATCAATCGTGCGGTCGCTCGACTCATCGTTGGCCACTTGGATAATCAGTTCAACTTTTTCGGCTGTGTTGTCATCAACCTTCTTAATCTTGATTTTACCCTTTTCATTGGCCTTGATGATAGAATCTTTCAGTGATTCGGTGGTAGTGGTATATGGAATTTCGGTGATCGCCAAGGTGCGTTTGTCAATCTTCGAAATTTTAGCTCTCACCTTCACCGTGCCACCTCGCAGACCATCGTTGTAACGGCTTGCATCCATCATTCCTCCGGTCAAAAAGTCAGGGTACAACACAAAATCTTCGCCTTTCAAATGGTGAATCGAGGCGTTGATCAGCTCAATAAAGTTGTGCGGTAGGATCTTCGAGGCCAAACCAACGGCAATACCATCGGCACCTTGCGCCAAGAGCAAAGGGAACTTAATTGGTAGCGTAACTGGCTCATCCTTACGGCCATCGTATGACAACATCCACTCGGTAGTCTTCTTATTAAAGACCACCTCTAGGGCAAATTTCGACAATCGAGCCTCGATATAACGGCCAGCAGCAGCATCGTCGCCCGTGAGAATATTTCCCCAGTTACCTTGGCAATCAACAAGCAGGTTTTTTTGTCCTAACTGCACAAGGGCATCTTTGATCGAAGCATCTCCGTGTGGGTGATATTGCATCGTTTGACCCACAATGTTGGCCACTTTATTGAATCGGCCATCGTCGACAACCTTCATTGCATGAAGAATACGACGCTGAACTGGCTTTAGTCCATCGTGCACATGCGGCACCGCACGTTCCAAAATAACATATGAAGCATAGTCCAAAAACCAGCTTTTATACATGCCGGTCAGTTTGCGAACATTAGCCTCCTCGGAGGTTAGTTTGCTATATTTTCCTGCGGGAGCAGCTGGTGCCTCCGCTACGGGAGCCACCTGAACCTCTGCATTAAGTATCTCTTTTTCTTCGCTCATAATCAATTAGTTGTCAGATCATCAATAATATCTTCCTCGACACGAAGATTGTTAATAATAAAGTTTTGACGCTCAAAACTATTCTTGCCCATATAGAACTCCAACAAGTCGTGTATTGGGTCATCTTTGGTCATTCGCACCTTATCGAGCATCATCTTCTCGCCAATAAACTCCTTAAACTCATCGGCTGAAATCTCTCCAAGACCTTTAAATCGAGTGATCTCGGCACTTGTTCCACACTCAGCGATTGCCTTTAATCGCTCCTCGTCGGTGTAACAGTAGAAGGTCTCCTTCTTGTTGCGCACGCGGAAAAGGGGTGTTTGTAATATATATAGGTGTCCTCCACGAATGACATCTGGAAAAAATTGCAAGAAGAAGGTGAGCAGCAAGAGTCGAATGTGCATACCGTCGACATCGGCATCTGTTGCAATTATCACCTTATTGTAGCGCAAGTTCTCCATATCCTCCTCGATATTTAGAGCTGCTTGCAATAGGTTGAACTCCTCGTTTTCATATACGATCTTCTTGGTTAACCCATAGCAGTTCAATGGTTTACCGCGCAGAGAGAATACCGCTTGGGTTCGCACATCACGGCTCGAAGTGATAGATCCCGAAGCCGAGTTACCCTCGGTGATAAATATCATCGACGATTCTGCAAGCTCATGCTTGCTAGTTAAATGCACCTTGCAATCGCGCAATTTTTTATTATTTAACGATACTTTTTTTGCGGTTTCGCGAGCCTTCTTTTGGATTCCCGAAATCGCTTTGCGCTCCTTTTCGTTCTCTACGATCTTCTTTTGAAGGATCTGAGCGCTTTCCGGGTTTTTATGTAGGTAGTTATCAAGGTTTTGCGCCAAGAAATCCATTATGTAATTTCTTAGCGATACACCTGGTTCAATCTCTTTTGAACCTAGCTTCACCTTTGTTTGCGACTCGAAAATTGGATCGGTGACCTTAACCGAAACCGCTGCAATAATTGAGGTGCGAATATCCGAAGCGTCGTAATCTTTATGGTAAAAATCTTTGATAACCTTGGCTATAGATTCACGGAATGCTGCTTGGTGTGTACCTCCCTGAACCGTATATTGACCATTCACAAACGAATAATAGCTCTCACCATAGCCCGTTCCGTGAGTTATAGCCACCTCAATATCCTGCCCCGAAAGGTGGATAGGTGCATATAAAGGAGCTTCGGTCATATTCTCATTGAGCAGATCCAGAAGTCCATTTTTAGACAAATATGACTTTCCGTTAAGATAGAATGTCAAACCTAGATTCAGATAGGTGAAGTTACGAACCATCTGCTCGACATACTCCATATTATATGAGTATGTGCCAAATACAGCCGTGTCGACCCTAAACGAAATAAAGGTTCCATTCTTTTGGTCCACACCGCTCTCCCACTTATCGCTGACCTCTAAGCCTTGCTCGAAGCATACGGTTCGCGACTCTCCATCACGAATTGAACGAGCCGTAAATTCACTCGAGAGCATATTTACAGCCTTGACACCCACACCATTAAGTCCAACACTCTTCTTGAAGGCCGAACCGCTATACTTACCTCCGGTGTTCATCTCGCTTACCGCGGCGGTGAGCGATTTAAGCGGAATTCCTCGACCATAGTCACGAATTGAAACCACATCACCCTCAATTTTTATCTCGATGCGATTACCGGCACCCATGATAAATTCGTCGATTGAGTTATCGACAACCTCCTTGATTAGTACATATATACCGTCGTCGCTCTGCGATCCATCGCCCAATTTACCAATATACATACCCGGACGAAGTCGGATATGTTCACGAGGCGACAGGGTGACAATTGCGTCATCACCATAGTTGTCGTTGGGTGTTATATTTAATTCTGCCATTGTTAATTACGAATAGTTTTAAGTGCCTCGATCATCTGTTGACGAACCATTTCAGCGAGTTCTTTGGTATCTGTATTAGCTACAATATCTCTGTCTATTGGCGGCAGCACTTTGAGTGTTGTTTTATTTCGCCATCTAAAAGTTCCATATTTGGTGAAAGCCCCCTTGGTGCCCTCCATCACAATTGGAAGGATCTCGACATCGGCCTCTTTTGCTAGGTTGAAGGCTCCAGCTTTGAAGCGGTGAATCTCACCATCTTTCGACCGAGTGCCCTCGGGAAAGATCGAAACCGAGACTCCACGAGACAACCATTTGCTTCCATCCTCGATGACCTTCTGCATTGCAATTTTCGGATTGCCCCTTTGGATTGCGATATCGCCATGTATCAAAAGGTACTGACCAAAGAAAGGGATCTTGAAGACCTCCTGCTTAGAGACCCAGCGAAAATGAAAGCTCAAAAGGTAGAGCATTGGGATATCCATCATATTTTGATGATTGATAACAACCACATAGCTCTTTTTAGGGTCGAGGTTCTCTTTGCCAATAACTGTTGTTGGCCAGTACAACTTCCCACCATAAAAAATGCGAGTCATAACCAGAGTCATGTTATGCACCACTCTTCGACCTGGGTCGAAAGGATAGAGTACCGCAAGTACAATGACCGATAGGATCATCACAACGGTGCACATTGAAATTAAAAAAATATAGTATAATAGACTTAGCATCTGAGGTTTGGATTAAAGGTACAATATTAATTGACAAATTTATAAAAAAATCTGCAAAGTTCAAAACGCATATTCACTCTTTTACAAAGAATTTAGGGGTGAGATCATTTTACTGATGCACCCCTAAACACTGCTTACATACTCACGGCAGAATTATTTTTTTGTCGGCTTCGATATTGTCTCTCTCATCGAAGTGTCGGCAATTATATTTTTCATCTTGTAATAATCCATTATTCCGAGATTTCCACTGCGGAACGCCTCGGCCATTGCTAGCGGCACCTCGGCCTCGGCTTCGATCACCTTTGCACGAGCATCTTGCGCCTTTGCTACATTCTCTTGTTCCAGAGCCACGGCCATTGCACGACGCTCCTCGGCTTTTGCTTGGGCGATATTTTTATCGGCTTGCGCTTGATCCATTTGTAGTTGAGCTCCAATATTTTTTCCCACATCGATATCGGCAATATCGATCGAGAGGATCTCGAAGGCTGTTCCTGCGTCGAGCCCTTTTTCCAAAACTACGCGCGAGATAGAGTCGGGATTCTCCAAAACAACCTTGTGCGATTGAGCCGAACCGATTGACGAGACGATACCCTCACCAACACGAGCAAGCACGGTCTCTTCGCCAGCACCACCGACAAGCTGCTTGATATTTGCACGAACCGTAACACGCGCCTTGGCGATAAGCTGAATACCATCCTTAGCAACTGCCGCCACCGGAGGGGTGTTAATCACCTTTGGATTTACCGACATTTGAACCGCCTCGAACACATCGCGACCCGCAAGATCGATAGCCGTAGCCATCTGAAAATCGAGTGCTATGCTCGCCTTCTGAGCCGAAACCAATGCATGAACAACATTCACAACATTGCCACCAGCCAAATAGTGCGCCTCCAACTCATTGGGGTTTAGGTGCAGACCAGCCTTGGTGCTCTCGATCATCGACGAGACGATAGTCGATGGTGGCACCTTACGCCAACGCATCAAGACCAATTGTAGAAGGCTAACCTTAACTCCCGACAATAGAGCCGAAAACCACAATCCAACTGGAATATAGTAAAAAAACATCCAAAAGCCGACTAGTGCAGCGAAGCCTATGGCTACGAGGTAGCCCATCTCCATATTCATTTCCATAATAGTATTTGTTTTAAGTTACTTTTAATTTACTTTCTTAACCACCACGCTAAAATTCTCGAATCCAACAACCTCCACCTCTGACTTAGCGTCGATATATGAGTCGCTAGATTTTGCCTCATAGCTTTGGCCATCAACCTCGATTTTGCCCATTGGTGCTAAACGCGAAATTGCAACACCTCGCTGGCCAATAGTGAGCAACTCTTGCGGCGACTCCGACGACGAGGATTCAATTTGACTCTTAAGTGAAAAGCGATCCCAGGTCTTTGCCCTAAGCGAGTAAAATGTAGCAATGATCGATAGTCCTAGAATTGCAATGATGACCAACACGCCAGCTACTGCGCCTAAACGCTCAAAGGCCAGATATATGGCAACGCCATAACTCACCAACGAAAGAAGCCCACCAATAGTTATGCCGGGAAGTATCAACAGTTCTATAACGCAAAACAAGAG
The DNA here is from genome assembly GCA_044433805.1 of Rikenellaceae bacterium. Taxonomy (GTDB): domain Bacteria; phylum Bacteroidota; class Bacteroidia; order Bacteroidales; family Rikenellaceae; genus Alistipes. The sequence continues at coordinate 5,950 of JAWXTD010000026.1, forward strand.
CCCCAAGATGATAAGCACTGAAATAATTAATATATCCATAATAAATAGGTATTAGGTAGGTTTAAAATTCAATTTTAGCCTCGCTCTTCTCGATTGAAATCTTAAGCTCGGGGTCTATCGCTCGCAATTCATTGGCTAGAGAATCGGCTTGCGAGGAGCGCTGTAGCGACATAATAATAAATTTATCGGTGCCAACTTTCGAAATTGAACTCGATGGGGCTACCCTGCTCACCACCTGAGTAGCGCCTTGTGGCAGTGTCGAGGCCTCGATGATCTCCAATCTATAGGATGACGAAAGAGGAAGCGGGTCGGTTGTAAGATTACGCTCTCTGCCATCGCTCCAAACTACAATTTGAGGAGCTCTAAAGCCTCGTTTTTTTAACAATGCTTGCCCCTCTTCGGCCTGCTCGAGAGTCTCAAAACCACCGATATAGTAGCAATAGCGATTCTTGTCGTTCAGCATGCACGAAAGAGGCGTGGTATTGCGGAAGGTTGCGACAGTCTGCTTGGCTTGGAACGAACCTACATACAGTCTAAAGATCACCCCTTTTTCATAAATTACTGTCTGCGGCACAGGATTCGAGGCTGTATACAACGGTTTTGTTACAAATTCAATCGGTTCGTAGAGAATAAACAGTCGCTCCTCAATAGATAATTTAGGTAGCAGAGCCACTTGGCTCGCCGATAGTTTATCGGAGAGTGCCGAAAGTGATCTAGTCACTTTTTCTAACCCCAATTTCTGAGCAACCAGAATCTCAAACTCAACCATCGAGCTCTTTTGGATTTGATATTGAAGCAACTCTTCTGCTCCATTTGAATCCATCTTCGATGATATCTCAGCTTGAGATGCTCTCATCAATTCAGCCTCTTGTTGCAATACATCATCAAATCCCAACAGCTCCATAAGTAGGCTATAGGCGAAGCTCTTATTGTCGTATATATAGCCCCACGTATCGCCCAATTGCTCCAAAATTTGCACGTTTGCCATCGACAACGAATCAAATTTTGTTTTAATATCTATAGCATCGCTCTGCAGTGGAGTGCTCGAATAGCTGCGACTCAACGATAACATATTATCGTGATTGATAATATACGTATTGCTTAACTCTTGAGCTTTAGACTCCAGCTCTTCGGACTTGATTAGATTCTGGTAATCGATATCCGATAGATTTTCTCGAACATTTGGACTCTCGAATATGTAGTTTGCATCAATATCAGAGGCTAACAATACTTTTGTTTGCTCGGGCTCACCAGTCGATAGATGCTCCATATTATTCAGCACCCACTCCTGCTCAATAACATTGATCTTATCGATGAGCACAGCTTTTCGCGCTCTGAGTTCAAAGAGCTCATTTTCCAACGAGATGATCTTCTCTCTGCTACTAGATGAATCCTCCGAGCCATTTCTATATATCTCACGCAAAGAGTTCACAACAACTGTAATCGAATCCTCCTGAATGGTTAATTTATTATCCTCTTGCAACAACTCCATATATTTAGAGTTTGTTTCAAGACCATCAATACGAGGTTGTATCTGCTGAGCTGAAGCAGATAAAAGGCTGGCACAAGCCACCAATGAGGTAATTATAAATCTATTTAACGCCACCATTTTAAAAAGAAAAGTTGAATCAAACCAAAAATTTCAAGTCGTCCCAAAAGCATAAAAAATGATAATGCACCCTTCAAGGCCGATGGTAACGACGCATAATTATCTAACGAGCCCACCTCTCCAAATCCGGGTCCAACATTTCCAACACACGCAATCGAAATCGAAAATGCAGTGACGATATCAACGCCAAAAAGGGTGCTGATAAGTGTTCCACAAAGGATAAGTGTTAAGTATAGAATGATAAAAATTGCAACTGAATGTAGGGAGTCGCGCTCCTGGATTACCCCATCTATTTTCACCCTGAGCACCGCATTTGGGTGTTGTTGTTGACGCATGCTATTGTAGAACATCTTGGCGGCAATAATCATGCGATTGGTCTTAATACCTCCGGTCGTTGAGCCCGAACAGGCACATATTATTGAACCGAAGATTAATAGCGTAATGGTGAATGGTGGCCAAATGGTTGAATCTGCTGTTGCGTAACCCGTTGTAGTAAAGAGAGATACAAACTGGAATATAGCACGTCGAAAAGCAACAACGGGATCTGGGTACAAGCCTTCTAAGTAGAGGTTAACTCCTATTAAAAGCGAGCATACGACGATCACACCGATGTAAACCTTCATCACCTCGGAGCGGAAAATATTATTGCGCTTACCCGAAAGTGTCGCATAAATAAGTCCAAAGTGGGTTCCTGCGGCTACCATTCCAAAAATTATAATCCATTCAATTAGCGCCGAATCAAACGAAGCGATACTGCTATTTTTGGTTCCAAAACCACTCGTTGCAGCGGTAGACATTGCATGAGTCAGCGAGTCGAACCAATTCATTCCTGCCGCCTTCAGCGAGAGCATTGTTACAAATGTTAGACCCACATAGACAAATAAAATTATGTGAACAATCATTTGTGTGCGATAGCGATAGTTCTCCTTGGCAATCGACGAGAGCTCCATATTTGAGAGAGTCATCTTGCTGCGACCAATGGTTGGCAGGACAATCAGAGTAAATAGGATTACGCCCATACCTCCGATCCATGTCGACATCATTCTCCAAAATAGCAAGCCTCGGGGCAATGCTTCGACATCGGTCAAGATCGATGCTCCGGTTGTCGTCAATCCCGACACCGATTCGAACCATGCGTTGATAAGTGTAAATTCACCTCCCCAAATTAGGTATGGAAACATCGTAACAACACATGCTAAGAGCCACGAACCGACCACAATGCAGTAGCCCTCTTTGGTCGAAATTTGGCTCTGTTTCTCCACAAATATTAGCGGAAAAGCACCCAATAGAGCAGTTAATAGCGACGAGAGTAGAAGTGGATAAAAAGCGGTATCCATAGAGCTGACAAATGAGATGCCGGCAGAAAGCAGCATAAATAGTGACATGAACAACATCACCACTCCCATATATCTAAACACTACAAATAACCTCATATTTTTATCTTAATTTCTGTGTTTCTCGACCTATTTGCGAGGTTATTGCCTCGATCTTCTCTTGAAGCTCTTTCACCTCGTCGTTGCAATCACTCTTCGATATGAACGGCAATCGGTAGGTGATAAAATCACCCAAACTGCGATTAAGCCTAACTATTGGATTAACGCAATAAATTATCATAAAATAGTAGAGCAAAAGCACAATCACGATCATTACCACAAGCGATATAAACACTGGAGTCACAGCCCTATACGCATTTCTTTGTAGCTGTTCGGCACGTGGTTCTATGGCGCTAAACGACGCTGTTGTGAAGTCGTAGATCGAGCTAACTATATCGGTTTGAATTGGCAAATAATGATCGTAGTAATCTGCACGATTAACCACTCTTAGCGTATCAAAATCAGGCACTTGCGATATAGTATGAGCCAAAAGGCGCAACTGCGAAAGATAAAAGGAGAGCGAGTCCAATTGTCGAGGATCCGACGCCTCGCCAGCGGCAACTTTAAGAATCTCGGCCATTTGATCAATCTGCTCGAAACACGTCTCATCGAAATCGCGATTCTCATATATGGTCATCTGCACAAAAGCAGCATCCTGCTTCTGCACAATATTCAACATCTCGTGCGCCAACTCCATTTTACGGTTGTTAACGCTCAAGATGCTCTTTGTATCTTGACTCAAATTATTGAGCTCAAAAAAGGCAATTACTCCCGAAATAAACAGGAGAATTGCTATACTTAAAAAACCTACGGATACCCGTTTTCGTAAACCAGTCATTATCGAAATTATTGAATCATAAGGCAAAGATAACAAATTATTCGATAATTTGTCCTATTAAATCATTAGATTCATCAATAGATTCAATTTTCACCCTACAAATTGTATTGATTTTAGCTTTTTGAAAGGGTGCCTTTACACGGCGGTAGGTGGGAGTAAATCCAAACATTTGCCCTCCACGGATTGTACTTTCAAACAAAACACTCTCGATAGCGCCAACCGACTCTCTGCAAAATGAGTGGTGAAGGTGTTGATTTAAAACTTCAAGTTGAGCCACCCTATCGCTTATGACTGAAGGTGTTACCTTGCAATCCATATCATAAGCAGGAGTACCCGGACGTGCCGAAAATGGAAATATATGTAAGAACGACGGTTTAAGCCCTTCGAGGAAGCTAAATGTTTGCTTGAAGTGATCGTCGCTTTCGCCTGGAAATCCGATAATTACATCGATACCGATAAAAGCATCTGGCATCTTTTCGCGCACCTTCGATATTCGATCAGCAAATCGCTCGGTGGTGTATCGACGACGCATTGCTGCTAGCACCGCATTTGAGCCACTTTGCAGAGGGATATGGAAGTGATGTTGAAATTTATGTGACGCAGCGCAAAACTCTATTATCTGGTCAGTTAGCAAGTTCGGCTCGATCGATGAAATGCGATATCTATCGATGCCTTCAACCGAGTCTAATGCGCGCAAAAGATCGATAAATCTCTCGCCCGTTGTGCGACCGAAATCGCCTGTATTTATACCCGTGATAACTATCTCGCGTTGCCCTGCTGCTGCGATCTTTTGAGCCTCTTCTACAATCTGCGCGATAGGTTGATTTCGGCTCGCTCCACGTGCGTAGTGGATTGTGCAGTATGCGCATTTATAGTCGCAGCCATCTTGCACCTTGAGAAATGCACGCGTCCTATCGCCACTCGAAAAGGCGGCAAAGAACGATGTGAGCTCCTCGGTGGAGCAGCTATATACCGATGCTACACCCTTTTCTTTCAGCTCAACCACTCGTTTATATAAATCCCCTTTATTATTGTTACTCAATACGATATCAACTCCATCTATAGCTGCAATATCTTCGGGTTTAAGCTGAGCATAACAACCCGTAACAGCGATTATTGCCTTAGGGCTACGACGGTGCAATTTTCGAATTAAGTTGCGGCATTTTTTATCTGCATGCTCGGTGACCGAACATGTATTGATGACACAAATATCTGACTCCTCACCAGGGGCTACTCTAATGAATCCACCCTCTTGGAATTGACGAGCCAAGGTCGAGGTCTCCGAATAGTTGAGTTTACATCCTAAGGTGTGAAAATTTACTCTTCTCTGCATTATAAATTATTAAAGTTAAGAGTGCAAAATTACAAATATTATTGATTACTACCATAAAATAGGTCGATTAATACAAAATAATAGATTTTTCGGCAATATTTACTCTATATAATATAGGCATATTGCTGTAAAATTTATATCTTTGTCACGCTATAAAAACGCTAATGAGCCAATGAAGACGATACATAGAATGGTGCTAAAAGCATATTTGGGACCAATGATACTTACTTTTTTTATTGTTATGTTTGTTCTATTGATGAACTTTATGTGGCAATATATTGACGAGTTGGTGGGCAAAGGTTTGAGCTTTGACATTATCGTTGAGCTAATTAGCTATGCTATGGTCAATATGATACCTATGGGCTTACCTCTTGCGATGCTTCTGGCGGCGATCATGACCATGGGAAATATGGGTGAGAATTATGAGCTTCTGGCCATGAAGTCTGCCGGAATGTCCTTGCCTCATATTATCCGACCTCTGATCATTGTTGTTTTCTTTATCTCTATCGGCGGTTTCTTTATAACCAACGACTTGGTGCCATATGCTAACAAACAGATGTACAGCATATTATACGATATCAGACAACAAAAACAGGTGATCGAATTCCAAGATGGCCTATTCTTTAACGGCATCGACAACATGAGTATCAGGGTCGGAAAACAGGACCCCGAAACCAAACTTCTGCACGATGTTTTGATATACGACAATCGTGCTGCAAATGGAAATATGAGCACCACGGTAGCCGATTCGGGATATATTCGCCTATCGGACGACAAAAAGTTCCTGCTTATAACTCTCTATAATGGTGAGTCTTACGACAACACCCGCAGTAGCGACTGGTACTCGAAGAGCTCATTTCGCCAAAATATCTTCGATCGCCAAGATGGAATCATGGAGATGGAGGGTTTCTCGATGGATGACAGAACCGATGCCGACGCATTTTCGAATAGTTCGACAAAGAATATCAAGCAGTTAGAGCATGCAATCGACTCTCTGGATTTAATGGTCAGCCAAACTACGGTGCGATCGTACGAGCCACTGATCAAGCAACAAATATTTGTCAAGGAGGGTTCGATACTCTCTCCTTCGGACTCGACGTGGGTCGACAAGAGCAATAGACCACTGCTAGCAGTATCCGATTCGCTCACTGGACTCTCAATCCGCGAGTTGAACGACGTATGGAAAGGTGCGCTCAACCAAGCCAAGAGTTCACGAAATATGTTCTCATTCGACGAGGCAGGAGCTAAGAGTGGACTTAACCAACTCTATCGCTCGCAGGTGGAGTGGCACAGAAAAATATCGCTTCCCGTATCAATTATGATCTTCTTTTTAATTGGAGCGCCACTTGGCGCGATCATTCGAAAAGGTGGATTGGGAATGCCCGTTGTTATCTCGGTAATGTTCTTTGTGATATACTATGTGATAAGTATTACGGGCGAAAAAATGGCCAAAGAGGGTACCTGGAGCGCAATTCCGGGTGTGTGGATCTCAACATTCATACTCACCCCAATTGCCATATACCTTATAATTAAAGCAACTAACGATTCGAATATTCTCAACACCGATTGGTATAGAGCAAAATTCGAGCAGCTAAAAAATATATTAAGCAAGAAAAAACTAAATTTTAAGAAATAAAGATGAAAGAGCAAACAGTGCTAAACACAATAGAGGAGGCTATAGAGGATTTCCGCCAAGGTAAGATGATAATCGTTGTCGATGATGAAGATCGCGAGAACGAAGGAGATTTTATCATGGCTGCCGAAAAGATAACTCCCGTGGCTGTCAATTTTATGCTAAAGCATGGACGTGGATTGCTTTGTGTTCCTCTATGCGAAAGCCGATGTGCTGAGCTGCAACTTGAGATGATGGAGCAAAATAACACTTCTCTGTTAGGTACACCATTCACAGTTACTGTCGATTTGATCGGCGAAGGATGCACCACAGGTGTATCAATCCACGACAGGGCAGCAACAATTAAAGCCTTGGCTAACCCCTTGACAAAGCCTTCGGATCTAGGCAGACCAGGGCATATCAACCCTTTGAGAGCACGCGAAAAGGGTGTTCTTCGTCGTCCCGGACACACCGAAGCTGCGGTAGATTTAGCTCGCCTAGCAGGATTGGAACCTGCTGGAGCACTGATCGAAATCATGAACGAAGATGGAACAATGGCGCGTATGCCCGACCTAATCAAGGTTGCTCAGGAGCATCAGTTGAAGTTGATATCAATTGCCGATCTTATAGCGTATCGTCTTCGTAGTGAATCGATTATAGAACGTGGCGAGACTGTTAACCTACCTACGCAGTGGGGTAATTTCAACATTACGGTCTACAAACAAAAGAGTAACGGTTTGGAGCACATCGCACTAACTAAAGGCGAGTGGGGTGAGGATGAACCAGTCTTGATTCGTGTTCACTCTTCGTGTGCTACGGGTGATATTTTAGGTTCATGTCGCTGCGATTGTGGTGCTCAACTGCACACGGCAATGCAGATGGTCGAGGCCGAGGGTAAAGGTGCTGTTATATACCTAATGCAGGAGGGTCGCGGAATTGGATTATTCAACAAAATTCGCGCCTACAAGCTTCAAGATGAGGGGCTTGACACGGTAGATGCAAATATTGAACTTGGCTTCCAACCCGACGAGCGCGACTATGGAGTTGGCGCAAGTATCATTCGCGACCTGGGCATTACCAAGATGCGACTTATGACCAACAACCCCACAAAACGAGTTGGATTGGAGGGGTATGGCCTTAAAATCAAGGAGATAGTGCCGATAGTCATAGCCCCTAACGAGCACGATTTCAGATACTTAGAGACCAAAGAGTTGAGAATGGGCCACTCATTAGGCATTAAAAAATAGTAGCTAAGCGATGAGAGCAAAAGATATAAGAATCGTATTTATGGGCACGCCCGAATTTGCTGTACCTTCGCTTCGAGCGCTTGTTGAAGGTGGGTATAATGTCGTTGGTGTTGTGACAACGCCCGACAGGGCTGCAGGTCGTGGTCAAAAGATATATGAGTGCGATGTAAAGCGCGAAGCTATGCGTTTAGGCCTGCCAATCCTTCAGCCCGAAAAGCTTAAGAATGAGGAGTTTATCGCAGCACTCAAAGAGTGGGCTCCCGACTTAGGAATTGTTATCGCCTTTAGAATGTTGCCCGAAATTGTTTGGGGAATGCCGCAATTTGGAACCTTCAATTTGCACGCGTCGCTACTGCCACAATATCGAGGTGCAGCACCTATAAACCATGCGATTATCAATGGCGACAAGGTCAGCGGAGTGACAACATTTCTGTTGAATCACGAGATTGACAAAGGTGCCATTATTGGCCAAATCAAGGTCGATATAGAGGATGACGACAACGTAGGAACGCTATACGAGAAGTTGATGAATATTGGAACAGGGCTAGTTGTCGATAGTGTCGAGAAGATAGCTGCGGGCGATATTCAGCCAATCGAACAAGCCGATATCGACCAGGCAACTTTGCGTCCTGCACCAAAAATCTTCAAGGAAGATTGCAAAATTGATTGGTCGCAAAGTGGTAAAAATATAGTTAATTCTGTGAGAGGGCTATCGCCCTACCCTGCTGCCTGGACACCATTGTATAAAGATGGAGTCGAGACAAGCGCTAAGATCTTTGAGGTAGAATTTGAATCGTGCGCAACAGCGGGATGTCAAGGAGCCATTGAGTGCGACGATAAAAACCGTTTGGCAATCTGCTGCAGCGACGGAAAAATAGTAGTAAAATCACTTCAAATAGCTGGCAAGAAACGACTCAACATCAAAGAGTTACTGCTCGGAATGAAGGGTTTGTCTTCTTATAAAACAACTCTGTAGAATGGCAAGAAAAATTGGAGAGTATATAGCCATAGCACTAAAGGGTTGCGCTATGGGTGCTGCCGATGTTGTGCCGGGCGTATCGGGAGGTACCATTGCATTTATTTCGGGAATTTACGAGGAGCTGATAGCATCGATAAAGAGTGTCGATCTGGAGGCATTTAAGATGTTATTCTCTTGTCGATTTAAAGATTTTTGGGCCAAGGTTAATGGAAATTTCCTTATGGCGGTGATGTGTGGTGTTGCGATCTCGATTGTTTCGCTATCAAAGATCATGACATATCTGCTTGCAAATCACCCGATTATGATTTGGTCGTTTTTCTTTGGATTGATAATTGCCTCGGCAATCTTAGTCTTTAAAGAGGTTCGCAATTTCAACCTCTTGTCGGCAGTCTCAATTATTGCGGGAGCAGTGATAGCCTATATGATAACAGTTATTTCGCCGTCTCAGACGCCAAACGATTGGTGGTTTATACTGCTCTGCGGAGCAATTGCAATCTGTGCGATGATCCTTCCGGGTATTTCAGGCTCGTTTTTACTGCTGCTTTTGGGTAAATATCAATATATTTTATCGGCTCTCAGCGATTTTAACATACCTGTTATTGCCCTATTTATTGCAGGAGCAGCCATTGGAATTATACTATTTTCGCATCTTTTATCATTCTTGCTCAAGAATTTTCACACTGCAACTATCTCATTGCTAACTGGTTTCATGATTGGATCGCTCAATAAAGTGTGGCCATGGAAAGAGACACTGCAGAGTACAGCTAACTCTCATGGTGAGCTTGTTGCACTTGTCGAGCGCAATATCCTACCGTCGGAGTTTGAGGCAATTAATGGTCAATCGTCACTATTTATCTATGCCATTGCAATGGTTATCGTAGGTTTTTTCACGATATATGCAATTGAAAAAGTTGGGGCAAAGATGAAGCAAAACTCGTTAAACAATTAGTCGTATGCGCAAATTTGGATTAATAGGTAAAACTCTAAAACACTCTTTTTCAGCGAATTACTTCGCCCAGAAATTTCAGGCAGAGGGAATTGACAATTGCAGCTATCAGCTATTCGAACTCGAGAAGATTGAAGATGTTCTTTCGCTTCTAGAGCGCGAGCCGCAGCTATGTGGATTTAATATTACAATCCCCTATAAGCAGCAAATTTTTCCATACCTGGACTCAATAGATATCGAAGCCGAAAGGATTGGAGCGGTAAATTGCGTCAATATCGAAAATGGCAAACTAGTGGGCTATAACGCTGATATTGTTGGACTTAGGGAATCCATGGCCAAGTTGATTAATGGTGCACACATCTCTCGAGCCCTAGTGCTTGGCACTGGTGGCGCCTCGAGTGCAGTGCAATATATGTTGGGCGAAATGGGGATTGAATTTGAGCTAGTATCGCGCGATCCGCTAAAGTCAACCATCACATACTCAACAATTTCAGCTGAAGATATAACCCGCGCAGAGCTCATAATCAACACTACTCCGCTGGGCACATATCCAGACGTCGACAGTGCCCCGCAACTACCCTATGCATATGTCTCACCCTCGCACTACCTCTTTGATCTGGTCTACAATCCTCCCCTAACTCAATTTTTGAGCTACGGAACGCAGCGAGGAGCCAAGATCCTAAATGGAGAAACAATGCTTTTGGCACAAGCCGAAGAGTCGTGGCGAATATGGAATATGTAAAATATACGGGTTTGTTCAATGAAGAACAAACCCGTATGTTTTTGATATATAACCGATTACCAGTTAAGAATCTTATTGAAGTCGTATGCCTCAGGATTTGGAACGAATGCCTTAGCAGCCTCGTAATCCTCTGGAGTGATGTAGCAAAGGATAGTGTCGATAACAGCCTTTACCTTATCTGACTCGATATCTACCAAACGTGGTGGAATCTTGCCAGTTGCAGTATCTTGAAGATCCTTTAGATAAAGTGGTGACACGTTACCCTCGGCATCAACGAATACCATACAACCAGTCTTGCCATCAGCAAACAACTTGTAAACGCCCATACCTAGCTCAGAGCAGTAAGTAAGGTCGAATGCAGCTGGAGTTTGGCAACGAACCTCGTATCCGATCTCTACCGGACGGCTCTTAACCTTAACACCGATCTCTTTTAGCTTAGCTTCCAACATCTCGTTAAAGATATGAGCCTTAGATACTTTACCAAGCTCTGGGTGACCGTGATCGTCGTATGAGAAACTTACGCCGCTCTTCTTGATCTCCTCGTCGGAAAGCTCGTGGAATACACCCTCAGAGATCATTGCAGCACCATAATCCATACCGATCAATTTGCGCTTGATGATAGAAGATACTACCAAGTTAACGATCTTCTCAACTGTGATTTCAGTCTTGTTGAACATCTCAGGGATAACGATCATTGGGTAGTGACATGCCTCACCGATACCGAAAGCAAGGTGACCTGCCGAGCGACCCATAGCTGCAACTACAAACCAGTTGCCACTTGTGCGAGCGTCAACATATACGGCACGAGCGATAACTGCACCACTATTTTTAGCTGACTCGTAACCAAAAGTTGGGGTACCTGCTGGCAATGGAAGGTCGTTATCGATAGTCTTTGGAACGTGGATATTTGCGATTGGGTATTGCTTCTCCTCAAGGAATTTAGCGATACGGTTTGCAGTAGATGCAGTATCGTCACCACCAACAGTAACTAGCAACTTGATGTTGTTTTTGATGAAGAAATCAAGGTTGAAGTTGTTAGCAAAATCATTATCAGTTGGCTTGAAACGGCTCATTTGAAGGAATGATCCACCACGATTAAAGATATCGTCAGCCATAGGGAACGAGATCTCTACGGTGTTAGGATCTGGGTTAAACAGACCTGAGTATCCGCCATTTAGGCCGATAACTGTGTACCCTTTTTGAAGGAATGTCTTAGCGACACTACCAACTACGGTGTTCATTCCCGGTGCAGGACCACCACCTGTTAGAATTGCAATTGCGTCTTTCATTGTTTAAATATTTAAGTTTGAAATATATTTCAAAATTTCCATGCCAAAGGTAATTATAAATTACCATTTTTCAAAATATTTATTTAAGTATCGACTCAATTTTTGCAATTACCTCGGCACTTAGCGACTCCATTTGCGAGGTGGTGGCGATCTGCTCGATTTGCGAGACTTTGCTAGCACCAATCAGCACCGATGTCACCGAGTTGCGATTGTCGCGCAGAAGCCACTTCACGGCTAGTTGTGCCAAGCTCATCCCCTGCTCCTTAGCCACCTCATTGAGAGCTGCTATTTGAGCCACCTTTTCGGGTGTCACATCGCTCTCTTTAAGGAATAAGTTGCGCTTAGCTCTTGAATCTGAGGGTATTCCACACAGATATTTATCCGACAACATGCCTTGCGCCAGTGGTGAGAAGGCGATAAATCCACTTCCACTGGCCTGAACAGTGTCGAGCAGCGACTCTTCAACACCACGCACCATCATCGAGTATTTCGATTGTTCGATTAAACATGGCGTACCGAGCTGTTTTAAGATTCGTGAGGCCTCGGCAAACTGCTCGGCTGAGTAGTTCGATAGACCTATATATAATGCTTTGCCTTGACGAACAATGTGGTCCAGAGCGGTCATAGTCTCCTCGATAGGGGTATTTGGGTCGGGACGATGGTGGTAGAAGATATCTACATAATCCAGCCCCATTCTCTTAAGGCTTTGATCGAGGCTAGATATCAAATATTTGCGGCTTCCCCAATCGCCGTAAGGGCCGTCCCACATTGTGTAGCCAGCTTTTGACGAGATTATCATCTGGTCGCGATATTTTCCCAAATCGCTCTGCATCACCTTTCCAAAAGTTATCTCGGCACTTCCGGGCGAAGGTCCGTAGTTGTTTGCCAAATCGAAGTGCGTAATGCCCAAATCGAATGCTCGCAACAACATTGCACGACTATTTTCGAAGGGGTCGACATCACCAAAATTCTGCCACAGGCCAAGTGAAATTTCAGGAAGCGAGATTCCGCTTCTTCCACAACGGCGATAATTCATCACCTCATATCGATCTTCTGCTGCAATATAACCCATAATTCATAGTTTTTAGTTCGAGTGTAAAATTAATAAAATTTATCGTACCATCAAAATTTATTAGGCTTAAGACAACAATTTTTTATACCTTTACATCGTAATAAAAATGTTATGACAAAATACGAAGAGTTAAAAATATATAGCGCCTCAAACGAAAAATCGGTCGAACTGCCACTCTCACAGGCGGGTGTGTCGGCTGGTTTTCCATCGCCTGCCGACGACCCTATGGAGCTAAAATTAGATCTTAATAGAGAGCTAATTCGCAATGCAGCATCGACTTTTTTTGCTCGCGCAAGCGGCGTGTCGATGATCGACGATGGGGTCAGCGATGGTGATCTGTTGCTGATCGACAAGAGCGTCGAACCCTATGATGGCTGCCTTGCGGTCTGTTATATCGATGGTGAATTTACCCTTAAACGCTTTAAGGACAATGGCGACCATGCGCTGCTTGTGCCAGCCAATAAAGATTACAAAAGCATAAAAGTTACCGCCGACAACGATTTTATGGTGTGGGGAGTTGTGCGCTACCTAATCAAGAAGATGTGATGATTGGACTCTGCGACTGTAATAATTTTTTCGTCTCGTGCCAGAGGGTCTTCAATCCTTCGCTCAATGGACGTCCCGTTATTGTTCTTTCGAGCAATGATGGATGTGTTATTGCGCGATCGAACGAATCTAAAGCACTGGGCATAAAGATGGGTCAGCCGCTATTTCAGGTGCGCGATATTGTTGAAAGGCACAAAGTTGTACTTCACTCGACCAATTTTCCTTTGTATGGCGATATGTCGCACCGAGTGATGGAGACCCTGCGAGGGGAGCTGCCATCGATCGAGGTATACTCCATAGACGAAGCCTTTTTGGATATGAGCGGTATAGCCATCGAAGAGCTAAATGAGTATGGTCAGAGGCTCTCGAAAAAGGTTCAGCGCAATACCGGAATACCGGTGAGCATCGGCATTGCGCCAACCAAGACCCTAGCCAAAATTGCAAGCAAGCTGTGCAAAAGCTACCCAAAGCTCAAAGGTGCATGCTTGCTGTATCGCCCGGCAGATATCGAAAAAGTACTCTCGCGCTACCCCATTGAGGATGTTTGGGGTATCGGTCGGCAATCGTGCAAGATGCTCAAGGTCTATAATATTGTCACTGCGCAACAGTTCCGCGAGGCTCCAAAGGAGTGGATCCAGGCGAAGATGGGGCTAAATGGACTCAAGACATGGCTGGAGCTAAATGGCCAGAGCTCAATACTTTTCGACGAACGACCCTCGGACAAGAGATCGATAATGGTATCGCGCTCATTCGCCCACGAGATATACTCCGTAGGTGAGCTGCATAGCGCCTTAAGTGGCTTTGTGAGCTCAGCTGCCGAAAAGCTTCGTCGTCAAAAAAGTGTGGCGGGAGCCATGCAGGTATTCATTCTTACCAATCGCCATCGCGCGGAACTTGCTCAACACAATGGCTCGGAGATGATCACATTCGACACGCCCACGCAAAGCACCATTCAGCTAGCCTCTGCCGCCATGCGAGCCTTGCGAGATATGTTCAAGGAGGGATATGGATATAAAAAGGCTGGTGTGATATTGTATGATATACGCCCCTCGAGCGGTGTGCAGTCGTCGTTGTTCGACTCTACAGACCACACAAAACACTCCAAACTAATGGAGCATCTCGACTCAATAAACAGCCATTACGGTAAAAATTCAGTGCGGCTAGGGGTTCAAAACAGCGACAAAAACAGAGTTAGCAGCGAATATTTATCGCCCTACTACACCACAAAATGGAGCGATATAATAAAGGTTAAGGTCTAGCGTCGGGATATAAAAGATACTTTTTGCGCATCCTTCGATACTCGGCAAGCTCCTCGCTCCAAGTAGCCTTAATCTCCTTCATGCTCGCTCCCGAGGCCAACATCCCCTTGAGTGATGCATCGCCACAGAGCATATCGAAGAATTGCGAGCGCGAGATAAATGCAGCTCCTTTGCCCGAGATCTTCATAAAATCGATAAAATACTCTAACGAGAGCCCTTTGGGAGCATCCACTTGGCGCAGGTCGACACCATAGCACTTGCGATCCTTTTGCAGAGGATTTTTATCGAAGCCCGCAAGCGAGCGTGGCATAAATTCAAAGTCACCATACTTCGCATCGGGATAGCCCAACACCTGAAATGGCATATATGTTCCACGACCGACACTGATGTCGGTTGCCTCGAAAAAGCACAACGACGGATATAGGGCAACCGCCTGAGCATTAGGCAGATTTGGCGATGGCTTGATAGGCAATTCATACGGCTTTCCGTGGTGCCACCCCTTGATGGGCACAACCGAAAGATCAACCTCGCCAGCTTCGCACCACCCCTCACCATTGATCATCAGAGCGAGTTCAGATACGGTCAGACCGTGAAGAATTGGAATCGACAGGGCACCAACAAACGACTTGAGGTCGTCGCTAATAATTGGCCCATCTATATAGTCATTCGGGTTTGGACGATCTAAAACAACCATCGCCACACCATATTGTGCACACGCCTGCATTGCGTAATACATTGTGCTGATATAGGTGTAGAATCTAACACCAACATCCTGAATATCAAACACTAAAACATCTATACCCGAGAGCTGTTCTTTGGAAGGTCGCTTATTTGAACCATAGAGCGAGATGATCGGCACTCCGGTTTTGACATCTTTGCCATTGGCAACACTCTCGCCAGCATCTGCATCGCCTCGAAATCCATGCTCAGGAGCAAAAACCGAGACCACATCAACCCGATGGCTCAAGAGAGTGTCGAGCAGTGATACTTGGCTATCACCCACAACCGAGGTGTGATTGATAATCAAGCCTACACGCTTGCCACTCAATAGAGGTAAAATTTTATCTATCTGATCGGCACCATTTTCTATGGCCAAAAGTTGCAAGGAGCTTGCGAGCAGTAGTGTTAGGAGCGCGATTTTCTTAAATATCTTCATCTTGAGGATCAATTTGGTTGTAAAAATTACGCACGAATATAACACTAATTATTGAATAACTAATAAAATTGTACTATTTTTGATGCGCAAAATAATAAACACACTTAAACGAAATGCACAGATTTACACTAATTATATATATACTTTTTGCTATCAGCACGCAAGCATTTGCGCAGGGCAAGGTCACAACAGACTCACTCGATCGCTACATAAATCATGCTATCGAAAACCAATTTTTCCCTGGAGCACAGGTGGTAATTGGCGACAGTAACGGCATAAAATTCTCAAAATCATATGGTTATATGGATTATAGCAACTCTAAGCTAGTAACCGACTCGACGCTATACGATGTGGCTTCGTGCACCAAAGTTTGCGCTACGACGCTTGCCGTAATGACGCTTATCGACGATGGCCGACTCACTGCGCAAACACGTATCGATGAGATCATTGAACTGCCCGACACCATTAAATTTGGCGACATTCGCATCGAGGAGCTATTGTATCACACCGCTGGATTCCGTCCGTTTGTATCTGTTGCATTTTCGCTGTCGAAGTCGGCTCATGAGGGGGTTCATCTACTATCGCGCAAACAGAGTGAGGCAAATCCTTACCCCTTCGACGATAGATATTTTGCAGCAAAAGATATCCTATATGACCCTAAATATGTGAGTCACTGCTCGGGTGAAAATCGTGTCAAGATTGCAAAAAATCTATATGTCGACAAGGAGTACCACAAGATGTTGGATTCATTGGTGTATGCTGCCCACAACTCGGAGCAACGTGGGCGACACATCTATAGTGATTTGAGTTTTTATATGCTTCAGAAAGTTGTCGAGAAGGTATCTCGCACTACGCTAGATAGTTATACGCAACGCATTTACGATCAAATGAATCTGCAAAATATTGGATACAAGCCTCTTTCGTGGAGTCACGCCGAGAATATTTGCCCCACAGAGTACGATGCGCTCTTTCGTCGCGACACGATGAGAGGCTTGGTGCACGATGAGTTGGCCTGCGTGCTGGGTGGTGTGGGAGGCAATGCCGGCCTATTTAGTTCGGCCAATAATATCGCCCAAATTTGCGCCATGTTCCTGCGCGGTGGCGTAGATTATAATGGCGAGCAGATTGTAAAGGGCCAAACTGTTGATGCATTTACAAAGTTCGAAAGAGGGCAAAAAAAATCAATCTACGCACTAGGCTTCACCAAGGTCGACAACAAGGATCTGCCCTACACCCCCCAGAGCTATGGCCATACTGGCTACACGGGCGCATATATGTGGATCGACCCCGATAAGGATATCTACGTTGTAATGCTCTCAAATCGTGTACACCCAACTCGCGGAAACAAAAAATTCAATGGCGAATATCGTGGCAAATTATGGGAAATTGCCACCGCAATAGATTTTGAGAAGTAAATATAAAAGCCTCTTACGCCTCCACTTTAGGAGGTAATAAGAGGCTTTCACTATAACCAAATCGCCTACTTGCGTTTCTTATCAACGATTGCGTCGATCACAGCTACAGCTGCAATATTTACAATATCGCTCACCGAACTCTCGACATCGGTAAAGTGAATTGGTTTGTTGAGTCCCATTTGAATTGGTCCTATCACCTCGGTTTCACTCATCGCCTGAATAAATTTATATGCGCTATTCGCTGAGCTCAAGTTTGGGAATACCAATGTATTAACATCCATTCCTGCAACTTTCGTGAAGGGGAATTTTGCGTCGCGAAGTTCGCGGTTAAGGGCAAAATTCACCTGCATCTCGCCATCAATTGCCAAATCGGGATAGTTCTGTTGCATATAATCGACAGCTTCGTGTACCATAGCTGGCGACCCGACAGCGTCTGAACCGAAATTAGAGTAGGACAACATCGCCATAACGGGTGTATGGTTAAAGAAGTTGACCGTGCGAGCCGACAGACGCGCAATATCTATCAATGCATCGGTGTCTGGATGGCGATTGATTAGGGTGTCGGCAACAAAATATGTTCCTTGTTTTGAGTTCAAAATATGCATTGCACCAAAACATTTGAAACCTTCCTGGATTCCAACAACCTCTTTTGCCACCTTAATGGTGTTTGAATATTTTGTGTACAATCCTGTGATAAATGCATCTGCAGCGCCTGTTTCGACCATCATCATACCGAAGTAGTTGGGCTCGAACATCTTGTCGACACTCTCCTGATAGTTGGCTCCGGCCCTCTCGCGACGCTTTGTGAAGCTTGCTGCGAATGCCTCGCGACGCTCTGCCTCTTCATCGCTACGCATATCAACGATTTCAACTCCTTCGATATTCACATCTAGATCCTTTGCCAAGGCCGTAATCTTATCGTGAGCACCTAATAAGATTGGATGGCAAATACCTTCGGATTTCGCCTGTACTGCCGCCTTCAACATATTCGGATGCATACCCTCGGCAAAAACAACGCGCTGTGGGTCTAAGCGAGCAGTCTCGTGCAGCTGGTGTACCAACGTCGACTCTTGGCCCATCAACACCTTTAGGTGACGACGATACTCATCCCAATTTGTAATTGTTGTGCGAGCAACGCCCGACTCCATTGCAGCCGAT